>NZ_JAHCLR010000027.1 GCF_018455725.1 Mycolicibacter acidiphilus
ACTCAACGAACGCATCAAGAACGCGCTGGACCCACTCGGCATCCTCAACCCCGGCTCGGGAATCTGAGGACTCCACCTGGGGATTCGGGGGGAAATTCGCGTACGCCCGACAGGGCAGCCTCGCCGGGGGATGCTCATATTCTGTCGATGACACCGCCGAACGGGGAAGTGAGCGGATGACCGAGAAGTCCTCACACGCGCAGCACGCCGACCGCATCGCCGACATCTGGGGCACTCGAACCCCGCACGCGTCGGGGACCCAGTGGCCGGCCCGCGTCGACCAGTACCTGGCCGACGGCCTGACCGCCGCCGACGTCGACCGCTGGGTGCGCAGCGCGTGTCTGCTGTGCTCCAACGGTTGCGGGGTGGAGATCGCGGTCCGGGACGGCCGCATCGTCGGGGTGCGGGGTCGACCCGAGGACCGGGTCAACCACGGCCGGCTCGGCCCGAAGGGACTGTACGGCTGGCAGGGGCAGCAGCGTGACCGGCTCACCACACCGCTGATCCGCCGCAACGGGCAACTCGTCGAGACCGACTGGGAGACCGCGATGACTGCGGTGGTGCAGCGCTCCCGAACGCTGCTCGACACCAAAGGCCCACTGTCGCACGGCTTCTTCACCTCCGGGCAGCTGATGTCCGAGGAGTACTACACGCTGGCGATGATCGGCAAGGGCGGGATCGGCACCCCGCACATGGACGGCAACACCCGCTGGTGCACCTCGACGGCGGCCGCGGCGTTCCAGGAGACCTTCGGCTGCGACGGCCAACCCGGTTCCTACACCGACATCGACTCCTGCGACGCGATCTTTCTATACGGCCACAACGTCGCCGAAACGCAGACCGTGCTGTGGGCGCGGATGCTCGACCGACTCGACGGCGCCGACCCGCCCCGGCTGGTCTGCGTCGACCCCCGGCGCACCAAGGTCGCCGAACGCGCCACCGTGCACCTGCCGCTGCGCAACGGCACGAACCTCGCGTTGATGAACGCCCTGGTGCACGAACTGATCGCGAACGGGTTCGTCGACGAAGACTACGTCGCCGCGCACACCGTCGGCATCGACGCGCTGGAGGAACTGACCCGCGACACCACCCCGGAGTGGGCCGCGGAGATCTGCGACGTCCCCGCCGACGACATCCGCCGGGCCGCGGAGATCTTCGGCACCAGCAAACGGGTGGTGTCGACGGTGTCGATGGGCTTCTACCAATCCCATCAGGCGACCGCGGCGTCCTGCCAGGTGAACAATATGCACCTGCTGCGCGGCATGATCGGCCGCCCCGGCGCCGGCGTGCTGCAGATGAACGGCCAGCCCACCGCGCAGAACAACCGTGAATGCGGATGCGGCCCAGCGCTTCCCGGGTTTCGCAACTGGGCCAATCCGGAGCATGTGGCCGAGCTTGCCGCATTGTGGAACGTCGACCCGCTCGCGATCCCGCACTGGGCGCCACCGACGGATGCGATGACGATGTTCCGGTACGCCGAACAGGGTTCGATCGGCTTCCTGTGGATCGCCGGGACCAACCCGGGCGTCTCGATGCCGGATCTGGCCCGGGTGCGCCGAATCCTCTCCGGCGACCAGTGTTTCGTCGTGGTCTCCGACGGCTACCGCACCGAGACCACCGAACTCGCCGACGTCGTGCTGCCGACCGCGCTGTGGGCCGAGAAGACCGGCACCCACACCAACGTGGACCGCACCGTGCACCTGTCCGAACAGGCCGTGCAACCGCCGGGGCAGGCCCGATCGGACCTGGCGATCTGGATCGACTACGCCCGGAGACTGGGGCTGACCGATAAGGACGGTGGGCCGCTGCCGCCGTGGAACACCCCGGCCGAGGCGTTCGAGGCGTGGCAGCGCTGCAGTGCGGGCCGCCCGGTGGACTACACCGGGCTCAGCTACGAACTGCTGCACGAGCACGGCGGAATCCAATGGCCGTGCAACACCGCGGTTCCCGCGGGCACCGAACGGCTCTACGCCGACGGGGTGTTTCCCACCGACGCGCAGTACTGCCAGTCCTACGGTCACGACCTTGCGACCGGGGCGCCGGTGACCGAGACGCAGTACCGCGCTACCGATCCCGCCGGCCGGGCCATCCTCAAGGCGGCGGCCTACGAGCCCGCCTACGAACTGCCCGACGATCACTACCCGCTGCGACTGACGACCGGCCGCACCGTCTATCACTGGCACACCCGCACCAAGACCGCCCGCGCGCCGCAGCTGCAGCAGGCGGCGCCGAGCATGTGGCTGGAGGTGTCCCGTCAGGACGCGAAGCAGTACGGCGTCGCCGAGGGCGACATCGTGCGCGTGACGTCGCGCCGGGGAAGCCTGGAAGCGCCGGCCCGGATCTCGCACGTGCGGGAGGGCGTGGTGTTCGGCCCCTGGCACTACGGGGACGACCCGATCAACGAGCTCACGCTGAACGCCTGGGACCCGATCTCCCGCCAGCCCGAGTTCAAGGTCGCCGCCGTCGCCCTGGAACGGGTCCGCGCCGGAGACGGACCGGCCCCGGCGCCCACCAACACCGCGTCGGCCCCCGCAAATGGCGAAGGACGGTCGTGAACATGCACCTGACCACGTACCTGCGGCTGCTCGACGACACCGGGCAGAGCCTGGCCGCGTCCTACCGGCTGGTCGCCGAGGGACACCGGCTGGACTTCGACGTCCACTACGCATGCCTGGGGTTCGCCGGTCAGTGCGAAAACCACTGCGGCGCACTGACATCGGTCGCCGAGCGCTACGCCGACGTCGCTGAACCCGCACCCGATCACTTGCGGCCGGCCGGCCTGGACTGCCCTCGCAGCGGGCCGATCGGGCTGTTGCGGGATCTGCAGGACGTCTACCAGCTCGCCAGCTTCCTCGACATCACCTGGACGCTGGTCGGTCAGGCCGCCCAGGCCGCTCGCGACCGGGAGCTGATGGCGGTCGTTGCGCGCTGCAACCAGCAGACGACCGGTCAGCTGGCGTGGCTGCGGGCCCGGATGAAAGCTGAAGCGCCGCAGGCGCTGTTGGTCGCCGACGGGTCGGGCCTCCGGACCGGGTAACTGTGAACGGTCAGAGGCCGATGTCGTGTGCTCCTGCGTGTTCCTCGATGCTGATGCGGGCGTCATCGTCGGTGGCGCGGGCAGCGTCGAGCGCGGCTGCGTCGGCCGCGTTTTCCAATTCCTCGAAGTAGGCCAGTTCTTCGGCCGAAATCAGTGCCGCAGCGGGTTTGCCGTTGCGGGTGACCACAACCCGCTCACCGGCGTAGGCGGCACGGTTGATGATGTCGCCGATGCTGGCGCGCAACTCAGCGAGGGCGACCTCGGGGTGGCGAGAAGCGGTGACTGAGTTCATAACGTGGACGGTATCACCATTCTTGAAGAATTGTACAAAATGTTTGATTTGTCTGAATCGATCGAAGTGTGCAGTTGATGTTACCGTTTCGCGGTGGCGTACCGCGTTGAGTTGACCCGTGAGGCGGACAAAGCCCTGGGCCGCATCGCCCGCAGCGATCCGAAGCTGCACAAGCAGCTCGTCACCGCGATCGCCGCACTCCGCACCGACCCGCGCCCGCCCGGCTGCGAATCGCTCACTGGCCGCGACGGCTACCGCATTCGAGTTCGCGGCTGTCGCGTGCTGTACACGATCGAAGACCGGAAGGTGCTGGTCGAGGTCTTTCGTGTCGCCAAACGTGGCGAGGTCTACCACTGAACGCAGTTCCCGAGTCGCCTTGCCGGACAGTGCGGACGACTCGTCAGGCCACGGCGCCGGCGCTGACCGCCGCCCGGGGTTCGACGACCGGCGTGACGGCAACCGGCGCGGTCTCCGGCTGCTGCCAGCCCGCCGGCAGCAGCCGCGGCGCGACGGCCACCGCCGCCACCGCCGCGGCCGCCGATCCGACCCCGATGCCCCAGCCGATCGGGCCGACCGGGGTGCAGCCGAGCAGCTGACTGATCCCCGGGAGCCCGACCATCGCTGCGAATGCCACGAACGAACCAACCGAGGTGAGCACCACCAGCGGGGCGTGCGAGTCGATCAGGCTCTGCCCGAGTTCGGTGCTGACCAGCGAGATCAGCGCGACGGTGGCAGCCCGCTGCGGGGTCCCGGTCATCGAGGCCAGCGTCCACGCGGCGGTGGCGGCGGTCCCGGTGATGACGCCGCGCACCGCCACCGCGCGCATCAGCTTCGCCCTGTCCAGGCCGCGGCCGACGCGCTGCACCGCACCGGCCGGGGTGCTGACCGCCACCGACGTGGCCGGCAGCGCGTCGGTGAGCATGTTCAGCAGCAGCAGCTGCCGGTTGTTCAGCGGCGACGTCCCGGCGATCGCGGTGCCGATCACGCCGAACATCACCTCACCGAGGTTCCCGCCAAGCAGGCCCTCCACGGCCAGTTGCACGCCGCGCCACAGCCGGCGGCCCTCGTCGACGGCGTCGGTCAGCGCACCGATCCGGCCGTCGGTGAGGACGATGTCGGCGGTGGCGTGCGCGGAGTCGCTGCCGCGGGCGACGACGCCGAGGCCGACGCTGGCAGCGCGGATCGCGGCGGCGTCGTTGGCGCCGTCGCCGACCATCGCGCAGACCGTGCCGGTGCGCTCCAGGGTCTGCACGATCTGCACCTTGTTCTCCGGTGCCATCCGGGCGAAGATCACCCGCTCATGCACCGCGGCCTCCTGGTCGGTGCGGGACAGCGCATTCCACTGCGAACCGGTGATCACCTGCTCGGCGGCCACCGGCATGCCCAGTTCCGCGGCGATCGCGGTGGCGGTCACCGGGTGGTCGCCGGTGATCAGCCGGATCCCGATGCCGCGCTCGGCCAGGTCGGCCAGCAGCTGCGGCGCCTCGGGGCGCGGGGTGTCGGAGATCCCGAGGAAGCCGACCAGCGACAGCCCGTCGGCGCACAGGCCGCCGATGGCGTCGGCGTCGTCCCGAATCGCCTTGGCCTGCTTGGCGTTCAGGTCCCGGTGGGCCACCGCGATCACCCGCAGTCCGTCGGCGGCCAGGTCGGCCACGGTGTCGGCCAACGCCGGGTCGGCACCGGCGCACGCGGCCAGCACCACCTCCGGTGCGCCCTTGATCGTCAGCCGGGTGCCCGACACCGATGCGGAGAATGCCCGGCCGGAGCGGAACGGCAGGTGCGCGTCGGGGACCGAAGCCGGATGCGCGACACCGGCCTGTCCGGCGGCCTCGAGGATCGCCTGATCGGTGGCGTGGGCGTGGGCGGCGCCTTCGGGGGCCGGGGCGGCGTGCGCGGCGCAGCGCAACACATCGTCGTCGGACTGCCCGGGCATCGGCTGGATCCGGGTCACCCGCAGCCGGTTCTCGCTGAGCGTGCCGGTCTTGTCGAAGCACACCACCTCGAGCCGGCCGAGCGCCTCCACCGACCGCGGAACCCGCACCAGCGCACCGGTCTTGGTCAGCCGCTGCGACGAGGCGTGCTGGGCCAGGGTCGCCATCAGCGGCATCCCCTCGGGCACCGCCGCCACCGCCACCGCGATCGCGTTGCCCAGCGCCATCTTCAGGCCGCCGCCGCGCAGCATGCCGAGCAGACCGACCATGCCGCCGCCGATCGCGCTGGCCGGGAATGCCTGGCTCATCAGCGTGCTGAGCTGGTGCTGCAGCCCGACGACGGGCGGAGTGCCCGCAGCCAGTTCGGCGGCCCGGCGCACCTGGGTGTCGGCGCCGACGGCGGTCACCACCGCGACCGCGGTGCCGGCCACCACCGTGGTGCCGGCGTAGAGCATGCAGTAGCGCTCGGCGAGTTCGGCGCCGGGCAGCACAGGGGCGGTCTGCTTGTCCACCGACAGCGACTCGCCGGTCAGGGAGGACTCGTCGACCTCCAGGTCGGTGGCCTCGATGATCCGGGCGTCGGCGGGGACCACCTCGTTGCTGCGGATTTCGATGAGGTCGCCGGGGAGCAGCTGATCGGCGACGATCTCGCGGTAGCCGGCGGTGTCGTCGGCCACGGTGTCGACGAGGCGGGCCGGCGGGGTCTGGGCGGCCAGCAGGCGATTCAGCCGGTTCTCGGCCTGCAACTGCTGCCCGGCGGCGAGCATGCAGTTGCCGATCAGCACGGTGGAGACCATCATCGCGTCGACCGGTGACCCGAGCATCGCGGTGGCCGCGGAGCACAGCGCGAGCACCGGCATCAGCGGGTCGGAGAGCTCCGCCCGCACGGCTTTGGCGAACTGCCACACCATGTTCTCCGGCGGTGCGACGGCGACGGTGCGGGCCGTCACGTCGGGAACCGGCAGTGCCGCACGAACGTCGTCGACCGACAGCGCGTGCCAGTCCTGCACGACCGCCGGTTTCGGTGCGGCGGCGCGCACGATCCGCCGGGCCGACAGGTAGCCCGACAGCAGTCCGGCGGCGGCACCCAGGTCGACCGGGTTCGCCCGGCGTCCACCCCGCACCCCGGGCACGATCAGCAGCCCGGCCAGCGTCGACGCGCCGGTGGAGATCGTGATGCCGCGCTGTGCGGCGTCACGGGCCGCGGGCAGGGCGTGCAGCACCTGCCAGGCGCCGACCAGATCCTCCAGCAGCAGGTCGGACTCCCACGGCGGTGCGATGTCGTCGCCGGGCATGACCCCCAGCGCCACATCCGCGGCGGCGAGCGCCTGGAAAGCTGCTGAGGACAGCACCGCAACCGTGCGGTCGGCGGTCTGCAGGTCCAGTACGGCGGCCGCCAGCGCGGCGTCCACCCCGTCGGAGCCGACCGGCGACAGGTGGTCGAACGCGGGCCGCAGTTCGCCGAGGTCGCCGGTGTCGACGGCAGCGATCTGCACATCGGCGGTGCGCGCCTCGGCGATGATCGCCGACGCCAGCGGGTTGCCGACGAGCACGCGGGGGTCGATCAGCACGGTGTCGATCGTGTCGAGGCGGCGCAGGCTCCCCGGCCGCAGCGGGAGCACCCCGTGGTGCTCGGCCAGTCCGTGGCCCAGCGTCGCGGCGAACGATTCGGTGGTGGTGCGCAAGGCTTTCGGTGCGGCCGCGACCGCGGTCTGCGAGGCCATCGTGACGTTGCGGGTGATGACGCCGACCAGCCCGGTGCCGATCAGTTGCACCATCGCCATCCGCTTGCCGTGCCGCTCGGCCTTACTCACCGCGACCGGCGCCGGACGCACCGACCGGTGCACGGCGTCCTGCTCGGCGTGCCGGGCCAGCAGGGGTTCGTAGCGGCCCCAGGCGTGCGCGGCGGCGCGACTCTCGGTGGCCTTGATGCCCTGCAGTGCGAGGTCCACCGAGAGTGTCACCGGCGACAGCACCGCGATGCGTGCCCCGATGGACACCAGCAGCATGACGGTGTCGGTGGCGGCGGTGCCGAATCGGTCTTCGAGCACCTGGCGCACCTTGGGCTGGTAGGTCAGCAGCGCCGCGGCCGCGTCGACGGCGACCGGCGCACCGGGGATCCGCAGCAGCCGGCCCGCGACGGTGATCGCCAGCCCGGCGGCGTTCATGCCGATCATCACGCCGCGACTGACCAGCAGCAGGCCGTCGCCCGGTAGGCGCCGGGCACTCGGGTGCGGCGTGACGGCACCGGTGCTCGGCGCGTGCCGCCGTTCGACGTCGTCGACGACCTGGCACAGGTCGTGCAGCGTGGTCTGCGCATCGTTGATCTCGACCACCACCCGAGCCAGCGGACGGTTCAGGCGCACCGCGGTGACGCCGGGCCGACCGCGCAGCGCGTCGACGACGGCGCGGCCGCGGGCCTCCCCGCCGGTCTCGTCGAGGCCGCGGACCTCGATCCACATCCGGCCGTCGCCGTGCCAGGTGTGCCGGGTCAGGGTGGCCACCGAAACCTCGCCGGAGAGCACCTTGGCGCCTTCGCGGATCGGGATGGTGGCGAGGCCGAGACTGGCCGAGACCACCGATCCGGCGGTTCCAACGGCCGACGATGCGGCGCCGGTCGCGGCGTCGACGCTCGCGACGGTGGCCTGGATGAGCAGGGCGGCCGCGCGGCGCGGCAGGGAGGTGGGGATCACGGTGGAGTCGCCAATCGGGTGAGCCGGATGCGTTGTGCGGCCCCAATCCTGTCGTTAGTTTGATGATTACGCAACTATGCAATTGTTATGTTGTGCGAATCCCACCGTCAGCGGTGCGCGAGAATGAGTCCCGCCTCAACAAAACGAGAAGAACGGCAACCCGAAATCGCCACTGAATCCGCCCCGCCCGGGGAGCCGACCGAGCCGCAGGTCGTCTCCGCTGCGGCGACGTTCGGCCTGCTCAGCAGCCCCGCCCGGTTGCGGGTGCTGTGGCTGGCCGCCAACGACACCTGCGATGTGACGACGCTGGCGCAACGCACCGGCCTGGGCGTGGCCACCATGAGCCAGCATCTGACGAAGCTGCGACTCGCGGGGCTGATCAGTTCCCGACGGGAGGGCCGCCGGCACTTCTACACGGTCGACGACCCGCACATCCTGACCCTGCTGCAGCAGATCTTCGCCCACATCGCCCCGGACGGCAGCCTCGCGCCCGACCCGGGAGGGCCCGCCCGCTAGGCCGTGCGGGTCACGCCGGTGGTGAACTCCGCGATCGCGTCCTGCATCTGCGTCAACCCGGGTTCCTCGATGGGGTAGTGGCCGGCGTTGGTGAGCATGACGGTGGTCACCGGCACCCGGGTGATCGGCGACAGCACCGGTTGGCTGAGTTCCAGCGGCGACCAGCGGTCCTCGGCGGGCTGGGTAAGCAGCACCGGGCAGGCGTCGAAGTCCGCCGGCTCCACCGCCGGGACGTAATTCAGGTAGCTGTCCAGGAACTTGATCGACACCCAGTTCCCACCGGAGGTCCGATCCGCCGTCATCACCTTCAACGCCCCCGCGTCGTTCACCAGCGTGGACATCTTCGATGCCACCGTCATCGGAAACGGCATGCGCGCCAAGGGGGTTCGGGCGAGCACTCGCATCGCCGGCGCGCCGACGCGCGAGATGACCTTGTCGTGCGCGGTGTCGTCGCGAACGTTCTGGTGACGCTGGTCCAGGAAGGTCATGCCGACGATCCCGCGCAGGGTTCCCCGGGGTGCCTTGGCGGCGACGTGGTAGGTGAGCATCCCGCCGGCGCTCAAGCCGTACAGCGCGATCGGCCGGTCGTCCCGCGACTGCTCGTAGGCGAGGAAGTCCACCACCAGATCGACCCAGTCGGCATAGGACGGTACGGCGCCGGGTGCCACCCGTGTCAGCCCGTAGCCGAGGTTGTCCAGCGCGATGGTCTCGAATCCGCGCTGCGCCAGTGGCCCGCCGACGATCAGGCTCATCTGGCGGCCGTTGGTGCCGACCCCGTGGTGCAACACGATCTTGGCGGGTGCGTCCGGGTTGGCGTACCGGTCCAGGTGGACCCGGTGCCCGCGGTAGTCCCAGAACTCCTCGGCCGGTGCCGTCGTGTCGGTCAGCCGGAGCCGCTCGGGCAGAAATTCCTGCAGGTCACGCCATGCCTGCTGCTCGCGGTAATACATGATTTGAGTCGATCCCATATTTGGAATGTACTCCAATCATGGAGTCGAGTACAGTAATCGGCGTGCCCGAGCCGAATCTCACCGCCGATCGGACGGCGCGCCGAGCAGCGGCCAATCGGGAGGCGATCATCGACGCGGCCGAGGAACTGCTCGAAGCGGGCGGCCTGGGTGCGGTCACGGTGGAGGCGGTGGCCGAGCGGGCCGACGTGGCGATCCAGACCGTGTACAACCGCGTCGGACGGCGGCCGGAGGTGCTGGTCGCGGTGGCCGAGCGGGCGGTGGCCGAGAACCGGCGCTACCTGGAACCGGCGTTCGCCGCGCCCGGTACGCCGCGACAGCGTCTCGCCGGGGTGGCACGTGCCTACATCGCCTTCGCGTGGGAACGTCCGCGCCAGTTCGAACTGCTCAACACCCCGCCTGACGAGCCCGACGCGCTGGCCAGCATCGCGGCCAAGATCGATGAGCAGGTCGGCAGGCTCGCTGAGATCCTGGCCGCCGGCGTGGCCGATGGCACCTTCGATCCGACGCTGGAGCCCCCGGTGGCGGCCACCGCACTGTGGGCGATGCTGGAGGGCGTGCTTTCGCTCGGCTGGCGTGCGGACCGCAAAGACGTTGCCCCGGTGGAGCTCCGGGCGATGGTCGATTTCGCCGCCGCGACCATGATCGACGGCATCTCGACCCGGCCATCTCAACCCGACGATGAGGAGATTCACCCATGAGTTCACGACCGACGATCGTGATCACCGGCGCCAGCGACGGCATCGGGGCGGTGGCCGCGCGAGCACTGGCCGGCCCCGCGGTCGATCTCCTGGTGGTGGGCCGGTCGCCGGAGAAGCTCGCACCGGTCGCTGCCGACACCGGCGGCGTTGCGCTGACGGCGGATTTCGCCCGACTCGACGAGGTGCGCACCCTGGCGAAGGAGATCGCCGGCCGCGTCGACCGGATCGACGTGCTGATCAATAACGCCGGCGGCATGTTCGCGCCGCGGACCCCGACCGTCGACGGGCATGAACCGAACTTCCAGATCAACCACCTGGCGCCGTTCCTGCTCACCAACCTGCTCCATGACCGGCTCGCCGCAGCCAGCGGGGCCCTGGTGCTGAATACGTCGAGCGTGGCGAACCGGTTCGGGCGTATCGACTTGACGGATCTGGACTACCGGCGGCGCCGGGCGCTGCAGCAGTTCGCCTACGGGTCGAGCAAACTGATGAACATCCTGTTCGCCCGCGGCATCGCCCAGCGCTGGTCGGCCGACGGGATCGTCGCCGCCGCAGTGCATCCCGGCCCGGTGGCCACCAGCTTCGGCCGGGAGTCGCGCAGCACCGGCCTGATCTACCGCACCCCGCTGCGGCGGCTGGCGCTGATCTCCCCGGAGAGCGGGGCCGCCCCGCTGATCGACCTGGCCCGGCGCGGCGCCGACCCGTCGCTCAACGGCGTGTACTTCGATCGGCACCGTGCGAACGGCGCGGAGAACCGACAGGCTCACGACCAGACGCTGATCGACGGGCTGTGGGAGATCTCGACCGGCCTGGTGGGTCTCGACGCCCGCTGACGGCCGGGACTACAGGCGGCGCAACAGGATCGGCATGCCGTCCGCCGGGATCGGCATGCCGGCGTAGTCCCAGTGCGCCCGGTAACCGGGGTGCGACAGTTCCATCCGGTAGCGGCGCAGCATCCGGTGCAGCACGGTCTTGATCTCCAGGCGCGCGTAGGTCATCCCGATGCACTTGTGCGCACCGCCGCCGAACGGCGCCCAGGCGTAGCGGTGCTTCTTGTGCTCCGAGCGTGGCGCGCAGAACCGGTCCGGGTCGAACCGCTCCGGGTCGGTGTACAACTCCGGCAGCCGATGGTTCATGCTCGGCCAGGTCACCACCAGGGTGCCGGCCGGGATGTAGTAGCCGAGCAGGTCGGTGTCGCGCACCGCCTGCCGCACGTTCATGTGCAGCGGGGTGACCAGCCGAAGCGACTCGTCCATCACCAGGTCCAGCGTCGTCAGTCCCTCCAGCGCCTCGATGTCCAGCGGTCCGTCGCCGAGGCGGGCCGACTCGTCGCGGGCCCGCTCCTGCCACTCCGGGTTGGCGGCCAGGTGATAGACCATCGTGCTCAGCGCCGACGTGGTGGTGTCGTGGGCGGCCATCATCAAGAAGATCATGTGGTTGACGATGTCGGCGTCGGTGAAGGTGTTGCCGTCCTCGTCGGCGGTGTGGCACAGCACCGTGAGCATGTCGGTGCCCTCGGCGTGCCGGCGTTCGCGGACTCGCTGATAGAAGTAGCGCTCCAGCACCTTTCGGCCCTGCAGGCCGCGCCACCACCGAAACGGCGGCACCGGTGCCCGCACGATCGCCATGCCGGCGCGGATGGCCTGCTCGAACGCGTGGTTCACCTCGGCGAGCAGGTGGTGGTCGTCGCGCAGGTCCTGCCCCATGAACACCACCGATGCCACGTCCAGCGTCAGTTCCTTGACCGCCGGATAGAACAGGAACCTTGTGTCGTCGGTCGGCCAGTCCGCCACGACGTCGGTCGCCACGGCATCCATGTCCTTGACGTACTCGGCGATCCGCGGGCGGGTGAACGCCCCCTGCAGGATGCGCTTGTGGTGCAGATGCTCGTCGAAGTCCAGCAGCATCAGGCCGCGCGGAAAGAACGGTCCGATCGCCTGCACCCAGCCCGAGGTGCTGAAGTCCTTGTCCGCGTTGGTGAAAACGGCCTGGGTGGCGTCGGGGCCGAGTGCGACGACGCACGGCATGATCTGCGAGTCGGCGAAGTACATCGGACCGTATTTCCGATACAGATGCAGCGCGTACTCGGGCCCTTCGCGGAACGTCTCGATGGCGTGGCCGATGATCGGCAACCCCGCGTCGCCGACCACCGGCTTGAGGCCGCTGCCCGGGGGCGGATCGGCCAGCACCTTCTGCTTGAAGTCCACGGTCAGCAGCCGCTTCTCGATCGTCCCCAGACCCGGGAGATTGTTCAGCGTCGGCGTCAACCGGCGCCTGGCCTGATCGAGCAGGTAGTGCGGCGTGCTGATCGTGGTCATCAAGGCTCCTTCGCCGACGATGAGTGATGCGTCTCACATCATCGTCGGGTCAGGATTGACACCCGTCAAGCGGGTATCCGATCAGCCCATTCCGAAGACGACCTCGAGCATCAGGAAGGCCGAGGCGAACAGTCCAACGATGGCCGTAACAGCTGCAATCACCAGTCCATGAAGTTTCATGGTCGGAGACGCTAGTCAACCGGGCGGCGTGTTGACACCGAAAGGTGTTGGCAATCACGGTATTTGGTCAGTATCCGTGTGACGACAACCACTCGGTTGCGGGGGTGTAAGCAAGCTTACGGCGTGGCGCTGTTGCGTCGGGAGGGCGTCGGGTGAATCGGCGCGCCGACGGCCGCGGACCCCTACGATGCGAAGCTGTGGAGGCGATGGTCCGGGCCGCCGGTGTGCGCGGCTTCGCGCAACTGGTCGCCGAACTCGGCGGCGACCCCGAACAGTTCGCGCGCCGGTTCGACATCCCCGTTTCGGCGCTGGTGTCCGGTGAGGATCTGCTGCCGATCACCGCCGTCGACCTGATGATGGAGGCCGCCGCCCGCGACCTGGACTGCCCGGATCTGGGGCTGCGGCTGGCCCGGGTGCAGGACCTGAGCATTCTGGGGCCGCTGGCGCTGGCCATCGAGGCGTCGTCGACGGTGTCTGAGGTGATCGACTGCGCGTCCCGGTTCATGTTCGTGCACAGTCCGGCGCTGCGCGTCGGGGTCGAGGACGACCCGCACGGCCGGCGCGACGTCGTCGCACTGACCTACCAGAAGGATCTGACCCGGTCGCCCTACAGTCCGCAGGGCGCCGAGCAGGGCATCGGCCTGCTGTATCAGGTGGCCGTCGCCCTGGTCGGCGACCGGCTGGGGCTGCGGTCGGTGGAGTTCCCGCACCAGCCGGTGGCGCCGCTGCGCACCTACACGGACTTCTTCGGCACCGACGTGCGGTTCGGCTCGTCGCGGGCGATGGTGCGGGTGCACCGCAGCGTGCTCGACGAGGAGTTCGCCACCGGCAACGCCGTGCTGAGGCAGCTCGCACTCGACTACCTGGCCAGCCGGCACACCGACCCGGAGACGCGCCTGGCCACCGACGTGCAGCGTGCCCTGGCCGAGCAGGTGGGCGTGACGGCGACGACGATCGACAACGTCGCTCGGCTCTTCGCGGTCCATCCGCGCACCCTGCAGCGCCGGCTGGCCGAGGAGTCCACCACGTTCGAGGAGATTCTCGACGACGTGCGCCGCGACCACGCTCTGCGCTACATCCTGACCACCGACCTGCCGCTGAGCCAGGTTGCGGTGATGGCCGGGTTCGCCAGTCAGTCCGCGTTGAGCCACGCGGTGCGCCGCTGGCGTGGGGTCAGCCCGCGGGACCTGCGGCGGCGGGCCGGGGTCGGACGGGCACCCTGAAGTCCCCGCGGTGAAGTTGTCGCTTTGAGACAAGTTTTACCGCGGCGAAAACCCCATACTGCTCCAGATGACTCAGGCACATGAGGTCGCAAGCCAAGGCTGTGTATATGTTAATCACAGTATTGACTTCGGGCGACCACTACCCCCGGATTGCGATCCGTTCTGCGAACCGCCCGCCGGTTACGCCGCAACCGCACCGGGCACGGTGCTGCGCTCCCGCGAGGTCCGGCTGGCGTTTTTGGGCGTCGTCGACCAACCGGTGACCGCCTATCAGCTGCTCTACCGCACCACCGACATGCACGGCGCACCGCAGGCCACGCTCACCACGGTGATCCTGCCCGGCGGCGATGCGCCGCGCGGCCCCCGGCCGGTGGTGTCCTACCAGTGCGCGATCGATGCCGTGGCGTCGGAGGCGTTCCCGTCCTACGTCCTGCGCCGGCAGGCGAAGGTCTGGGGCGGCTTCCCGCCGCTGGAATTCCCGCTGATGGCGTGT
This sequence comes from Mycolicibacter acidiphilus, assembly GCF_018455725.1. Taxonomy (GTDB): domain Bacteria; phylum Actinomycetota; class Actinomycetes; order Mycobacteriales; family Mycobacteriaceae; genus Mycobacterium; species Mycobacterium acidiphilum. Next base: position 14,353 of record NZ_JAHCLR010000027.1, read on the forward strand.
GCCCTGGACAACGGTTGGGCGGTGATCGTCCCCGACCACGAGGGACCCCGCGGCAGCTGGGTGGCGCCGCGGGAGCCGGGGTACTGCGTGCTGGACGGCATCCGGGCCGCCGCGAACTTCGCGCCATCAGGCATCTCGGCGCAGTCGCCGGTCGCGCTGTGGGGTTACTCCGGCGGCGGGCTCGCCTCGGCCTGGGCGGCCGAGCTGTGGGCGGACTACGCACCGGAGCTCAACGTCGTTGGTGCGGTGCTCGGCTCACCGGTCGGCAATCCCGGCGAGGCGCTGCGCGACCTCAACGGCTCGGCCTTCGCGGGGCTCGCCGCGATGGGCCTGGCGGCGCTCACCCGGGAACATTCCGGCCTGCGCCGCGTCGTGCAGGCGCACGTCGACCTGGCTGGTAAGTCGTTGCTGGCCGGCATGCAGACGGCGACGACGATCGGTGCGCTGGCCCGGCTGTTCCGGCACCGGGTAGACCGCTATTTCGATGAGCCGCTTGATGAAATCCTCGCGTCCCCGGCGGTCGTCGAGTTGTTCGACGAGATCCGGCTCGGCCACGCCGCCCCGGGGATGCCGTTGCTGGTGTTACAGGCGGCCGGCGATCAGATCATCGATGTGCGCCACATCGACGCCCTGGTGGCGAACTACCGGGAGATGGGCGCGCAGGTGACCTATCTGCGGGATCAGCTCAGCGAGCACTTCCTGCTGCACCCGCTGTCGGTGCCGGTGGTGCTCAAGTGGATCTCGGAGCGCTTCGCGAACCAGTCGGTTCGGCCGCCGCGGACCAGCAGGGGGCTGCTGGTGCTGTCGCCGCAGACGCTCGTCGGGCTGGCCCGGGTCGGTGGCATCGCGGTGCGGGTGGCGCTCGGCCGGCTGGGCCGCCGGGTTAGCTGACCGCTATTGACATCCGGTCCGGAGCGCGCTTACCGTGAAACCGAACCTACGGAACCGTAAGTTACCGATGCGTCAGGTAGCTACAGCGGAATCCGATCGGTGCACCGAACACCGGTCCGGAATGGAGTGAAGATGACGAACGCCCAGGCTGCGCTGCTGCACGAGTTGGAGCCGATTGTCGAGCAGAACCTCAATCGCCACCTCAAAGCGGCCAAGCCGTGGCACCCGCACGACTACGTGCCGTGGAGCCAGGGGCGCGACTTCGCCTTCCTCGGTGGCGAGGACTGGAAGCCCGAGGACTCGCCACTGGACCCGGTCGCCAAGGCCGCGTTGATCGTCAACCTCCTCACCGAGGACAACCTGCCGTCGTACCACCGCGAGATCGCGACCCGCTTCGGGCGCGACGGCGCCTGGGGCAGCTGGGTGGGGCAGTGGACCGCCGAAGAGGGCCGCCACAGCATCGTCATGCGTGACTACCTCGTCGTCACCCGCGGTGTGGACCCGGTGGAGTTGGAGCACCTGCGGATGCAGCACACCATCGCCGGCTACGACTCCGGTGACAAGACCCCGCTGCAGGCGCTGGCCTACGTCTCGTTCCAGGAACTGGCGACCCGGCTGTCGCACCGCAACACCGGCAAGGCCTCCGGCTGTCCGCTCGCCGACCAGATGCTGGCACGGATCGCCCTCGACGAGAACCTGCACATGATCTTCTACCGCAACCTCATGGAGGCGTCCCTCGACATCGACCCGGACACCGCCATGCAGGCGATCCGCGACGAGGTGCTCGGCTTCCACATGCCCGGCATGAACATGCCCGGCTTCGCCGACAAGGCCAAGGTCATCGCCAAGGCCGGCATCTACGACCTGCGAATCCACCACGACGACGTGCTGCACCCGGTGCTGCGGTACTGGCGGGTGCTTGAGCGTGACGACTTCGGACCCGACGGGGAGAAGGCCCGCGAGGAGGTCGTCAACTTCCTCGCCTTCCTCGACGCGCAGGCCAAGATCTACGAGGAGAAGAAGGCCGCGCGGGCCGCGAAGGAAGCCGAGACCGTCTCGGTTTAGGAGCCGCCGGTCACGGTCAGGTAGATCAGCACCCCGTTGAGGGCGCTGATCACCCCGGTCACACCCCAGCCGAGGGCCGAGGTGGCCCGCCGGTTGACGTCGTCGCCCATCAGGGCGCGGTCACTGGTCAGCCGGATCAGCGGCACCAGCGCGAACGGGATCCCGAACGACAGCACCACCTGGGAGATGACCAGCGCCCGGCTGGGATCCAGGCCGGCGGCCAGGATCGCCAACGCCGGGATCAGGGTGATCACCCGCCGCCACAGCAGCGGCACCGACACCCGCAGCAGACCCTGCATGATCATCGCGCCGGCGTAGGCGCCGACCGACGTCGACGCCAGGCCGGAGGCCAGCAGACCGACCGCGAAGAACAGCGCGATCGTCGGCCCCAGCGCGTCGTGGACGGCGGCGTGCGCACCCTCGATCGAACCCGTGCTGTCCTGCCCGGACAGGTGTGCGGCCGCCACCACCAGCATCGCCAGGTTCACCGCCCCGGCCACCAGCATCGCCAGGCTCACATCCCAGCGGGTCACCCGCAGCAGGCGCCGCCGCGGCGCACCCGGCGCGGGCTGCCCGTGCCGGTCGCGGGCCAGGCCGGAGTGCAGATACACCGCGTGCGGCATCACGGTGGCGCCGAGGATCGCGGTCGCCAGCAGCAGGCTCTCGGCGCCGTCGAACCGGGGCAGCAACCCGCCGGCGACCGCGGCCGCCGGCGGCGGATCCACCACCAGGCTGGCCAGGAAGCCGATCGCGATGATCAGCAGCAGACCGCTGGACACCTGCTCGAAGACCCGCGGGCCGCGCCGGTCCCCGACGGCCAGCAGCACCATCGACACCACCCCGGTGATGACGCCGCCGAGCAGCACCGGCAGCCCGAAGATCAGGTTCAGCGCGATCGCCCCGCCGACGACCTCCGCCAGATCGGTTGCCATCGCCACCAGTTCGGCCTGGAGCCAGTAGGCGATCCGGGTGGGACGACGGGTGTTCGCCCCGACCGTCTCGGGCAACGATCGGCCGGTGACCAGACCCAGTTTGGCCGACAGGTACTGCACCAGACCGGCCATCACGTTGGCGGCGACGATCACCCACACCAGCAGGTAGCCGAACTTCGCGCCGGCGCTGACGTTGGCCGCGACATTGCCCGGGTCGACGTAGGCGATGGCGGCGACGAACGCCGGACCCAGCAGATACCAGCCCGGCCTCGCCGGTTCCCGGGTGTCCTGTGCCAAGCGGATCAGGCCCCGCGGTAACGCCCGCGCCCGGTCACCAGCGGCAGGTCGAGGGTGGTTCGCACGCCGGGTTCGGCGGCCACCACCGCAGGGATCGCGTTGACGATGCGCATCGCGGTCGCCACCAGTCCGGCGTGGTTGTGGTCGCCGTTGCGGCTGGACAGGCAGACGTCCATCTCATAGCAGGGTTCGCCGGTGATCTCGATGCGGTACGAGCCGCCGGGCTGAGCCGGCTGCGGCCAGTCCGGGCAGAGGTCCGCGCGCAACCGGGTGACGTGTTCGAGCACCACCGCTGGTTTGCCGTCGACGAGACCGCGAACCTCGAAACGCAGCGCCGCGGCACTGCCCTTCGGGATGTGCCCGGACGCGATGTCGAAATCGTCGGGGGCGGGCTCGCGCTGGTAGATCTCCATCACCTCGTCGAGTTCGACGCCGATCCCGGCCGCGAGCTGCCGGACCACCGAACCCCACGCCAGCGAAAGAACCCCGGGCTGCAGCAGCAGCGGGATCTCGTCGATCGGTTTGCCGAAGCCCATCACGTCGAACATTACTGTCGCGCTGTCGTAGGTGGCGTAGTCGACGATCTCCATGCAGCGCAGTTGTTCGATGTGCGCGCAGGTGCCGGCCAATGCCAGCGGTAGCAGGTCGTTGGCGAAACCCGGATCGATCCCGTTGACGAACAGACTCGAACCGCCCTGCTGCGCAGCGTCTTCCAGCGGGCCGATCAGCTCCGCGGGTATCACCTGCCACGGATACTGCAGGAATACCGGGCCGCTGCCGACGACATTGACGCCGGCGGCCAGGATCCGCCGGTAGTCCTCCAGCGCCTCGGGCAGCCGGTTGTCGGCCATCGCGGTGTACACCGCACAGTCCGGTCCGGTCGCGAGGACCGCGTCCAGGTCGGTGCTTGCCGTGACACCGGTCGAAACATCCAGGCCGGCAAGCTCACCCGCGTCGACACCGGCCTTCGCCGCCGACGACACCCACACCCCGGTCAGTTCGATCTGCGGGTCGGCGATCAGCGACCGCAGCGCGTGCACACCGACGTTGCCGGTGCCGATCTGAACTACGCGGATGGTCATGCCGGTCTCCTTCACAGGTCGGGGATGGGCAGGTCGAGGTTGGGGGCGATCAGGCCGCCGTCGACCTCCAGCGTCTTGCCGGTGAGATAGCTGCTCGCCGGCGACGCCAGGTACACCGCCGCCGCGGCGATGTCCTCGGGTACGCCGAGCCGGCGCATCGGCGTCACCCGCTCCATCGGGGCGCGCAGTTCGTCGTTGGACGCCACCACGTCCAGCGCGGAGGTGAGGATCGACCCGGGCGCGATCGCGTTCACCCGGATCCGCGGGCACAGATCCAGCGCCGCCAGTCGGGTGTAGTGCGCCAGTGCGGCTTTCGCAGCGCCGTACGCGGCGAACCCGCGCCCGGCCAGCCGGCCCATCGTCGAGGTGATGTTGATGATCGACCCGCCGCCGGAATGCTCCAGCATCAGCGGCACCGCCGCGGTGGTCAGCGCGTGCGCAGTGCCGACGTTGAACGTGAACGCGTCCTGCAACTCCTTGCTGGAGGTGGTCAGCAAGGTGTTGGGCATGGTGCCGCCGACGTTGTTGACGACGATGTCCAGGCGGCCGAACGCCTCGACGGCTTGGTGCGCGAGTTTCGCCGTCTCCTCCGGCTGGGCCAGGTCCGCGACGACGATGTGAGCCTTCCGGCCGGCGCTGTGCACCTGTGCCGCAACGTCTTCCAACTGTGAGCGGGTGCGTGCGGCGATCACGACGTCGGCGCCGGCTTGCGCGAAGGCGACCGCTATCGCCGCGCCCAGCCCACGGCCGGCCCCGGTGACGACGGCGACGTTGTCTTCGATGCGAAACCGGTCCAGGATCACCGTGCCACCGTAACGTGTGGGTGGGTGGATCCGCGGGGGTAACGCCGCGCCGGGTGCTGACGGGGCGGCCTCAGCAGAGCCCCACCAGGATCAGCACGGATGCGGCAATGATGCTCAGCGCCAGGGAGACCAGCAGAAAACCGATCACCCCCTCCCGGCCGGAGGATGTGCCGTGGTCTCCCGCAGCGATCGGCATCAATGTCCGCGCACCCCAGGCCGCCCCCAGCAGGGTGGCCATCCAGTTGGCGAACGCGGCGTACACGACGAGGCAGAAGCCGACGGACAGCCAGGCGTGCGACAGTGTGAGCCGCGGCCAGATCAGGCCGACGATCATCAGGAGCATGCCGTTCAGCACGCCTTCGAGGTGGCTGGACAAGCCCATCCGGGGGTTCTTCAGCTTCGGGATGGCCAGCCCGGTCAGCAGGCCGAGCAGGATCAGCAGGACGCCCAGCTGTATCAGCAGCTTGTCCATGCCGACCCTCGCTAGCTGTGGAACCGGTCCCGGGTCACCGTGTCACCGTAACGTGGAGGCGGGCCGCTTTGCGGGGGCTTCCGGCTTTCACGCCGGTTAGCAGGAGGGGAGGGTGAACCGATGGTCAGATTCTCCGGTGTCGCGGCGGCGGTGCTGATCGCCCTGCCCATGGCCGTTGCTGTCCCGGCCCAGGCGGATTGCGGCGACCCGGGGCAACAGGCCTGTGTGGGGCCGGTGCCCACGGTCGACCAGGTGGTCGCCGTACTGGAGGCGATGACCGATCCGAACGTGCCGGCCGCCGCCAAAGGCGACATCGTCACCCCCGGCTTCACCCCGGAGGAAGCGCAGCAGGTCGACGACCGCCTGAACCGGTTGAACGCGCGCGGGTACCTGCCGCTGACCTTCGTCGTGACCGACATCCAGCCCGCCGCGGACAACTTCGCGGGAACCACCGTGTCCGTCTCGCGGCCATGGACGCCGGCTGGCCCGATCGTGCTGACCGACCAGGACGGGCGGTGGCTGATCACCCACGACACGGCCATGAAGGCGTTGGATGCGATCTGGTACAACGCCAATGGGCGCGGTGGGTCGTCTCCGGGTGGGCCACCGCTGGCGCCGTTCGCGCCGATGCCCGGCCGGCTCGGGTAGCCCACGGCAGCAGGCAGTCCGAACGAGCTAGCTCGTCCGTGGTGGTTGGGGTTGGTAGGGGTCGTACCACCACCATTGGGTGCGTTCGACGGTCGTCCGGTGCACGGTGGCGCAGCCGGTGGGGGTTGCGTGGGTGGTCCGTCCAGTGATCCGGGTTGTTGGCAAATTCGGAAACTATCCCTCAGGTTCAAGCCCGTCGCGAGGTGATTACGCTGTGTGACCCGGCGGCCCGGGCGGTCCGGTCACGACTGGTCGAGCGCTACTCCACCGGATCGGCGATCCGGAATCCAAGCATCACAGCCACTGATTTCATCGTCGCGTCGTGCGTGGTGACAACAAGGTCATCGAGGCCGGAACGCAACGCCGACGCAAGGTGAATTGCATCGAGCGTGCGAATGCGAGGGATGATTGCTTCCGCTTCCTGCAAAACGGCGTGGTCGAGCGGGATCGTGTCGATATAGTCCAGAATCTGGTCGCGGTCGGCGACCGGCAAGCTCTCCCGTCGCAATACGCGAGTGATCTCGGTGCGGAGGATGCGTGAGGAAACGACGCGATCGTCGTCTCTGCCGGTCACACTGTCGAACCATTGGGCCGCTGACACCGAATGGCCGAGCATGATGCGTACCGCGACGGAGCTGTCGAGGTAGTGGTAAGTCACCACGGGCCCTTTTCTTCATTGAGAAGCTCGTCGATTGTCGATGCCGTGGTGAGGTCATGCCGGGCGATTGTGCGGGTACGTGCGGGTCCGCTTGCTTTCCGGGGGATAAGGGCTGCTGACGAGACGGCGGGAAGGATCGTGCCGATCCGGTGGTTATGACGGGTCAGCGTGTACGGCTCGCCCCCTTCGAGGTCGGCGATCATTGAAGCAGGATTCTGGCGCAGTTCGCCGACGGAGATCGACTTCATGAAGCCAGGCTACCAGGGAATTGTCTACCTTTGTCTAGCATGTTGAATCTCGGGATGGGGGTAGGCGGGCCCCCACAGGCCGTCGTGGTCGATCTCGGCGACGATCTCCACGATGCGCCCGTCGATCGCGTTGCGCTGACCGGTCAGCTCCGCCAGCTCCTCGAACAACACCTCCAGCCGCGCACACGCCCCCACCCGGGTATCGGGTGACTCCGCGATCGAGGACATAACGACAGCAGCGCACCGGGCACCGACGGGATCAGTGCTGCTTCGACCGCTTCTTCACGCTGGCCTCCAGTTTCGCCAGCAGATCCGAGACGTCATCGCCGGCGTCCAGATCGGCCGGCGCTTCCGAGGCGGTGAACGCTTCGCCGCCTTGAAGTTTGGCGTCGATCAACTCATGCAACTGCTCGGTGTAGACGTCGCGGTAGCGGTCAGGATCGAAATCGTCGGCCATCGACTCGACCACCTGTCCGGCCATCGTCAACTCGGCCGGCTTGATCTCCACCTTCGTGTCCAGCGCCGGGAAGTCGGGGTCGCGGACCTCATCCGGCCACAGCAGGGTCTGCACCACCATCACCTGGCGTGTGCCGAAGTCCTTGACCCGCAACGCCGCCAGTTGGGTTTTGCTGCGCAGTGCGAAGTGGACGATCGCCACCCGGTCGGTGTCGGCCAGCGTCTTGGCCAGCAGCACATAGGACTTGATGGACTTCGACGCCGGCTCCAGGTAGTAGCTGTGGTCGAACAGCAGCGGGTCCAGTTCGCGGGCCGGCACGAACTCGAGCACCTCGATCTCGTGTTCGCGTTCGGCGGGCAGTCCCGCGATGTCGTCGTCGGTGATCGTCACCGTGCGACCGTCGTCGGACTCGTAGGCCCGCGCGATGTCCCCGAAATCCACGGACTCGCCGCACACCTCGCACACCCGCCGGTAGTGGATGTGGCCGCCGTCCTTGGCGTGCACCTGATGGAACTTGACGTCGTGGTCCTCGGTGGCGCTGTAGACCTTCACCGGAACGTTGACCAGCCCGAAGGCGATCGAACCCTTCCAGATGGAACGCATGACGCCAGTATGCCCACCTCGGCGAGCGCTCAGCCGGCCTTTACGCCGACGGGTGCCAGGCGCTGACCGCCCAGATCACGATGACGTCGAGTGCGATCACGATGATCGCCCACACCGGGTAGTGCGGCAGCCACAGGAACATGCCGACGATCGAGAACGCCGCCATCACGACGGCGGTCACCCGGGCCCAGGACTTGCCCCAGAACAGGCCGAAGGCGACCGCGAGCGCGGCGGCCCCGAGCACGATCAGGATCCAGCCCCACACGGTGGTGTTGAACTCGTAGACGTAGTCCAGGTCGCCCTCGCCGACCACCACGAGGTCGTCGGCGCCGAGTGCGGAGATACCCTGCAGGATCGTCAGCAGCGCCGACGTCAGAATCAGCGCCGCAGCGGCGAACGTCGCGCTGCCGGCCACCACCTGCTTGGCGGGGAGGTGGTCGTGCTTGTCGGTGTCGGTCATCGACTGTCTCCATCGGTCGGCGGGACGAATGGAATCACGCTACCCAGCGCTTCCTGGGATTATGTTGGGAACATGGGTTGCACGCCCAGGGTGACGCTGACCAACGCCGACAAGGTGCTGTACCCCGCGGCCGGGACCACCAAGCGCGACGTCTTCGACTACTACACCGCCATCGCCGAGGTGATGCTGCCGCACATCGCCGGGCGGCCGGTCACCCGCAAACGCTGGCCCGACGGCGTCGAGCAGGAACCGTTCTTCGAGAAGCAACTGGCACCGTCGGCCCCGGCCTGGCTGCCGCGCGCGGTGCTGCAGCATCGCGCCGGCGCCGCGGACTACCCGCTGATCGACGACGCCGACGGGCTGGCCTGGATCGCCCAGCAGGCGGCGCTGGAAGTGCATGTGCCGCAGTGGCGTTACGTCGACGGAAAGCCGGGCCCGAACACCCGGCTGGTCTTCGACCTCGATCCCGGCCAGGGCGTCCCGATGAGCCAACTCGCGCAGGTGGCCCGCGCCATCCGGGACCTGATGGCCGACCTCGACCTGACCGCCTTCCCGGTGACCAGCGGCAGCAAGGGGCTGCACCTGTACGTCGCGCTGGATCGCCCGGTGAGTAGTGAGTCGGCGGTGCTGCTGGCCAAACGTGTTGCGCAGCAACTCGAATCGGAGATGCCGACGTTGGTGACCGCGACCATGACCCGCAGTCTGCGGGCCGGGCGGGTCTTCGTCGACTGGAGTCAGAACAACGCGTCGAAGACCACGGTCGCACCGTATTCGCTGCGAGGCCGCGCACAACCGACGGTCGCCGCGCCACGCAGTTGGGCCGAACTCGATGACCCGAACCTGCGGCAGCTGCGCTACGACGAGGTGCTGGCCCGCGTCGCGCACGACGGCGACCTGCTCGCCGCGCTGGACCGGCCGGCCCGATCGGCGTTCGCGTTCGGAGAACTCTTCCCGATGCTCGCCACGCAGGGGACCGTGATCGACCTGGATCCCGGGCAGTGGGCGTTCGAGGGGAAATGGGACGGCTACCGGATGCTGGTGGAGGCCGATCGCGGCACGCTGCGGCTGCGGTCGCGTAACGGGCGCGAGGTCACCGGCGAGTACCCGCAACTGGCGTCGCTCGGGACGGACCTGGCCGGGCGGCACGTCGTGCTCGACGGCGAAGCGGTGGCGCTCGACGCCGGCGGCGTGCCGCGGTTCAGCGAGATGCAGAACCACGCGCGTGCGGCCACGGTGCAGTTCTGGGCGTTCGATCTGCTCTACCTCGACGGCCGGTCGCTGCTGCGGGCGCATTATCGAGACCGGCGCCGGCTGCTGGAGGCGCTGGGGGTGAACACCGGACTGATCGTGCATCCGCTGCTGGCGCCCGACGGCGCCGAGGCGATGCAGCAGTCCCGGCGGCTGGGCTGGGAGGGGGTGGTGGCGAAACGCTGGGACTCCGGCTACCAGCCGCGCCGCCGGTCGAGGGCCTGGATCAAAGCCAAGCACTGGCGCACCCAGGAGGTGGTGATCGGCGGGTGGTCCGCGGGCGCGGGCGGGCGCGACGGTGGGATCGGCTCGCTGCTGATGGGCATTCCCGGCGACGGGGGGCTGACGTTCGTCGGGAAAGTGGGCACCGGATTCGCTGAGCGAGATCTGGATCGGCTGAAAGCACTGTTGGAGCCGCTGCACACCGCCGAATCGCCGTTCGCTGCAAAGCTTTCCGGGGACGACGCCCGGGACGTGACGTACGTGCGTCCGGAGATCGTCGCTGAAGTACGCTACGGCGAGCGTACGACGGACGGTCGGCTGCGTCAGCCCAGCTGGCGGGGGCTGCGGCCGGACAAGGCGCCCGATGAGGTGGTTCGTGAGGAGTGATCAGCCATGCGGTGGGTGACCTATCGAGGTGACGACGGCGAACGCACCGGGGTGCTCGGCGGATCTGCGGACGGGGACGTGATCCATGCGCTGGCACCCGGCGTGACCCTGCTGGATCTGATCGGCCGCGGAGCAGCCGCGCTGCACGAGGCGGGGGAGCGGGCGCTGCGGTCGCCCGCGGCCGTCGTGCGGCCCGACGAGGTGCGCCTGCTGGCGCCGATCCCGCGCCCGCCGTCGATCCGGGACAGCCTCTGCTTCCTCGACCACATGCGCAACTGCCTGAAGGCCACCGGCCGCGACCCCGAACTCGGCGATGCCTGGTACCGGATACCGGCGTTCTACTTCGCCTGCCCGACAACGGTGTTCGGCCCGTACGACGACGTTCCGGCCGCGCCGGGCAGCGCCTGTCAGGATTTCGAACTGGAGATCGCGGCGGTGATCGGGACGGCTGGAAAGGATCTGTCGGTCGAAGAAGCCGAACAGGCGATCATCGGCTACACCATCTTCAACGACTGGTCGGCACGCGACCTGCAGTTGCAGGAGGCGCAGTTGGCGATCGGGCAGGGCAAGAGCAAGGACAGCGGGGTCACGCTCGGGCCGTACCTGGTGACCCCCGATGAACTCGAACCGTATCGCCGCGACGGCCGACTGAGCCTGCACGCCACCGCGATCGTCAACGACATGATCGTGGGCACCGGGTCGACCGGCCGGATGGACTGGAGCTTCGGCGAGATCATCAGCTACGTCTCCCGCGGCGTGACGCTGACCCCCGGCGACGTGATCGGCTCCGGGACCGTGCCCACCTGCACGCTGGTGGAGCACCTGGATCCGGCTGCACCGCAGTCGTTTCCGGGCTGGCTCGTCGACGGTGACGTGGTGACCCTGCAGGTGCAGGGGCTCGGCGAGGTCCGCCAGACGGTGCGGGCCAGCGCGACACCGCTGCCACTGCCCGAGCGGCCGCGGCCCGGTGACCTAGTGGGCCGCGTTAACGGTGACGCTGACCGAAGTCGCCCCCGGATCCGACGCGATCAGTAGCTGGCCGGCGTTGGGCGCCGAGACCACATGGCCACCGGTGACGCTCACCTGATAGCCGTTGGGGTATTCGACGGACGGCACCGAGATCGTGGTCTGCGAGCCGGCGCCGAAGTCCCCGGAGCCGTCGGCGTGGGCGGTGGAGTAGCTGAACGTGAAGACGCCGTTCTCGAACGACCAGCCCGTCGGCGTGCCGGCCACCGTCTGCGGGTACGGCTCGGCGAGCGCGTCCAGCTTCGCGTCGTTGACGTTGTCGCCGACCGGCGGCTTGCTGGGGTCGAGCACCAGGGCCTGCCCGTTGGGCGAACTGCTGGTGATGTCGTGGCCGGTGTAGGCCCATTCGGTCCAGCCCATCATGTGCTGGTTGGCGGCCTGCATCCCGGCGGTGATCGTTCCGATGGTGTCGGTGGCGCCGAACTCGGTCATCATCGCCGGGATGTTGTGCGCCTGCGCGTAGTCCGCCGCATTGCCGGTGACGATGTCGGCGTTCAGACCGCAGCCGAAATCGCTGGTGGGGATCAGTGACGTGACGATGCAGTAGTTGTGGAACGAGTAGACGCTGTTCGGGTCGTCCACCGACCCGAGGTGGGTCTGCAGCGGCAGGCTGCCGACCAGTGGACTCGGCTCGAAGAACACCGGTTTGCTCGGGTCGACGGCGCGGATCGCGGCGTCCACCTGGTTGTAGAACGGCGTGAGTTGCTGCTCGCCGAAGTGGGCGCTGCCGAAGATGCTGGGCAGCGTCTGCGATCCGGCCCACGGTTCGTTCATGATCTCGTAGCCGGCGACGTTCGGGTTGTCCTTGAAGTAGTGGGCGACCGCCTCCCACATCTGGGCGTAGTGGTTCTCCAGGCCCACACCGTCGGAGGCTTTCGCGTTGCCCCAGAACGCATCCCAGGCGTGGTTCTCGGCGGGGTTGAGCAGGTAGTTGCCCGGGAAGCCCAGCGCCGGGTTGGGCAGGCCGCCGTCCTGCACTGCCCAGTCCGGCGCGCCCTCGCCCTGGAACATCTCGTTGTAGAGGTCCTGGTGCATGTCGAGGATCGCCACGATGTGGTGCTTGGCGAGAACCTGCACGGTCTGCGCGATCGATGCCAGGTACTCGGTGTCGATCACCCCGGGCTGCGGTTCGACCCCGGCCCAGATCACGCCGAGCCGCACCGCGTTGAAGCCGTTGGCTTCCAGGAACGCCGCGTCGTCGTCGCTGAACCCGTCGGCCGACGGCTCGTACGGTGGAATCTTGTAGACCTGATTGAGCCCGTGCAGCATCACGACCTTGCCGTCGGCGTCGGTGAGCCAGTTGTTGGTGACCTCGACCGGGGACGTCGTCTCCCCGGTGCCGCCGGGCAGGGTGCCGGCGTGGCCGACCGCCCCGTGGACGCCGAACGCGCCCGCGAGACCGCCGGCGCCGCCGAGGGCGGGCAGGCCGTCACCGCCGTCACCGGCGTCGCCCCCGTTGCCGCCGACGCCGAACACCGAGCCGCCGGCGCCGCCGTCACCACCGGCCGCACCCGCACCGCCGTCACCGCCGTTACCGCCGTTGCCGAAGAGTCCGGCCGCACCCCCTGCGCCGCCGGCCACCCCGGCAGTCGTGCTGTCCCAGCCGGCGCCGCCATCGCCGAACAGCCAGCCGCCAACACCGCCGTCGGGGTGGGCTTCGGTACCGGCGGTGCCGTTGCCGATGATCTGCTGGCCGGCCGGGGCGAGGAGGTTGATGATGCTGTCGACCTGTTTGCCCAGGTCACTGGTGATCCACTGCTGTTCGGCGTCGTGCAGCAGGGTGTAGATGTCACCGCCGTCGAAGCCCGCCGAACCGGAAAGCGCCGTGTCCCAGTGGTCCGGCGTCAGCAACGCCGCGAACACCTGATCCAGCACGTCGTCGAAGGTCTCGGCCTGCGCGGGTGCGGCCGGCAGCAGACCGGATATTCCGAGGGCCAGGACCGCGGCGGTGCCCGCGACCGTTGTACGACGTTGACCAGTCATCGGCAACAGACCCCCCGCAGCGAACTCGCTTTATGAGCCGGATCTGAAAACCTTAACGATCTACCTCAGAGATATCGAGGTATTCGCTGAAAAAATCAACACTGGGTGGCAGCGCGGATCCACCGCCGCCGGGCGTCGCTCTGCCTGGCGTCGGATGCCGCGATCCGCAACAGTTGGATGGCCCGCTCGTAGTCGCTGAGGCTCATCCGCCGCTCGGCGGGTGCGTGTGTTTGGGTTGTCATTGCTACCTCCTGCAGATCAATGCCGGATGCAGTTCCCAATTCGCCCACTTCGGGCGATCAGCGTACATACCCATTGAACGCCGATCGGGGGCGAAGTTCTCCCAACGGCGGCGGTGAAACCGGGCACGTATGCGCTTAAAATATGTGCTGCGTCACATCGTCGTCAGCTGCCGACTTTGGCGATCACATGCTCGGCGAAGCGCTCCAGGTTGCGGATCTTGGCGTCCAGCGGTTCGGTGTCAGGCCCGGTGATGTAGGGCACCCGGAAACCCACGATGACGTCGGTGACGCCCTTGTCCTCCAGACGTTTGACGCCGTCGACGGTGAAGCCGTCGATCGAGATCACGTGGATCTCGAACGGACCGGTCCGGCCCTCCTCAGCGCGGATCTGCTCCAGCCGGGTGAGGAGCCGGTCCAGGGCGCCGGGTTCCCCGCCGTCGCCGCCGTGCATCCAGCCGTCGTTGCGGACTGCGCGGCGCAGCGCCGCCTCGGCGTGCCCGCCGATCAGGATCGGGATCGGCCGGCTCGGTGCCGGGGTCATCTTGGCCTTCGGCACGTCGTAGAACTCGCCGTGGAACTCGAAGTAGTCGCCGGTGGTCAGCCCCCGGATGATCTCGATGCACTCGTCCATCCGCTTGCCGCGTCGCGCGAACGGCACCCCCAGCAGGTCGTAATCCTCCGGCCACGGGCTGGTGCCCACCCCCAGGCTCAACCGGTCGCCGATCAGCGCGGCCAGTGAGCCGGCCTGCTTGGCCACCAGCGTCGGCGGCCGGATCGGTAGCTTCAGCACGAATGGGACGAATCGCAGCGTAGAGGTCACCGCGCCCAGTGCGCCGATCAGCACGAACGTCTCGATGAACGCCTTGCCGTCCAGGAATTCCCGGCTGCCGTCGGGGGTGTAGGGGTATTTCGCGTCGGACTCGTACGGGTAGGCGATGCTGTCCGGGATCGCCATGCTGTGATACCCCGCGGCCTCGGCGGCCTTCGCCAGCGGAATGTAGTAGCTCGGGTCCGTCATCGCCTCGGCGTAGGTGAATCGCACGGGATCTCCTCGGTCGGTGCAGGGAGCAGGGGGCCGGCTTCTGCATAGCAGAGTTCGGCGATGGCCGATCGTGTTTCCGCGCAACGCGTTTCGGTGACGACGTCGACCCTGTGAGCGGACTCCCAGCTACGGTGGCTAGCCTGACCGGCGGTTCCGCGAGACGGGAAGGCGGTGGGCAATAGTGCGACTGGGGTACATCGGTGCGCTCATCGGCTGCGTCGCGGCGACGGTCGTGCCGTCGGCGCCGGCGTTCGCCGACCCGCCGGACCCGCATCAACCGGAGATGACCCGAAACTTCTGCCCGGGCGGGCAGTGGGGTTTCGGCCGACTTCGGATCTGCGACGGGGAGAAGTACGCCGACGGTTCCTACTGGCACCAGTGGATGAGCGACGGCGGCTGGGGCGGTCCGACATTCCACTACGACTGTGTCGGCGACAGCGGCAACAACGTCATGCCGGCGCCACCGCCGCCCGGCGGGTGTGACGGCGCGATCCCGCCCGAACCGCCGCCGGACGCACCCCCGCCGGCCGGTGAACCGGCGCCCCCGGGAACTCCTGCGCCACCGCCCCCGCCCCCCGGCTAAACCCGGGGCGGCATCACGATCTCGACGTTCTCCAGCGGATACGGCGGATACCCGGCGGCGCCGATCACGGTCAGCGTGCCCCAGGGGGTGCGCTCGGCGATCCGCCCGGTCGCGGTGTGCTCACCGATCCGGATGTCGACCTGCGAGCCGGTGACGTTCGCGCCCGGCAGGTCGGTGAAAAACATGCCCTGCCAATGGTATTGACCGTCGATCGGGTCGAAGTGCCCGGTCAGCCGCACCCGGGTGTCATAGTCCTGGCCACGGTGGGTGAGCACCGCCGGCCCGTCGAACGTCTCGTCGTCCACGCCGATCGACCCGGTCAGGTAGAACCGGGTCAGCCCGCGGGTGGGCAGCAGCGGCCGCACCCGCACCCGCGCACGGGCCTCGATGCGACTGGCCCCGCTGCGCCGCAACCCGTCGAGCAGCCGGGCCACGTAGCGCGCCTGGCGGCCGGTGTGCGGCCCGGGGATCCGGAACCGGTTCGGGGTGCCGTGCGCGGCGACCAGATCGTCGTCGGAGGCGGTCGCGTCCACCAGCACCCGGGCGGTCAGGTGGTCGCCGTCGGGCGTCGTCACCGTCCAGGTGTCGGTGGCGCTGTCGAACGCCGTCGTCGCGCCGGCGTCGACGACCGCCGCATAGTGCAGCCCGTGCGCGCGGGCCGGATCACCCAGTAGCAGCACGTCCAGGACGTCGGGGGCACCGGTCACAGGAAGCCGGCCCGCCGCCACATCCGGCGGGCCAGCCGGCCCATCAGACCGACCTCTTCGAAGAACGCGGCCAGCGGGGCGAACGACGAGCGAGCGGCGGCCCGGAAGTTCGGGTTGGCGCGGGCGATCCGGCGCGCCTCGCGGCCGTCGAGACCGACCCGGTTGTAGACGATCGGCAGGGTGAACAGGTGGCGGTAGAACGGCCCGCCGACACCCTGCAGGTTGGCCAGCAGCGCCCGGCGGTAGCGGGGCATCGTCGGCACCCGCCGGCGCAGCCCATCCCGGGCGTACTGGATGTGGCGGGCTTCCTCGGTGACGTGGATGCGCATCACCCGGCGGACGATCGGCTGCAGCTCCGGGTCATCGAGGATCTGGCGCTGCAGCGAGTCGAAGATCTCCTCGCCGACCAGTGCCGCGCCCCACAGGATGGCGCCGCGGAACGCGAACGGCAGCGAGTTGATGACGATGCGCTGGTAGAGCTTCGGGCGGACCGGGACGCCGCCGATGCGGTCGATGGTCTTGCCGAACATCAGCATGTGCCGGGTCTCGTCGCCGAGTTCGGTCAGCGAGTAGTGGGTGGTGCGCGCCGTCGGGTTCTTGTGCATCATGTCGCGCAGCAGCGCCTGGTTGAGGATGTTCTCGAACCAGATGCCGGCGCTCAGGACGTTGACCAGTTCCTGCCGGGACATCTCGATCTGCTGCTCGCGGGTCATCGCCTCCCACAGCGGCGTGCCGTACAGCGTGCACATCCTTGGCGGCAGGAAGAAGCGGTCTGGATCGATCGGGGCGTCCCAGTCGATGTCGACGACGGGTGCGTAGGACTTCTTCACCGAGCCCTTCAGCAGCCGTTCGGCGAACTCGTCACGGGTCGGCTCACTGGGGCGCACCGCAGTCGTCATCGCAGGATCCCTTCTGGGCGTGGTTTAGGAAAAAATTAGGAGCGAGGATCGGACATGTCAATACCAACGGTACCGGGTACTTGCGGTCCGCGTTGTGATCGTGATCACCTCGATACCGTGGCAGAATTCGACAGCATGACGAGCTTTCTGCTGCGCGCCGGACTGACCGGGTTCGCCCTGTGGGTGGTGACGCTGATCGTGCCCGGGCTGCAGTTCGTCGGTGGTGACACACCGGTGCAGCGGGTGGGCGTCATCTTCGTCGTCGCGGTGATCTTCGGGCTGGTCAACGCGTTCATCAAACCGATCGTGAAGATCTTGTCGATCCCGCTGTACATCCTCACGCTGGGGCTCTTCCACATCGTGGTGAACGCACTGATGCTGTGGATCACCGCCTGGATCACCGACCACACCACGCACTGGGGCCTGCACATCGACGACTTCTGGTGGGACGCGATCTGGGCGGCGATCGTGCTGTCGCTGGTCAGCTGGGTGCTGTCGCTGGTGGCCCGCGACGCCCGGCGGATCACCGGCTGAGCTGAAGCTCCCGTGCCGGAACTGCCCGAGGTCGAAGCACTCGCCGACCACCTGCGCCGGCACGCGCTGGGGCTGACGATCGAGCGGGTGGACGTCACGGCGCTGTCGGTGCTCAAGACGTTCGATCCGCCCGTCGACGCGCTGCGCGGCCGGGAGGTGACCGGGGCGCTGCGGTGGGGTAAGTACCTGGGCGTGGCCGCCGGGGAGCTGTACCTGGTCATGCACCTGGCCCGGGCCGGGTGGCTGCGCTGGTCCGATGAGTTGCCGGCAGCGCCGCCACGGCCGGGCCGCGGGCCGATCGCGCTGCGGGTACACCTCGGTTCGCCGGGACCCGGCTTCGACCTCACCGAGGCCGGCACCCAGAAACGGCTGGCGGTCTGGGTGGTGGGCTCCCCGCAGGACGTTCCCGGCATCGCGGCGCTGGGGCCGGACGCGCTGACGGTGAGCGGGTCGGAGCTGGCCGCGCTGCTGGCCGGCAACACCGGCCGGATCAAGACCGTCCTCACCGACCAGAAGGTGCTGGCCGGGATCGGCAACGCCTACAGCGACGAGATCCTGCACACCGCGCGGATCTCCCCGTTCGCCACCGCGGCGAAGCTGACCGGTGCGCAGCTGACGGCGCTGCACGAGGCGATGACGTCAGTGCTGGTTGCGGCGGTGGCCCGGTCGGTGGGGCAGGGCGCGGCGACGCTGAAGGGCGAGAAGCGGTCCGGGCTGCGGGTGCACGCCCGCACCGGGCTGCCCTGCCCGGTCTGCGGCGACACCGTGCGCGAGGTGTCGTTCGCCGAGAAGTCGTTCCAGTACTGCCCGACCTGTCAGACCGGGGGCAAGGTTCTCGCCGACCGGCGGATGTCCCGATTGCTGCGCTGAGCCGCATGAGCCCCCTGGTTATGCTGCCTGGCATGAGACGTCAGAGAATTCTGATCACCGGTGCCAGCTCCGGCCTGGGCGCCGGCATGGCGCGGGCGTTCGCCGCCAAAGGCTATGACCTGGCGCTCTGCGCGCGCCGGCTGGACCGGCTGGACGAACTGAAAGCCGAACTGGCCGAACGCCATCCGGGTGTCACGGTGGCGGTGGCCGCGCTCGACGTCAACGACCACGAGCAGGTGCCCAAGGTGTTCGCCGAACTCGCCGGTGAACTCGGCGGGATCGACCGGGTGATCGTCAACGCCGGCATCGGCAAAGGCGCGGTGCTCGGCTCGGGGAAGCTGTGGGCCAACAAGGCCACGATCGAGACGAATCTGGTTGCGGCGCTGGTGCAGATCGAGACCGCCATGGAGATGTTCAAGGCCGCCGGGTCGGGCCACCTCGTGCTGGTCTCCTCGGTGCTGGGCAACAAGGGCGTGCCCGGTGTGAAGGCCGCCTACGCCGCCAGCAAGGCGGGCGTGTCGTCGCTGGGGGAGTCGCTGCGCGCGGAGTACCCGAGCGGGCCGATCACGGTGACGGTGCTGGAGCCCGGCTACATCGAATCGGAGATGACGGCCAAGTCCGGGTCGACGATGCTGATGGTCGACAACGAGACCGGGGTCGCCGCGATGGTCCGGGCGATCGAGCGGGAGTCGGGTCGGGCGGTGGTGCCGCCGTGGCCGTGGACGCCGCTGGTCTGGCTGATGCGGGCGCTGCCGCCGCGGTTCACCAAGCCGTTCGCCTGAGGTTTCCCGGTCCCGTTGCCCCGTGACCGTGCAGAACCGTCCAGCCCCACCTGGGGTTTTACCGGTGAGTTCTGCACGGTCGCGGGAAGGGGTTAGGAGCGGCCGCGCTCGGAGCGGTAGCGGCGCACCAGCGCATCGGTGGAGGTGTCGGACTGCGACGCCGGCGCGGCGTCGGCGGTGAGCACCGGCAGCAGCGCCTTGGCTTGGGTCTTGCCCAACTCCACGCCCCACTGGTCGAACGAGTCGATGCCCCACACCACGCCCTCGGTGAACACCTGGTGCTCGTAGAGCGCGATCAGCTGGCCGAGCACCGACGGGGTGAGCCGGGTCGCGAGGATCGACGTGGTGGGCCGGTTGCCGGGCATCACCTTGTGCGGCACCACGTTCGCGGGGGTGCCCTCGGCGGCGATCTCCTCGGCGGTCTTGCCGAACGCCAGCACCTGCGTCTGGGCGAAGAAGTTGCTCATCAGCAGGTCGTGCATGCTGCCGGTGCCATCGGCGGTGGGCAGGTCGTCGACCGGCAGCGAGAACCCGATGAAGTCGGCCGGCACCAGCCGGGTGCCTTGGTGCAGCAACTGGTAGAAGGCGTGCTGACCGTTGGTTCCCGTTTCGCCCCAATAGATTTCACCGGTGTCGGTGACCACCGGGGTGCCGTCGGCGCGGGTCGACTTGCCGTTGGACTCCATCGTCAACTGCTGCAGGTAGGCCGCGAAGCGGGCCAGGTCGTTGGAGTAGGGCAGCACCGCGCGGGACTGCGCGCCGAAGAAATTCGAGTACCACAACCCGATCAGGCCGAGCAGTGCCGGCGCGTTGGTCTCCAGCGGCGCCGTGCGGAAATGCTCGTCGACGGTGTGGAACCCGGACAGGAACTCGCCGAACCGTTCCCGGCCGATCGCCGCCATCACGCTCAGCCCGATCGCCGAGTCGACCGAATACCGTCCGCCGACCCAGTCCCAGAAGCCGAACATGTTGGCAGTGTCGATGCCGAACTCGGCGACCCGCTCGGCGTTGGTGGAGACCGCGACGAAGTGCTTGCTCACCGCGTCGTCACCCAGCGCGTCGGTCAGCCAGCGGCGTGCGGCGGTGGCGTTGGTCAGCGTCTCCAGGGTGGAGAACGTCTTGGATGCGACGATGAAAAGCGTTGTGGCCGGGTCCAAGTCGGCCAGCTTCGCGGTCAGGTCGGCGGGGTCGACGTTGGAGACGAAACGCGCGGAGATGCCGGCGTCGGCGTAGTGGCGCAGCGCCCGGTACACCATCACCGGGCCCAGGTCGGAGCCGCCGATGCCGATGTTGACGACGGTACTGATGCGCTTGCCGGTGGCGCCGGTCCACGCGCCGCTGCGCAACCGGTCGGTGAAGTCGCCCATCGCGTCCAGCGTCTCGTGCACCTCGGCGACGACGTCGTGCCCGTCGACGACGAGTGTCGCGTCGCGCGGGAGCCGCAGCGCGGTGTGCAGCACCGCCCGGTTCTCGCTGGTGTTGATGTGCAGCCCGGCGAACATCCGGTCGCGCAGCGCCTCCAGGTTCGCGGCGCGAGCCAGGTCGAGTAGCAGCGCCACGGTCTCGGTGGTGATGCGGTGCTTGCTGTAGTCGATGTACAGGTCGCCGACGGTGACGGTGAACCGCGAACCGCGCTCGGGGTCGTCGGCGAAGAACTCTCGCAGATGGGTGTCGGCGATCTGCTGGTGGTGCTTGCTCAGGGCGGACCAGGCCGGGGTGGCGGTGATATCGGGAATCGGGGAAACGGAACTCATGCCCCGACCCTAATGGGGGCCGTCACGACGGGGGTAGGACCGCCAGCGGGTTCACAGGCGACACAGCTGCCCCAGGACAGCGGATCAGTGGCCGAGCCGGCCGCGGCCCAGCCGCAGCAGCAGCATCGCCAGGTCCTTGCCGTCCTGGCCGAGCTCGCTGTAGCGCTCGATGACCTTCATCTCCCGGCTGTGCACCAGGCGGGTGCCGCCGGAGGCCATCCGGACCTTGCCGATCTCGCGGGACACCTCGGTGCGCCGTTTCACCGCGGCCAGGATCTCGGCGTCCAGCCGGTCGATCTCCTGGCGGAGCGCGTCGATGTCGGGGGCGTCAAGCACCCGTCGAGTGTGCCATTAAGGGCTGTGCCAGCGCAAAGACGGTCAGCGGTAGGTTGGTTTGGTTATGACGCTGCACCTGTCTTCCCCCCACCCCGGATCCGCCGACGCCGACCAGCTCCTGGACGGACTCAACCCGCAGCAGCGCCAGGCGGTGCTGCACCACGGGTCGCCGCTGCTGATCGTCGCCGGCGCCGGCTCCGGTAAAACAGCGGTGCTGACCCGCCGGATCGCCTACCTGCTGGCGGCCCGCGACATCGGCGTCGGGCAGGTGCTGGCGATCACCTTCACCAACAAGGCCGCCGCCGAGATGCGCGAGCGGGTGGTGGAGCTGGTCGGCCCCCGAGCCCGCGCCATGTGGGTGTCGACGTTCCACTCCACCTGCGTGCGGATCCTGCGCAACCAAGCGTCGGTGATCCCCGGGCTGAACTCGAACTTCTCCATCTACGACGCCGACGACTCGCGGCGGCTGCTGTTGATGATTGGGCGGGACCTGGGGTTGGACGTCAAGCGGTACACGCCGCGGCTGCTGGCCACCGCGATCTCCAACCTGAAGAACGAGCTGATCGACCCCGACCGGGCGGTGTCGGACCTGACCGAGGACTCCGACGACCTGACCCGCACCGTGGCGAGCGTCTACGGCGAATACCAGCGCCGGTTGCGCAGCGCCAACGCGCTGGACTTCGACGACCTTATCGGTGAGACCGTCGGCGTGCTGCAGGCGTTCCCGCAGATCGCCGAGCACTACCGGCGCCGGTTCCGGCACATCCTGGTCGACGAGTACCAGGACACCAACCACGCCCAGTACGTGCTGGTGCGGGAGTTGGCGGGCCATTCCGTCGGAGGCGGGCAGATCGCCGCGGACGGCGCCGACACCCCGCCGGCCGAACTGTGCGTGGTCGGTGACGCCGATCAGTCGATCTACGCGTTCCGCGGCGCCACCATCCGCAACATCGAGGACTTCGAACGCGACTACCCCGACGCCACCACCATGCTGCTGGAGCAGAACTACCGCTCCACCCAGAACATCCTGTCGGCGGCGAACGCGGTGATCTCCTGCAACACCGGGCGCCGGGAGAAACGGCTGTGGACCGACTCCGGCGACGGCGAGCTGATCGTCGGCTACGTCGCCGACAACGAGCACGACGAGGCCCGGTTCGTCGCCGAGGAGATCGACACCCTGGCTGACGGCTCCGGCGTCAACTACGGCGACGTCGCGGTGTTCTACCGGACCAACAACTCGTCGCGCTCCCTGGAGGAGGTGTTCATCCGCGCCGGTATCCCGTACAAGGTCGTCGGCGGGGTGCGCTTCTACGAGCGCAAGGAGATCCGCGACATCGTCGCCTACCTGCGGGTGCTGGACAACCCCGGTGACACCGTCAGCCTGCGCCGGATCCTCAACACGCCGCGGCGCGGCATCGGGGACCGGGCCGAGGCGTGCGTGTCGGTGCACGCCGAGAACACCGGCACCGGTTTCGCGGCGGCGCTGACCGCCGCGGCCGACGGCAACGTCCCGCTGCTGAACACCCGGGCGCAGAACGCGATCGCCGGCTTCCTGCAGCTCGTCGACGAACTGCGCGAGCAACTGGCCGCCGCGAACGACGACCTCGGCGGGGTGGTCGAGGCGGTGCTGGACCGCACCGGATACCGCGGCGAACTGGAGGCCTCCACCGACCCGCAAGATCTGGCGCGCCTTGACAACATCAACGAACTCGTCAGCGTCGCACACGAATTCAGCATCGATCGGGCCAACGCTCTGGCGAACGCCGCGGATGAGACGGTCGAGGACGACGTGCCCGACACCGGACTGCTGGCGTCGTTCCTGGAGCGGGTGTCGCTGGTCGCCGACTCTGACGAGATCCCCGAGCACGACACCGGGGTGGTCACCCTGATGACGCTGCACACGGCCAAGGGGCTGGAGTTTCCGGTCGTGTTCGTCACCGGCTGGGAGGACGGCATGTTCCCGCACATGCGCTCACTCGGCGACGCCAAGGAACTCTCCGAGGAGCGGCGGCTGGCCTACGTCGGCCTCACCCGCGCGCGCCAGCGGCTCTACCTGACCCGGGCCAAGATCCGCTCGGCGTGGGGGCAGCCCATGCTGAACCCGGAATCGCGCTTCCTGCGGGAGATTCCGCAGCAGCTCATCGACTGGCGGCGCACCGAGGCGACACCGGCACCGAGTGCGCCGGTCAGTGGCAGCGGGTTCGGCGCCGGCCGATCGGCGCCGGTGCGCTCACCACGCGGCAACCGGCCGCTGCTGGTGCTGGCGCCCGGCGACCGGGTCACCCACGACAAGTACGGGCTCGGCCGGGTCGAGGAGGTCTCCGGGGTGGGGGAGTCGGCGATGTCGCTGATCGACTTCGGCAGCGCCGGACGGGTGAAGCTGATGCACAACCATGCACCGGTCACGAAACTGTAGTGGCGCTTACGGTGCCGCTTCGAGTTTCTGCACTTGCGCAGTGAACAGCACGACGAGCTTGTCGGCGATGGCGGCCGTGTCGATGTCGTTGTGGCTCATCGCCAGGTGCGAGGTGTTGACGAGCACCCCGCGGTAGTACCCCTCGATGCTGACGACCTTGCTCTCACCGAACTTGAAGTCGTCCGGCCTGGTCAGCGGGCGCGTCACGTTGCTGTAGGCGACCGCCCACTTCGGCAGGCCCTTCGGTGTGAGCGCACGAACCGTCGTAGCCGTCGGCGCGGATTCGCCACCGCCGAACGAGCTGGTGTACTGCCCGCAGCTGTTCACCAGGTCCTTCAGATCGACTTCGTTCGTCACGATCTGCAGCGTCGCCATGGTTGTGTGCTTGCCCGAACCGTCGGCCGCGGACAGGATCGCGCCGGCGATCTGGGTGTAGGACGAGCCCTCTTTCGGCTGACCGACCCGAAGGCCCGCGCACTGCTGCGGGCTGATGGTGGTGTCGCCGTCCGGATCGGACGGGCCGCCTGGCTGATAGTCGTTGTCAACGCCGGATTCCCAGGTGTCCCCGTCGAATCCGGAGAATTGAGATCTGCCGAGCAGGAGGTCTCTGGTCAGGGTGGTGATGTCAGGCTTCGTGGAGATCGCAGCGCCGGAAGTCCGGTGCTCACCGCCGCGCGAGTACCAGAGCGAGCCGGCGACCACGACCACCACAGCGGTGATGGCCCCCAGCGCCAGCCACAGCCGGTGCCGGGACTTCGCCGGCCACGGCGTGGTGTCCTCGACCCAGAGTCGCCAACCCGGCGGCGCGGGCGGCCACGACGGGTCGGGCTGCCAGTTCGGATCCGGGACCCAGCCGGGTGGGGCGGGCGGCCAGTTGGGTGGCGGATTGAACCTCAGCGTCATCCGTCAGGCGCCCGCAAGCCAGCGCCGAGTGGCGGGATGCAGGGCCAGCGCCGCGCTGGCGATCTGGACGACCGGGATGAGGTGCACGATCCACGGCACATGGGCGCCGGCGATGAACAGGCTGCCGAAGGTCAGCAGGGCGACCAGCGCGCCGATCGCGATCAGCTGAGCGCCGAGCCACCGGCGGCGCAGCAGCAGGATCACGCCGGCCACCGTCGTCGCCGCGAACACCAGGCTGAGGAAGGTGACCGCGACGCAGAACAGCCGGTCGCTCTGCCACCAGCTGGCGACCAGGTCGGTGGCGACCACCGACGTCGCCCACCCGCTGACGATCGCGATCGCGCAGGCGGCGATCGGGACGACGCCGCTGGGCTCGGTGCGCGGGCTCGGGCTGAAGTCGATCGCCGCTGAGGCGGAGGTCGGGGGTGGCGCGACGGGTGTCCGGCCCGTCGGCGCCATCGGTGCGGCGGTCACCGGGAAACTGCCGGTGGGAGCGCGCCGGATGATGCCGGTGCCGGGGGAATCCCGGCGGGGCGGAGTTGCGCCGGAGCCAGCGCTGGGGCGGTCGGTCACAAACCCGGGTTATACGACGTTGACACCGCGCTTGGCAAGCCACGAAACCGGGTCGATCCGGGTGGTGCCGTTCTGCAGGACCTCGAAGTGGCAGTGCGGGCCGGTGGAGTAGCCCCGGTTGCCCATCGTCGCGATCTGGTCGCCGGCCATCACCTGTTCGCCGACGCTGACCGTCCAGGTGTTGATGTGGCCGTAGAGCGTCACCGTGCCATCGGAGTGCCGGATCTTCACGTACGCGCCGTACCCGGCGGTCGGCCCGGCCTCGATGACGACGCCGTCGGAGGCGGCGTAGATCGGGGTGCCGATCGAGTTGGCGATGTCGATGCCGGCGTGCAGGACGCCCCAGCGGTAACCGAAGTTGGAGGTGAACGCGCCCTTGGTCGGCGCCACGAACAGCGGCCGCTGCAGTCGGGCCTCGCGCTCGGCGCGCTCCTGGGCGAACGCCACGCCCTTGGCCAGTTCCTCGTCGTGGACGACGGCGTTGGCAGCGGCCTTCACGGTGATCATCTGGATGCCGTGGCGGGCGTTGGCCGCGCCGTCGGCGATCACCGTCTTGCTGGCGGCCAGCACGGCCGGGCGCGAGACGGTGGTGCTGGAGTGGGTGGCGGCGTGCGCTGCGGCGGCTGCGGCGCCGGCGGCCATCGCGGCCACCATCACCCGGCTCTTCACGGCGCTGGTCGGCTGGCTGCGGTGCTTGCCGCCGCGGGCCGGCATCTCGACCGGGGGCGGGTTGTAGAGGTATTCCTCCGGGTAGCCGCCGCGGGGCGGGACGAGTCGCAGCACAGGCATGTTGTCGGTGTCCTGCATGTCGTCGAGTTCGGGGGCGCGCAACACCTCGGTGCTGGCGTCGTCGATCTCGTCGAACTCGGCGAACGCGTTGAACGGAATGATGTCCGTGACCTCGGTGGGGCTGGGCCGGTCGTCCATGCCCAGCCCACGGCGGCGGGACGTACCCGCACCGGGACCTGAACGCATGGGCGATTCGTGCTGCATCAGCCTGGGGAATCCTCTGGTCGTGATCAGAACGTTACAAAGACTCAGACCTGGAGACGGTAACCAACGCCACCCCGCACTGGCAAGCCATGCGACGGTTCACTTCGAAAGTGTGAACTGAATCACGCTTTTGGTGCGGTGAGATGTGCCACAGGAGTGGTATGCGAGTCGGGAACCTCGCGGCAGGCTCGATACAGTTCCCTGCGGAGTGAACTCCTTATGAATCCGACACCGCCGGAGACCCCGGCAACCCCTATAAGACAGTGAGCCCATGGATCTATTCGAGTATCAGGCGAAGGAACTGTTCGCCAAGCACAACGTGCCCACCACCCCGGGCCGAGTTACCGAGACCGCTGAAGACGCCAAGGCGATCGCCACCGAGATCGGCCGGCCGGTGATGGTCAAGGCACAGGTCAAGGCCGGTGGCCGTGGCAAGGCCGGTGGCGTGAAGTACGCCGCCACTCCCGACGACGCGTTCACCCACGCGCAGAACATCCTCGGCCTGGACATCAAGGGCCACATCGTGAAGAAGCTGCTGGTCGCCGAGGCGAGTGACATCGCCGAGGAGTACTACATCTCCTTCCTGCTGGACCGCTCCAACCGCACCTACCTGGCCATGTGTTCGGTCGAGGGCGGCATGGAGATCGAAGAGGTCGCCGCGACGAAGCCGGAGCGGCTCGCCAAGGTGCCGGTCGACGCCGTCAAGGGTGTCGACCTGGCGTTCGCCCGTTCGATCGCCGAGCAGGGCCACCTGCCCGCCGACGTGCTGGACGCCGCGGCCGTGACCATCCAGAAGCTGTGGGAGGTCTTCGTCAACGAGGACGCCACCCTGGTCGAGGTCAACCCGCTGGTGCGCACGCCGGACAACCAGATCCTGGCGCTCGACGGCAAGGTCACCCTGGACGCCAACGCCGACTTCCGGCAGCCCGGCCACGCCGAGTTCGCCGACCTCGCGGCCGAGGACCCGCTGGAGGTCAAGGCCAAGGAGAATCACCTCAACTACGTCAAGCTCGACGGCGAGGTCGGCATCATCGGCAACGGTGCCGGTCTGGTCATGTCGACCCTGGACGTCACCGCCTACGCCGGTGAGAAGCATGGCGGCGTGAAGCCGGCGAACTTCCTCGACATCGGTGGTGGCGCCTCGGCCGAGGTGATGGCCGCCGGTCTGGACGTCATCCTGGGTGACAAGCAGGTCAAGAGCGTGTTCGTCAACGTGTTCGGTGGCATCACCGCCTGTGACGCGGTCGCCAACGGCATCGTCAAGGCGCTGGAGATGCTCGGCGCCGCGGCCACCAAGCCGCTGGTGGTCCGCCTCGACGGCAACAACGTCGACGAGGGCCGTCGCATCCTGGCCGAGGCCAACCACCCGCTGGTCACCGTCGTCGCCACGATGGACGAGGCCGCTGACAAGGCCGCTGAGCTGGCCAACGCTGGAAAGGCGGTCTAACCCCATGTCGATCTTCGTCAACAAGGACAGCAAGGTCATCGTCCAGGGCATCACCGGTGCCGAGGCCACCAAGCACACCGCGCGCATGCTCGCCGCCGGCACCCAGATCGTCGGCGGCGTCAACGCGCGCAAGGCCGGCACCACGGTGTCGCACAAGGCTAAGGACGGCTCCGACGTCGAACTGCCGGTGTACGGCAGTGTCGCCGAGGCCATGAAGGAGACCGGCGCCGACGTGTCGATCGCCTTCGTGCCGCCGAAGTTCGCCAAGGACGCGATGATCGAGGCCATCGACGCCGAGGTCCCGCTGCTGGTCGTGATCACCGAGGGCATCCCGGTGCAGGACAGCGCCTACGCGTGGGCCTACAACGTGGACAAGGGTGAGAAGACCCGGATCATCGGGCCGAACTGCCCCGGCATCATCACCCCCGGTGAGTGCCTGGTCGGGATCACCCCGGCCGACATCTCCGGCACCGGCCCGATCGGCCTGGTCTCGAAGTCCGGCACGCTGACCTACCAGATGATGTACGAGCTGCGGGACTTCGGTTTCTCCACCGCGATCGGCATCGGCGGCGACCCGGTGATCGGCACCACCCACATCGACGCCATCGAGGCGTTCGAGAAGGACCCGAACACCAAGGTCATCGTGATGATCGGCGAGATCGGCGGCGACGCCGAGGAGCGGGCCGCGGCCTACATCAAGGCCAACGTCACCAAGCCGGTCGTCGGCTACGTCGCCGGGTTCACCGCGCCGGAGGGCAAGACCATGGGTCACGCCGGCGCGATCGTCTCCGGTTCGTCGGGCACCGCCGCAGCGAAGCAGGAGGCCCTGGAGGCCGCCGGCGTCAAGGTCGGCAAGACCCCGTCGGCGACCGCCGCACTGGCCCGGCAGATCCTGCAGAGCCTGTAATTTCTGTGAGCACAAAAGCCCCCGCTACGGCGGGGGCTTTTGTGTCTTCACACGGCAGAAAGTGACCCCATGAGCATCGACCCGCGCACCCCGGTGATCGTCGGCGTCGGCCAGGCCGCCGAACGGATCGACGACGCCGACTACTGCGGCATGTCGCCGGTCGAGTTGGCTGCCGCGGCGGCCCTGGTCGCCCTGGAGGACTGCGGCGCGGACGCCGCCGTCGCCGCCCGGGCCATCGATACCGTCGTCGCCACCCGCCAGTTCGAGAACTCCATCCCGCAGGCGCCGGTGCCGCTGGGCAAGTCGAACAACTTCCCGCGCTCGGTATGCCGACGGATCGGCGCCGAACCGGTGCGCGCCGTGCTCGACGTGGTGGGCGGTCAGGGGCCGCAGAAACTGCTCACCGAGTTCGCCGGGGCCATCGCCGCCGGCGACGCCGACGTGGTGCTGCTGTGCGGCTCGGATGCGACCTCCACCACCCGGCATCTGGCGAAGGCGGGGGACCGGCCGGACTTCACTGAGACCGTCGACGGTTCGCTGGAGGACCGCGGGTTCGGGCTGGAGGAGTTCGTCGACCGGTACGGCATCATCCACGGCTTCACCGGGGCGACGGTCCAGTACGGGCTGATGGAGAACGCACGGCGGGCCGACGTCGGGCTGAGTCCGGCCGACTACCTGCAGGCGATGGGCGAACTGTTCGCCCCGATGACCCGGATCGCCGCCGGCAACCCGTTCTCCGCGGCGCCGGTGATCCGCTCGGTGGACGAGCTGGTCACGGTCAGTGCCGGGAACCGGATGATCTGCGACCCCTACCCGCGGCTGCTGGTGGCCCGTGACCAGGTCAACCAGGGCGCCGCGACGCTGCTGATGTCGGTGGCGGCGGCCCGCCGGCTCGGGGTGCCCGAACGCAACTGGGTGTACCTGCACGGCCATGCCGACCTGCGCGAACAGCGGCTGCTGGAGCGGGCCGACCTGGGTCACAGCCCGGCGGCGGTCGCCGCGGTCACCGAGGCGCTGCGGGTGGCCGGCATCGGCATGGGCGACATCGCCGCGATGGACCTGTACAGCTGCTTCCCGGTGCCGGTGTTCAACATCTGCGACGCGTTCGGCCTGACGGCCGACGACCCGCGCGGGCTGACGCTCACCGGCGGGCTGCCGTTCTTCGGCGGGGCCGGCAACAACTACTCGATGCACGCCATCGCTGAGGCCGTCGCCGCCGCGCGCAAGGGCCGCGGCGACTACGCGCTGGTCGGCGCCAACGGCGGGATCATGAGCAAGTACTCGGTCGGGGTGTACTCGACGACGCCGGTGCCATGGCGGCCGGACCGCAGCGCGGAGTTGCAGGCCGAGGTCGATGAGCGGGACCGTGTCGCCGTCGTCGAGCAGGCCGACGGACCCGCCACTATCGAGACCTACAGCGTGCACTACGACTGGCCGACGCGCACCGGTGTGATCGTCGGGCGCCTCGACGCCGACGGCAGCCGGTTCCTGGCCACCTCCGAGGACGACGACCTGGTGGCGCTGCTGTCCGATGGCGAACCGCTGGGGGCGCCGATCACGGTGCGGGCGCTGGACTACGGCAACCGCTGCTCGCTGGCCTGACTCCCCCTTGCGCGACCGTGCAGAGTTGTCCACCCCGACCTGGGGTTTTGCCGGTGAACTCCGCACGGCCGCGCCAGGGGGTGAGCTGAGGAGGGAGCTAGCGGGGGGTGAGTCCCAGCTTGCCGGCGAGGCGCTCGACGTAACCGGCCACCTCGGCCTCGGATTTGTCGGGCAGGCCGAACAGCACCTCGGTGACGCCCAACTCCGCCCAGTGCGCCAGCTTCTCCGGCACCGGTTTGAAGTCCAGGGCGACGATCTGCGGTGCGCCGTCGCGACCGGCGGCGGCCCAGGTGTCCTGCAGCAGTCGCACCGGGGCGTCGATGTCGAAGTCGCGCGGGGTGGTGATCCACCCGTCGGCGCTGCGGGCGATCCATTTGAAGTTCTTCTCGGTGCCGGCCGCGCCGACCAGCACCGGGATGTGCGACTGCACCGGCTTCGGCCACGCCCAGCTGGGACCGAAGTTGACGAACTCGCCCTCGAAGCTGGCTTCCTCCTGCGTCCACAGCGCCCGCATCGCCTCCAGGTACTCCCGCAGCATGGTGCGCCGGCGCCCGGCGGGCACACCGTGATCGGCGAGTTCGTCGGTGTTCCAGCCGAACCCGACGCCCAGGCTCACCCGGCCGCCGGACAGGTGGTCCAGGGTGGCGATCGACTTCGCCAGCGTGATCGGGTCGTGCTCGACCGGCAGTGCCACCGCCGTCGACAACCGGACGCCGGAGGTGACGGCACAGGCCGCGCCGAGGCTCACCCACGGGTCCAGGGTGCGCATGTAGCGGTCGTCGGGCAGCGACTCGTCGCCGGTGGTGGGATGCGCGGCCTGCCGCTTCACCGGGATGTGGGTGTGCTCGGGGACGTAGAACGTGTGAAAGCCGTGGTCATCGGCGAGTTTGGCCGCGGCTGCCGGGCTGATCCCGCGGTCACTGGTGAACAGCACGAGTCCGTAGTCCATGCCGGTGATTAGAACGTGTGTCAGTCTGTCGGTCGTCGGCGGGTCGGCCATCCCACACAAGTTGGTGCGGCGAGCAGGTCGCGGCGTGCAGTAGCGTGAATGATCGAACTGCGCCACCCCGCCCGCAGCCGCCTGCTTACAAGCACAGGAGAGGTCATGACTTACCCCCCCGGCCCGCCCGGAACCTCCGGCTACCCGTCTGCCCAGCCGTCAGGATCCTACGGAGCGTCGAGCCCGTCGTTCAGCAAGTCGGCGGACACCGAGAGCAAGCTGCCGCTGTACCTGCAGATCGCGGTGGCGGTGCTGGGCATCGGGGTCTACCTGGGCTATTTCGGGCCGCTCCTGAGCATCTCCGGCAGCGAGTACCCGATGTTCCTCGGCAACATCAGCTACGCGGTGCCGCTGGCGGTGCTGGCCGGATTGCTGGCCGCGGTCGGGCTGCTGCCCAAGGCGAAGGTGTACACGGCGGTCATCGCGGTGGTCGCCGCGCTGGGTGCGCTGCTGGTGATCCACACCAGCCTCAGTTCCGGTGACGACGTCTCGTTCGGCTGGGGGTTGTGGCTGGTGCTGTCGTTCAGCATCCTGCAGGCCGTCGTCGCGCTGGGGGCGCTGCTGCTGGAGTCCGGCGTGATCACCGCGCCCGCTCCGCGTGCCAAGTACGACCCGTACTCCCAGTACGGGCTGCCCCCCGGCGGCGGCTACTACGGGCAGTCGGGACAGCCGGCTCAGTCGAGTCAGCCGAGTCAGTCCGGCACCCCGCAGCTCTTCAGTCAGCAGAACTCGCAGCAGTCCGGCTACCCGTCGTACGGCGGCGGTTACCCGACCGGACCGACCAGCGGCGGGTTCAACGCGCCGTCCGGACCGCAGTCGGCCCCGCAATCGGCCCCGCAGTCGGGCGGATTCGGGTCCGCCCCGGCACCGTCGGCCCCGTTGGCACCCCAGCCGTCCAGCCCGCCGCCTGCCCCGCAGGGCCCGCCCACCCCGCCGACCGGCTTCCCCAGCTTCGGCCCGCCGCCCGGCGGTGGTGCGAGCGGTCCGCAGGCGCAGGGCGGTTCGGCCCCGTCGGGGCCGGCGCAGTCGTAACCGGCGCCCGCGCGCCGAGAGCAAGTCCACAGCGTGACCCCGGTGGCAGGTGACCGCGCAAGCTCCAACCCGACCCGCGACCTGATCCGGGTCGCCTTCGGCCCGGCCGTCGTGGCGTTGACGGTGATCGCCGCGGTGACGTTGCTGGAGCTGCTGATCGCCAACAGCGACATGACCGGCGCCTCCGGTGCCATCGCCAGCATGTGGCTCGGCGTGCACCAGGTGCCGATCTCGATCGGCGGCAGCGAACTCGGCGTGCTACCGCTGCTGCCGGTGCTGTTGATGGTGGCCGGCACCGCGCGGACCACCGCGCAGGCGACCGCCGGCAGCGCGTCCTGGTTTGTCATCCGCTGGATCGTGGCGTCCGCGCTGGGCGGCCCGCTGCTGATCGCCGCGCTCTGCCTGGCGGTCATCCATGACGCGGCGTCGGTGATCACCGAATTGCAGACGCCGAACGCATCGGTGGCGTTCGCCCATGTGCTCGTGGTGCATGCGCTCGGCGCCGCGATCGGGGTGGGGTCGCAGGCGGGCCGGCGGCTGCTGTCGGCGTCGCCGCTGCCGGACTGGCTGGCGGACTCGCTGCGGGCCGCGGTCGCCGGGGTGCTGGCACTGCTGGGGCTGTCCGGCGTGGTGACGGTCGTGTCGATGGTCCTGCACTGGGGGACGATGGACCACCTGTACACGATCACCGATTCGCTGTTCGGCGAGCTCAGCCTCACCTTGCTGTCGGTGCTGTACGTACCCAACGTGATCGTCGGAACGGCGGCGATGGCGGTCGGGTCGAGTGCGCACATCGGCGTCGCGCTGTTCAGCTCGTTCACCGTCCTGGGCGGCGACATCCCGGCGCTGCCGATCCTGGCCGCGGCGCCCACCCCGCCGCTCGGCCCGATCTGGGTGGCGCTGCTGATCATCGGTGCGTCCTCGGGTGTCGCCGTCGGCCAGCAGTGCGCCCGGCGGCGGCTGCCGCTGATCCCGGCTCTGGGCAAGGTCGCGGCCGCGGCACTGATCGCGGCGGTGACGATGGCGCTGCTCGGCTACGCCGGCGGCGGTCGGCTGGGCAACTTCGGGGACGTCGGCGTCGACCAGCTGACGTTCGGGCCGGCGGTGCTGTTCTGGTTCGCGACGGTGGGTGCGGTGACGGTGGTGATGACCGGCGGCGTGTATTGGCGGCTGCCGAGCCGGCCGCGACCGGTGCTGTCGGCCGGCGCGCCGCCGGTCGCTGAGCGCGGGGCGCCGGAACCGGAGGAGCCGGACGTGGCCGATCCGGTCGCCGAATGCGACGAGCCCGACGTTCCCGACGAACCCGAGGCTTCGAGCGAATCCGACGAACCCGAGGTGCCCGACGAGGTGGCGGGCACCGGCCCGCCGGCGTGGCTGTCGGAGCCCGAACTGTCCCGGCCGACAGCGCCACCCGGGCCGCCGGCGTGGCTGTCGGAGCCCGAACTGTCCCGGCCGACAGCGCCACCCGGGCCGCTGGAGGATCCCGAGGACCTGATGTTCACCGACGACGACCTGCGCGACGATCGCGGGCCCGTGTGACCGATCGACGGGCAGCCGGACCGGGCTGGTCCGCCCGGCTGCACCGTAGCTACTAGGCTGCTTAGACGTGCAACCGATCCATGTCGCCCCGAGCGTGCCCGCCCGCCTGGTGGTGCTGGCATCCGGGACCGGATCACTGCTTCAATCGCTGCTCGACGCGGCGGTGGGGGACTATCCCGCGCGGGTGGTCGCCGTCGGCACCGACCGGGACTGCCGGGCCGTGGAGATAGCTCGGGCCGCCGGCCTGCCCGCCTTCACCGTCGCGCTGGGCGACCACCCCGACCGGGCGACCTGGGACGCCGCGCTGGCCGCCGCCACCGCCGCGCACGCACCCGATCTGGTGGTCTCGGCAGGGTTCATGAAGATCCTTGGGCCGCAATTCCTCTCGAAGTTCATGGGCCGCACCGTCAACACCCACCCCGCGCTGCTGCCGGCGTTCCCCGGCGCGCACGCGGTGCCGGATGCGCTGGCCTACGGCGTCAAGGTGACCGGTTGCAGCGTGCACCTGGTGGACCCCGGCACCGACACCGGGCCGATCCTGGCCCAGCAAGCCGTCACCGTGTTCGACGACGACGACGAAGACACCCTGCATGAACGCATCAAGACAGTGGAGCGCAAGCTCCTGGTGGACGTGCTGGCCGCACTGGCGACCGGCGGCGTCACCTGGACCGGACGAAAGGCGACCATAGGATGACCGACGGCAGAAAGCCGGTACGCCGGGCATTGATCAGCGTCTACGACAAGACCGGGCTCATCGATCTGGCCACCGGCCTGCACGCCGCCGGGGTCGACATCGTCTCCACCGGTTCCACCGCGAAGGCCATTGCCGCCAAAGGCATTCCGGTGACGCCGGTGGAGGAGGTGACCGGATTCCCGGAGATCCTCGACGGCCGGGTGAAGACGCTGCATCCGCGGGTGCACGCCGGGCTGCTGGCGGATCTGCGCAAACCCGAGCACGAAGCCGCGCTGGCCGAACACGACATCGCGCCGTTCGAGCTGGTGGTGGTCAACCTGTACCCGTTCAGCGAGACGGTGGATTCCGGTGCCGACGACGACGAGTGCGTCGAGCAGATCGACATTGGCGGACCGTCGATGATCCGCGCGGCCGCCAAGAACCACCCCAGCGTCGCCGTGGTGGTGGAACCGCTCGGCTACGCCGGTGTGCTGGCCGAGGTCAACGCCGGCGGGTTCACCCTCGCGGAGCGGAAACGCTTGGCGTCGCTGGCTTTCCGGCACACCGCCGAGTACGACGTCGCGGTCGCCGGCTGGATGGCGTCCACGCTGGCGCCGGAGGAAAACACCGGAGAGCCGCGGCAGCTGCTGCCGGAGTGGATCGGCCGCACCTACCACCGGTCGGCGCAGCTGCGCTACGGCGAGAACCCGCACCAGCAGGCGGCACTGTACAACGACCCCGGCGCCTGGCCGGGCCTGGCGCAGGCCGACCAGCTGCACGGCAAGGAGATGTCCTACAACAACTACACCGACGCCGACGCGGCGTGGCGGGCCGCGTTCGACCACGAGCAGATCTGCGTGGCGATCATCAAGCACGCCAACCCGTGCGGGATCGCGGTGTCGGCGACCTCGGTGGCCGACGCACACCGCAAGGCGCACGAGTGCGATGCGACCAGCGCGTTCGGTGGCGTGATCGCCACCAACACCGAGGTCAGCGTGGAGATGGCCGAATACGTCAGCACGATCTTCACCGAGGTGATCGTCGCCCCGGCCTACGCCCCCGGCGCCGTCGAGATCCTGGCGCGCAAGAAGAACATCCGGGTGCTGGTGGCGCCCGAGCCGATGCGCGACGGCTTCGAGGTGCGTCAGATCAGCGGCGGGCTGCTCGCCCAGCAGCGCGACCAGCTCGACGCGGCCGGCGACGACCCGGCCAACTGGACGCTGGCCACCGGGTCAGCGGCCGATGCCGCGACCCTGGCCGACCTGGTCTTCGCCTGGCGGGCCTGCCGCGCGGTGAAATCCAACGCGATCGTGGTCGCCGCGGACGGCGCGACCGTCGGGGTCGGCATGGGCCAGGTCAACCGGGTCGACGCTGCCCGCCTGGCCGTGGAACGCGGGGGCGAACGGGTGGCCGGTGCGGTGGCGGCCTCGGATGCGTTCTTCCCGTTCCCGGACGGCCTGCAGACGCTGACCGGTGCCGGGGTCAAGGCGATCGTGCACCCGGGTGGTTCGGTCCGCGACGACGAGGTCACCGCCGCGGCCGCCGATGCCGGGATCACGCTGTACCTGACCGGCGCGCGGCACTTCGCGCACTGAGCCGAGGGCTCGGCTGACTCAGGCGGTGGCTTCGGTGTCGGCTTGGCTGCCCGCGGCGGTGACGTAACCGACGAACTCGGTGATCTCGTCGATCGCCCGGCGGGCGTCGGGGTTGAAGTCGAACGTCAGCTGGAACATGTGCAGTGAGCGGTCCCACACCTGAACCCAGTTCGGGACCTGCGCAGCGGTGAGCGCATCCGCCAGGGCGAAGGTGTCGTTGCGCAGCATCTCGTCGTTGCCGACCTGCAGCAGGAACGGCCCGAGCCCGCGCAGATCCGCCTCCGGCGGCATCACCGGCAGTTCCCGGGTGCCGTTGACGGTGGCGAACACCCGGTAGATGAACATGAACGCCATGAACGGGAAGAACGGGTCGCTGTGCGCCGCCGCGGCATCCCGTTTGATGTCCATGTCCGACGACGTCAACGCCGACAGCAGTACCTGACCGGCGGGCACCGGCAGGCCTGCGTCGCGGGCCGCGACCGCCGTCATCGCCGCCATCAGGCCACCCGCCGAATCACCGGCGAACACCACGCGGTCCGCGGCGTACCCGTCGGCCAGCACCTGTCGGTAGGCGTCGATCCCGTCGGCGATGGCCTCCTCGACCCCGGCCTGTGGTGCCAGGCGGTAGCCGACATTGAAGACTCGTGAACCGGTCGACTCCGAGAGTTTCGACACGAACCGGCGGTGCGAGTTCAGGCCGAGCGTGACCAGCGCCGACCCGTGGAAGTAGACGATCACGGTGTCGGAGTTGCGGGCGTCCTTGGCGATCACCCATTCAGCCGGGCAGTTCGGCAGCGGGACCCTGCTTATCGCCGTGTCGGGCAGTGGCCGGATGGCCCGCATCGGCTTGTCGATGACGTCCAGGCGGGCTCGCTGCATTGCGGCCGGCCAGAACCGGTTGACGACCATCCCGACGACGGTCAGCACGGCGATCGAGGTGCGGACCAGCAGCCGCGCCCACAGGGACAGCAGCCGGGCCTGCCAGGATGCCGGGCCGAAATAGGTCTGTGCCGGCCGATCACGCCATTCCAGCGAATTCACGGTACCGAGGGTATCGGGAAGACGGGGTGATCCGCACCCGCCCCCGGTTCGGCGGAGACGGTGACGGGCACCGGGCGCCGTCGTAGCGTGGAGTGGTGACTGCGCCTATCCAGCCGACTCCACCGCCCCATCTGCCCGGAACCCTCGGTGAGCTGCGTGCCGCCGGCCACCACGAGCGAGGTGTCAAACAGGAGATCTCGGAGAACCTGCTGACGCGTCTCGCCGCCGGTGACGGGCCCGACGCGATCTGGCCGGGCATCTTCGGGTTCGACGACACCGTGATCCCGCAGTTGGAGCGGGCGCTGATCGCCGAACACGACATCGTGCTGCTCGGCGAGCGCGGCCAGGGCAAGACCCGGCTGCTGCGGGCGCTGACCGACCTGCTCGACGAGTGGACACCGGTGATCGCCGGGTCCGAACTCGGCGAGCACCCGTACTCGCCGATCACGCCCGAGTCGATCCGCCGCGCCGCTGAACTCGGTGACGCCCTGCCGGTGGCGTGGAAGCACCGCAGCGAGCGGTACACCGAGAAGCTGGCCACCCCGGACACCAGCGTCGCCGATTTGGTCGGGGACATCGACCCGATCAAGGTCG
The DNA here is from genome assembly GCF_018455725.1 of Mycolicibacter acidiphilus. GTDB lineage: Bacteria > Actinomycetota > Actinomycetes > Mycobacteriales > Mycobacteriaceae > Mycobacterium > Mycobacterium acidiphilum. The sequence goes on from NZ_JAHCLR010000027.1 coordinate 51,899, forward strand.
CCGAGGGCCGCAGCCTCGGGGACCCGGAGACCATCGCCTACGGGCTGATCCCGCGGGCGCACCGCGGCATCGTCGCCGTCAACGAACTGCCCGACCTGGCCGAACGCATCCAGGTGGCGATGCTCAACGTGATGGAGGAGCGCGACATCCAGGTGCGCGGCTACACGCTGCGGCTGCCGCTGGACGTGCTGGTGGTGGCCAGCGCCAACCCGGAGGACTACACCAACCGCGGCCGGATCATCACCCCGCTCAAAGACCGGTTCGGCGCCGAGATCCGCACCCACTACCCGCTCGAACTCGATGCGGAGGTCGGCGTCATCACCCAGGAGGCGCAGCTGAGCGCGGCGGTCCCGCACTACCTGCTGGCGGTGCTGGCCAGGTTCGCCCGCTACCTGCGCGAGTCCCGCTCGATCGACCAGCGATCCGGGGTGTCGGCGCGGTTCGCGATCGCCGCCGCGGAGACCGTCGCCGCCTCCGCGCGACACCGCGGTGCGGTGCTCGGTGAGACCGATCCGGTGGCCCGGGTGGTGGATCTTTCGACCATCATCGACGTGCTGCGCGGCAAGCTGGAGTTCGAATCCGGTGAGGAGGGGCGTGAACGCGACGTACTGGAGCACCTGCTGCGCCGGGCCACCGCCGACACCGCGTCACGGGCGCTCGGCGGGATCGACGTGGGGTCGCTGGTGGCGGCGGTCGAGGGCGGTTCGGCGGTGACGACGGGGGAGCGGGTGTCGGCTAAAACGGTGCTGGCGGCGCTGCCGGACCTGCCGGTGATCGACGCGATCGCCGACCGGTTGGGCGCGCACTCCGACGGTGAGCGTGCCGCAGCGCTCGAATTGGCTTTGGAGGCACTGTATCTGGCGAAGCGGATCGACAAGAGCTCCGACGAGGGTGAAACCGTCTATGGGTAGAGGTCACGCCTCGCGGTATTCGGCCTACACCGGTGGGCCGGATCCGCTGGCGCCGCCGGTCGATCTGAGCGAGGCACTGGCGGAGATCGGCCGCGACGTGATGGAGGGGACGTCGCCGCGGCGGGCGCTGTCGGAGTTGCTGCGCCGCGGCACCGCCGGGATGCGCGGCACCGACCGGCTGGCAGCCGAAGTGCAGCGGCGCCGGCGGGAGTTGTTGGCGCGCAACAACCTCGACGGGACGCTGGCCGAGATCAAGAAACTGCTCGACGAGGCGGTGCTGGCCGAACGCAAGGAACTGGCCCGCGCGCTGGATGATGACGCCCGCTTCGCCGAACTGCAGATCGAGTCGCTGTCACCGTCACCGGCCAAAGCCGTGCAGGAACTGTCCGACTACCGGTGGCGTTCTGCGGAAGCGCGGGAGTCCTACGAGAAGATCAAGGACCTACTCGGCCGGGAGATGCTCGACCAGCGGTTCGCCGGCATGAAGCAAGCACTGGAAGGCGCCACCGACGACGACCGGCAACGGGTCTCCGACATGCTCGATGATCTGAACGAGTTGCTGGACAAGCACTCCCGCGGTGAAGACTCCGAACAAGACTTCGATGACTTCATGGCCAAGCACGGCGAGTTCTTCCCCGAGAACCCGCGCAACGTCGAGGAACTGCTGGACTCGCTGGCCCGCCGCGCCGCCGCCGCGCAGCGCTTCCGCAACAGTCTTTCTGCTGAGCAGCGCGCCGAGTTGGATGCGCTGGCGCAGCAGGCTTTCGGCTCCCCGGCGCTGCAGCAGGCGCTGAACCGGCTGGACTCGCACCTGCAGGCGGCCCGGCCGGGGGAGGACTGGAACGGCTCGTCGGAATTCTCCGGCGACAATCCGCTCGGCATGGGGGAGGGTGCGCAGGCTTTGAGCGACATCGCCGAGTTGGAGCAACTCGCCGAGCAACTCTCGCAGGCCTACCCGGGCGCCAGCATGGACGACGTCGACCTGGACGCGCTGGCCCGCCAACTCGGCGATCAGGCGGCCGTCGACGCCCGCACGCTGGCCGAGCTGGAACGCGCCCTGCTCAGCGAGGGTTTCCTCGACCACAGCTCCGACGGCCAATGGCGGTTGTCGCCCAAGGCGATCCGCCAGCTGGGACAGTCGGTGCTGCGTGACGTGGCGCGGCAGCTGTCCGGGCGCCGCGGGGAACGTGACCATCGGCGGGCCGGCGCGGCCGGCGAGCTGACCGGGGCGACCCGGCCCTGGCAGTTCGGCGACACCGAGCCGTGGAACGTCACCCGGACCCTGACCAACGCGGTGCTGCGGCGGGCCGGAAACCCCGATGCGTCATCGGGTTCGCGACTTCAGATCAGCGTCGACGACGTGGAGATCTCCGAGACCGAGACCCGCACCCAGGCCGCGGTGGCGCTGCTGGTCGACACGTCGTTCTCGATGGTGATGGACAACCGCTGGCTGCCGATGAAGCAGACCGCGCTGGCCCTGCACCAGCTCATCAGCACCCGGTTCCGCTCAGATGCGTTGCAGATCATCGCGTTCGGCCGGCACGCCCGCACCGTGTCGGCTGCCGAACTGACCGGGCTGGCCGGCGTCTACGAGCAGGGCACCAACCTGCACCACGCGCTGGCCCTGGCCAGCCGGCACTTGCGCCGGCACCCCAACGCCCAGCCGGTGGTGCTGGTGGTCACCGACGGAGAGCCGACCGCGCACCTGGAGGACTATGGCGGCGAGGGCACCTCGGTCTTCTTCGACTACCCGCCGCACCCCCGCACGATCGCGTTCACCGTGCGCGGTTTCGACGAGGTGGCCCGCCTGGGTGCGCAGGTGACGATCTTCCGCCTCGGCGACGACCCCGGACTGGCCCGGTTCATCGACCAGGTGGCGCGTCGGGTCTCCGGCCGGGTGGTGGTGCCGGAGTTGGGCGGGCTGGGCGCGGCGGTGGTCGGTGACTACCTGCGGTCCCGGCGCCGGAGCTAGGTTGTCCTCGTGAAAACCGAGGGGATGGTCGTCGCGGAGCCCAACGTCAAGGCCTGGAACATCGCGGGCTACCTGCTCTACCTGGGACTCGTCGTACTCGGGTTCTACGAGTACCTGTTCGCCGGTCTGGCCTTCGCCATGTCGACTGATGCGTGTCATGACGCGGCGTGCGACGCCAGCTACCACGTCGACGCGGGAATGCGCATCCTGCAGTACGGGATCGCCGGTGTGCTGCTGGCGACCGTTGTCGTCATGCTCGTCCGATCGATCAACGGCCGCATCGTGTTCGGCTGGCCGTTCCTCGGGCTGCTGGGGCTGGTGGGGGTTCTCGTCGCGGCGTTCAAGGTGGTGCACTGAGCACTGCTCGGGCTACCTCGGGGTTCCTCGATACTTTCCCGGCGTATGCGTGAGCAGATCATCATGCTTGCGCTGACGGCAGGCTTCTGCGAACTCAAATGCCAGATCCGCGCGCTCAAGGAACTCTCGATATTGGTTGTCAGTGAGCCAGTAGGACTCGATGTAGTCGGCCGTGGAACTGGACACCGGGATTCCAAGGATGTGCCGGTTTGACTCGGGGTCGATGCCGAGCCAGTAATCGCGCTCCCTTGAGAAGTGGGAGAAATCGTATGGCATCCGATCAGTCCATGAATCTTGCTGCGGCACGGGTTGTCACACGGGCGTTCCGCGGTTCCATCCGGGCTTCTCCATCAACAAATCGTCACACTCACGCCTGCGGCAGGAACCAACGAACTCGATCGCGGCAACGCGATCGGCCAGGAAGAGTTGGTACTGACTCGGAGTTATCGCGTAGCGCTCTTCGTAGTCGACGGGCCCGTTGCTCACCGGAATTGATACGTAACACCGTGATGTCCGGTCTTCTATGCCGACGGAATAGCGGTCTTCCGGTGAGAAGAATGTGTCGTTGTATGCCATGTTGAGTGACGACCTGATGTTCCTCTCCGCCGCCGGTGGACCCGCCCCGGGTTCAGGGGAAGCCGTATCGCAACGGTCGGCACCGTCAGTCGCGGCGTTTGCGGTTCTTCCGCTTGATGCCGACCCCGCCCCACAGCGAGAAGCCCTTGACCTTGACCGTCGGCGCGCCCGGGGTGCCCTTGCCCTCGACCTCCTGATCGAAGCCGCCCATCACCCCGTGGCCGTGGATCTCCACGTTGACCTCCGGCGGCAGCAGGATCGTCTGACCGCCCATGATCGAGTACGCGTTGATCTCGACGTCCGGGGAGGTGAAATCGGCGTAGCGCAGGTCGATGACGCCGCCGCCCCACAGCGAGAACGTCGTCAGCTTCTTCGGCACGTTCCACCGGCCGCGCCGCTCGAAGGCGCTGGTGATGGCCACCAGCAGGGTGGACGGTGCGGGTTTGCACTCACCGCCGCGGTGCGAGCAGACCGAGGAGCCCGGCAGGTCGGCGCGCAGCTGATCCAGCTCGTCGTAGGTCTGCGCGGCGTAGGCCTTGGCGAGCCGGTTCTCGTACTCGCCCAGCTGCAGCTGACCGTGTGCCGCGGCGTCGCCGAGCAGCTGCGCCAGCTGGATGCGATCGGTGTCTGCAGCACGCGGCCGAGCATCGGGTGCGTCCTTACCGCGCGGTGCTGAATCGTTCATCGGCTAAGAGCCTACGACGGACCGTTGCGGTGTCGGCAACTGTTTGCTAAATCGTGTCCGTCACCCACGGCGCCGGCCGCTTCTGCAGGAACGCCAGCATCCCCTCGCGGGCCTCGTCGGAGACGAACAACCGCGCCGATTCCACGCTGAGCCGCTCGGCGTCGGCGTCGAACCCGGCCAGCACCGCCGCCGTCGTCAGCGCCTTGGAGGCGGCCAATCCCTGCGGGGAGCCGTGCCGCAACTCGTCCACCAGCCCGGCGACAGCGGCCTCGACGTCGTCCGCCGCCGCGGTGATCAGCCCGATCGCCGCGGCCTGCGCGGCGTCGAATTTCTCCCCGGTCAGGTAGTAGCGGGCCGCGGCGCGCGCCGACAGCTTCGGCAGCAGCGTCAGCGAGATGATCGCCGGCGCCACCCCGATCCGGGCCTCGGTGAGCGCGAATGTGCTGCGCGGACCAGCGACGGCGATGTCGCAGGCGCCGACCAGACCCATCCCACCGGCCCGCACGTGGCCGTCGACGGCGGCGATCACCGGCCGCGGGCATTCGACGATCGCGCGCAGCAGCGCCGCGAGCTCGCGCCCCCGGTCGGCGGCCTGCTCGGATGGGTCACCGCCGGATGCCTCGCTCAGATCCGCCCCGGCACAGAACGTGTTGCCGGTGTGGCCCAGCACCACCACCCGCACGCTCGTGTCGGCGGCGGCGTCCCGCAGCCCCGCGTGCAGTTCGCGGACCAGGGTGCCGCTCAGGGCGTTGCGGTTGTGCGGGGAGTTCAGCGTCAGCCGCGCGACCGGCCCGCTGACCGCGTATTCGACCAGCGTGCCCATCAGTAGGACCGGGGCAGGCCCAGCGAGGTCTGCGCGACGAAGTTCAGGATCATCTCCCGGCTCACCGGCGCGATCCGGGCCAGCCGGGACGAGGTGATCGCCGCGGCGATGCCGTATTCCTTGGTCAAACCGTTGCCGCCCAACGACTGCACGGCCTGGTCGACCGCCCGCGTCGACGCCTCCCCGGCCGCGTACTTGGCCATGTTGGCGGCCTCAGCGGCGCCGAAGTCGTCGCCGGCGTCGTACAGGGTGGCGGCCTTCTGCATCATCAGCTTGGCCAGCTGAATCTCGATGTGGTTCTGCGCCAACGGATGCGACAGACCCTGGTGCGAGCCGATCGGGGTCTTCCACACCTGGCGGGTGCTGACGTAGTCGACGGCCTTCTTGATGGCGAAGCGGCCCATGCCGACCGCGCTGGCCGCACCCATGATGCGCTCCGGGTTCAGTCCGGCGAACAGCTGCGCGATCGCGGCGTCCTCCGAGCCCACCAGTGCGTCGGCGGGCAACCGGACGTCGTCGAGGAAGACCTGGAACTGCCGCTCCGGGCTGATCAGCTCCATCTCGATCGGGGTGTAGCTCAGCCCCTTGGCGTCAGTGGGAACGACGAACAGTGCGGGTTTGAGGTTGCCGGTCTTGGCGTCCTCGGTGCGGCCCACCACCAGCACCGCCTGCGCTTGGTCGATGCCGGAGATGAACGTCTTCTGGCCCTTGAGGATCCAGTCGCTGCCGTCGCGGCGCGCGGTGGTGGTGATCTTGTGCGAGTTCGATCCGGCGTCCGGTTCGGTGATGGCGAACGCCATCGTCAGCGACCCGTCGGCGATGCTCGGGATCCACCGCTGCTTCTGCTCGTCGGTGCCGAACTTGGAGATGATCGTGCCGTTGATCGCCGGGGAGACGACCATCATCAGCAGCCCGCAGCCGTTGGCCGCCATCTCCTCCATCACCAGTGACAGCTCGTACATGCCGGCGCCGCCGCCGCCGTACTCCTCGGGCAGGTTCACCCCGATAAAGCCGAGTTTGCCCGCCTCGTTCCACAATTCGTCGGTGTGCTCACCGGCGCGGGCCTTCTCCAGGTAGTAATCCTGGCCGTAGTTGGAGGCCATCGCCGCGACCGCCTCCCGCAGGGCGCGACGCTCGTCGTTCTCGATGAAGCTGGTCTCGGTCACTTCGGATCTCCTTCTGCGGTGGGTGTCGGTTCGTTGGTTTGCAGGCGGGCCAGCACAGCGCCGACCTCGACCTGATCCCCGGGTTTGACGTTCAGTTCGGCGAGCACGCCGTCGGCCGGTGCGGCGATGGTGTGCTCCATCTTCATCGCCTCCAGCCAGATCAGCGGCTGACCGGCGGTGACCTCGTCGCCGACGCCGGCGCCCAGTCGGATCACGTTGCCGGGCATCGGCGCCACCAGCGACCCCTGCTCGACGGCCGAATCGGGCTCCGGGAACCGTGGCTGGGCCAGCAGGTGCACCGGGCCGCCGGGGGAGTCGACGTAGACGTCCGAACCGTACCGGGCGACGGTGAACGTCCGGGCCACCCCGGCGCCGTCGGCCAGCACCACCGCGTCCGGGGCGGCGGAGACCAGCGTCAGGTCATCATCGAGCGTCAATCCGGTTCGGGTGAACCGGTATTCGACGCGGTACTCGGTGTCGTCGTCGCCGGTGTAGACCTTCGACTGCGGCCCCGACGCCAGGTTGCGCCAGCCGCTGGGCAGTGACCGCAGTGCGGTGGCGGCGGCCCGGTTGTGCGCCGCGTCGGCCAGTGCGGCCGCCACCGCCGAGGCCCGCACGGTCGCCGCGTCGGCCAGTGGCGCCGACAGGACATCGAGGCCGTGGGTGTCGAAGAACGCGGTGTCGGTGGCACCGTCCAGAAACGCCGGGTGCCGCAGCACGTTCACCAGCAGATCCCGGTTGGTGCGCAGCCCGTGCAGTCGGGTGCGCGCCAGGCCGCGGGCCAGCACAGCCGCCGCCTGCGCCCGGGTGGGGGCGTAGCTGATCACCTTGGCCAGCATCGGGTCGTAGTGAATGGACACCACCGAGCCGTCCTCGATGCCGGAGTCCAGCCGGATCCCGGTGCGCCCGCCCAGCGTCGCGAACCGCGCCGCCACACCGGGGACGTCGACGGTGTACACCGGCCCGGCTTGCGGCTGCCAGCCTCGTGCCGGGTCCTCCGCGTACAGCCGAACCTCGATCGAATGACCGTGCGCGGCAGGCGGTTCGGGGTCCAGTCGTTGACCGTCAGCGACGGCGATCTGCAGTTCGACGAGATCGCAGCCGGTGGTCTCCTCGGTGACCGGGTGCTCCACCTGCAGGCGGGTGTTCATCTCCAGGAAGTAGAACTCGCCGTGATCGTCGGCAAGGAACTCCACGGTGCCCGCCCCGGTGTAGCCGATCGCCGACGTGGCCAGCCGGGCCGCCTCGAACAGTTTCGCCCGCATCTCGGGGGTGCGTTCCACCAGCGGGGACGGCGCCTCCTCGATGACCTTCTGGTGCCGGCGCTGAATCGAGCATTCGCGCTCGCCGACCGCCCACACCGTGCCGTGCTGATCGGCCATCACCTGGACCTCGATGTGATGCCCGGTGGGCAGATACCGTTCACAGAACACCGTCGCGTCCCCGAACGCCGAGGCGGCCTCCCGGCTCGCGGCCTCGACTTCGCTTGCCAGCGCCGACAGCTCCGTCACCACCCGCATCCCGCGCCCGCCGCCGCCGGCGGAGGCTTTCACCAACACCGGCAACTGGGCGGTGGTGACCGTGGCCGGGTCGAGTTCCTCGAGCACCGGCACCCCGGCGGCGGCCATCATCTTCTTGGACTCGATCTTGGAGCCCATCGACTGCACCGCCGCCACCGGCGGGCCGATCCAGGTCAGCCCCGCAGCGGTTACCGCGGCGGCGAAATCGGCGTTCTCGGACAGGAACCCGTAACCGGGGTGCACCGCGTCGGCCCCGGCGGCCTGCGCGGCGGCGATGATCGCCGGCGCCGACAGGTAGCTGGTGGTCTCCGGCAGTCGCACGCGGGCGTCGGCTTCGGCGACGTGCGGTGCGCCGGCGTCCGGGTCGGTGTAGACGGCGACCGTGCTCAGACCCAGCCGGCGACAGGTCGCGAACACCCGCCGGGCGATCTCGCCTCGGTTGGCTACCAGAACTCTGCTGATCATGGGCGTCCTCACATCCGGAAGACGCCGAAGTTCGACGTCCCCTCAATCGGGCCGCTGGCGATGGCGGACAAACACATTCCGAGCACGGTGCGGGTGTCGCGCGGGTCGATCACCCCGTCGTCGTAGAGCATCCCGGACAGGAACGTCGGTAGCGACTCGGCTTCGATCTGCGCCTCGATCGCCGCCCGCAGCGCGGCGTCGGCGGCCTCGTCGACCGCCTGACCGCGTGCTTCCGCCGCGGCCCGACTGACGATCGAGATGACCCCGGCCAGCTGCGCGCCGCCCATCACCGCGGACTTCGCGCTCGGCCAGGCGAACAGGAACCGCGGGTCGTAGGCCCGCCCGCACATGCCGTAGTGCCCGGCGCCGTAGGAGGCGCCGATCAGCAGCGAGATGTGCGGCACCGTCGAGTTGGAGACGGCGTTGATCATCATCGAGCCGTGTTTGATCATCCCGCCTTCCTCGTACGCCTTGCCGACCATGTAGCCGGTGGTGTTGTGCAGGAACAGCAGTGGGGTGTTGGAGCGGTTCGCCAGCTGGATGAACTGAGTGGCCTTCTGCGCCTCCTCGCTGAACAGCACGCCGCGGGCGTTGGCCAGGATCCCGATCGGGTAGCCGTGCAGCCGTGCCCAACCGGTGATCAGCGACGAGCCGTACATGCCTTTGAACTCGTCGAACTCGGAACCGTCGACGATGCGGGCGATCACCTCGCGCGGGTCGAACGGGATGCGCAGGTCGGCCGGGACGATCCCGATCAGCTCCTCCGCGGAGTACCGCGGCTCGATCACCGGCGAAGGCGTCGGGCCCTTTTTGACCCAGTTCAGCCGGGCCACGATGCGGCGCCCGATCCGGATCGCGTCGAGTTCGTCGGCGGCGAAGTAGTCGGCCAGACCCGAAGTGCGGGCGTGCATCTCGGCGCCGCCCAGCGACTCGTCGTCGGACTCCTCACCGGTCGCCATCTTCACCAGCGGCGGGCCGGCCAGGAACACCTTGGAGCGTTCCTTGATCATCACCACGTGATCGGACATGCCGGGCACGTACGCCCCGCCCGCGGTCGAATTGCCGAACACCAGCGCGATCGTCGGGATGCCGGCCGCCGACAGTCGGGTCAGGTCGCGGAACATCTGCCCGCCCGGGATGAACACCTCTTTCTGGGTGGGCAGGTCGGCACCGCCGGACTCCACCAGCGAGATCACCGGTAGCCGGTTCTCGAACGCTATCTGGTTGGCCCGCAGGATCTTCCGCAGCGTCCACGGGTTGGAGGTGCCGCCCTTCACCGTGGGATCGTTGGCGACGATCATGGCTTCGACGCCTTCGACCACACCGATCCCGGTGACCAGGCTGGCCCCGACCTGGAACTGGCTGCCCCACGCGGCCAGCGGGCACAACTCCAGGAACGGCGAATCCGGGTCGACGAGCGCCTCGATGCGTTCCCGGGCGGTGAGCTTGCCGCGGGCGTGGTGGCGCTCAACGTATTTCGGTCCGCCGCCGGCTAGCGCCTTGGCGAGTTCGGTGTCGAGTTCGGTGAGCTTCTCGGTCAGCGCCGCCTCCGCCTCCCGATAGGCGGACGAGGCCGGGTCGAGGGTGGAGCGCAGGGCGGTCATGCCTGATACCCCAGCACCTTGGCGGCCAGCGACGTGAGGATCTCGGTGGTGCCGCCGCCGATGCCGATGATCCGCATGTCACGGTACTGCCGCTCCACCTCGGACTCGGTCATGTAGCCCATCCCGCCGAACAGCTGCACCGCCTGATTGGCCACCCACTCACCGGCTTCCACCGCAGTGTTCTTGGCGAAGCACACCTCGGCGATCAGGTTCTGCTCGCCGGTCTGCTGCCGCTCGACGACGTGACGGGTGTACACCCGGGCCACGTCGATCCGGCGGGCCATCTCGGCGAGGGTGTTCTGCACGGCCTGCCGGGAGATCAGTGGCCGGCCGAACGTCTCCCGGTCCCGGCACCATGCCAGCGTCAGGTCCAGGCAGCGCTGGGCGCTGGCGTAGGCCTGGGCGGCCAGCCCGACCCGCTCGGAGACGAACGCCGCGGCGATCTGCGCGAAGCCGGTGTTCTCGACGCCGACCAGGTTCGCCACCGGCACCCTTGCGTCGACGTAGGACAGCTCCGCGGTGTCCGAGGACCGCCAGCCCATCTTGTCCAGTTTGCGGCTGACCGTGAACCCCGGCGTGCCGCTCTCCACGACCAGCAGCGACACCCCCGCCGCGCCCGGTCCGCCGGTGCGCACCGCGGTGACCACGTAGTCGGCGCGCACCGCGGAGGTGATGAAGGTCTTGGCGCCGTTGACCACGTAATGGTCGCCGTCCCGCACCGCGGTGGTGCGCAGGTGCCCGACGTCGGAGCCGCCGCCGGGCTCGGTGATCGCCAGCGAACCGATCTTCTCGCCGGCCAGCGTCGGGCGCACGAACTCCTCGATCAGCCGCCGGTCGCCGGAGGCGATCATGTGCGGCACCGAGATGCCGCAGGTGAACAGCGACGCGAAGACCCCGCCGGGCGCACCGGACTGATGCATCTCCTCGCAGATCACCACCGCGTCGGCGGGGTCGCCGCCGCCACCGCCGACCGCCTCGGGGAAGCCCGCACCGAGCAGGCCCGCGTCGGCGGCCTTGCGGTGCAGTTCGCGGGGGAGATCTCCGGTGCGCTCCCACTCGTCGATGTTCGGGGCGATCTCCCGCTCGACGAAGGCCCGCACGGTCTTGCGCAGATCCTCGCGTTCGGGGGTGGTCCAGATGCTCACAGCAGTACCTCCGGGATCTCCATGTGACGGCTGCGCAACCATTCGCCCAGCCCCTTGGCTTGTGGATCGAACCGGGCCTGGGACGCCACGCCCTGGCCGAGAATGCCTTCGACGACGAAGTTCACCGCGCGCAGGTTGGGCAGCAGATGCCGGGTGACCGGCAGGTCGGCGGTCTCGGGAAGAAGCGCCCGCAGCGTCTCGACGGTCAGAGTGTGGGCCAGCCATCGCCACTGGTCGTCGGTGCGCACCCAGACCCCGATGTTGGCCGAGCCGCCCTTGTCGCCGCTGCGGGCGCCGGCGATCAGCCCCAGCGGGACCCGCCGGGTCGGGCCGGCCGGCAGGCGGTCCGGGAGCTCCGGCGAGGCGGCCGGTGCCAGCGCCAGGGTGTCGGCGGCCGGCGCGATATCGGTGCGAGTGCCGTCGGCGTGCACCGCGACGTGCGGCACCTGCGCGGCGTCGACGTAGCCCGGGGTGAACACCCCGTAGACCTGGCCCGCGGCCGGCGGGGCGGTGACGCAGAAACCGGGGTAGCTGGCCAGCGCCAGCTCGATCGCCGGTGCGGTGAACGGCCGCCCGACCTTGGCCGGGTCCGGATCGCGGACGGCGCAGTGCAGCAGGGCGCTGGCCGTCTCCTCGGTGTCGGCGTCCGGGCGGTCGGTGCGGGCCAGCGTCCACACCAGCTCGGCGGGCCGGACGGTCAGGGCCGCTTCCAGTTGCGCCTGGATCAGTGCGGCCTTGGCCTCGATGTCCAGCCCGGTCAGCACGAACGTGAACGCGTTGCGGAAGCCGCCGATCGAGTTCAGCGAGACCTTGTAGGTCGGCGGTGGCGCCTCCCCGGTCACCCCGGTGATCCGCACCCGGTCGGGCCCGTCGGCGGTCAGCTCGGCGCTGTCCATCCGGGCGGTGACGTCCGGGTTGGCGTACCGGGCCCCGGTCACCTCGTAGAGCAGCTGCGCGGTGACGGTGTCGACGCTGACCAGGCCTCCGGTGCCGGCGTGCTTGGTGATCACCGAGGACCCGTCGGCGTGGATCTCGGCGAGCGGGAAGCCGGGATGCATCAGCTGCTCGGTCGGGATCTCGGTGAAGAAGGCGTAGTTGCCGCCGCTGGCCTGGATGCCGCATTCGATGACGTGTCCGGCGACCACCGCCCCGGCCAGCCGGTCGTAGTCGGTGCGTCCCCAGCCGAAGTGCGCGGCCGCCGGGCCGACGATCACCGACGCGTCGGTGACCCGGCCGGTGACCACGACGTCGGCGCCGGTGTTGAGACAGTCGACGATCCCCCAGGCGCCCAGGTAGGCGTTGGCCGTCAGGGGGCTGCCCAGCCCGAGTTCAGCCGCCCGCGGGAGCAGGTCGTCACCTTCGACGTGCGCCACCCGCGTGGGCACGCCGAGCCGCTCGGCCAGCGCCCGCACCGCGGTGGCCAGGCCCGCCGGGTTGAGCCCGCCGGCGTTCGCAACGATCCGCACACCCTTGTCGTGCGCCAGCCCGAGGCACTCCTCGAGCTGGGTCAGGAACGTCTTGGCGTAGCCGCGGTCCGGGTTCTTCATCCGGTCCCGGCCCAGGATCAGCATGGTGAGTTCGGCCAGGTAGTCGCCGGTGAGATAGTCCAGTTCGCCGTCGGTGAGCATCTCGCGCATCGCCGCGTGGCGGTCACCGTAGAACCCTGAGCAGTTGCCGATCCGAACGGCTGCCGTCACCTGTAACCCCAATCACTCAACCAACCGGTAGGTTAGTAGATACCGTTGGTACCGCGTCAAGCGGAGGGGAGGCTGCGGCCCCGATTTTGGAACCGGCACTGATCACCGGCTATCCTGTCAGGAAGTGTCGCCGCTGGCAGGCTTGCGGCAAAACCCCTGACTGAGGAGAGACTCGACCATGGCCGTGCCGAAACGCCGGATGTCGCGTTCGAACACCCGCAGCCGCCGGGCGCAGTGGAAGGCCGAGGCCACCGGCCTGGTCAACGTCACCGTCGCCGGCCGCGCACACAAGGTGCCCCGGCGCCTGCTCAAGGCCGCCCGCCTGGGCCTCGTCGACCTGGACCGTCGCTGAAAAACAGCCCGACACGACCGGCGCCTGACGTCCCAGACCGCTCACCGATGATTGGATAGCACTCATGGCTACCCGGGTACTGGTTGTTGACGACGATCGCGCTGTGCGCGAGTCACTGCGCCGATCACTGTCCTTCAACGGTTACTCGGTCTCCCTGGCGACCGACGGCGTCGAGGCGCTGGAGGCGATCACCAGTGACCGCCCCGACGCGATGATCCTGGACGTCATGATGCCGCGGCTGGACGGTCTGGAGGTCTGTCGGCAGCTGCGCAGCACCGGTGACGACCTGCCGATCCTGGTGCTGACCGCCCGCGACTCGGTCTCCGAGCGGGTCGCCGGCCTGGACGCGGGCGCCGACGACTACCTGCCGAAGCCGTTCGCGCTGGAGGAGTTGCTGGCGCGGATGCGCGCTCTGCTGCGCCGCACCACCGCCGAGGAGCTGTCCGAGTCGGTCGCGATGAGCTTCGAGGACCTGACGCTGGACCCGGTGACCCGCGAGGTCACCCGTGGCGAGCGGCAGATCAGCCTGACCCGCACCGAGTTCGCGCTGCTGGAGATGCTGATCGCCAACCCGCGCCGGGTGCTGACCCGCAGCCGGATCCTCGAGGAGGTGTGGGGCTTCGACTTCCCGACCTCGGGCAACGCGCTGGAGGTCTACATCGGGTACCTGCGCCGCAAGACTGAAGCCGAAGGGGAGCCGCGGCTGATCTACACCGTGCGCGGGGTAGGTTACGTGCTTCGCGAGACACCTCCCTGATGCAGCTGTTCCGCCGGGGGGAAGGTGACCCGGCACCGAACACATCACTGTCGCTGCGCTGGCGCGTGATGCTGATGGCCATGTCGATGGTGGCGATGGTCGTCGTCCTGATGTCGGTCGCCGTGTACGCGGTGATCTCCCGGGCGCTCTACAACGACATCGACAATCAGCTGCAGAGCCGCACCGAGATGCTGATCGCCAGCGGTTCGCTGGCCGCCGACCCGCGCAAGGCCATCGAGGGCACCGCCTACTCCGACGTCAACGCGATGCTGGTCAACCCCGGCCGGTCGATCTACACGGCCAACCAGCCCGGGCAGCGGCTGCCGGTCGGTCAGCAGGAGAAGGCCGTCATCCGCGGCGAACTGTTCCTGTCCCGCCGCACCGCGGCCGGCCAGCGGGTGCTCGCCGTGCACCTGCCCAACGGCAGCACCCTGCTGATCTCCAAGAGCCTGGCACCGACCCGGGCAGTCACGATGAAGCTGCGCTGGGTGCTGCTGGTCGTCGGCGGTGTCGGGGTGGTGGTCGCGGCGGTGGCCGGCGGGATGGTCACCCGCGCCGGGCTGCGACCGGTGGGCCGGCTGACCGAGGCTGCCGAACGCGTGGCGCGCACCGACGACCTGCGCCCGATCCCGGTCTACGGCAGCGACGAACTGGCCCGGCTCACCGAGGCGTTCAACGCGATGCTGCGGGCGCTGGCCGAGTCCCGGGAGAGACAGGCGCGGCTGGTCGCCGACGCCGGACACGAACTGAAGACCCCACTGACCTCGCTGCGCACCAACGTGGAGTTGCTGATGGCTTCCGCGGCGCCCGGCGCGCCGGACATCCCCGAAGAGGAGATGGCGGAGTTGCGCGCCGACGCGATCGGCCAGATCGAGGAGCTGTCCACGCTGGTCGGCGACCTGGTCGACCTCACCCGCGACGAGCAGCGCGAGGCGGTATACGAGCAGATCGACCTCACCGAGATCGTCGACCGCAGCATGGAACGGGTCCGGCGCCGCCGCAACGACATCGACTTCGACATCCAGGTGGTGCCCTGGCACGTGTACGGCGATGCCGCCGGCCTGTCCCGGGCGGTGCTGAACATGCTCGACAACGCCGCCAAGTGGAGCCCGTCGGGCGGGGTCGTCGGGCTGCGGATGCGGCAGGTCGACCCGTCGCACGTCGAGATGGTGGTCTCCGATGAGGGGCCCGGCATCCCGGAGCACGAGCGGGAGTTGGTGTTCGAACGGTTCTTCCGGTCGGATCAGGCGCGGGCGATGCCCGGATCGGGTCTGGGCCTGGCGATCGTCAAGCAGGTGGTGCTCAAGCACGGCGGGACGATCAGCGTCGAGGAGACCGTCCCCGGCGGCGACCCGCCGGGCACCTCGATCCGGATGGTGCTGCCGGGCGGCCCGGTGGTCGCGGGTGACCCGGGTGACGCCGGAACCGGGCGGCAGAAGACGGTCACAGCCGGTTCTCAGTCCACGTAGGCATGGTGGGGAGGCGGCCGTCGCCGCCCTGAGTTTCACAAGGGGAGTAACCAGCACGATGACGAATTACCCGGGATACCCGTCGTCCCAGCAGCCCGAGGGGCCCGGCCAGGCTCGGGCGCAGGAGCCGGGCCAGTACCCGCCTGCGGGCTACCCGGGCCAGGGGCCGCAGCCGTCGTACCCGCACCCCTACGACTGGCGGTACGCCCAGCAGCCCGCCTACCGCCCGGGCTACGACGGCTATGACGGCCTCCGCCCCGGTTTTCCGGGTGTCGTTCCGCAGCCGCCCGGGCAGGGCCGCCCGGGGCTCGGCGCGCTGGCGCTGGGGGCGGTGGCGATCGCCGTCCTGTCGGGCGGGATCGGCGGGGCCGTGGGGTCGTCGATGCACGGCGGCAGCTCGTCGTCCACCGCCCGCGCCCACGCGTCGCGGGCCGCCGCCAACCTGCCCGACGGTTCGATCGAGAAGGTCGCAGCGAAGGTGGTGCCCAGCGTCGTCATGCTGGAGACCGACCTGGGCCGGCAGTCCGAGGAGGGCTCCGGCATCATCCTGTCCGACGACGGGATGATCCTGACCAACAACCATGTCGTCTCCGCCGCCGGCAAGGCCGACCCGGCGAAGCCGGCGCCGAAGACCATGGTGACGTTCGCCGACGGCCGGACGTCCTCGTTCTCCGTCGTCGGGACCGACCCGGCCAGCGACATCGCCGTCGTCCGCGTCGAGGGCGTGTCCGACCTGGTGCCGATCACCCTCGGCCGGTCCGCGGACCTGCGGGTCGGCCAGCCGGTGGTGGCGATCGGCTCGCCGCTGGGCCTGGAGGGCACGGTGACCAGCGGCATCGTCAGCTCGCTGAACCGGCCGGTGTCGACCAGCGGCGAAGCCGGCAACCAGAACACCGTGCTCGACGCCATCCAGACCGACGCGGCCATCAACCCGGGCAACTCCGGTGGCGCGCTGGTCGACATGAACGGTGACCTGGTCGGGATCAACTCGGCGATCGCCACCATGGGCGGCGACTCCGCCGAAGCGCAGAGCGGGTCGATCGGCCTCGGTTTCGCCATCCCGATCGACCAGGCCAAACGGATCGCCGACGAACTGATCAACTCGCCGGATCACACGGCGTCGCGCGCCTCGCTCGGTGTCCGGGTCACCAGTGAGCGCAGCCTGCACGGCGCCAAGGTGGTCGAGGTGGTGCCCGGTGAGGCGGCGTCGAAGGCCGGCCTGCCGGAGGGGTCGGTCGTGACCGCGTTCGACAAGCGCCCGATCGCCAGCGCCGACGCCCTGGTCGCCGCGGTCCGCTCCAAGGCACCCGGCGACGACGTCACCCTGACCTTCCTGGATCCCTCCGGCGCCTCCAAGACCATGCAGGTCAAATTGGGTAGGGCGCAGCAATAACGGGACTAGTCGGTGCGGGGTCGGGCGTCGGTTATACGGTTGCAGCCATGGAACAGCCCCCAGAACTCGCCGGACGCGCCCTCGTCGTCGTCGTCGACGACCGCACCGCCCACGGCGACGAGGACCACAGCGGACCACTGGTCACCGAGTTGCTGGGTGAGGGCGGGTTCATGGTCGACGCGGTGATCGCGGTGGAGGCCGACGAGGTGGAGATCCGCAACGCGCTGAACATGGCCGTGATCGGCGGGGTGGACCTGGTGGTGTCGGTGGGCGGCACTGGTGTGACCCCGCGCGACGTCACCCCGGAGGCCACCCGGGACATCCTCGACCGGGAGGTGCTCGGCATCGCCGAGGCACTGCGGGCCTCCGGCCTGTCCGCCGGGATCTCCGACGCCGGCCTGTCGCGCGGGCTGGCCGGGATCTCCGGCAGCACGCTGGTGGTGAACCTGCCCGGTTCCCGTGCGGCGCTGCGGGACGGCATGGCGACGCTGAATCCGCTGGCCGCGGCGATCATCGGTGAACTGTCCCGGCTGGAGATCTGAGGCTGCGATGCCCGGTCTGGAGGACCGCCGGGAATCGTCCGACGAACGCGACCCGGACGAGGCCCGCGAGGCCGCGGAGCGCGAGGAGTGGCTGCGGGACAACGTCCCGCCGCATCACGGTTGAGAACCGGGTTCATAACGACCGGCCCCATAGCGGCTGTGACGTGGCTATCTTTCCGATGGGCGGTGTAGCGCCGCTCATTGGAATCCTCACCGAGAAGGAGCCACGGCATGCTCAAGGGATTCAAGAATTTCATGATGCGCGACGACGTCATCACGGTCGCCATCGGTCTGGTTGTCGCGCTGGCCTTCTCCAACCTGGTCAAGGCGTTCACCGACAGCATCATCAACCCGCTCGTCGCCGCGCTGCAGCCGGACACCGGCGGGCTCGGACTGGGCTACCAGTTGAGCTCGGCGTGCAGTGGCGTCGACGAATGCAAAGCGACGTTCGTCGACTACGGCGCGCTGATCTCCGCGATCATCTACTTCATCGTCTTCATGGCCACCGTCTACTTCCTGATCGTGCTGCCGTACAAGCACATTCAGGCGCGACGCGGCACGACGGTGTTCGGCGACCCCGCACCGACCAAGACCTGCGAGGAGTGCAAGTCCGAGATCGCGGTCGACGCGCGTAAGTGCAAGTTCTGCACGAGCCTGCAGGCCGCCTGACCGGGCTCACCGCAGGGTAAGCGTCACCGTCTGACCGAGGGCGGCGCCGGCCACCGCGACAGCCGCGGTGGCCGGCAGCGCCACCAGCACGACCCGGTCATCGGCGCCGCGATCCCCGCGGGCGGAGACCAGCACCACCACGGCACCGGTCGCCACGATCCGGGGCGCGCTGAGCGGGTCCGCGGCCGGATCGGTCGAGGCCGCCGCCACGATGTCGACGACGTCGCCGGGATGCACCAGGTCGGTCAGGGCGGCGTCGGCCGGATGCACCCCTACGATGCGGGCGTCCGGCCCGGCGGCCGCCTCGGTCAGCCGCGGCCCCAGCAGCCGGACGTCGGTGAGCACTTCGCCGCGCCGCGCCGGGCCGGCCAGGGTGCTGCCCACCGCCGCCGTCACCGTGGTGGCGCCGTCGGGAACCGTGTCCGCGGAACGGCTTTCGAGCGCGACGTCGCCGGTGGTCAGTGCCGTGCCGGGGCGCATGTCACGGGTGAGGACCGCCACGTCGACGTGGTGACCGTGCGGATCGGGGCGGATCGCGGCGACACCGGCCAGCACCACCAGGGCGCTGGCCGCGACCCGGCGGGCTCGTACCGTGCGGGTCCAGTCCGGGCGCAGGGCCAGCATGAGCCGGGTCAGCGCCGTCGGGTTGAGCGAGTCGCCCATGCCGGCACGTTAACCGGCCGGCGCCGCGGGAATGTCCGGATGAATGCCGGGCTGTGGATAACCGGTCAGGCGGTCGCGGAGGCGGCCTTGGCCGGCTCGCTCTTGGCGGTGGCGGGCGCCGCCTTCTCGGTGGATGCCGGCTTCTCGCTCGACGTGCTGCCGGAGTCAGTCGACGCGGCGGGCTTGGCGGAGCTGCTGCCGTTGGACGACGACTTGCCCGCCTCGCGGCTGTCGGTCCGGTAGAAGCCGCTGCCCTTGAACACCACGCCGACCTTGCCGAAGATCTTGCGGAGGCGGCCGTCGCACTTGTCGCAGGTGGTCAGTGCGTCGTCGGTGAAGGCCTGCACCACGTCGAAGCGGTTGTCGCACTCCGTGCACGCGTAGCTGTAGGTGGGCACAGAAAACCTCCGTGAATCGGCCAATCGGGTTAGCACTCTACCGTGTTAAGTGCTAGAACCGCCATTTGGCCCGGGGCATTCCAGCGGAACCAGCCCGCGGCCGGGGGTCAGTGCGTGCGTCATCGGCACGTCGTGCGGCTCGACCGGCAACTCGTCGACCAGCTCTGCGTCCCGGACCACGGCGACCAGCCGTGCCCGCGGCGCCCGCAGTGCCAGTGAGCGGTCATAGTAGCCGGCGCCGCGGCCCAATCGCCCGCCGCGACGGTCGACGGCCAGGGCGGGCACCACCACCAGGTCCGCGTCCGCCAGCGCGGCGGGCGGCAGCAGCGGCGGCGCGGGTTCGAGCAGCCCGAACCGGGCGGTCACCAGTTGTCCTGACCGGTACTCGCCCCACGCCAGCGGCTCGGGGGTGCCGTCGTCACCGGTGCGCACCACCGGCAGCAGCACCCGCGCGCCGCGGCGCAGCAGGACGTCGAGCAGGTCCAGGCCGCCCGGCTCGGCGCCCACCGGCACATAGGCGCAGACCGTGCTGCCCGGCGACACCAGGTGTTCCAGGGCGTTTTCCAGTGCGTTGGCCAGGGCGCGGGCCTCGGCGTCGCGCACGTCGTCGCCGGCCGCGCGCCGGGCCGCCAGCAGCCGGGCCCGCAGTGCGGACTTGGTTTCGATCGCGGGACGCCGGGTCACGCCCTCCACCCTGTCAGCAGCCGCCGCGCCACCGCCAGGGGCGTGTACGTGAGCCGCTAGCCGTTATCGTGTGAGCAATGTCCATGTTGTCAAGGCCGAAGGTTGCGATTCCGCGCACTGCCATAGTGCCTGCGGCCGGTCTGGGCACCCGCTTCCTGCCGGCGACGAAAACCGTGCCCAAAGAGCTATTGCCGGTTGTCGACACCCCGGGGATCGAACTGGTCGCCGCCGAGGCCGCCGAAGCCGGCGCCGAACGGCTGGTGATCATCACCTCGGAGGGCAAGGACGGTGTCGTCGCGCACTTCGTCGAGGATCTGGTGCTGGAGGGCACGCTGGAGGCGCGCGGCAAGAAGGCGATGCTGGCCAAAGTGCGTCGCGCGCCGGAGTTGATCAAGGTCGAGTCGGTGGTGCAGGCCGAACCGCTGGGGCTGGGACACGCGATCGGCTGCGTCGAGTCGGTGCTGTCGGCCGACGAGGACGCGGTGGCGGTGCTGCTCCCCGACGACCTGGTGCTGCCCACCGGGGTGCTGGAGACGATGTCGAAGGTGCGGGCCCGCTACGGCGGGTCGGTGCTGTGCGCGATCGAGGTCGGACCCGACGAGGTCAGTGCGTACGGGGTGTTCGACGTGGAGCCAGCATCCGATGCCGAGCACCCGGATGTACTGCGGGTCAACGGCATGGTGGAGAAGCCGAAGGTCGAGGATGCGCCGTCGCGGTTCGCCGCGGCCGGCCGGTACGTCCTGGACCGTGCGGTTTTCGACGCGCTGCGCCGGATCGACCGGGGCGCCGGCGGTGAGGTGCAACTCACCGACGCCATCGCGCTGCTGATCGAGGAGGGGCACCCGGTGCACGTCGTCGTGCACCGCGGGTCGCGACACGACCTGGGAAATCCGGGCGGCTACCTCAAGGCTGCGGTTGACTTTGCGTTGGACCGCGACGACTACGGTCCGGACTTGCGCCGATGGCTGGTGGCGCGGTTGGGCTTGGCCGAGGGTTAACGTCGGCCCACAGGCCCGAAGTCCCCGGAGAAAGGCGCATCGTGCGTTCGGTTGAGGAGCAGCAGGCCCGGGTTGCGGCTGCGGCGGTGGCGCCGCGGCCGGTTCGGGTGGCGATCGCCGAGGCGCAGGGCTTGATGTGCGCGGAGGAGGTCGTCGCCGAGCGGCCGATGCCCGGCTTCGATCAGGCTGCGATCGACGGCTACGCGGTGCGCAGCGTGGACGTGCTCGGCGCCGGCGCGATCGGTGAGGACCCCGACGTTCGCGAGGGGGTGGAGGCGGCGGTGACGCTGCCGGTGCTCGGCACGATCGAGGCCGGGGCGCGCACTCCGACCCGACTGCAACCGAAACTGGCCACCCGCATCCAGACCGGCGCGCCGATGCCGACCCTGGCCGATGCGGTGCTGCCACTGCGCTGGACCGACGGCGGCCAGACCCGCGTGCGCGTGCTGCGCGCGGTGCGCCCGGGCGCCTACGTGCGGCGGGTCGGCGACGACGTGCAACCCGGCGACGTCGCGGTGCGCGCCGGCACCGTCGTCGGCGCCGCCCAGGTGGGTCTGCTGGCCGCGGTCGGGCGGGAGCGGGTGCTGGTGCATCCGCGGCCCCGGCTGTCGGTGCTGGCGGTCGGCGGCGAACTGGTCGACGTCTCCCGCACCCCCGGCAACGGCCAGGTCTACGACGTGGACTCCTACGCGCTGGCGGCGGCCGGCCGGGACGCGGGCGCCGAGGTGAACCGGGTCGGCATCGTCAGCGGTGACCCGAAGAAGCTGCGCGAGGTGGTCGAGGGGCAGCTCAACCGGGCCGAGGTGGTGGTGATCGCCGGCGGTGTCGGCGGGGCCGCAGCCGACGAGGTGCGGGCGGCACTGGCCGACCTCGGCGACCTGGAGGTGGCCCGGATCGCGATGCACCCCGGTTCGGTGCAGGGTTTCGGGCAGCTCGGTCCGGACGGGGTTCCGACCTTCCTGCTGCCCACCAACCCGGTGAGCGCGCTGGTGGTGTTCGAGGTGATGGTCCGGCCGCTGATCCGGCTGTCACTGGGCAAACGCGAGCCGATGCGCCGGATTGTGTCGGCGCGGACGCTGGGCCCGATCAGCTCCAGCCCGGGCCGCAAGGGTTATCTGCGCGGTCAGCTGATGCGCGACGAGGCTACCGACGAATACCTGGTGCAGGTGCTGGACGGGGCGCCGGGCGGCTCGTCGCACCTGTTGACCTCACTGGCCGAGGCGAACTGTCTGGTGGTGGTGCCGGAGGGGGTCGAGCAGATCGACACCGGTGAGATCGTGAACGTCGCCTTCCTGGCGCAGCGCGGCTGAATCCGACGCCACATGCTGGTCAATCTGTGGCCGTTCAAGGGCGTTCAACACCCCGGCTGGCCTGCTGTGCTCGGCCCGCTGCGGGTCAGCGCCGGGGTGATCCGGCTGCGGCCGGTGCGGATGCGCGACGGCGTGCAGTGGAGCCACATCCGGCTGGCGGACCGGGCGCACCTGGAGCCGTGGGAGCCCAGCGTCGCCGTGGACTGGGTGACCCGGCATGCCGCGGCCGCCTGGCCCCCGGTCTGCTCCAGCCTGCGCACCGAGGCCCGTTACGGGCGGATGCTGCCGTTCGTCATCGAACTGGACGGGAAGTTCTGCGGGCAGCTGACCGTGGGCAACATCGCGCACGGCGCGCTGCGGTCGGCCTGGATCGGCTACTGGGTGTCCAGTGCGGTGACGGGCGGGGGAGTGGCCACCGGGGCGCTGGCGCTCGGCCTCGACCACTGCTTCGGCCCGGTCCGGCTGCACCGGGTGGAGGCGACGGTGCGCCCGGAGAACGCGCCCAGCCGCGCGGTGCTGGACAAGGTCGGCTTCCGGCAGGAGGGGCTGCTGAAGCGCTATCTCGACGTCGACGGCGCCTGGCGGGACCACCTACTGGTGGCGATGACGGTCGAGGAGCTGCACGGTTCGGTGACGTCGGCGCTGGTCCAGGCCGGCCGAGCGACCTGGGTTTGAACCGAATGTTACGGGTGTTGCAGTTGTGACTGTCGAGGCCGACGGGTAAATTACAAGAATGTAATTGGCTCGGCGCGTCGCTCGGAGTCGGGTGCGTCACAGACCTAGCCTTGGCTGGGAAAGGAGCAGGTCACCATGCCCAGCATCCCGCAATCATTGCTCTGGCTCTCGCTCGTCGTGCTCTGGCTGTTCGTCCTGGTGCCGATGCTGGTCAGCAAGCGCGACGCGGTGCGCCGCACCAGCGACGTCGCCCTGGCCACCCGAGTGCTGACCAGTGGCGCCAGTGCGCGCCTGCTCCGGCGCACCGGACCGGCGACCGGCCATCGCAGCGACCCCGACTGGAAGCACTCGGTGCGTGACGCCGACGACTCGGCCGAGGACGACCTCGACGAGCCGGCGAAGCCGATGGTGTTCGTCGCGTCCGCGGAGGGCCAGACCGAACTGGACTACCTCGACGTCGACGTCGTCGAGGAGACCCCTGCGGCGGAACCGGTCGCCGAGACCGAAACCGAGATCGAGGCGGAGATCGAGGTCGAGGTCGAGCCCCCGGCCGAGGCTTCGGTTGAGGTCGAAGTGGATCTCGACGCCGCCGATGAGGCTGAAGCCGCCGCCGACCACGAATACGAGTACGTCGACGACACCTCCGGGCTGGAGGCCGAGGCGGAACCGGTCGCCGCACCGTCTGCCGCGCCGCCGGCCGCCCGGCAGCGTCGGACCAGCGCCACGGCCGCGGCCGTCAGCGCCCGCAAGTTCGAGTTCCGCAAGCGAGTGCTGCTGGGCCTGGCCGCGGTCCTGGTGGGCTCGGCCGCCTCGGCGTTCACCGCGGTGCCGAGCGCCTGGTGGCTGTGCGCCGCGACGGCCGGGGTGACGGTGCTCTACCTGGCCTACCTGCGCAGGCAGACCCGGATCGAGCAGCAGGTGCGGGCGCGGCGGATGCGCCGCACGGAGCGCCCGCGGGCAGCCCGGGAAGACGTCCGCGACAACGCGTTCGAGGTCGTGCCGTCGCGGCTGCGCCGGCCCGGTGTCGCGGTGCTGGAGATCGACGACGAGGACCCGGTGTTCGAGCACCTGGAGTACACGTCCGCGGGCCGGGGATACGGCTGGCGGGGCGATCTGCCGCGCGCGGCCGGCCAGTAGCCTCCGGTTTCTGTCGCCGGGTGGTCGACTGGTAATCTCCTAGCGGTCAGGGGCTATAGCGCAGTTGGTAGCGCGTCTCGTTCGCATCGAGAAGGTCAGGGGTTCGATTCCCCTTAGCTCCACAGGGTTTGTGCAGGTATGCGAAGTGTTTTCCCGACTTGGTCGAGGGTTGCGTCAACCGTTCACTGGCTGACCCGTCTGCGGGGGCATTTCCATGGCGCGGTTACTGAGATCGTGTTGGTGGACTTGGCGATACGTACCGCAAGATCACTTGCGGCACAAGGGGTAGCAAGGTAACTTGCTGGTTCATGCAGGGTGACCAATCGTCGCTCGCACCGCACACCGACATGGAATCGACGTCGAAGACACCCTGCATGCCCACCGGAACACCATGTATCTCGTTGTCGGCAACGACGACATGGCCATGGCTATCGGCCCGGCACGCGATGGAACTCTCCTGGAGATCGGATTCATCCGGTCCGCCGAGGGTGAAGTCGTAATCCTGCACTCGATGCCCGCGCGCAAGAAGTTTCTGAGGTGATCGCCATGCCCCGCACTGTTGAAGAGATTCTCGCCCACGCCGACGAACTGGCCGACCGTTTCGAGTCCGATGACTTCGATGGGGAGCAGGTCAGTCCGGCTGAGTACGAACTGGTCGCCGCCGCCCGAGATCGCGCGAAGGCTGAAGCGCGGGTGGCTGCCGCCGTTGCCGCCGCACGCCGTGAAGGAACTTCCTGGGCCAAGATCGGCAGGGTGGTCGGAACGAGCGGCGAGGCGGCGCGACAGCGCTACATCTCTGCCCGCTGATCTGTGATCGTGTCGTCCGTGTTCGCGTGCCGACACGGTGAGCTGTTGTTGACACAGTCAACGCGTGTCGTTGTTTCCGCAGTTCACGAGAAGTCGTTTCAGGTGCTTCCGCATAGCGGCGATCGACTGCAGCGCATCTGGGGGTTTCATGTTTCTCGGGGGGCGTTCGGGGTGGCGGCGTAGCGTGGTTTCCCATGTGCCCTCGTCTTCGGCGTTGGGTTGCACTGGTGGCTGCGGTCGGTGCACTGCTGCTGGGCATGGCCTCGACCGCGGTTGCCGATCCCGGCGCCGTGCCTACCCCGGATCAGGTGGGGGACATATTGAATCGTGTTCTCGACCCGAACGTGGACTCAGCGGACAAGTCGGCTGTGATCACGCCCAGCCTGTCGCCGGAGGATGAGACTCAGATAGCCGCCGCCCAGCGGCGGTTGATCTTCTGGAACCGACTGCCCCTGGATTTCGTGGTCACCGACATTCAGCCCGCGCCCATCGACTACGCCGGGGCGACGGTGGCCGCCGCGAACCTGTGGGAGCTTCCGCCGACTCCGATAGTTCTGAATCGGCAAGGCGGTCAGTGGAAGGTCACCGACGACACCCTGACACCGTTGATGTACGCGATCTGGCATGCGGCCCGCGACCGCAATCGAGGATTCGCCGGGATCTGAAGCTGTTCAGCCAGCCGGCTACTCGGTGGAGGGCACCGGCTGGGAGTTCGTAGTCCAGCGCTGTTCGAGCTTGCCCAGTTTCCAGTAGCTGACGGCGCACAGCCAGGTGACGGCGAACAGCACCACGATCGCCAGGCCGGCGTTGTTCAGGCTGATCCCGCTGATCCAGGTGCTGACCGGGTCGGTCCAGTGCAGATCGTCGTGCAGCACCGTCACCAGTTCGATCGTGCCGATCAGCATGGCGACGGCGACCGACAGGCCGGTGACGGCGAAGTTGTAGTAGATCTTGCGTGCCGGATTCAGGAACGCCCAGTCGTAGGCGGCGGTCATCAGCAGCCCGTCGGCGGTGTCGGCCAGGGCCATGCCGGCGGCGAACAGCAGTGGCAGCACCAGCACCGCGTACCACGGCATGCCCGTGGCGGCGCCGCTGCCGGCCAGCGCCAGGATGGTGATCTCGGTTGCGGTGTCGAAGCCGATCCCGAACAGGGCGCCGACCGGAAACATCTGCCAGGGCCGGGTGATTCGGTGCATGATCGGGCGAAGGATGCGGGCCAGCAGACCGCGGTCGCCCAGTGCCGATTCGAGGTCTTCGTCAGCGTAGGAGCCGGCGCGCATGCGCCGGAACGCGTGGAATATCCCCACCATCGCGATGATGTTCATGATCGCGATCAGATACAGGAACAGTCCCGACGCCACGATCCCGGCCAGCCCGAGTATTCGGCGGGTCGGTGAGGCATCATCGCTGAGCGTGCCCACCGAGTGGGAACCCGCGATCACCAGCACGGCCATCAGCAGCACCAGGCTGGAATGGCCCATCGCGAACCAGAAGCCGACCGACTTGGGTTTCTGGCCGTCGCTCAACAGTTTTCGGGTGGTGTTGTCGATCGCCGCGATGTGGTCGGCATCGAATCCATGCCGCAGACCGAACAGATAGGCGGTGACCCCGAGTCCGATGCCGAACGCCTCGGTGCCGGCGTGGTAGTCGCGAGGCGCTATCACCAGCACGAGGGTGCCGAATCCGACGAGGTGCATGACCGCGATCACACCCAGCAGCACGGCGATGTCGATACGGTCGCGGCGGTCGAAGACGGCAGTCAGGCCGCGGATGCCGCCACGGACTGGATCGGGTGCCGGGTCGGAGACGGTGACTTCCATGCAGCGGCATCCTCTCTCTGGGTGCTTATGCGTCGAGGGGCGGCCTGGGCCGGATTCCCCTGCTGCTGACAGTAACTCCGGTGTGAGCGGCCGGTGCCGTCGCCCAAGGCGGACGACGGCACCGGCGCGAGTCGGGCGAGCTAGGAGTTGATGTCGCGAGCGACGAATTCTTCGAGGTCGAAGAGGTTGTCCCCGGCGCGTTCGGCCACGTTGAGCAGCGTCGTCATCACCGCTTCCTCTTCGCGCTGCTCCTCCAGGAACCACCACATGAACTGCTCATCGAGGTGGTCGCCGTCCTCGCGTGCCGCGGTCGTCAGCGCACTCACCTGCTTGGTGACGGTGCGCTCCAGGTCGAGGGTCAGCGCGAGCGCATGCCGGGGGGTGTCGAACCGGTTGCGAACCTCATCGGTTCCCGGGATCGTGACCGCGTAGTCACGGTCGATGAAGTACTTGACGATCTTCATCGCGTGCTCGCGTTCCTCGGCGGCATGCCGGTAGAAGAATTCCGCCAACTGCGGCAGGTCGTCGTTGTCGAAATACGCAGCGATCGCAGTGTATTGCTGCACCGCGGTGAATTCGTGTCGGATTTGTTCCTGGAGCAGTTGGTGAAATTTCGTGTCAGGGGTGTTGTTTTTGGTCATGGAGGGCACGTTAATGCAGGTCAATCCGTGTCGCAACGAAGGTGATACTCATTCAAGAAAGGCTTTGCAAAGTAAACTTAGGCTCCATTGACAGGGGTGTTCTGATGCATTTTTGTTGCTGAAAGGGAAGCCTCTATTAAATAAGCTGAGGCTCACCGCTGCGGCATTTCCGCAGGCCGGCCCGGTCGGGACGGCGTCCGCCGGGCCTCTCCGGTCGCCGTTGCTCGCATCCCGCCCGCGCCGTCGGTGAACGCTCGGTGAACGGCGTGCCAATGGAATGAAATCGGTTGCTCGCCAACAGGTCCGGGTATTCTGCCAAGTTTCTGTGGGCGTTCGTCTCGATTTGACCGGGGTCCTCCGGGGCTGAAACGATCCAACCGAAAAGCGCCTCGCTAGGTGAGGCTCCTGCACGGACACAGGCCACTGACCCCAAACGTCGAAAGACGCCTCGGGTCAGGACAGCTCCTCCCGGCTTAAGGGTTGAGCCCAAGTGGCTACCGGCTTCGGCCGGACTACGCCGTGTGGTGCCGAAGCTCTGACGAGAGGGGTGCGTCGGGTGGCCGTCGGCTGCCCGATCCTCCCCGCGCGCGTCCGGTTGACATCCGCGTGTGTCCAGGCGGCAAGGAGGTGAGAACGCAATTGAGTCCCAACGGCGATAGTTCGCATGCCGAGCCGATGACTGTTCCGTTCCACCGTGGCCGTCGAACAGTCTGAATCGGCTTCCCCGAAAACACTTCTCACACACCCCGCTGCGCCATGCGTCGGGGTGCTGTCCAGCCTGCGCGGACGCTGCGCCCAGCGTGGATCCGCCCACCCCGAAAGGGAATTCAGATGTCCTTTGTCACCACCCAGCCCGAACTGATGGCGGCGGCCGCCGGCAACCTGGCTGGTATCGGCTCCACCGTCGCCGCGCGCGACACCGCGGCCGCGGCCTCGATCACCGCCGTGCTTCCCGCTGCGGCAGACCAGGTTTCGGTCCTGACGGCCGCGCAGTTCGCCGCGTACGGGCACCTCTACCAGACGCTCAGCGCCCAGGCGGACACCATCCTGGAACTGTTCACCAGCGCGTTGCGCGGCGCCGCGGGCTCGTACGCGATGACCGAAGACGCCAACGTCGCCCTCGCCGGCTGATCCGTCGTAAACGACATGCTGGATTTCGGGGCACTGCCCCCGGAGATCAACTCCGGGCTGCTGTACGTCGGCGCCGGGGCTGCCCCGCTGACCGAGGCCGCGGCGAGTTGGGCCGCGCTGGCTGAGGAACTGGGCTCGGCTGCGGACGCGTGCGCCGCGGCGCTGTCGGGGCTGACCGGCGGCGCCTGGCAGGGGGAGTCGTCAGCGTCGATGACGGCCGCGGCGACCCGGTACGCCGGTTGGATGCGGACCACCGCCGGCCAGGCCGCCCACGCGGCCGGGCAGGCGGCGGCCGCTGCCACCGCCTATCAGACGGCGCTGGCGGCCATCGTGCCGCCGCCGGCGATCGCCGCGAACCGGGCCCGGCTGGCGAACCTGCTCGCCACGAATGTGCTGGGGCAGAACGCAGCCGGGATCGCGGCGACCGACGGCGAATACACCCAGATGTGGGCGCAGGACGCGGCCGCCATGTACCGCTACGCCGGGGAGTCGGCCGCCGCGGCCACCCTCACACCGCTGAGCACGCCACCGCCGGCCACCACCGCCGACGCGCAGGCCGGGCAGGCCGCTGCGACCACCCAGGCGACCGTCGCCGCGGCCGGCAGCGACCCCACCAACCTGACCCAGGTGCTGGGACAGCTGTCCGGCGCGCTGCAGGCGCTCACCTCGCCGTCGCTGGACGGGGCGAACATCTTTAGCCCGGCCAACGGGGCATCCAACGCCGGACTGTCGGGCCTGCTGAACATGCTGAGCGGGCGCAGCAATTCGGCTCTCGGGGATCTGCTGAACGCATTCTTCGGCAACAGCGTGTTCTCCTCGGGCTGGTGGAACCCGACCGGTGTGTTCAACGTGTTCAACTCGTTCGACTACCTGCTGATCTACGCCGCGCAGGACGCCGCCGCCGCGCAGGCCGCCGAGAGCGGACTGGGTGCGCTGGGACCGATGGTCTCGCAGATCAGCGACGTCACGCCCGTGCCGCCGACGACAGCACCCGGTGCGCACCCCGTCGGCCCCGGCCAGGTCAGCGCCGAGACCGGCAAAGCCACCCTGGTGCGGTCGTTGGCCGTGCCGCCGAAGTGGGCGGCGCTGGTGGCTCCGACGGCGGGTGCGACCGCCGCATTGGCCGGATCGACCGCAGCACCAATGAGTTTCGGCGCCGGGCCGACGATGCTGCCCGGTGCACCGATGCCCGGTGCGGTCCGCGGCAAGAGTCGCTACGCCCGTCGCTATGGGTTCCGTCCGACCGTCACGTCCCGCCCGCCGGCCGGCGGCTGACGCCGAACCCGCTGAGTCCCTGACTTCCGATCCGATCCGAGGAGGCGCCGCCGTGAGCGCACTGAATTTCGGGGCGCTGCCCCCTGAGGTCAACTCCGGCCTGATGTACGCCGGTGCGGGTGTCAGCCCGCTGGTCGCAGCCGCGACGGCCTGGGCGGATCTCGCTGCCGAACTCGGCGCCGCCGCGACCGCGTGCGGTGATGTGCTGTCCGGGCTGACCGCCGACTGGTACGGACCCGCCGCCGCGTCGATGACCGCGGCCGCCGCCCCGTACACGGCCTGGATGCGGGCCACTGCCGGTCACGCCGCCCACGCCGCGGGTCAGGCCGCGGCCGCCGCCGGCGCTTACGAGGCAGCGTTCGCCGCGACGGTGCCGCCGCCGGTGATCGCCGAGAACCGCACCCGGTTGGCGACGCTGATCGCCACGAACCTGCTGGGGCAGAACACCCCGGCGATCGCGGCCACCGAGGCCGCCTACGCCCAGATGTGGGCGCAGGATGCCGCGGCGATGTACCGCTACGCCGGCGACGCGGCGGTCGCGACCACCCTCAAGCCGTTGAGCACACCCCCGACGACCACCACCGCGTCGGCGTCGGCCGGTCAGACGGCGGCCTCGGCGCAGGCCACCGCGTCGGCGTCGGCGGCCACCCCCACCAACATGTCGCAACTGCTGGGTGCGCTGCCCAACGCGCTGCAGGCGATGGGGCTGAACATCACCGCACCCGGTTCGGGCAACTCCTCGCTCGGTCTCGATGAACTGTTCAACCTGCTCTCCGGATCCAATGGGGCGACACCGTTCTCGAGTTTCATGAACTCGACCCTGGTGAACTCCGCCATCGCGGGTGCGCCCTACAGTCCGGCGTTCATCGGGCAGGTCGTCGGCGACATGAGCGCGCTGGAAACCGTGCTGGGCCGGACCATGGCGCCGGTGGCGACAGCGGGCCCGACCTCCGCGGCCACTCCGCTGACCGCCGGGACCGGCACCCTGGTCAGCGCGGCGCCGGCCGCGTCGGCGGCGAGCGCGGGCGTCACCGCCGAAGTCGGCAAAGCCAGCCTGGTCCGGGCGCTGTCGGTGCCGCCCGCCTGGACGTCGCCGACCGGGCCGGTGGCAGCCGTCCCCGCGCCGCCGGTGCCGACGATCGCGGCGCCGTCGGTCGTGACGCCCAGCCCCGTGATCACCTCCGCCCTGCCCGGCGCGGCCGCGTCGACCGCATCGCGCATGGTGGACAAGGCCGAGGACGAGGAGGAGGACGGCCCGGTCTACGGCAGCCCCACCCGAGCGCTGATGCGCACGCCGGCCGGCGGATAACGAGTTGTCCGTGCGGTGTGCGTTCTGTTTTTGTTGAGCGGGTGCACACCGAGATGGACCTCGTCGCCGCCCGCGCGGCAGCGCTGCCGTCGGCGCGGCGACGGTTCATGGGCGCCGGGGCGATGGGGTTCCTGGCGTTCGGGGTGTGGGCGCCGTTGGCGCTGGTCTTCTACACCGTGTACCGCGGGTTCTCGGTCGCCGGCACCGGCGCCGCGCTGACGGTGGGGGCGGGCGCCGCGGCGGTGCTGTCGATCCGCCCGGCGGGGGTGCTGTCCGACCGGATCGGGCCGCTGCGCGCCCAGAGCCTCGGGGCGGTGCTGCAGGCGATCGGGGCGGCGCTCACCGCGGCCCCGGTGCATTCGCTGGCGCTGCCGGCGGTGGTGGCGTTCATCGGCGGGGCCGGCAACAACATCTTCTTCACCGCCGACACCGAGGGGATCCGCCGTGTCTCCGCCGATACCGAGCAGTGCGATCGGATGTTCGCGCAGATGGCGTCGGCCCGGCTGGTCAGCTTCGGGCTGGGGGCCGGGTTCGGCGGCCTGGTGCTGATGTTCGAGCGGCGGCACCCGTGGCTGTGGGTGGCCGGCGTCGAATCCTGCGCCGTCGTCCTGATCGCGGTGGCCGTGGTCTTCTGGACGCTCCGGCACGTCGACGACACCTGGATTCCCTACGGCGACACCGAGAAATGCGACGACGACCCGCCGTCGTACGCCTCGGTGCTGGCCGAGACGCCGTTCATGGTGTTCGTGTTCGGTCAGTTCGGGGTGGCGCTGGTGACGATGGGCCTGGACAGCGTGCTGGCGCTGTACGTCCTGGCGGTCGGGCTGCCGCGCTGGTCGGTGCCGCTGTCCACCGCGGTCGCCTGCGCGGTCGCGGCGGCGGTCCCACTGGTCGTGCACCGACTGGCGAAGCGTTTCGGCAGCGTGCCGATGCTGATGGTGGCCGCTCTCGCCGGCGCCGCTGCGTTCGTCGGCTACTACCTGTCCGGCGCGGTCGGTCTGACGGCGGGCGTGGTGGTGCTGACCGTGGCGTCCGGCCTGTTCGGGGCGGCGGACGGGACGGGTGCGGCGCTGGGCACCGCCGTGGCGCTGTCGTTCGCGCCCCGGCATCTGTCCGGCCGGCACGCCTCGATCCACTCGGCGTCCTGGTCGGTGGGCGGGGTGCTGGCCCCGATGGCGTACACGACGCTGTTCGCCGGCCACGCCTCAGCGCCGTGGCTGTTCTCGGCGGGGTTGATGTTGCTGACGTTCACTGCCTACGCGTGGGTGCGACGGCTGGTGGTCTGAGCCCGGGCTATCCGGTCCGCGTTCGTACCCGCCGATGCCGGGTACTGTCGGATTCAGCATGTGAAAATATTTTCAATTCACGGATATTGCTGCTAGCGTCGGTCTGCAAGCGGGCCGGGCATGCGGCCACCGGGCATGGCGCTCGTGGGGGCGACAGAGGAGAGTGTGATGACGGTAGCGGCGATTCCGGGTCTCGAGCACGCGCCGACCAAGCATCGGGAACTGCTGGCCTGGGTCCAGGAGGTCGCTGAGCTCACCCAGCCCGACCGGGTGGAGTGGTCCAACGGCACCGACGGCGAGTGGGATCGCCTGATGGCCGAGATGATGGTTGCCGGCACCGTCGTCAAGCTCGACGACGCGAAGAAGCCGAACTCCTACCTGGCCGTGTCGGACCCCGCGGACGTCGCGCGCGTCGAGTCCCGCACGTTCATCTGCAGCGCGGACCCCGACGACGCCGGTCCGACGAACAACTGGGTGGACCCGATCGAGATGCGGGCCATCATGACCGAGCTGTACCGCGGCTGCATGCGCGGGCGCACCATGTACGTCATCCCGTTCTGCATGGGCCCGCTCGGCGCCGAGGACCCGAAGCTGGGCATCGAGATCACCGACTCGCCGTATGTGGTTGCGTCGATGAAGATCATGACCCGGATGGGTACCGCCGCGCTGGAGAAGATCGGCGAGGACGGCGCGTTCGTGAAGGGCCTGCACTCAGTGGGGGCGCCGTTGCAGCCCGGCCAGAAGGACGTGCCGTGGCCGTGCAACACCGAGAAGTACATC
>NZ_JAHCLR010000028.1 GCF_018455725.1 Mycolicibacter acidiphilus
TCCGCAACAGCCCGGCGGGGCCGGGTAATTCTGCACGCCCGCTGTTGAGGAGTGCGCGTTTACGCGTGGTAGGGCTCGGCGCTGACCAGCGTCACCTTGACGGTCTTGCCGTTGGGCACCGTGTAGCTGCGCTCCTCGCCGACCTTGGCGTCGAGCAGGGCGCCGCCCAGCGGTGAACTCGGCGAGTACACCTCCAGCTCGCCGTCGTTGGTACGGTCCTGGCGGGTGGCGATCAGGAAGGTCTCGGTGTCCCCGTCGTCGTAGCGGACGGTCACCACCGAACCCGGCAGGGCCACCCCGGACTGCGTCGGCGCCTCGCCGACCTTGGCGTTGTTGAGCAGCTCCTGCAGCTGGCGGATGCGGGCCTCCTGCTGGCCCTGCTCCTCGCGGGCGGCGTGGTAACCGCCGTTCTCGCGCAGGTCGCCCTCTTCGCGGCGGTCGTTGATCTCCGCGGCGATCACCGGACGGTTGGCGATCAGCTGGTCGAGCTCGGCCTTGAGCCGGTCGTGTGACTCCTGCGTCAACCAGGTCACCTGAGTGTCCGTCATCTCACTGTGCTCCTTGTGTCGTCGGCCCCGGGCAGTTCGGAAAGCGGGTTTGCGCATGCCTGGGGGTACCGGCGCCGAACGGGTTCGGCGCAGGCCGACGCCGTTTTCTTGACGTCGTTCTAATGCAGCAATACACGGTCCCAGTCGGGGACCGTGTATCCCAAGAGCCTACCACCGCGGTCTCAGGGCGAGCGCAGATAACCTGGCACGTCGGTGCCGCAGCCGTAGACGTCGCCCATCATCGGGCGCTGGGAGGATTTCACCGTCGTCGTCACCTGGACGGTTGCCGAATCCGACGGAGGGACCAGCACCTCGCGCCGGCCGGTCTCACTGCCGTCCACCGCCCGCACCCGCACGATGCACACCACCGGCTGCGACGGATCCGACCGCGTCACGGTGATCTTCACCGACACCGTCTGGTCATCGATCACCTGGTAGCCGAAGAGTTCGCCCTTGACGTCGGCGCCCGACAACCGGTGATACCCGAGGATCGCCAGCCCGGTGATCGTGGCCACGGCCAGGGCGGCCAGGGCGATCGCCACCAGTCGCCGTGGGGTGGCGCGCAGTCCGGTGTTGCCGTAGCGGGCGGGGGTGGGGTCGGTCATGGTGCGGGGCGTCCCAGGGTCACGAGTCGAGTCGGGATCGGTTACCGCGCCCGGCGAACATGGTGGAACTATGGGGACCGGAAACCATCTGGAACTATAGGGCCCCTGCCGGGAACCGGCGGCCGGAAGTAGGCGGAACAGGGAATGCGCAGATGAGCGGGGCACGGCTGATGGCGGTGCACGCCCACCCGGACGACGAGTCCAGCAAGGGGGCGGCGACGCTGGCCCGCTACGCCGAAGCCGGCCACCGGGTGATGGTGGTGACGCTGACCGGCGGTGAGCGCGGCGACATCCTCAACCCCGCCATGGACCTGCCCGACGTGCACGGCCGCATCGCCGAGATCCGCCGCGATGAGATGGCGAAGGCCGCCGAGATCCTCGGCGTCGAGCACCGGTGGCTGGGGTTCATCGACTCCGGGCTGCCCAAGGGCGACCCGCTGCCGCCGCTGCCGGAGGGCTGCTTCGCGACGGTGCCGATGGAGGGGCCCGTCGAGGCGTTGGTGCGGGTGGTGCGCGAGTTCCGGCCGCATGTGATGACCACCTACGACGAGAACGGCGGCTACCCGCACCCGGATCACATTCGCTGCCACCAGGTTTCGGTGGCCGCGTTCGAGGCCGCCGCCGACTACCGGCGCTACCCGCAGGCCGGGCCGGTGTGGTCGGTCGCCAAGCTGTACTACAACCACGGGTTTCTGCGGCAGCGGATGCAGTTGCTGCAGGACGAGTTCGCCAAGCACGGGCAGGCTGGCCCGTTCGGCAAGTGGCTGGAGCACTGGCAGCCCGACCACGACGTGTTCGCCGACCGGGTCACCACCCGCGTCGAGTGCGCCGAATACTTCAGCCAGCGCGACGACGCACTGCGCGCGCACGCCACCCAGATCGACCCGAACGGTGACTTCTTCGCGGCGCCGATCGACTGGCAGCAGCGGCTGTGGCCCACCGAGGAGTACGAACTGGCGCGCTCCCGGGTGCCGATCACGCTGCCCGAAACCGACCTGTTCGCCGGAATCGAGGACGACCAGTGACTCACCTCGCGCTGCAGGCGCTGTCGATCCTCGCCGACGACGGGCCGCACAACACCGGGCCGGACTTCGGCAAGGCCAGCCCGTTCGGCCTGCTGGTGATCGTGCTGCTGCTGCTCGGCACCTTCGCGCTGGTGTGGTCGATGAACCGGCAGTTGAAGAAGGTGCCGGAGTCGTTCGACCCGGAGCATCCGGCGGCCGATCAAGCCGCCGACGAGGGCACACTCGATGACGGTGACGGTGCCGGTGACGACGAGGCGTCCTCGATGCCGTAGGGCATAGGGTTGGACGGTGGTCAACCGTCTCGCCGAATCCACCAGTCCGTACCTGCGTCAGCACGCCGACAATCCGGTGCACTGGCAGGAGTGGACGTCGCAGGCACTGACCGAGGCCGCCCGGCGCGACGTGCCGATCCTGCTGTCGATCGGCTACGCCGCCTGCCACTGGTGCCACGTGATGGCGCACGAGTCGTTCGAGGACGAGCAGGTCGCCGCGGTGCTGAACGACGGTTTCGTCTGCATCAAGGTCGACCGCGAGGAACGCCCGGACCTTGATGCGGTGTACATGAACGCCACCATCGCGCTCACCGGGCAGGGCGGCTGGCCGATGACCTGCTTCCTCACCCCGGACGGCAGACCGTTCTACTGCGGCACCTACTACCCGAAACATTCGTTCCTGAAACTGCTTTCGGCGATCTCCAACACCTGGCGCAGCCGCCGCGACGAAGTGGAGCACGCGTCCACCCGGATCGCCGACGAACTGCGGTCGATGGCGGCGAGTCTGCCCGACGGCGGCCCGCCGGTCGATGCGATGCTCTGCGATCGCGCGGTGCAGCGGGTGCTGCGTGACGAGGACGTCGAGCACGGCGGATTCGGCGGTGCGCCGAAGTTCCCGCCGTCGGCGCTGCTGGAAGCGCTGCTGCGGCACTACGAACGAACCCGGTCCGTTGCGGCGCTGGACGCCGTGACCCGCGCGGGCTCGGCAATGGCACGCGGTGGGATCTACGACCAGCTCGCCGGTGGGTTCGCCCGGTACAGCGTCGACAAGGCCTGGGTGGTACCGCATTTCGAGAAGATGCTGTACGACAACGCGCTGCTGCTGCGGGCGTACGCGCACTGGGCGCGGCGCACCGCGGACCCGGTGGCGATCAGGGTGACGCAGCAGACCGCCCGGTTCCTGCTCGATGAGCTCTCCGACCGGGACATGTTCGTCTCGTCGCTGGACGCCGACGCCGACGGCCGCGAGGGAGCCAGCTATGTGTGGACGCCGGCGCAACTGACCGGGGTTCTCGGGGTGGACGACGGGGCGTGGGCGGCAACGGCTTTCGGCGTGACCGCGGCCGGCACGTTCGAGGCGGGGGCCTCGGTGCTGCAGGCCCCGGAAGGTGCCGTCGACCCCGACGATCCTCGCCTGGAGCGGATCCGCGGCGCGCTGCTCGCGGCGCGGCGCGCCCGCCCGCAGCCCGGCCGCGACGACAAGGTGGTCACCTCCTGGAACGGGCTGACCATCACCGCCCTGTCCGAAGCCGGTGTGGCGCTGCGGGATCCGGCGCTGATCGAGGCGGCCCGGTCCTGCGCTGCGGCCGTGGTGGATCTGCACCTGGTGGACGGCCGACTGCGTCGCGCCAGCCTGGGTGGTGTGGTCGGGGAGAGCGCGGCGATCCTGGAGGACTACGGTGCGCTGGCGACCGGGCTGCTCAGCGTCTTCCAGCTGACCGGTGAGGCACGCTGGCTGGCGACGGCCACCGACCTGTTGGACAGCGCGCTGAGCCATTTCGCCGACCCGGAGCGGCCCGGCCGGTGGTTCGACACCGCCGATGACGCCGAACAGCTGATGCTGCGCCCCGGCGATCCGCTGGACGGTGCCACACCGTCGGGGGCGGCGCTGATCACCGAGGCGCTGCTGACCGCGGCTCACCTGGCCGGCGCGGACCGGGCCGACCGCTACCGGCAGGCCGCCGACGCCGCGCTGGCCGCGCACGCGCCGCTGCTGGACTCCGCGCCGCGTTCGGCCGGGCACTGGCTGGCGGTCGCCGAATGCGCCGTCGCCGGGCCGCTGCAGATCGCCGTGGCCTGCGACCCCGCCGATTCGGCGCTGCTGACTGACGCCCGCCGGCTGGCGCCGGGCGGCACGATCGTCGTCGGCGGGGCGCCGGACTCCTCGGAGCTGCTGACCGGGCGGGGCCGGGTCGACGGCGCCGACGCCGCCTACGTCTGCCGCGGTCGGGTCTGCGACCTGCCGGTGCGCGGTGCCGCGCCGTTGGCCGCGGCCCTCGGAGTGCCGGCCGGGCCGCCGGTGTAACCTGCGGCACATGACGAGCGCAC
The DNA here is from genome assembly GCF_018455725.1 of Mycolicibacter acidiphilus. Classification (GTDB taxonomy): domain Bacteria; phylum Actinomycetota; class Actinomycetes; order Mycobacteriales; family Mycobacteriaceae; genus Mycobacterium; species Mycobacterium acidiphilum. Next base: position 4,500 of record NZ_JAHCLR010000028.1, read on the forward strand.
CCGACCGGGCCCAGGCCATCACCGCCGCCGTGCACCGCTACATCGAGTTGCTCAACAGCGGCGGTGCCGATGACTTCGCGGCGCTGTACGCCGACGACGCCACCCTGGAGGACCCGGTCGGCGGTGAGGTGCACATCGGCCGTCAGGCGATCCGCAACTTCTATGCGGCGATCGAGAACCTGGATCGCGCAGCGGAGTTGGTGACGATCCGGGTCGCGGGCCACGAGGCGGCGTTCGCATTCAGCCTGGTCATCACCAACGGCGACCACCGGATGCGGATCGAGCCGATCGACGTGATGGTCTTCGACGGCGACGGCAAGATCGCCGGGATGAAGGCCTACTGGTCGGCGGCGAACATCACCCAGCTGTAAGGGGGCTCAGTACAGCGCCGCGAACCAGATCGCGATGTACTGACAGATCGCTGCCACCGCCGTGCAGGCGTGGAAGAACTCGTGGTAGCCGAACGTCTCCGGCCACGGGTCCGGCCACTTCAACGCGTACATGATCGCGCCGATGCTGTAGAGCGCACCGCCGACGGTCAGCAGCACCATCGCGGCCACCCCGGCGTTGTGCATGATCGTGGCGATGAAGAACGCCGACACCCAGCCCAGCAGCAGGTAGAGCGGCACACCCACCCATTTCGGTGCGGTCGGCCAGCAGACCTTCAGCAGCACCCCGGCCAGCGCGCCGCCCCAGACGATGCTCATCACCAGCCGTTCCTGTCGGCCGTGGTCCATCGCCAGCAGCGCGAACGGGGTGTAGGTGCCGGCGATGAAGACGAAGATCATCGCGTGGTCGAGCCGTTTCATCCGCATCCGGGCGGCGACGGTCTTCCAGGTGATCCGGTGGTAGGTCGCGCTGACCGCGAACATCCCCACCACCGAGATCGTGTAGACGAACGTCGCCAGGCCGGCTTCGAGCCCGGCCAGCGGCCAGGTCACCGAGATCAGCGCCGCGCCCGCGATGACCGCCACGATCGCCGAGACCAGATGAATCCAGCCGCGGGCGCGGGGTTTGGCGTGCGGTGCATCGGTAGCAGCGGGAACGTCGGCGGAATTGGACCCCGCGACCGTGTCGGTGCTCATATGCGCTTCCTGACTTCCAGCGGATTCCCCCCGGATTGCCGGTTATCTTCGTCGACCACAGTAGTCTCGGATTCCGTGGCGATCATCCCGGCGCGCCTGAAAGAGCCGCTGTATCGGATCTACGAGATGCGCCTCCGGCAGGAGTTGGCGGCATCGCGATCCGAGCTGCCCCGCCACATCGCGGTGCTGTGCGACGGGAACCGGCGCTGGGCACGCGACGCCGGCTACGACGACGTCAGCTACGGCTACCGGATGGGTGCGGCCAAGATCGCCGAGATGCTGCGCTGGTGCGCCGACACCGGCGTCGAGATGGCCACCGTCTACCTGCTGTCCACCGAGAACCTGCAGCGTGACCCGGGGGAGCTCGGGGTGCTGATCGGCATCATCACCGACGTCGTCGAGGAGATCTGCGCCCCGGCGAACCGGTGGAGCGTGCGCACCGTCGGCGACCTGGAGCTGATCGGCGCCGAACCGGCCCGCCGGCTCCGGGAGGCGGTGGAGAAGACCGCCCGGACGACCAACGGCGGGTTTCACGTCAACGTCGCGGTCGGCTACGGCGGTCGGCAGGAGATCGTCGATGCGGTGCGCGGGCTGCTCGGCAAGGAACTGGCCAACGGGGCCACCGCCGAGGAGCTGGTCGACGCGGTGACCGTCGACGGCATCTCGGAGAACCTCTACACCTCCGGCCAGCCGGACCCAGATTTGGTGATCCGCACCTCCGGGGAGCAGCGACTGTCGGGCTTCCTGCTCTGGCAGAGCGCCTATTCGGAGATGTGGTTCACCGAGGCGCACTGGCCCGCATTCCGTCGGGTCGACTTCCTGCGGGCCCTGCGCGACTACACCGCCCGGCACCGCCGCTACGGGCGCTGAGCACCGACCGCGTCGTGCAGTTCCGCCGGGGCGTCGTCGCCGAGTTCGGCGACCGCCTGCGCTGAGGTCAGGTCGTCGGCGTTCAGTTCGGTCGCGTTCTTGCCGCCCAGGTACTGGGTGAGGCCGGCCTTCTCGTAGTCGCCCTTGATCCGGTCGCTCATCAGCCCGATGTACTCCAGGTTGGGGATCAGCCGCTCGAACATGATCCGCCGGAAGCCCAGCGTGCTCGGCGCGTTCTGGGTGGCCTGATCCCAGGCCTTGAGCGGGAACTTGTGCGAGAACCACTCGTCGTAGATCTCGTGGGCCTTGAACCGGTTGCGCATCAGGATCGACACCTCGTACACCCAGTCCTCGCGCTCCCGGCGTTCCCGCTCGGAGAGCTGGGCGATGTGATCGCGCAGCGCCAGCACCCCGTAGTGCACATGCCGGGCCTCGTCTTGGATCACCATCTTCAGCAGCTGCTTGAGCAGCGGCTCCCGGGTGGTCTGGTACAGCGTGGTGAACGCGCCCAGCGCCAGGCCCTCGACCATGATCTGCATGCCGAGGAACTTGAAGTCCCACCGGCTGTCGCTCATCAGCGAGTCGATGATGACGAACAGGTTGTCGTTGATGGTGTAGGTCTTCTCCATCTTGGTCTGCAGGTAGCGCAGGAACACCTCCAGGTGCCGGCCCTCGTCCATCACCTGGGTGGCGCCGTAGAGCTTGCCGTCGACCCATTGCACGCATTCGACGGTCTGCGCGGCGGCGTACACCGCGCCCTGCTCGCCGTGCATGAACTGGCTGAGCATCCAGGCGGCGAAGTCCCAGGTGAATTGGCGTTCCTCGGCGGGGTTGAGGTGAACCCCGAAGCTCTCCACGATGTCGAACGGCACGAAGTCGCGGGACAGGATCGGGGTGGCCGGGTTGTCCCGGTCGACGTCGGTGTCCCACGGCAGGTCGGCGTCGCCGTCCCACTGGTTGCTCACCGCGCGCCGGTACAGCTCGTACATCTCGGCGAAATCGGTGCCGTAGGTGAGGCTGAAGTAGGTGCTGTGGTTGGCCTTCATCTCCACGAAGTCGCCGTGTTTGCCCTTCTCCAGCACCAGCCCACGCACCGCCGACGGCGCCATCGAGACCGCCACCTTCGGGTTCTTCATGCCGAGCATGATCCCGACCTGATCGAGGGTGGTGTAGATCTTGTTCTGGGCCTTGAGTGGCAGGCCTTCCACCATTTTGTCGACGGACAGGGTGACCATTTTTCTGCCTCCTAATCAGGGGTTATGCGTCTACGACAGCGGGTTCTAGGGCATAGGCGGAGCAGGCCAGCGTCTCACCGTTGGCCTTCTCGGCGTCGGTCAGGCAGTTCGGCTCGTCGATGCTGACCGCGCCGGAGACCATCCGCACCTTGCAGGCGCCGCAGCCGCCGACGGTGCAGCTGTAATCGAGTTTCACGCCGTGACGCAGGCCGGCCTCCAGGATCGTCTCGCCGGGCTGGGCGACGATCGTCAGATTCGACCGGCGGAACTCGATCGGCTGCGGGATCGTCGGCAGGGGAGTGGTGTGCTGAGCCGCGGCGAAGAACCGTTCGGTGTGGATGCGGCCGGCGCCGACGCCGTCGGCGAGCAGGGCGGCCGTCGTGGTCGCCATCAGATCCTCCGGCCCGCAGAGGTAGATCTCGGCGTCGGCGTGGGCCGTCAGCAACTGCGCGGCCTGCTCGGGCTCCAACCGACCGCGCGGGCCCGTCCAGTCCTCGTCGGGCCGGGAGAACACCCGGGTGATCGTCAGGCCCGGATGGTCGCCCTCGAGTTTGGCCAGCCGTTCGGCGAAGATCACCTCGGACTGCCGGCGGGCGGCGTAGACCAGGTCGATCACCCGGTCGGGGTCGTCGCGCAGGGCGGTGGCGATCAGCGCCATCACCGGGGTGATGCCGCTGCCGGCGGCCAGGAACGCCAGTGGCGCTGATGCTTTCGCCGGCAGCAGGAAGTCGCCGGTCGGGCCGATCACGGTGTACTCGTAGCCGACCGAGACGTCGTCGGCGATGAACTGCGACGCCACCCCGTTCGCGACGGTCTTGATCGTGCAGGCCAGCCGGTCGCCCTCGGCGGCGCTGATCGAGTAGGCACGTTTCACCGTCGCGCCGTCGATGTCCAGGCAGTGCGTCAGGTACTGCCCGGCCCGGAACGATATCGGCTTCCCGCCGACCGGTTCCAGCAGCAGGGTGATCGCGTCGGGGGTTTCACGCTCGATGCCGACCACCCCGACCCGGTGCCGGGGGATTCCGGTCGATTTCCCCCAGCGGGACGACGACTGCGTGGGCTGGGCGATGGTGATCGCGGGGCGGGACGGGGTGAATGCGCTGGTCAGCTTTCCGAACATGCGGCCTCCTCGGCCTCAAAAGTAGGAACGATTGCGTTCCTACAACGTAAAAGTGGTAACCGGGTGTGTCAAGATTGGATTCGTGACGAGTTCGCCCGTGGTCCGGCCGTTCCGGGGGGTCAGCGCCGAGCAGCGCCTGCAGCAGCGCCGGGCGGCCCTGCTGGAGGCGGGTCTGACCGTCATCGCCGACAGTGGCATGGCGGGCACCACCATCGAGGCGGTCTGCGCCAAGGCCGGACTGTCCAAGCGCTACTTCTACGAGCATTTCCGTTCCCGCGACGAGCTTTTCGCCGCGGTCGCCGACGGGCTGATCGCGCAGATCCTGGCCGGCGCCATCGAATCGGTAAGGGCGCACACCGAACTGGAGGACCGCTTCCGGGCCGCCTCATCCGGGGTGGTCACGTTCCTCACCGCCGACCCCCGCCGTGCGCGACTGTTCGTCGACGTGATCGGCAACGGGCAGATGTACGCCGCCGTCGGTCGCGCCGAACACGCCCTGGCGGAGTTGATCGTCGACGAGATCGTCAGGGGCACCGACACTTCGGAGAAGCAGCGGGCCCGGCAGTACGTCGTCACCGTCATCCTGGTCACCGGTACCGCGCAGGCCGTCACCGACTGGCTCGACGGCAGCAGTCAACTGACCCTGGACGACCTCATCGACACCGTCGCCAACCTGTCCACCGCGGCGATCCGGACCGTCCAGCCGAACCTGTGACCGGCCGCGGCGGCGGGGGCGCGGATGCACCCTCTACAGTTCGAAGCATGAAGTGGCAGTTGGCAGCGATGACGGTGATCCCGGCGACCCTGATCTCCGTTGCCGCACCGGCGCAGGCCGACGACGCGAGTTTCCTCAAGTACCTCGACACCCACGGGTTCAAATACCAGAACCAGCCCGGGCTCACCACCCCGGCGGGAGCGGTCCAGTTCGGCGGGATCATCTGCCAGAACCTGCGGCGGGGACGCCCGGCCAAGGACCGCTTCGGCACGAAGATCGCCAGCGGGATCAGCCAGACGTTGATCGACGCCGCGCAGCACGAACTGTGCCCGGACACCCTGACCAAGACCACGGCGCCGGTGACGACGGCGCCGGAGGTGCCGCCGACACCCGAGCCGGTGCCGCCGCTGCCGCCGGCACCGGAGCCGCCGCCTCCACCGCCGGCGCCCGAGCCGCCCCCGCCGCCAGCACCTGAGCCACCTCCGCCGCCCCCGGCGCCGGAGCCGCCGCCTCCGCCGCCGGCACCCGAGCCGCCGCCGCCACCCCCGCCGCCTACGCCTGAGCCGGCGCCGGGAACGCAGCCGCAGCCGTAGTCAGAGCTTGCGCAGGCGCAACCGGTTGATGGAGTGGTCGGCGTCCTTGCGCAGCACCAGGGTGGCCCGCGGCCGGGTCGGCAGGATGTTCTCCACCAGGTTCGGCCGGTTGATCGAGCGCCAGATGTCGCGGGCGGCGGCCACCGCCTGCTGATCGCTGAGCCCGGAGTAGTGGTGGAAATGCGATGCCGGGTTGGCGAACGCGGTGGAGCGCATCGCCAGGAACCGGGAGACGTACCAGTGCTCGATGTCCTCCACGCGGGCGTCGACGTACAGCGAGAAGTCGAACAGGTCGGAGACCATCAGCGTCGGCCCGGTCTGTAGGACGTTGAGCCCCTCCAGGATCAGGATGTCGGGGTGGCGGACCACCTGCTTGGCGCCGGCGACGATGTCGTAGCTCAGATGCGAATACACCGGCGCGCACACCTGATCCGACCCGGACTTCACCGAGGTGACGAACCGCATCAGTGCCCGCCGGTTGTAGCTCTCCGGAAACCCCTTGCGGTGCATGAGGTTCCGTCGTTCCAGCTCGGCGTTCGGGTACAGGAAACCGTCGGTGGTGACCAGGTCCACCCGCGGGTGGTGGTCCCAGCGGGCCAGCAGCGCCTGCAGCACACGGGCGGTGGTCGACTTGCCGACGGCGACGCTGCCGGCCACCCCGATGATGAACGGCACCGGCCGGTCCGGGTTCTGCTGCGGCTCGCCGAGGAATTCGGCGGTGGCGGCGAACAGGCCCTGCCGGGCGGCGACCTGCAGGTGCAGGAGTCGGGCCAGTGGCAGGTAGACCTCTTCGACCTCCAGCAGGTCGACCTGCTCGCCGAGGCCGCGCAGCGCGACGACCTCTTCCTCGATCAGGGGCAGTGGCGTCGACATACGCAGTGCCCGCCACTGCCGTCGGTCGAACTCCACGTAGGGACTCGGCTCGCTAAGCCGCCGCATGACCACACAGTCTTGCAGCCGCGGTTGCACCCGCCGCGGCGGGGGCGGTCGACTAGGCCCGATCCGCGGCGGCGCCGGAAAGCTGCGCCTGGATCCGCGAATGCGTCGCCACCGCGTCCGCACGTGCGAGCTGGACCGTCGCCACGGTCATCGCCACCACCGCCAGCGCCAGCACGGCCATGCCCAGCGGGCCGGTGTTCAGCGTCTCGCCGAGCACCACGACCCCCAGCGCTGCCGCCACCAGCGGCTGCGACACCTCCAGCGTCGGCATCGATGCGGTCAGCGACCCTGCCCGGAACGCCGACTGCTCCCAGGCGAATCCGCCGATCGCGACCAGCAGCCAGGCGTACAGCTCCGGCGACGTCGCCGCAGCGATCGGGCCGTGGTGCAGCTGGGCCATCACCCCCTTGGTCAGCACGGCGAACACCGCCCACAGCGACCCGGAGACGAACGCGAGCAGCACGGCGGCCAGCGCACCGCCGCGGATCCGCGCGGCCACCACGCAGCCGGCCAGCAGCGGCACCAGCACCCCCGCCACCAGCGCCCAGGTCTCCGCCGTACCGCGAGCCTGGCCGGCCTGCGGGTTGCCGACGGTGACGATCACGATCACGGCCGCCGTGAGCACCGCGGCCCAACTCCACTCGAAGCCGGTCACCCGGCGGGGCACCATCCGGGCGCTGATCGGCAGGGCGAACAGCAGGGAGAGCACCAGCAGCGCCTGCACCAGCAGCACCGATCCCTGATCGAGTGCCTCGGCCTGTAGCGCGATGCTCACCAGCAGCAGCGTCGCGCCCCACCGCCAGCGCCGGTTGTGCAGCAGTGTCGCGTAGAACCGCAGTCCGCCGACCGCGGTGTTGGTGAGGCGTTGCGTCGCGCGCTGCTGCAGCACGTCGCCGACTGCGACGCATAGCGCGGAACCCAGGGCGAGTGCGGCAGCGGTTCCCACTGAGGACATCGGCATTCCCCGACGCTAACAATCCGGACCCTGCCGACTTCCTGTCATATCCGTACGGTTGACGGTCATGGAGTTGATCCGGGAGTACCTGCTGCTCGGTCTGCGCTTCGACCGGGTCGAGTCCGGTTACGTCGATGCGTTCACCGGCGATCCGGCGCTGCGCCGGCAGGTGGAGAACGAACCGGCGCCTGACCCGGCCGATCTGGCCCGCCAGGCGGAGCGGCTGCTCGGCGCGCTGCCCGCCGGGTTGGATGCCGCGCGCAGCGACTACCTGCGGGTGCATCTGCGCGCACTGGCGTGCGCCGGCCGCAAGTTCGCCGGGCAGCAGGTCGGCTTCGTCGAGGAGGTGCGCGACTACTTCGACGTCGATATCGCCAAGGGCGACCCGGACCGCTACCGGGCCGCGCACGCCCGCCTCGACGAGGTGCTGGGCGGCAGCGGGCCGCTGGCCGAGCGGATGGCGGCGCACCGCCGGGCCGACGAGATCCCGCCGGAGCGGCTCGAAGCGTGCATCCACGCGTTCTCGTCGGCGCTGCGCGACCGGGTGCGCGCCGAGTTCCCGCTGCCCGACACCGAGACCATCAGCTACGAGGTGGTCACCGACAAGCCGTGGTCGGGGTTCAACTACTACGAGGGCGACTACCGCTCCACCGTCGCGGTCAACGCCGACCTCAAGCAGTTGATGGCGACCCTGCCGCGGCTGGTGGCCCACGAGTCCTACCCCGGCCATCACACCGAGCACTGCCGCAAGGAGGCCGGCCTGGTGCATCGCGACGGTCAGGCCGAACAGACGATCTTCCTGGTCAACACCCCGCAGTGCCTGATGGCCGAGGGCTTGGCGGATCTGGCGCTGTATGCCGCGGTCGGGCCCGGCTGGGGTGCCTGGGCCGAGGAGATCTACGCCGACCTGGGACTGCGGTTCGACGGGGTGAAGGCCGAGGCGGTGTCCGAGGCCTCCGCCGCGCTGGCCGACGTGCGCCAGGACGCGGCGCTGATGTTGCACGACGAGCACCGCGACGCCGACGAGGTGGCGGCCTACCTGCGGCGCTGGCTGCTGATCTCCGACGACCGGGCGCGGCAGTCGTTGCGGTTCCTGTCCTCGCCGCTGTGGCGGGCCTACACCTCGACGTATGTGGAGGGCTACCGGCTGCTGCGCGGCTGGCTCGACGCGCGTCCGACCGGGGTGAGCCTCACCGCCCGGTTCGGCCGGCTGCTCGATGAGCCGTTGATCCCGTCGTCGCTGCGGTCCGAGCTGGCTCTATAGACTGTCCGGCGTGACTGCAGCCCCCCACACCCGCCCTGCCTCCACGATGTCGACCCCGCTCGCCGAGCTCGACCCCGACATCGCCGAACTGCTCGGCAAGGAGCTGGGCCGCCAGCGCGACACGCTGGAGATGATCGCGTCGGAGAACTTCGTGCCGCGCGCGGTGCTGCAGGCGCAGGGCAGCGTCCTGACCAACAAGTACGCCGAGGGCCTGCCGGGCCGGCGCTACTACGGCGGCTGCGAGCACGTCGACGTGGTGGAGAACATCGCCCGCGACCGGGCCAAGGAGCTGTTCGGCGCCGAGTTCGCCAACGTGCAGCCGCATTCGGGTGCGCAGGCCAACGCCGCGGTGCTGCAGGCGCTGATGGAGCCCGGTGAGCGGCTGCTCGGCCTGGACCTGGCCAACGGCGGGCACCTCACCCACGGCATGCGGCTGAACTTCTCCGGCAAGCTCTACGAGAACGCCTTCTACGGCGTCGACGCGGTCACCCACCGCATCGACATGGACGTGGTGCGGGCGCAGGCCAAGGAGTTCCAGCCGAAGGTGATCATCGCCGGCTGGTCGGCCTACCCGCGGATTGTCGACTTCGAGGCGTTCCGGTCGATCGCCGACGAGGTCGGCGCCACCCTCTGGGTGGACATGGCGCACTTCGCCGGTCTGGTCGCCGCCGGACTGCACCCGTCGCCGGTGCCGCACGCCCAGGTCGTCTCCACCACCGTGCACAAGACCCTCGGCGGCCCGCGCTCCGGGCTGATCGTCGGCAAGAAGGAATTCGCTAAGCAGATCAACTCCGCGGTCTTCCCCGGTCAGCAGGGCGGCCCGCTGATGCACGTAATCGCCGCCAAGGCCGTCGCGCTGAAGATCGCCGGCACCCCCGAGTTCGCCGAGCGTCAGCAGCGGGTGCTCTCCGGCGCCAAGATCATCGCCGAGCGCCTGCTCGCCGCCGACGTCGCCAAGGCCGGTGTCTCGGTGGTCTCCGGCGGCACCGACGTCCACCTGGTGCTGGTCGACCTGCGCGACTCCCCGCTCGATGGGCAGATGGCCGAGGATCTGCTGCACGAGGTCGGCATCACGGTGAACCGCAACGCCGTGCCCAACGACCCGCGGCCGCCGATGGTCACCTCCGGCCTGCGGGTCGGCACCCCGGCGCTGGCCGCGCGCGGCTTCGGCGATGCTGAGTTCACCGAGGTCGCCGACATCATCGCCACCGCGCTGGCGGCGGGTAAGGCGGCCGACGTGCCGGCGCTGCGGGCCCGGGTCGCCAAGCTGGCGCAGGACTTCCCGCTGTACGACGGCCTGGAGGACTGGAAGCTCGTCTGACCGGGCGCGGCGGGGTCGGTGACACACACCACGATCCCGATTGCGAGAAACGTGTGAATTCGGGTTACAGTTACTTTCATGGCGCAGAGACCCGTTGCTAACGCACTGATCGTCGAACTGGAACCGGTCGTCGACGCGAACCTGAATCGGCACATCGAGTCCGTCGACCCGTGGTACGCGCACGACTACGTGCCGTTCGACCAGGGCGAGAACTTCGCGTTCCTCGGCGGCAAGGACTGGGACCCGTCGCAGGTCACACTGCCCAAGGTGATCACCGACGCCACCGAGGTGCTGCTGATCATCAAGGACAGCCTGGCCGGCTACCACCGCGAACTCGTCGAGCACTTCATCCTCGAGGACAAGTGGGGCCGCTGGATCGGCCGGTGGACCGCCGAGGAGCACCTGCACGCGATCGCGCTGCGCGAGTACCTCATCGTGACCCGGGAGATCGACCCCGACGAGAACGAGCGCGTGCGCATGCAACACGTGATGAAGGGCTACCGGGCCGAGCGGTTCAGCCAGGTCGAGACGCTGGTGTTCATGGCGTTCTTCGAGCGCATCCACGCCGAGTTCTGCCGCAACCTGGCCGACGCGACCGAGGAACCGGTGCTCAAAGGCCTGATCGGCCGGATCGCCGGTGACGAGGAGCGCCACGAGGAGTTCTTCGCCAACCTCGTCGCGCACTGCCTGGACTACGTGCACGACGAGACGGTGGCCGCCATCGCCGCCCGCGCCGCCGAACTGGAGGTGCTCGGCGCCGACATCGACCCGTACGCCGACCGGCTGCCCGGCATCGCCGAGGCCGGCATCTTCGGCCCCGACCAGCTGCGCCGGGTGATCTCCGACCGGATCAGCGCCTGGGGGCTGGCCGCGGACCCCGCGCTCAAGCAATTCGTTATCGCCTAAAGACCGCGCCGTGACACGGCGCGCCTGCCCGATTGGTGGGCGGGGCCGGGAGTACCGTCGCAATCGATGGCTAGCCAGATGCTTTGCTGTCGAAGCGGCACCTTCCGTTACGACTACGGCAGGACCGGCCCCGGTCCTGGTGTCGCAGCCCCGTTCACACGCACGTGCGGGGCCGCGCGCGCCATCCCCGCAGGAGCGCCCCGTGGCTGAAATCCGGACATATGTGCTGGACACCTCCGTGTTGCTGTCGGATCCGTGGGCTTGCACCCGGTTCGCAGAGCACGAGGTGGTCGTTCCGCTCGTGGTCATCAGTGAACTGGAAGCCAAACGTCACCACCATGAGCTCGGGTGGTTTGCCCGCCAGGCGTTGCGGCTCTTCGACGACATGCGCCTGGAGCACGGTCGCCTCGATCAGCCGATTCCGGTCGGCGCTCAGGGCGGCACGCTGCATGTCGAGCTCAACCACAGCGATCCGGCGGTGCTGCCGACCGGGTTCCGCGGCGACACCAACGATTGCCGGATCCTGACCTGCGCCGCCAACCTCGCGGCGGAGGGGCGACGAGTCACGTTGGTGAGCAAGGACATTCCGCTGCGGGTGAAGGCGTCCGCACTGGGGCTGGCCGCCGACGAATACCACGCGCAGGACGTCGTCGTCTCCGGCTGGACCGGGATGGCAGAGGTGGACGCCGCCGCTGAGGACATCGACACGTTGTTCGCCGACGGTGAGCTCGACCTGGAGGGTGCGCGGGATCTGCCCTGCCACACCGGAATCCGGTTGCTGGGGGGTAGTTCGCACGCGCTGGGCCGGGTCAACGCCGCCAAGCGGGTGCAGTTGGTCCGCGGTGATCGGGAGGTGTTCGGGCTGCGCGGCCGCTCCGCCGAGCAGCGGGTGGCGCTGGATCTTTTGCTCGACGAGTCGGTGGGCATCGTCTCGCTGGGCGGCAAGGCCGGCACCGGCAAGTCGGCGCTGGCGCTGTGCGCCGGACTCGAAGCGGTCCTGGAGCGGCGCACCCAGCGCAAGGTGGTGGTGTTCCGCCCGCTGTATGCAGTCGGTGGCCAGGAACTGGGCTACCTGCCCGGCAGCGAGAACGAGAAGATGGGGCCGTGGGCGCAGGCGGTTTTCGACACTCTGGAGGGCCTGGCCAGCCCTGCCGTGCTGGAGGAGGTGCTCTCCCGCGGGATGCTCGAGGTGCTGCCGCTGACCCACATCCGGGGCCGGTCGCTGCACGACTCGTTCGTGATCGTCGACGAGGCGCAGTCGCTGGAGCGCAACGTGCTGCTGACTGTGCTGTCCCGGCTGGGCACCGGGTCGCGGGTGGTGCTCACCCACGACGTCGCCCAGCGCGACAATCTGCGAGTCGGCCGGCACGACGGTGTCGGCGCAGTCATCGAAAAGCTCAAGGGGCACCCGCTTTTCGCGCACATCACGCTGCTGCGCAGTGAACGATCGGCGATCGCGGCGCTGGTCACCGAGATGCTGGAGGAGATCAACCCGGAAGCACTGCCGTGACTTCCCGTTGACTCTGCGCCCACGGCGGGGATCACTCGAACTTTTCCGCCGTGGCCGCAGAGTCAACGCCCGGTAGGCTGCCGGGATGCGGATCGTCACCGGTATCGCCGCTGCGCTCGCCGCCGTGACGCTGGGCGCGTGCACCGGCGGACCGGAGCATGCCGTCGACAGCGGAGCGGTGGACTGCGCGGCGGTCAAGTGTGTGGCTCTGACCTTCGACGACGGCCCTGGCCCCTACACCGATCGGCTGCTGAAGATCCTCACCGAGAACGACGCGCGGGCCACCTTCTTCCTGATCGGCAACAAGGTGGCCGCAAATCCGGCGGGCGCCAAGCGGATCGCCGACGCCGGGATGGAGATCGGCAGCCACACCTGGGAGCACCCCAACATGACCGCCATCCCGGGCGACGACATCGCCGGGCAGCTGTCGAAGGCCAACGAGGCGATCCAGGACGCGACGGGTGCGACGCCGACGCTGTGGCGCCCCGCCGGGGGCCTGACCAACAACGCGGTCAACGAGCAGGCCGACAGCCTGGGGCTGGCCGCGATCCTGTGGGACGTCATCCCGTTCGACTGGATCAACGACTCCGACACGGCCGCCACCCGGTACATGCTGATGACGCAGATCAAGCCGGGCTCGGTGGTGCTGTTCCACGACACCTACTCGTCCACCGTCGATCTGGTGTACCAGTTCCTGCCGGTGCTGAAAGCCAACGGCTACCACCTGGTGACGGTCAGCCGGCTGCTCGGTGAGCGGGCTCCGGGCAGCGTCTACGGCGGCCGGGAGAACGGTCCGCCGGTCAACGAGCTGCACGACATCCCGGCGTCGCGGATTCCGGAGTTACCGGTGACGCCGTCGCCGCCGCCGATGCCGAACTTCCCGATCACCGACATCCCCGGCGCGAACTCGGGCGGGCCGAACAACGGGGCGTGACCGGGGCGTGCCGAGTCGGCCGGAGCAGTTCGCGGCGCAGGTAGTGCTGGTTGGAGGGTGATGCCGCTAGCGCCACGGCAATGGTATTGCCGGTCGGTCCTGCGTGGCGGCGGATGCGCTTGTCGGCCTTCGCCCACGGGTAAACGCTCGCGGGGTTAGGGCAGGGGAGTGAGCTCGGTGACCCTGTCCCGGGTCGCCGCCCACAGTGTCCCGGGCGGGGTGCGCAGTTCCGGATGCCGGGTCGTCAGTTCGACGTCCACGGGTCGCGGGGCGCCGTCGGCTCCGCTCGGCGCGGGCTCGGGCGGCAGCGGCCTGCCCAGCAGGCCGGCGATGTACTCCACCCACCCGGCTTTCGTCACGACGTCGGACCCGACGGCGTGGTAGATCCCCGAACCGGTGTCGGGGGCGATGACCCGGGCGGTGGCGCGCGCGACGTGCGTCAGCGGGATCGGGAAGCGCTGTCGATCATCGACCGCCAGCGGGGAACCGTCCAGCACCGCGCGGACCGCTGCGCCGACGAAGTCCCGCGCCCCGAACAGCAGCGGCAGCCGCAGCACCACGTTGTCACCACAGCTCAGCACCGACCGCTCGGCCTCGACCTTGTGCCGGCCGTAGATCTGCAGCGGCGCCACCGGGGCGGCCTCGGCGTAGCGTCCGGGCGCACCGAACACGTAGTCCGTCGAGTAGTAGATCAGCCGGCCGCCGAGCCGGGCCGTGATCGTCGCAACTCGCTGCGCGCCAACCACATTGGCCAGATGTGAGGCCTCCGGATCCTGTTCGCAGCGATCCGGGTCGGCGATCGCGATGGCGTACACCACCGTCCGGGCGCCAGTCGACTCGATGCAGTCCGTCAGCGCCGCGTCGTCGCCCAGATCCACCTCGTCGCGTGTCAGGCCGCGCACCGTCAGCCCGTAGCCGGGCAGCAGCCGGCACAGTGCCGCGCCGACTCGACCGCCGGCGCCGAGGACCAGCACGTCGGTGCTCACGCCGAGGCCGTTATCCGGCCCAGCCACTCGGCCACCGCAGCCGAGCCGGGTCCGGGGATGTGTTCGTGCGCAGCGGCTTTCGCCGACTCGGTGGCGTTGCCCACGGCGATGCCGTACCCGGCCAGCGCGAGCATCGGGGCGTCGGAGTCGCTGTCACCGAACGCGACCACCGCCTCCGGGGTGATGCCCAGGTCCTGACACAACTCCTGCATTGCGGTGGCCTTGTCCACCCCGCGAGCCTGGATGTCGCAGCAGTCCGGGCCGCTGGTCATCGCGGTGAGGCCGGCCAGGTCGGCCACGGCAGACAGCAGTTCCGCGCGGGCCGCGGTGCTGCCGCGGCACATCACCTTGAACGCGGACTCATCGGCCAACTCCGACAAGCGATCCGGCGTGCTGCGACGGTCGGCGGTCAGGCCGGTCGCCTGCTCCTCGTGGTCGGTCGCGGCGGCTGGACCGACGGCCAGCCAGCCGGCCGGCTGGTAAACGTTCACCGCGCCGCCGCTGTCGGCGAAACGGCGCAGCAGCTCCGTCAGCAAGGTGTCCACGACGAAGGTCTCCGCGACCAGCTGCCGGCCCGCCGTCGACGTCGCGACGGCGCCGTTGAACCCGATCAGGTGTGCGGTCACCCCGAGGTCGCGGGCGAACAGTGCCAGGGATTCGATCGGCCGTGAGCTGGCGAACGCCAGCTGCAGACCCCGGTCCTGCAGATCGCGCAGCGCGCCGACGGTGCCCGGCGAGACCGGGTTGTCCGGGTCGAGCAGGGTGCCGTCGATGTCGAACACGACAAGACGCGCGCGCACAGCAGACATGGTCTGTTCCCGGCGCCCGATCAGCTCAGGAAGCGCCACTCGACGGCGGCCCGGTCGGTGATCCGGGTCAGCGCGTCGTGGTGCAGGTTCGTCGAGAAGTCCGGCTCGATCGAGAAGTCGTCCAGAACCTGCGCGAGAAGCAGTGCGCCGGTGGCGTAGATGGCTGCGGCGACGTTCGGGGCCGCTTCGGCGTGAATGTGGAACGGCATGTCCGAGCAGAAGTGCATCGCCTCGTTGAACCGGATCCGGGATTCGACTTGTTCGAAGTCCGTGTCCAGGATGTCGGCGATGCTGCCGCGCATGATCCGCCCCAACTGGTTGTAGACGCTCTCCAGATGTGGTGACCGCAGCGCGAAGTCCAGGATCGCGGTGTCGCCGCTGACCATGTGGCTGACCTCGTGGCGCCCCTCGTGCAGCAGGTCGTAGTGCCCGTTGTAGCTGTGCGACAGCTTGCCGAGGTCGTAGTAGATGTCGCAGACCGGATATCCGCGCGGATCGACCAGCCAGAACTTGTCCGACTCCTGGTCGTAGAGGATGTTCTCCAGGTGCAGGTCGCCGTGGATGTGCGGGGAGACGCCCTCGGGCGTGAGCCGGGTGACCGCGTGGGCGTCCCGCTCCAACTGCAGCAGCATCGCCGGCACGTTCGGCATGACGCGCCCGTTGACCTGCAGCCGCTGGCTGCGGATCAGTGGTGCGAAGTCCGGGTCGAGGTCAATGGTGACCGCAAGCCGGTTCCACACCCGGGTGAAGTGGTAGTCCTGCAGGTAGTTCGCCGGTGTCGGCGTCGAATGCGCCCGGTAGGCGTGGCGGTATTCGTAATCCAGCACCTGCTCGAGCACGGATGCGGCATGTCGCGGGGTGATCTGCAGGTTGAGCAGCAGGTCGCGCAGGTTGGGGTGCCCGACGTAGTCCAGCCCCAGCCGAGTGGACTCACCATCGACCTGCGAGAACAGCACCTGCGGGTAGCTGTCGCGCAGCGCCCTGGGCAGGCTGGTGTAGAACCGCGCCTCGTCGCGCAGTTTCACCGAGCCGCGGCCGGTGGCCTGCTTGTGGAAGTACGGCCGGACCCCGGACTTGGCGAACGAGCCGCCGACCCGGATCGCGTCGTTGGCGGTGACGTTCTCGAAGTCGTACCGGTGCAGCTTGCGGATCTCGGCGAGTTTGCGCAGATCGTCTTCGAAGTCGCGGTGGTTGCGGTGGTTGAGCTCCGCCAGGTCCGCCCGCGCCACCCGCGCGGCGATGATCCGCCCGTCGTCGTCGGGGTTCCGCACGATGAAATGTGCCGGGACGCGCACCGAGCGCAGCGTCAGCAGGCGGATCACCGGCGGCGTCAGTTGCTCCGCGGCACAGATGACGACCACGTCGTCGGGTGCGGTGGCACCGTCGATCACGTCATCGATCTCGTCGTCGGGGGCCAGCTCGACCAGCGTGCTGATGCCGTACCGCTGCAGCTGGGCCCGGGTGATCGCGGTTAAATCGTCCGGATCGTCGGCAGCGGTCCCGCGCTCGTGTTCATCAACGATGACTCCAAACATGCGCGGGCAGCTACTTAGCCCCGGCGGTGGCCGGATCGATCACGGTTGTACCGTCCTGTTCCCGCAATCCGGTGAAATGGCGGCGTCGATGACTCGTAGAACTCGGGCTGACGACGGGTGACCGGCTTACGTTAAGGTTTGCTCCCCGGCGTGCCAGGCTACCAGCGGGTAATGCAGAACTCCTAATGCGTGGCTCAGTGAGTTGCCTCCCATCCGCGCAACCGCGCCTCATTCTCATATACCGTGGGGGGTATACCAACCGGATGGGAGAATCATCGTGTACGACCAGCAAACGACTCCGTCGACGCAGCACACCTTCGACATGCCGAAGCCCCACGGGTGGCCGATCGAGCGGATCACCGGCCTGGTGGCAGGGGTGGTGGTGCTGCTGACCCTCGGCCTCGGACGGCTGCACACCGGCCGCTGGCGGGTGATGACCGGCTGGGTCGGGGTCAACCTGGTACTCAACGCGATGGTCGGATGGTGTCCGCTGAGCGTGGTGCTGCGCCGCGCCGGCATCCCGCTGGCCGCCGAGCAGGGCGGCAGCTGCCGAGCCTGATCCGTCAGCCCGGGGTCGGGACGAAACCCGCGCCGGCGCCACCGCGGGCGTTGAGATCGGCTATCACCGCGTTGATCGAGGTGATCTCCGGGCGGTCCCGCAGCGGGATCTTGCGAACCCAGACCTTGCCGGTGAACCTGCGCTCCGGGCAGCGTCCCGGGTCGGGGAAGTTGCCGCGGATCATGCCGACCAGCAGGCCGTCGACCGTCACCGGGGCGCCGGCGTCGTCGGGATCCCCGCAGACGTGCAGCAGCGTGGTGTCCGGGTCGGCACCCGGGGCGATCGACACCGACTTGCAGATCACCCCGGACTCCCGGCTGTTCTTGCAGGCCTGCTGACCGGGTGCCGCGTCGGGCCCGATGCCGTTGATCGGATACCCGGCGAAGTCCGCGGTCGGGGTCACCTTGGTGCGGTCGAAGGTGACCACCGCGTAGTCCAGGTCCTCGCTGGTGGCGGTGACCGTACCCAGTTCGCCCGGCGCCCAGCCGGCGGCCACCGGCGTGCCGGGAGCGCCGCAGGACGCCGAGGTCAGCCCGACGATCGCGCCGCCGCCGTCGGTGCCGATCGTGGTCAACGTGCACGGCTCGGCGCCCACGGTGATCGCGGCGCCGCCGCCCAGGATCACCGCACCGTCGGCACCGGCTGCCGGAGTGCCCATGACCGACAGCGCGACGGCCCACCCGGCGACGACCCGATACCCGATCCGCATAGCGGCGACGGTACCGACCGCAGAATGCAGTCAGGGCTGCGACCCGGTGACGGTCACAGCCCTGACGGCGATCTCAGCCGGGGTCAGGCGTCCTTGACCTTCGCCATCGCCAGCACGTCGAGGCGCTTGTCGAGCTCGGCCTCCGACAGCTTCTCGCCGATCAGGCCGCGGTCGATCACGGTCTGACGAATCGTCTTGTGCTCCTTGAGCGCCTGCTTGGCCACCGCGGCGGCCTCCTCGTAGCCGATCGCCGAGTTCAGCGGCGTCACGATCGACGGCGACGACTCGGCCAGCTCCTTCAGGTGCTCGACGTTGGCGACCAGACCGACGATGCACTTCTCGGCGAACAGCCGGGACACGTTGGCCAGCAGCGTGAACGACTCCAGGATGTTGCGGGCCATCATCGGGATGTAGACGTTGAGCTCGAACGCTCCGCCCGCGCCGCCCCAGGCCACCGCCGCGTCGTTGCCGACCACCTGCGCGGCGACCTGCGTGACCGCCTCGGGCAGCACCGGATTCACCTTGCCCGGCATGATCGAACTGCCCGGCTGCAGGTCCGGCAGCTGAATCTCGGCCAGACCGGTCAGCGGACCCGACCCCATCCAGCGGACGTCGTTGGCGATCTTGGTCAGCGACACCGCGATGGTGCGCAGTGCACCGGATGCCTCGACCAGCCCGTCCCGGGCGGCTTGGGCCTCGAAATGGTTCTTGGCGGCCCGCAGTTCGCTCAGGCCGGTCTGGGCTACCAGCGCCGCGACCACCTTGACGTCGAAACCATCGGGGGCGTTCAGCCCGGTGCCGACGGCGGTGCCGCCGATCGCCAGCTCACCCAACCGGGGCAGCACCGACTGCACGCGCTCGATGCCGGCCTCGACCTGACGGGCGTAACCGGAGAACTCCTGGCCCAGGGTGACCGGAACGGCGTCCATCAGGTGGGTGCGGCCGGACTTGACGACGGTCTTCCACTCTGCGGCCTTGCCGGCCAGTGCGGTGCGCAGCTCCTCCAGCGCCGGGATCAGGTGGCGCACAGCGGCTTCGGTGGCCGCCAGGTGGGTGGCGGTCGGGAAGGTGTCGTTGGAGGACTGCGACATGTTCACGTCGTCGTTGGGGTGCACGTCCACGCCCGCGGCCCCGGCGATCGACGCGATGACCTCGTTGGTGTTCATGTTCGAGCTGGTGCCCGAGCCGGTCTGGAACACATCGATCGGGAACTGGTCGTCGTGCTTGCCGTCGGCGATCTCGGCTGCGGCGGCGATGATCGCGTCGGCCTTGTCGGCGGCGAGCAGGCCGAGGTCCTTGTTCACCTGGGCGCAGGCCGCTTTGAGCTGGCCCATCGCCCGGATCTGGGTGCGCTCCAGACCGCGGTGCGAGATCGGGAAGTTCTCCACGGCGCGCTGGGTCTGGGCACGCCACAGGGCGTTGACGGGCACCCGGACCTCGCCCATGGTGTCGTGTTCGATGCGGTACTCAGTCATGCAATGTCCTCGCTAGATCGGTGTCAGGGCAGGGGGTAGGCGGCGTGTGCGTCGCCAGTGAAGTCGACCGCCGAGTACTCGTTGAGCTTCGACAGCCGGTGGTACGCCTCGATCATCCGGACCGTGCCGGACTTCGAGCGCATCACGATCGACTGGGTGGTGCAGCCGCCGGGGTAGTAGCGCACCCCCTTGAGCAGGTCACCGTCGGTGACGCCGGTGGCGCAGAAGAAGACGTTCTCGCCGGAGACCAGGTGCTCGGTGGTGAGCACCTCGTCCAGGTCGTAGCCGGCGTCGATCGCCTTCTGCCGCTCGGCGTCGTCGGTGGGCGCCAACTGGGCCTGGATCGCGCCGCCCATGCAGCGGATCGCCGCGGCGGCGATGATGCCCTCCGGGGTGCCGCCGATACCGGCCAGCATGTCGGTGCCCGAGTCGGGCCGGCAGGCCGAGATGGCGCCGGCGACGTCGCCGTCGGTGATCAGCCGGATGCGCGCTCCGGTGGCGCGTGCGTCGTGGATCAGTTGGGCGTGCCGGGGCCGGTCCAGGATGCAGACGGTCATGTCGCGGGGCGAGAGGCCTTTGACCTTCGCGACGGCTTTGATGTTCTCGGCGATCGGCTTGGTGATGTCCAGCACGTCGGCGGCGTCCGGCCCGACGGCGATCTTGTTCATGTAGAACACCGCCGACGGGTCGAACATCGCGCCGCGCTCGGCCACCGCCAGCACCGAGATGGCGTTGGGCATGCCCTTGCTCATCAGCGTGGTGCCGTCGACCGGGTCGACGGCGAAGTCGCAGTCCGGGCCGTCGCCGTTGCCGACCTCTTCGCCGTTGTAGAGCATCGGCGCGTGGTCCTTCTCGCCCTCGCCGATCACCACCACACCGCGCATCGAGACCGAGTTGACCAGTTCGCGCATGGCGTCCACGGCGGCGCCGTCGCCGCCCTCCTTGTCGCCGCGGCCCACCCAGCGGCCCGAGGCCATGGCCCCGGCCTCGGTGACACGCACCAGTTCGAGGGCTAGGTTGCGGTCTGGGGCTTCACGTCGAGAGGGTCCTGTCACGGTTGCCGATTCTCCCAGAGACGGGTTGGCGACCCTTAGCTGGGATACTGGCACCCGTGACCGCGGAGCCCTCACCCCCAGCCGGCCCAGTGCCCAAACCGGCGAAGCCGCGCCTGCTGCAGGACGGCCGGGACATGTTCTGGTCGATCGCCCCGCTGGTTCTGGCCTGCATCGCGCTGGCGGGACTGGCCGGGACCTGCTCGTTTCGCCCCGGCGGCGCCAGAACCGGCCCGCCGCCGTCCTACGACGTGTCCGCCGCGTTGAACGCCGACGCACAGCAATTCGGCTTCCCGGTGCGGCTGCCGAAGCTTCCCGACGGCTGGCAGCCCAACTCCGGGGCCCGCGGCAGCATCACCGACGGGCGCACCAACCCCGACGGCGGCCCCCGACTGCGGGCGCTCACCTCGACCGTCGGCTACCTCAGCCCGACCGGGATGTACGTCAGCCTGACCCAGAGCGACGCCGACGAGACCCCGCTGGTCGCGTCCGTCCACCCGGGCATGCACCCCACCGGCACCGAGGACGTCGACGGCACCGGCTGGGTGGTGTACGCCGGCGACGGCGAACCGGTGTGGACCACCCGGCTGACCGGCAAATCCGGGGCCGCCCAGCTCGCGGTCACCGGCGCGGGCACCGTCGCGCAGTTCCGCACGATGGCCGCGGCCGTCCAGTCGCAGCCCCCGCTGCCGGCGCGCCGATAGGGCGTCAGCGAGGCGCTGCCCGCCGCAGCCGGAACCGCCTGGGCTGCTGCGGCTCGTCGTCGTGGACCTGCAGTTCCACGCCCTTGTAGACAGCCAGGTACACGTCGATGGTGGTGACGATGATGATCATCAGCACCGGGCCGATCACGATGCCCCAGAAGCCGAACATGCCGATGCCGGCGAACACGGCGAGCAGCATCAACGCTGAATTCAGCCGGGCGTCGCGCGGGACCAACACCGGTCGCAGGAAGTTGTCGATGTTGGTGACGACGAGCAGGTGGAACACGAAAACGAACACCCCGCCGACGACGTTGCCGGTCAGCGCCATGCCGACGCCGAACGGCATGGTCACGATGCCGCCGCCGAGCGGGATGATCGACAGTGCGGTCAGCAGGATGGCGAAGACGAAGAACGCCTGGTGGAAGCCGCCGATGTAGATCGAGGCGGCGCCGGCCACCCCCTGACAGAACGCGATGACGAACTGCCCGCCGACGGTGCCCCGCACCATTGAGCCCATCTTGGCCAGGTACAGGTCGGTGACCTCCTCGCCGAGCGGGTTGAGCTGGCGGATCAGGGTCTGCACCTCGTCGCGGTGGGTCAACAGCGCGAGGAACACGTAGAGGAAGATGATCGCCGAGGTCACCGCCCCGACCACACCGCCGGCCGCCCCCTGCAGGACGTGCAGCAGCAGTTCACCGCCCTTCTGGGCGACCTCCACCATCGCGTGCCGCAGGGTGTCCATCGTCAGCTCGACGTGCCCGAACGGCACCCGGGCCAGCAGGTCGTTGACGAACCGCAGCGCCTTGTCGCCGAGGGCGTTCATGTCGGTGTGCTGCGCCCAGTCGGCGACGTCGCCGGCGGTGCGGGTGATCTGCGCGACCGCCAGGAACACGCACACCCCGACCGGGATGACGACGACGATGATCGCCGCCAGCAGCGTGATGGTCGCGGACAGGCCGGCGGGCAGCCGTCGGCGCAGCAGCCGGAACAGCGGGGTGAACAGGTAGGCGAACACCGCAGCCACCACGATCAGCACGAAGTAGCCCCACAGGAAGTACGCGCCGAACAGCACGCTGATGACGGTGAAGACGGCCAGGGCGCGGCGCTGCGTGAGCGTGAATTCGCTGTTCATGTGGGTACTAGCTAAGCACGGTTTTGCGGCGCACCCTGTAGATGAGGTGATTGCAATGTATGACCGTATTTTGAACACGAACTGGCGTGTCGACGTCGAATTCGACGAAGACACCACCCACACTCACGCGACGCTGCGACTGCACCTCGACGACGGGCAGACCATGACCACTCGGGGGGATGCCTACCGGCATCCCACCGATGCCAGTCAGCCGACCGTCGGCGAGGAGATCGCAGCGGCCCGCGGGCTGATCGCACTGGGCACCGCGCTGCTGGAGACGGCGTCCGCGCAGATCGAGCAGACCACCCACCATCCGGTGCACCTGTACCGGTGAGGCGGGTTACGCCTTTCCGGCGGCAGCCTTGACCTCGTTGAACAGCTTCTCGTAGTAGGGCAGGCAGTCCTTGATGGCCTGCTCGGTGGTGAACGGCGGCACGTAGCCGAGATCGCGGTGCGCCTTGTCGATCGAGAAGTAGTTGTCCAGGTAAAGCCGTTCCACCGCACCGGGTTCCAGCATCGGCTTGTGGATGCCGAACCGGAAGTGCAGCCACTGCCAGACCACCATGACGTCGCGGATCAACCGGCCCGAGATGCGGAACCGCGGCCACGTCTCGCCGAGCGCGGTCATGATCGGCCGGGCGAACTCCAGCATGTTGATCGGCTCGCCGTCGTTGATGAAGTAGGCCTGCCCGGGGGCGGTGCCACCCGGCACCAGGTGCTCGGCGGCCAGGATGAAGCCGTGAATCAGGTTGTGCACGTAGGAGTTGTCGAGCTTGGCGCTCTCCTTGCCGATCAGCACCTTGACGTGACCGGCGACGACGCTCTCGAACAGCTTGCGGAACATGGTCTGGTCACCGGGACCCCAGATGCCGCTCGGCCGAATCGAACAGGTCAGCATCCCGTCCACCCCGTTCTGCGCGAGCACGAACTGCTCGGCGACCACCTTGGTCTCGGTGTAGAGGTCGTTGAACTTCGTGGTGTAGGGCATGGTCTCGTCGCCGCCGGAGATCGACTTGCCGCCCATCACCACGCTGTTCGACGCGGTGTAGACGAACCGCTGCACGCCGGCCTTCGCCGCGGCGCGCACCAGGTTCTTGGTGCCGTCGACGTTGATCGAGAAGCTGCGCTTACGCAGTTCGTCGGTGACCGCCGCCCCGCCGGCCAGGTCGATGATCGCGGCGGTGTGGAACACGGTGTCGATGCCCTCGACCGCCTTGGCCACCACGTCGGCGTCGCAGATGTTGCCCTGCACCGTCTCCAGGTTGGGGTGCTCGGGCAGCGGTGACGCCGCCAGGTCGAACGAACGGACCTGGTAGCCGCGGTCCAGCAGGGTCTTGACGAAGTTGGTCCCGACGAATCCGGATCCGCCGGTGATCAGTACCCGCCCCAGCTCAGTTGTCAGCGATGCGTCAGCCATCGGGCGAGCATAACTGAACGTGTTCCAGTTTTGTGCGTCACGTCACGCCTGACCGTCGTCCTCGGCGGCCAGCGCATCGGTCACCCGACGGCGCGCACCGGCCAGATGCTCCTCGCAGCGCTTAGCCAGCTGCTCGCCGCGCTCCCACAGTTCCAGGGAGGCATCGAGGTCCAATCCGCCCTGTTCCAGCCGCTGCACGACGTCGATCAGCTCGTCACGGCACTGCTCGTAGCCGAGTTCGCTGACGGCTTTCACCGGTTCGGGTTTCTCAACTGCCATCGGCTCGTCCTTCACTCGTCGCTGCCACCGCCCCGTCGGATACACGTATTCGCAATCGTGTCCCGGCGGGGGCGTCGTCCGTCGATCGCAGCACCCGGCTCGGGCCGGCCGCCGGGACGGTCTGCACCACCGCGTAACCGCGGGCCAGGGTGGCCGCCGGACCCAGGGTGGCCAGCCGGGCGGCCAGATGCCCGACCCGTTCGGTCTGCACGTCGATCAGCCGGGTCACGTCGCGGCGCACCGCCGCCAGCGCGCGGGTGATCTGCTCGCCGCGTTCGGTCAGCGCCCGCAGTGGGTCGGCCAGCACCGGACGGCTGCGCAACTGAGCCAGCACCCGCTCCTCCCGCAGCACCCAGTTGCGCAGCGCCTGCGCGCCGCGACGGCGCAGATCGTCGACCAGCGCCTGCTCGGCAGCGGTGTCCGGGACGATCCTCTTCGCGGCGTCGGTGGGGGTGGCGGCCCGCAGGTCGGCGACCAGGTCGCAGAGCGGGTTGTCGGGCTCATGGCCGATGGCGCTGACCACCGGGGTGCGGCACGCGGAGATCGCCCGGCACAGCGTCTCGTCGTAGAACGGCAGCAGATCCTCCACACTGCCGCCGCCGCGGGCCAGCACGATCACTTCCACGTGCGGGTCGTCGTCCAGTTCGCGCAGCGCCGCCACGATCTGCGGCACCGCCGTCGGCCCCTGCACGGCGGTGTTGCGCACCGCGAAGTGCACCGCCGGCCACCGGGTGGCCGCGACCGTCATGACGTCGTGTTCGGCGGCGCTGGCCCGGCCGGTGATCAGGCCGATGGTGCCCGGCAGGAACGGGATCGGCCGTTTGAGCCGCGGGTCGAAGAGCCCCTCGGCGTCCAGCAGTTTGCGCAGCCGTTCGATGCGGGCCAGCAGTTCGCCGATCCCGACGGTGCGGATCTCACTGAGCCGCAGGCTGAAGGTGCCGCGGCCGGTGTAGAAGTTCGGTTTGCCGCGGACCACCACCTGGGTGCCCTCGGTCAGCTTCACCGGTGCGCCGGTCACCAACTCGGGGGTGCACGTCACGGTCAGCGACATGTCGACCGTCGGATCCCGCAGCACCATGAACACCGTGCGCATGCCGGGCCGCATGTTGATCTGGGTGAGCTGTCCCTCCACCCACACCGTGCCGAGCTTGTCGATCCAGTTCTGCACCCGGATCGAGACCGCGCGGACCGGGAACGGATTCTCCGCGGCGGTTCCCGGGTCGGGTGCGGTCACTTCGCGGAGGCGCGGGTGATCCTGTTGGCCAGCAGCGTCTGGAACGGTGCCCGCGCCTTGGTGGCCTCCTCGTAGGCCAGCAGCGTCTCCAACTCGTCGATGCTCAGCGAGTTCAGCCGGGCCCGCAACTGGGCCAGGGTCAGCGTGCCGTAGTCGAGTTCGACGACCAGGTCCGGCGTGACGGCCGGTGAGGTGGTCGCCTGCGGCTTCGCTGCGGCCGTGGTCGCGGTGCCGGGCGCGGGCCGGTCGTCGTCGCTGAACGAATACAGCGCGAACCGGCCGTCGCCGCGCTGGTCGCCCGCGCCGCCGTCGACCGTCGGCTGCGGTTGGCCCGCATCGTCGTCGGGCAGATCCTCGTCGAACGTCGCCCACTCCGGCTGCTCATCCTTCGGCGGGAACAGCGACTCCAGCGTCGAATCGCCCTTGTTGACCAGTTCGGCGATGCCCTGCTGCCACGCCATCACCATGTGCGCGGCCTGGCTGGCCAGCGTCATCGGATACATCAGGATGGTGTGCGGCAGCTTGATGGTCTCCTCGACGGCGACGGTTGCCGCGCCCACCAGCAGCCGGACCCCATACGGTGCAGTAGCCATGCCAGACAGACTGCCTTAACGGTCGGTCTTCGCCAAGTAAGACCCCCGGTTACGAGTTGGCGATCCGCATTCGGCACGCCGTACGCTGGCCACCATGTCGTCGACGCTGAACGTGGAGACCTCCGGCAGCGCAGCGGCCGGCACGGCCGGCCTGCCCGCCGGCAAGCGGGTGCTGCTGGCCGAGCCGCGCGGGTACTGCGCCGGGGTGGACCGGGCTGTCGAAACCGTGGAGCGGGCGCTGGAGAAGCACGGCGCGCCGGTCTACGTCCGCCACGAGATCGTGCACAACAAGTACGTGGTCGAGACGCTGACGAACAAGGGCGTGATCTTCGTCGACGAGGCCGCCGACGTGCCCGAGGGCGCCATGGTCGTGTTCTCCGCACACGGTGTGGCACCGACCGAGCATTCGACGGCCGAGCAGCGCGGCCTGCGGGTGATCGACGCGACCTGCCCGCTGGTGTCCAAGGTGCACAACGAGGCCAAGCGGTTCGCCCGCGACGGCTACGACATCCTGCTGATCGGCCACACCGGCCACGAAGAGGTCATCGGCATCATGGGCGAGGCGCCCGACCATGTGCGCCTGGTCGACGGCCTGGCCGGGGTGGACACGGTGACCGTGCGCGACGAGAACAAGGTGGTGTGGCTGTCGCAGACCACGCTCAGCGTCGACGAGGCCATGCAGATCGTCCTGGCGCTGCGCAAGCGGTTCCCGAACCTGCAGGACCCGCCCAGCGACGACATCTGCTACGCCACCCAGAACCGGCAGACCGCGGTCAAGGCGATGGCGCCGGAGTGCGAACTGGTGATCGTCGTCGGGTCGAAGAACTCGTCGAACTCCAACCGGCTGGTCGAGGTGGCGCTGACCGCCGGTGCGAAGGCGGCCTACCTGGTCGACTACGCCGAGGAGATCGACCCGGCGTGGTTGGCGGGTGTGGAGAGCGTCGGGGTCACCTCGGGGGCGTCGGTCCCGGAGATCCTGGTGCGCGGTGTACTGGAGCGGTTGGCCGCCGACGGTTTCGGCACGGTGTACCCGGTGGCGACGGCCAACGAGACGCTGGTGTTCGCGCTGCCCCGGGAGATCCGCGCCTGACGTCGCGGCAGCGTCAGATGTCGTACTCCCAGGAGTCGGCCTCGTCGCCGTTGCGCGGTTCGCGGGTGCGGCGCCGGGGCTCGGCGGCGTCATCGCCGGCCGCTTTGCGGTAGCGCACCTGGGAGATCGGGTGGTGAGTCGAGTCCGAGCCGTTGGTGCCTGCCGAGGCCGGACGCCGACGCGGCCGTGACTCGAACGACTCCCCGGACTGGTCGGTGTCTGCCCAGCCGTTGCGCGCGGCCGGCCGGCCGACGGTCGTGTGCGGAGCCCGGCGGGGTCGCGGCGGCAGGTCGCCGCGGTCGAGATCCTGCGGCGGGCGGGGACGGCGCCGTTGCATCTGCTCGTCGGCCGAGCGTGGGGTGGGTCGACGTCGCCGCGGCAACTGCTCTTCCTCAAAGCCGGCCGCCGGGCGCCGCCGTGGCATCGGCTCACCGGATTCCGGGGCGAGGCGACGCCGCCGGGGGCGTTCCATCCGCGGGTCGGCGTCGTCGTCGAGTGGCGGCCGGACGTGGCGGGAGCGGGTCGAGTCGAATCCGGCCCGAGTGGGGCGGCGCGTTCCGGTACGGGTGACCCCGGATCGCCCTGTCGTCGAACGGCCGGTGCGACGCGCTTCGGCTCGCGCTTCCGCGGTCGCCCGACGCGGTCGGTCACCGCTGCGACGCTCCCGAGGCGAGGCGGTCTCGATGGCATGGGCCGGGTCGCGGTTGAGCGCGGCGGAGACCAGCGCGCTGACCTTCTCGAAGACGCCGGATCCGCGCCCGGCGGTTTCGCCGGCACCGGCCGCGAGGTCCTTCGCGGACCGCGTCATCATCCCGAGGTACCACCGGATCATCCCGAGCAACAGCACGGCCGCGGCGGTGAACAGCATCAGCGGGAACCGCTCGATCAACGGGTAGCCGCAGTTGATCAGAATGTTCTTGACCCCGGGGAACCCCGCGCCGTGGAACAGCCAGTAGGCGCCGGGCACGGTGCAGAACAGGATCAGCGGCGGTTGGATGACGGCGGTGAACACCCCGGACTGCCGCACGGCGAGTACCGCGACGACGCAGCCCAGCACGTACAGCGTGGTGAAGACGGTGGTCAGTTCCTTGTCGCCGGATCCGGCGTCGAACGCGAAGCCGACGGCCGATGCGAACAGCGCCACCGCGACCGCACCCCACCACGGCAGACCGGGCACGCTCGGGAGGACCGAACGGTGGTCAGCCGCCACCGCTGACCCCACCCGCTGCGCTGACACACGTCGACGGTACCGGTTTTGCGTGTCGCATTCCGCAAGGCCTCGCCGGTTCGCCCGGTCGGTGCGCGGGGCCACACCCTAGACTTGAGTCCCCGTGAGCCTGAGTCTGGGAATCGTGGGTCTGCCCAACGTCGGTAAATCGACCCTGTTCAACGCGCTGACCCGCAACAATGTGCTGGCAGCCAACTACCCGTTCGCGACGATCGAACCCAACGAGGGTGTGGTGTCGCTGCCCGACCCGCGGCTGGACAAGCTCGCGGAGATCTTCGGCTCGGAGCGCATCCTGGCCGCGCCGGTGACGTTCGTCGACATCGCCGGGATCGTGAAGGGTGCCTCGGAGGGGGCCGGGCTGGGCAACAAGTTCCTGGCCAACATCCGCGAGTGCGACGCGATCTGTCAGGTGGTGCGGGTCTTCGCCGACGACGACGTGGTGCACGTCGACGGCAAGGTCGACCCCGAAGCCGACATCGAGGTCATCGCGATGGAGCTGATCCTCGCCGACATGCAGACGCTGGAGAAGGCGGTGCCGCGGCTGGAGAAGGAAGCCCGCAACAATAAAGACCGCAAACCGGTGCTGGAGGCGGCCGTCGCCGCCCAGCAGGTGCTGGATTCCGGTAAGACGCTGTTCGCCGCGCAGGTGGATCCGGCGCCGCTGCGCGAGCTGAACCTGCTCACCACCAAGCCGTTCCTGTACGTGTTCAACGCCGACGAGGCGGTGCTGGGCGACTCGGGCCGGGTCGCTGCGCTCCGTGAGCTGGTGGCGCCCGCCGACGCGGTGTTCCTGGACGCCAAGATCGAGTCCGAGCTCGTCGAGTTGGACGACGAGTCGGCGATGGAGCTGCTGGAGTCGATCGGGCAGGCCGAGCGGGGCCTGGATGCGTTGGCGCGCGCCGGCTTTCACACGTTGAAGCTGCAGACGTACCTGACCGCCGGGCCGAAGGAGGCCCGCGCCTGGACGATCCACCAGGGTGACACCGCGCCGAAGGCGGCCGGGGTGATCCACACCGACTTCGAGAAGGGCTTCATCAAGGCCGAGATCGTCTCGTTCGACGACCTGGCTGAGGCCGGCTCGATGGCCGCGGCCAAAGCCGCCGGCAAGGTGCGCATGGAGGGCAAGGACTACGTGATGGCCGACGGCGACGTGGTGGAGTTCCGGTTTAACGTCTAGAGATCCTCGTAGCGATCCCGAGCGGGAAAACCGCGACGGCGGCACCGCGTGTCGCGTCGTGGTTTTCCCATTCGGCCGGCGATTCCGGCCGAGGCCGACTCATCGCTGAGAAGTCGCCGATGCGTGCCGTTTCGGTGACCTGACCGCGACGGGGGCAGGGGAGCCTCATCGTCATGACGGTGATCGAGACGATCTATCTGGTGGCGGCGACGCTGTGGATTCTGGTGGTGGTGGCGGCGTTGGCCATCGGAGGTCGCTACCTGCTGAAGCTGCGGGCCCGGCGGCGCAGGGTGACTCGCCTGATCGACAGCGTGCGCCTTTCCGTGGAGCGTGTCGCCGACCCGTACCGGGTTATCGCAGGCGGGTGTGCGGCCTTTCTCCAGCAGCGGGTCGGTGGATCCGGTCCGGCCCGACGGCCGGTCCTCTCCTCGGCGAGGGGACGGCGATAGCGTGGTCGAAGCGCTCGGCGGAGCAACTGACGTGCTCGCGCCGTGCGACGTGGGCCTGCCGGCCGGGCTGGGTGAGCAGGGCTTCTACATGTCAGACATGGGTACTACACTTGTGTCATGTCTACGGTCACGAAGCGTGAACTCAACCAGCGCACCGCGGTCGTGCTGGATCAGGTCACTGAGACCGACGACGTCGTGGTGACAGAACGGGGCACGCCTCGCTGGCGGGTGAGTGCGTTCCGTGACCACAGTTCACGGTTGGCGCGGCTGGAGCGTGAGGGCCGGTACTCGCCGCCGTCGCCGGATCCGACTCCTTGGCCCAGCCTCCCCGGAGGGCGGCCCTACACCAATGCCCAGGTCGAGGCACTGCTCGGCGAGATGAGCGGTGACCACTGAGCGTGGGCCTCGTCTATATCGACTCCTCGATCGCCGTCCGCACGATCCTCGATGTGCCCGAGCGAGTGCGACTGCAGGAGTGGATGGCGACCCCTGGAACCACGTTCGTCTCCTCGCGACTGCTCCGCACTGAAGTGATCCGGGTGCTGCGGCGCGATGGCAGGCCGCTGAATGACGCGGCCGCACTGTTGGATCGGATCGGGATGTTCGACATCACCAGGGAGACGCACAGCGTCGCTGAGTCCATCGAACGGCACATCAAGACGCTTGACGCACTGCACCTGGCGACGGCCCTCTTGATCGGGGAACCGGTCGCGGTAGCCAGTCATGACGTGACGATGAAAGCGGTGGCTGGGTATTTGGGTCTCGGGGTTGTGGACCCCGTGGAAGCGGGCTGATGGCCTGGACGCGACCAGGGCGGCTCTCACTAGGCTGGCGACGACGAAAGGATTTCCCCGTGACCACCTCCACCAGTCGCCTGGCGAGCGTCGTCGCCGCCAGCGAGGCCCCCGCCGCGGCCGATCCCGCCAATGCCCAGGTCGTCTTCCGCGCGTCGGCGACCGCCCACGATGCGGTGGCCAGCACCGTCAAGCTCGGCCGGTACAGCGTCGAGGTCGACGAACCGCCGACGCTCGGCGGCGAGGACACCGCCCCCAACCCGGTCGAGTACTACCTGGCGTCGCTGCTGTCCTGCCAGATCGTCACCTGGCGGTTCTGGGCGCAGAAGCTGGGCATCGCGGTCGACGACATCAAGGCCCGCGCTGAAGGCGACCTGGATGTGCGGGGCTTCTTCGGGATCGACGACGCGGTGCGCGCGGGCTTCGGCGAGGTGCGGGTGGTGGTGACGGTGACCGGGCCGGAAACCCCGCAGCGCTACCAGGAGCTGCACGAGATCGTCGAAAAGCACTGTCCGGTGCTGGATCTGACCGTCAACCCGACACCCGTGCGGACCACCGTGGAGGTCCGGCCATGATCTTCATCGTGGTGAAGTTCCAGACCAAGCCGGAGTGGGCGGAGCGCTGGCCGCAGCATGTCGAGGAGTTCACCGCCGCCACCCGCGCCGAGCCCGGCAACCTGTGGTTCGACTGGTCGCGCAGCCTGGACGACCCGTGCGAATACGTTCTCGTCGAGGCGTTCCGCGACCAGCAGGCCGGCACCGAACACGTCAGCAGTGCGCACTTCACAAAGGCGATGGCCGAACTGCCCAGGGCGCTGACGGCCACCCCGAAGATCATCAGCCAGACCGTCGACGCCACCGACTGGTCGCCGCTGGCCGAGATGAGCGTGGATTAGCCTGGGACGACGGTGATCTCGCGTCCCAACTGGTAGCCGGGCGTCAACGGCAGGATGTCACCGCTCCAGAACGATCCGGGGTCGAACCAGTTCGGATTCTTGTCGGTGGACAGTAAACCCATCTCCTCGTAGGTGATGGCGACCGTCTCCGCGCAGTACGCAGTCTGCAGGGCGACGCTGCCCCGGCGCGCCTTGCGACGCTGCGTCGCCTCTCGCACCTTGCGGTCCAGCACCGGGATGCCACGGGTCCAGTCGCCGGCGGTCGGAACCCGCCCGCGCAGCCACCGTCCGGTGAGCCGCGCGGTAGTCGGGAACGCCGTACCGTCCATCCGCGCAATCACTTTCAGCAGCCGATCCTCCTGCGCGCGGGTGACCTCCCCGTTGAGCTGGCGCAACCAGCAGCGCTGCCCGTACCGGTGCATCCACTGCTCGACGGCCTGTCCGGCATCGTTGAGCTGCACCCCCCGGTGGTGGGTGCCGGTCCAGCAGTCGATCAGCTTGTCGCCGAGTTCGGCGTGCCAGATCAGCGGCGGCAGGTCGTCGATCGCCACCGTCATCCCGACGTGGTTCACCGGCGCGTTGGACAGGGTCTGGATGGCACGGTCCGGCCCGGAGCGGCCCCGGAACAGCCACACGTCACCGGTGCGGGTTTCGGCCAGGGCGCGCGTGAGTGTCACCGTGTGTTGGTCCACGACAGCACCATAGGGTGTGAGGGTGCGCAGCATCTGGAAATGGATCGGCCTGGCGGGTGCGGTCGGCGTGGCGGCCGGGGGAGTGCTGGTGGTGCGCGACCAACGGCGGCGCCGCGCCTACACACCTGACGAGATCCGGTCGCGGCTGCATCAACGGCTGGCCGAGGCTGCACCCGACCGCACCGACTAGGCCGACTCCACCGGGTACAGCCGGTGCGTGCCGGCGAAACCCTTCAACTCGACATCGCGCCCGTCGCCGATCGTGATTTCCGCACAGGTCTTCACGGCGTCGCGGACTGGGCCGCTGACCAGCACCTGACCGCCGTCGGCCGCCGCGGCCACCCGGGCGGCCATCGCCACGTTGCGGCCGAACAGGTCGTCGCCGCGGCGCACCGAACGGCCCATGTGGATCCCGATCCGGACCCGGATCGGGTGCTGCGGTTTCCGCCCGCGCTGCAGCGCACGCTGAATGTCGAGGGCGCACCGCACGGCCTGGTCGGGTTGGGCGAACGCGATCATGTACCCGTCACCCTGACTTTTCACCACGTATCCGGAGTGCGCGGCGACAGCGCGGTGCACCAACTGGTCGTGCCGAGCGATCAGCTTCACGAACGCACGGTCGCCGATCCGCTCGTTGAGTGCGGTGGACTCCTCGATGTCGCTGAACAACAGCACCACCCGACCGTCCCGGGCGACCCGCGCCAGGTCGGGGCGCTCCACCTCGGCCCAGTCGGCGAGGTCTTCGATGGAACTGCGCACCGCGGCGCCGAACCCCTGCTTGCGCACCAGATTCGCGGTCTGCCAGACGGTCTTGACGGCCTCCCGCCCGCCGGACAGCAGCCAGGTGGCCGGGTCGGTCTTCTGGCGGAGCTCCGCGTTCTCGTCCCGTGTGCGCCGCAGCTGCCGCAGCAGGACGGCCAGCGCGACGGCCTCGCCCAGGGCAATGGAGGACAGCAGGTAGACCGCGATCATCGGCGGTGCCAGCCAGGTCCCCATCGACGTCCTCTCGCTCGACCGCGGCTGAGGTTAACCGTGGCCGTCGGGCTCTCAAGATGGTAGATAGTTTGGATCGGCCGGCGGGCGAAAACGTCACCCGCCGCGTGTGCGGGGGCCGACTGGAATCGAGGGCGTGACGGTGCCACTTCCTGAACCGCGCTGGATCGACGTCGCCGCCCCGGCCGTCCAACTCAAGGCGCTGACCTGGGGCGCGCCGACCGCCCCGATCGCACTGTGCCTGCACGGGTTCCCCGACACCGCCTACGGCTGGCGCAAAATCGCCCCGCGACTGGTCGCCGACGGCTGGCGGGTGGTCGCGCCGTTCCTGCGCGGTTACGCGCCGTCGTCGATCCCGACCGACGGCAGCTATCACATCGGCGCGCTGATGGACGACGCACTGCGCGTGCGCGACGCCGCCGGCGGCACCGATCGCGACGTGGTGATCGGGCACGACTGGGGCGCGATGACGGCCGCCGGCCTGGCCGCGATGCCCCAGAGCCCGTTCGCCAAGGCCGTGATCATGTCGGTGCCGCCCGCAGCAACGCTGCGCCCGGACCGGCTGATCGAGCGGCTCCGGCTGGCCCGGCAGCTGCCCGGGCAGGCGCTGCGCAGCTGGTACATCGGCTACTTCCAGCTGCCGCGCCTGCCGGAACTGTCCGCCCGGTGGGTGCTGCCGCTGCTGTGGCGCCGCTGGTCGCCGGGGTATCACGCCGCCGACGATCTGCGGCACGTCGAAGCCGCCATCGGCACACCGGAGGGCTGGCACGCCGCGCTCGGACCGTACCGCGCGCTGCGCAGCGGCCGCCCGCCCGAGCCGTACGCCGACCTGCACCGATACTGGCTGACCTCACCGCGGCTACCCAGCCTGTACCTGCACGGCCGCGACGACGGTTGCATGACAGCCGATTTCACGCGCTGGGTGGAGCAGGCGCTGCCGGTCGGCGGCGCGGTGGCCGTCGTCGACCACGCCGGACACTTCCTGCAACTCGAACAGCCCGACGAGGTGGCCGATCTGGTGCTGGACTTCATCGGCTCCGCACGCCGCTGATGCGCGGGCAGCGGATGGCCGCCGCCGACGCGCAGTTCTACTGGATGTCGGCGAAGCTGCCCAGCGACCAGTTCCTGCTCTACGCGTTCGCCGGGGTGCCCGATGATCCTGCTGCCGCGATCGCCACGGCGCGCGACCGAGCGCGACGCGTCCCGGACCTGACGATGCGGGTTGCCGACGCCGGCGCGCTGAGGTACCCGCGGTGGGTGCCGTCCGCCTGCTGCGCCGACGCCGTCCGGCATGAGGTCGACGACTGGGCGGGCTGTCTGGCGGCGATCGTCCGGCTCACCGAGACCCAACTCGATGCCGCGGTGGCGCCGTGGCTGCTGCATGTGTTCACCCCGGTGCACGCCATCCCCGGTCATGATGGGGCCGGCACGGTGGTGGTGCTGCAGATCGCCCACGCCCTCGCCGACGGAGCGCGAGCCTCGGCGTTGGCCGCCTGGATGTTCGGGCGTGCCGAACCGGTGCCCGCCGTCCGCGCCCCGCGACCGGGCTTGCTGCCGGTGCGTGCCGTCGGCGCCGCCCGTGCGTATCGCCGCCAGCAGGCCGACGTGGCCGCCGGCCTGCTGCCGCCGCCGGCCGGCACCCGGCCGGCGCTGTCGACCAACAACCGGCCCGACGGCCCGCGGATCGTCCGAACCCTGGTGCGCAACCGTGCGCAGTTGGGCGGGGGAACGGTCACGGTGGCGGCGCTGTCCGCGGTGGCCACCGCCCTGTCGGGCTACCTCGGCGAGCCGTGCGCCACCCTCGGCGCTGAGGTGCCGATGACCAAATCCGTTGTGCGCCAAGCCCGCAACCACTTCGGCAATGTCTCGGTCGGCCTGCACCCGCAGTTGGACCCGCCGGAACGCAAACAGCGGATCGCCGCCGAACTGGCAGACCGCCGCCGCCGGCTGCAGCATCCCGCGGTGACCGCGTCGGATCGGGCGCTGGCGGTGGTGCCGGCTGCGCTCCTGCGTTGGGGGGCCGCCCAGTTCGACCCGCAGCTGCGCTCGGCGCAGGTGACCGGCAACACCGTGGTGTCCAGCGTGTATCGCGGGGCGGCGGATCTGCGGTTCGGCGGGATCCCGGTGCTGCTGACCGCCGGATTCCCGGCGCTGTCACCGATGATGGGCTTGACCCACGGCGTGCATGGAATCGGCGACACCGTCGTGGTCAGTGTGCACGCGTCACGGTCGGCGATCGCCGACATCGACCGATACGTCGGACTTTTGGACGAGGCACTTCGCTGAGCGTTAGTTTGACGTATGGCTACCGACGTCGCGCTGCTGATCCTGCGTCTGGTCCTCGGGCTGACACTGGCCGCACACGGGCTGAACAAATTCTTCGGCGGCGGCCGGATTCCCGGCACCGCGCGGTGGTTCGAGAGCATCGGTATGAAGCCCGGGCGACTGCACGCACTGGCCGCGGCCTGCACGGAGATCGCTGCGGGGCTGGGTCTGGCCGCCGGGCTGCTCACCCCGATCCCAGCGGCCGGTTTCGTCGCGCTGATGGTGGTCGCGGTCTGGACGGTGCACCGGCCGCACGGTTTCTTCGTCTTCCAGGAGGGCTGGGAGTACAACCTGGTGCTGGCGGTCAGCGCCGTGGTGGTCGCGATGCTCGGGGCCGGCCGCTTCAGCCTGGACCGTGTGCTGTTCTGCCAGGACTGGTGCGCCGGCTGGCCGGGCCTGCTGATCGCGACCGGACTCGGGTTGGCGGGCGCGATCGGACAACTGGTGCTGTTCTATCGGCCGCCGGTCAAGACGGCCGAATGACCGGCGAATAGGGCAGTCCGCTGCTGGCGTTCTCGTCGACGACGACGCGCCGGCCCAGGTAGGGGAATGCGCGCTGGGCGCAGTCCTCCCGCGGACAGATCTTGCAGCCCGCGCCGATCGGCACGACGGTGGTCGGGTCACCCAGTGCGACACCGGTGGAGTACACCAGCTTCTCGGCGTGCACCAGATCGCAGCCCAGCCCGATCGCGAAACTCTTGCGCTGCCCCAGGTAACCGCGGCCCTCCGGAACGGTGGTGGTGGCGATCCAGAAGTACTTGCGTCCGTCGGGCATCTCCGCGACCTGGGTGACGATCCGTCCGGGCTGGGAGAACGCATCGTGCACCACCCACAGCGGGCAGCTGCCGCCGACCCGACTGAAGTGAAACCCGGTGGCGGACTGCCGTTTCGAGATGTTGCCGGCCTTGTCGGTGCGGACGAAGATGAACGGCACACCGCGATGCCGCGGCCGCTGCAGGGTGGACAGCCGGTGGCACACGGTCTCGAATCCCACCTCGAAACGGCGGCCGAGCAGGTCCACGTCGTAACGCAGTTCCCGCGCCGAGCGGTGAAACATCCGGTACGGCAGCAGAAAAGCCCCCGCGAAATAGTTCGCCAGCCCGATGCGCGCGACGTCGCGGGCCTCCGGGCTGAGCTGCTGATCGTCCGCGATGATCTCCGACATCAACTCCGACTGGGTGAGCAGTGCCAACTGGGTGGCGATCTGAAACGCGCGCTGACCGGGCAACAGTGAGTGCGCGATCCGCAGCACCCGGGCGTCGGCGTCGAAGACCCGTTTAGCGGGGCCGTCCAACTCGTCGGAGACCACCACGGTGATCCCCAACTCTTCGGCCAGCAGCGTCGCCAACTGGCCGTCGAGGCCGCCGATCCGCATTCCGTTGCCGACGAACATCTGCTCGGCGGCCGAATCCAGCTCGTCGATGTAGTTGTTGCGGTCGTAGAAGAAATCGCGGACCTCTTCGAACGGCATCGGGCGTTGCGGAAGTTGCGAAGTCTCGGTGACCGCGTGGGACCGGTATCCCTCCAGTTCCTCGGTGGCATCCCGCAGCCGGCGGTGCATGGTGACCAGACTCTGTCCGACCGCCGGCATCCGCGCCACCAGCTCCTCGATCTCGGGATCGCTCGCCGCATGCTCACCCGCCGCCGCGGTGAACACCTCCCGCAGGTCCGCGACCAGCCGGGCATCGGAGTCCGGCGAGAAATACTGTGCGGGCAGGTCGAATCGCTCCGTGAGCACCAGCAGCACCGAGACCGTGATCGGCCGCTGGTCGTTCTCCAGCTGGTTGACGTAGCTGGTGGACAGGTTCAGGCTGCGGGCCAACGCCGCCTGCGTCAGGCCGCGTTCTTCGCGCAGCCGCCGCAGTCGTGCCCCGGAAAACATCTTCGCCATTGTCGACACAGTACCCAACGGGTGCATTCACAACATTTGCAAACGCTGGCGAATGAGGACGCATAAATACGCTTCTACAGGTGATTTCGGGGTTCAGATTTCGGGCGTACTGTGCGAAATATGTTGATGCACTCCGTTCGAACACACCGCAGCGCAGAGGATTTCCCCCGCACCGAGCAACTCGCCTGGAAGATCGCGGAGGTCGCCGTCGACCCGGTCACGGTGCCCGCCGAGACCGAGGCCATGGTGATCAACCGGATCATCGACAACGCGGCCGTCAGCGCCGCCTCGGCGGTGCGCCGCCCGGTGACGGTGGCCCGGCAGCAGGCACTGGCGCACCCCGCC
This sequence comes from Mycolicibacter acidiphilus, assembly GCF_018455725.1. Taxonomy (GTDB): domain Bacteria; phylum Actinomycetota; class Actinomycetes; order Mycobacteriales; family Mycobacteriaceae; genus Mycobacterium; species Mycobacterium acidiphilum. The sequence continues at coordinate 42,310 of NZ_JAHCLR010000028.1, forward strand.
CATCCGGATAAGTCCGGCGGCGCCCAGGTATTCGGTGTGCCGGGCAGCTACTCCGCGGAGTGGGCCGCCTGGGCCAACGGGGTCGCGGTACGCGAACTGGACTTCCACGACACGTTCCTGGCTGCCGAGTACTCCCACCCCGGCGACAACATTCCGCCGCTGGTCGCCGTCGCCCAGCAACTCGGGGTCTCCGGCGCCGACCTGATCCGCGGACTGGCCACCGCCTACGAGATCCAAATCGACCTGGTCAAGGGAATGTGCCTGCACGAGCACAAGATCGACCACGTCGCCCACCTCGGCCCGTCGGCAGCCGCCGGGATCGGCACCATGCTCGGGTTGGACACCGAGACCATCTACCAGGCGATCGGCCAGGCGTTGCACTTGACCACCGCCACCCGCCAGTCCCGCAAGGGGCTGATCTCCAGCTGGAAGGCGTTCGCCCCGGCCCACGCCGGCAAGATCGCGATCGAGGCGATCGACCGGGCGATGCGCGGCGAGGGCGCACCGGCACCGATCTGGGAGGGCGAGGACGGTGTCATCGCCTGGCTGCTGTCCGGGCCGGACCACACCTACCGGATCCCGCTGCCCGGCCCCGGCGAAGCCAAACGGGCGATCCTCGACAGCTACACCAAAGAGCACTCGGCGGAGTATCAGAGTCAGGCGCCGATCGACTTGGCCCGCCGGATGCGGGGGCGCATCGGCGATCTGGATCAGGTCGCGACGATCGTGCTGCACACCAGCCACCACACCCACTACGTGATCGGCACCGGTTCCGGTGATCCGCAGAAGTTCGATCCGGACGCCTCGCGAGAGACCCTGGACCACTCGCTGCCCTACATCTTCGCGGTCGCCCTGCAGGACGGCAGCTGGCACCACGAGCGGTCCTACGCACCGGAGCGGGCGCACCGGCCCGACACGATCGAGTTGTGGCACAAGATCTCCACCGTCGAGGACCCGGAGTGGACCCGGCGCTACCACTCGACCGACCCGGCCGAGAAGGCGTTCGGCGCCCGCGCGGAGGTCACGCTGAAGAACGGTGAGGTGATCTCCGACGAACTCGCGGTCGCGGACGCCCACCCGCTCGGCGCAAGGCCGTTCGCCCGCCCGCAGTACGTACACAAGTTCACCGAACTCGCCGAGGGGGTGGTGGATCCGGCTGAGCAGCAACGGTTCCTGGCCGTCGCCGAGGGCATCGCCGAGGCGAAAGCCGGCGAGCTGGGGGCGCTGAACCTGCTGGTGGACCCGCGAGTGCTGGACAAGGCGCCGACGACCCCGCCCGGGATCTTCCGGTGAGCGGTCTGCTGGGCGCCGCCGCCAGCCCCGCGGAGAAGCGGTCCCGGTTCCGGGCGGGGTTGAACTCGGGCCGGCTGCAACGGTTCCCGGGTGCGTTCTCCCCGCTGGTGGCCAAACTGATCGGCGAGATCGGCTTCGAGGGTGTCTACGTCTCCGGTGCGGTGCTGTCGGCGGACCTGGGCCTGCCGGACATCGGGCTGACGACGCTGACCGAGGTCGCAGGCCGCGGCGGGCAGATCGCCGCGGTCACCGACCTGCCCGCGCTGATCGACGCCGACACCGGGTTCGGTGAGCCGATGAGTGCGGCGCGCACCGTCACCGTGCTCGAGGACGCCGGCCTGGCCGGCTGTCACCTGGAGGACCAGGTGAATCCGAAGCGGTGCGGGCACCTCGACGGCAAAGCCGTTGTGCCGGCAGCTGAGATGGTCAAGCGGCTGCGGGCGGCGATCACCGCACGCCGCGATCCCAACTTCGTGATCTGCGCGCGCACCGACGCCGCCGGCATCGAGGGTCTCGACGCGGCGATCGACCGGGCCAAGGCTTACGCCGACGCCGGCGCGGACATGATCTTCACCGAGGCGCTGTCCGGTCCGGCGGAGTTCGAGCGGTTCCGCGGCGCGGTCGACGTGCCGCTGCTGGCCAACATGACCGAGTTCGGCAAGTCGGAGCTGCTGACCGCGGCGCAACTCGGCGACCTGGGCTACAACGTGGTGATCTACCCGGTCACCACGCTGCGGCTGGCGATGTTCGCCGTCGAATCCGGTCTGCGGGAAATCGATTCCGCGGGAACCCAATCCGGTCTGCTGGATCAGATGCAGCACCGCAGCCGGCTCTACGAGCTGCTGCGCTACGCCGAATACAACAAGTTCGACGACGACATCTTCAACTTCACGTTAGGAGCTTCGCAGTGACGTCACTCGCCCCCGCCGAACCGCACATCTACAAGGGACTGGCCGGCGTGGTCGTCGACACCACCGCGATCTCCAAGGTGGTGCCCGAGACCAACTCCCTGACCTACCGCGGCTATCCGGTGCAGGATCTGGCCGCGCACTGCAGCTTCGAGCAGGTCGCCTATCTGCTCTGGCACGGCGAACTGCCCTCGGACGCCGAACTGGCGCTGTTCAGCCAGCGTGAGCGCGCCAACCGCCGGGTGGACCAGTCGCTGCTGGCGCTGCTGGCCAAGCTGCCCGACACCTGCCACCCGATGGACGTCGTGCGCACCGCGATCAGCTACCTGGGTGCCGAGGATCCCGCCGAGGATGACTGCACCGAACCGGCGAACGTCGCCAAGGCACTGCGGATGTTCGCGGTGCTACCGACCATTGTCGCGGTCGACATGCGCCGTCGCCGTGGGCTCGAACCGATCGCCCCGCACAGTCATCTCGGCTACGCGCAGAACTTCCTGCGGATGTGCTTCGGTGAGGTGCCCGACCCGGTGGTCGTCTCGGCGTTCGAGCAGTCGATGATCCTGTACGCCGAACACGGTTTCAACGCCTCGACGTTCGCCGCCCGGGTGGTCACCTCCACCCAGTCCGACATCTACAGCGCGGTGACCGCGGCGATCGGAGCCCTCAAGGGTTCGCTGCACGGCGGGGCCAACGAAGCCGTCATGCACGACATGATTGAGATCGGCGACGCCGGCAAGGCCGCGGAATGGTTGCACGGCAAGCTGTCCCGCAAAGAGAAGGTGATGGGCTTCGGGCACCGGGTGTACAAGCACGGCGACTCGCGGGTGCCCACTATGAAGCAGGCGTTGATCCGCGTCGCCGCTGATCGTGACGGCGGACGCTGGCTGGACATCTACCGGGTGCTGGAAACGGAGATGTTCAACGCCACCGGTATCAAGCCCAACCTGGATTTCCCGACCGGCCCCGCCTACTACCTGATGGGCTTCGACATCCCCATGTTCACACCGCTGTTCGTGATGAGCCGGGTGGTGGGCTGGACCGCCCACGTCATCGAGCAGACCGCGGCCAACGCGCTGATCCGGCCGCTGAGCGCCTACTCCGGCCGGCCGCAGCGCACGGTGAAGGTGGTCTGAGGGGTTAGCCTGTGGCCGCGACGCGGGCGGCGGCCGCCCGCTTCGCGTCGCGCTCCAGCAGGTGCGCCCGGCGCTCCTCGAAGCGGACGACGTCGCTCTGCAGCTTGTCCAGGAACTCGCCCAGCTCGTTGCGGTACTGGTCGCCGCGCGCGCTGAAATCGTTGCGCTCGAACACCTTCCACGTCCGCAACAGCGGCATGAGCACCTCGTCGAGGTGCTGGCGCAGATCGTAGATGCCGTGTTTGACCATCAGCACACCGTTGCGCCGCCAGTCGCGCATCCCGCGGCCGGGCATATCGAACTCCCGGATCACCTTGGTCACCGCCTCGATGGCCTGATCCGGCGCCAGGTTGAACCCCGCCTCCAGGATGTTGCGGTAGAACACCGCGTGCAGGTTCTCGTCCTGCGCGATCCGCTTGAGCATGGTGTCGGCGATCGTGTCGTTGCAGACCCGGCCGGTCTGCCGGTGGGTGATCCGGGTGGCCACCTCTTGGACCGTGACGTAGGCGAGCTGGATGAGCAGTCCCTCGAACTCCTCCGGCGCGTGCACACCGCGGGCCACGTGCTCCATCCGGTCGATCTCCAACTGCACCGGGTCGACGCTGCGGGTCACCACCAGGTAGTCGCGGATTGCGATGCTGTGCCGGTTCTCCTCGGCCGTCCACCGGCCGACCCAGGTTCCCCAGGCGCCGTCCACCGACAGGTTCTCGCCGATGTAGCGGTGATAGGACGGCAGGTTGTCCTCGGTCAGCAGGTTGGTGACCATCGCGACGCGGGCGACCTCGGAGAGCTTCGACTGGCTCTCGATCCAGTCCCGCCCGCCGAGCGCGGCGAAGTTGCGACCGTCGCCCCACGGCACGTAGTCGTGCGGATTCCAGGCTGCGGTGATCGCCAGATGGCGGTTCAAGGAGTCGGCGACGACCGGCTCCAGCTCAGTGAGCAGTTCAGCCTGGGTCAAGTCCTTGACCATCAATGTCCCCATTTTCGTTACGGCGTTCAGCCGTTTGGCCCCCTCGACGAGGCTACACGTGCTAGAGCTTAGGGCCACCTTCCCGCGCCGGGTGATACCGCGGGTACTGTGCGCGACGATCGTCGCACCTGCTGCGGCCGTGACCAAATCTGGAGGTAGCCATGTCGAAGCTGTTCCCCGATTACCGCCCGACCTGGGAGACCGACGCCCATCGTGACCTGCGGAAACATGCGGCGGCGTTCATCGAGAAGGAAGCCACGCCGCACCAGGAGCGCTGGGTGGCCCAGCACGGCGTCGACCGGGACTTCTGGAACAAGGCCGGTGACGCGGGTCTGCTCGGCCTGGATTTGCCCGAGGAGTTCGGCGGGGCCGGCGGTGACTACGCCATGCACTCGGTGGTGCAGGAGGAACTGGTCTACGCCCACGACCAGTGCTTCGGATTCTCGGTGCACTCGCCGATCGTCGCGCACTACCTGTACGCCTACGGCAACGACGAGCAGCGCAAGCGCTGGCTCCCCACGGCCATCACCGGGGAGTCGGTGCTGGCGATCGCGATGACCGAGCCGGGTACCGGATCGGACCTGCAGTCGGTGCGGACCACCGCGGTGCGCGACGGCGACCATTACGTCATCAACGGGTCGAAGACGTTCATCTCCAACGGCACGCACTGCGACCTGGTGGTGATCGTCGCCAAGACCGACCCGGCGCAGGGTGCGGCCGGGGTGTCGCTGATCGTCGCTGAAACCAAGGACCTGCTCGGCTTCGAGCGTGGCCGGGTGCTGCAGAAGATCGGCCAGCACGGCCAGGACACTCGGGAACTGTTCTTCTCCGACATGCGGGTGCCGGTCGCGAACCTGCTCGGTGAGCAGGAAGGGCTGGGCTTCTACCAGCTGATGGAGCAGTTGGCCCGAGAGCGGCTGATCATCGGCACCCTGTGCGCGGCGTTGGCGGAGGCGGCGGTGCTGGAAGCCATCAAGTACTCCAAGGAGCGGGAAGCCTTCGGTCGGCCGATCGCCAACTTTCAGAACACTAAATTCGTTCTGGCCGAGTGCAAGACTGAGACGCTGGCGATCAAGACCATGGTGGACTACGCCATCCAGCAGTACGTCGACGGCAAGAACGACCCGATGACCGCGTCGATGGCCAAGCTGTTCGCCGCGGAGAAGTCCGACCAGGTCGTCGACAAGTGCTTGCAGATCTTCGGTGGCTACGGCTACATGGCCGAGTACCCGATCGCGAACATGTACACCGGCTCGCGGGTGAACCGGATCTACGGCGGCACCAGCGAGATCATGAAGGAGATCATCAGCCGCTCGCTGTGATCAGCAGCCGCCCGGATGCGCCTCGCAGTACGGGGTGACGCCGCGGAACCGGTACCGGTGGGAGGCCACCCACCGGTAGGCGGCGTCCTCGACGAATCGGACGCCCGGCAACCGATAGAGCCGCAGTGGCAACCCGGTGCCGAGCGCGGTCGCGACCGCTGCGCTCATCGCCTCGGCGCCGGAGTACACCGCGCCGGAGGCGTCCAGCCAGCGCGCCGAGTCGAGGAGCCGGTCCGGCGGGATGCCCAACCGTTCGGCGGTGCCTGGGCTTTGCAGCGGTTCGATGTCGAGACCACCGGTGCGGTCGAGTCGGCGTATCCGGTACACGGCTCGGGTGCACATGCCGCAGCCGCCGTCGAAGAACAGCGTGCCGGACACGTCGCACCTCCCGTCGCGCGATGGTTGAGCCTCCAGCGTAAACCGCCCCCCGAACGGCTAGAACAGGTTCTAATCTGTCCGGATGGGATTTCTGAAGCCGGAACTGCCCGTCGTCGACTTCGCTGAATGGAGTCGGGGCACCCGCGCCGAGAAAATCCGCCCGATGGCGCGGCACTGGGCCGAGGTCGGGTTCGGCACCCCGGTGGTGCTGCACCTGTTCTACGTCGTGAAGATCGCGCTGTACATCCTGGGCGCCTGGCTGGTGGCGCTGAGCACCCGCGGCATCGACGGGTTCACCGCGGTGGGGCAGTGGTGGAGCGAGCCGATCGTCTTCGAGAAGATCGTGCTGTACACGATGCTGTTCGAGGTGATCGGGCTGGGCTGCGGCTTCGGGCCGCTGAACAACCGGTTCTTCCCGCCGCTGGGATCGATCCTGTACTGGCTGCGGCCCAAGACGATTCGGCTGCCGCCGTGGCCGGGACGGATTCCGCTGACCCGGGGCGACACCCGCGGGCCGGTGGATGTCGCGCTGTACGCGACGCTGCTGGTGCTGCTGCTGGTGGCGCTGTTCTCCGACGGCACCGGGCCGGTCGAGGCGCTGCACACCACGGTCGGGGTGCTGCCCGGCTGGCAGATCGCGGCGATCCTGGGCGTCCTCGCGCTGGCCGGTCTGCGCGACAAGGTGATCTTCCTGGCCGCCCGTGGCGAGGTTTACGCCCCGCTGGCCGCGGCGTTCCTGTTCACCGGCGCGGACATCGTCGTTAGCGCCAAGCTGACCTTCATGGTGATCTGGATGGGCGCGGCCACCTCGAAACTCAACCGGCACTTCCCGTTCGTCATCTCCACGATGATGAGCAACAACCCGCTGATGCGGCCCCGCTCGCTCAAACGACGTTTCTTCAAACACTTTCCGGACGACCTGCGGCCCGGCCGGCCGTCGATGGCGCTGGCGCATTTCTCCACGCTGATCGAGATGTGCGTGCCACTGGCGCTGTTCTTCAGCCACGGTGGCCGCCCGACCGCGATCGCCGCGTTCGTGATGGTCTGCTTCCACCTAGGGATCCTCATCGCGATCCCGATGGGGGTGCCGCTGGAGTGGAACGTGTTCATGATCTTCGGGGTGCTGACGCTGTTCGTCGCGCACGCCGATCTGGGGCTGACCGACCTGCACAACCCGGTGGGTGTCGTGCTGCTGTTCGCGGCCAGCGCCGGGACGGTGGTAGTCGGAAATCTGTTCCCTCGCAAGGTCTCCTTCCTGTGCGGGATGCGCTACTACGCCGGTAACTGGGACACCTCGCTGTGGTGTGTGAAACCGTCGGCGGCGGAGAAGATCGAGCGCAACATCGTGGCGATCGCCAGCATGCCTGCCGCGCAGTTGGAACGGTTCTACGGCAACCCGGAGTCCGCGCAGATCCTGATGTACATGGGATATGCGTTCCGCGGCTTCAACACTCACGGCCGGGCCCTGTTCACGCTGGCGCACCGGGCGATGGCCGGCTGCGACGAGGACGAGTACACGCTGACCGACGGTGAGCGGATCTGCTCGACGGCGGTCGGCTGGAACTTCGGTGACGGCCACATGACCAACGATCAGTTGATCGCCGCGCTGCAGAGACGCTGCGGGTTCGAGCCGGGCGAGGTGCGGGTGGTGATCCTCGATGCGCAACCGATCCAGCACCAGACCCAGCGCTACCGGCTGGTGGACGCCGCGACCGGAGAGTTCGAGCACGGCTATGTGCGGGTGGCTGACATGGTGGACCGGCAGCCCTGGGCTGACGACGTGCCGGTGTTCGTGGATCCTGATCCTGTTGTGTCAGTTGATGATTGACAATTAACTTAGAGAAATATGATAAATTCTTCGCGTTCAACTTAATGATCGAGCGTGGAGGTTGCCGGCGTGAAGCGTGTCCAGCGCGAACCCCGGCGTGTGCAATTCGATGACCGGGTGCCGGCCGCAGGTTCGGTTGTCGCGGCACTGGCCGCCTGCGGTGTCATCGCGCTGACCGGCTTGCCGGCGGCCGGCGCGGATCCCGTGGACTGGCTTGCCGACCTGGCCGACCCAATATCCGGTTCGGCGGCCGGTAGCGACGTGGCGCTGGGTTCTCTGACCGATGGCTCGTTCGGTGCGTGGGTGGAGAACACGGTCTACCTGCCGCTGCATTCTGAGGTTGAAGCTTGGATGCACAGCGATGCCGGTGAGCGAGAAGACGGTCTCATCAACCGACTGGCGGGTGTCTACCTGATCGGTGACGGGGCCGACGGAACCGCAGCGCATCCCGATGGGGGCAATGCCGGACTGCTGTTCGGCGACGGCGGCAACGGCTACGGCGCGACGGGCAGTGGCGGGAACGCGGGCTTCTTCCTCGGCAACGGCGGCAACGCCGGAACCGGCGACCTCCCGCTCTCAGGCGAGACAGCCGGTGCCGGTTCCGGGAACTTCGACACGGCTCCGGCCGGCCCGGTCACCCCACTGAACGGCGCGGTCGGCCATGGCGGCAACTCGGCATACCTGTGGGGCAATGGCGGCAACGGCTCCAACGGTGGTGACGGTGAATTCGGCGGCCACGGTGGTGCGGGTGGTGCCGGCGGCAACAGCGGCCTCTACGGCGGCAATGGCGGCAACGGCGGCGACGGCGGTGCGGGTGGCGCCGGGGTCGTCGGCGTCGGCAACGGTACCGGCGGCGCCGGTGGCGCGGGTGGTGCCGGCGGTCACGGGGGACTGTTCTACGGCGGCGGCGGTAACGGTGGTGACGGCGGTGCGGGTGGCGCCGGTGCTGCCGGCGGATTCGGCCATGCGGCCGTCATCGGCCCGGGCGGGATCGGTGACACCGGAGCGGTCGGCGGGGTCGGTGGGGCCGGCGGCAATGGTGGTGAAACCTACTTCGGCACAGCAGGAAACGGCGGCGAAGGTGGAATCGGAGGTGCCGGGGGAACCGGAGGGACCGGCGGCAACGGCGACTGGATTCGCGACCATGGTGCCGGTGGCGTCGGCGGTACCGGCGGAAGCGGAGGTGCCGGCGGTGAAGGCGGTGCTGCCGGTCGCGCCCTCGAATCCGCCGGCACTGCTGGCCACAGCGGTTCCGGTGGCGAAGGCGGGGTCGGGGGTGACGGTGGCCTGGGCGGTGCGAACTTCACCGGCGGTGTTGCCGGCGCCGGCGGCGCGGCCGGCGGCGGGGGACTCGGGGGCGCCGCGGGTACCGGCGCCGGCGGTGACTCCGGTGCGGCCGGCGGTGCCGGGGAGCGGGGATCGACGGGCCCGCTCGGCGACCTGCTGCCAAAGGGCTCGATGCCGGCGGGTCAGATGCCGATGTGGGGAAGGAGCACGTTCATCTCGGTCAACGGCGGGCCGACCATCGCGGTCACCTTCGACACCGGATCGTCGTCCCTGGTCATCCCCGAGAAGGATGTGGGTGACCTAGGCAGTCTCGGTGCGCCGATCGGGCACGGTCAACTGGCCTACGGGACGGGAACGAACGAACACGGCCGGTATTACCAGTACGACGAGTACAAGACCACGGTTGATCTCGGCAACGGGATGGTCAGCGGGCCGGTTGTGGTGGATGTCGTGCAGGGAGCGGACGGGGTCGCGTTGGGCGGCGTTTGGGGCGTCGGCGATGATCCGAACCATCTCGCGGAGAACGTGATCAAGACGCTGCCCGGCGACCTGAGCCAGGGGGCACTCATCAACGAGTCGCAGGGGTACCTGCAGCTCGGTGCGAACCCGCTGACACCGCAGGTCACCGTCGACGGGATGCCGGGGAGTTCATTGGACGTCTCCATCAACGGCGGCGCGCCGCACCTGGTGAACGTGGTGTTCGACTCGGGCGGCGTCAACGGCACGATTCCGAGTTCCCTGGTCCCCGGTGTGCCGATCGGCCACGCGGTTCCGGCGGGCACACACGTGGAGATCACCAAGCCCGACGGAACGCCGGTGTGGTCGTTCACCACCGGGAAGGAGGAGTCGCCCTCGGTGGCGGACTCGAACGGGTTCGTGATCCCCGGGAGCTTCAACTATCCGGCGAATCTCAACAGCGGGGCGTGGCTGTTCGCGAACAAGCCGATCTACATCAGCGAGGTCGGTTCCGGCTCGCTCAGCATCGACAAGCAGTAGCTACCCGGGTGGGTGTCGCGCTAACTGCGTGGCACCCACTCGTTGTAGAACGGCGGCATCGCCGAGGCTCGGGCGGTGAACTCCGGGTCGCGCTTCTCCAGGAACGACTGCACGCCCTCGGCGCCGTCACCGATGCTGGTGTAGAACATCGCCAGCGAGTCCACCCGGTGCGCCTCCACCGGATGCGGCTGGGCGGAGTTGCGGTAGAGCATCTGCCGGATCAAGGCGAACGACACCGGGGAACGGTTCTTCGTCCAGGCGTCGGCCAGGGCACGAGCCTCGGCGATCAGCGTCTCCGGTTCGTACACGGCCTGCGCCAAGCCGACAGCGTGCGCGGCCTGCGCGTCGAGGATGTCCGCACGGAACATCAGGTCCAAAGCGGTTGGCAGGCCGACGATCCGGGGCAGAAACCACGTCGAGCAGGCTTCCGGAGCGATGCCGAGCTTGCCGAACACGAACCCGACCCGCGCCTTGGCCGACACCAGGCGGGCATCCATCGCCAGCGTCATCGTGGCGCCGATGCCGACGGCGGCACCGTTGATCGCGGCGATCACCGGCTTGCGGCAGTTGTAGATCGCCAGCGTCACCCGGCCACCGGTGTCGCGCACCCGGGCCAGCGCCGGGTCGTCGAGGTCGGCCATGTCGGCCAGCGACGGCGACTGGTCCCCGTCGAGCCCGAACACATTGCCGGCCTTCGACAGGTCCATGCCCGCGCAGAACGCCCGGCCGGATCCGGTGACGATCACCGCGCGGACGTCGTCGTCGTCATTGACCGCGGTGAACGTGTGCTCCAGTTCCTCGGCCATCTCGACGGTGAACGCGTTGAGGTGGTCCGGGCGGTCCAGGTAGACGGTGAGGATGCCGTCCTCCACCTCATGGCGGATCGTGTGGAAGTCCATGCCTACTCCTGTCCTGGGTTCGACGGTTCGACACTAGTCGTCAGGAGGTACTGAACGATACGACCGATGTGGCGGGAGACCGGCCATGCGGTCGAGGATATGTATCAACGGTCGATTCCGGATAAACTCACCGTTGTCCTGCGGGCGGGTGGTGCCCCACTGCCGCCGGCGAAAGCGAGGAGTTGACGTGGCTGAGTCGGTGCCGGCGGAACCCAGGGCGTCGGGACGGGTGGCCCGTCGACGGGACCGGCGCAAGGCCGAAATCGTGCGCACCGCTACCGAATTGCTCTCCCGGCACGGCTATCAGGGGATGAGCCTCGAAGACGTCGCCGAGCGAACCGACATCGCCAAAGCCACCCTGTACCACTACTTCTCGGGCAAGGATGAACTCGTCGCCGCGGTCCTCGAGGCACTGACGGTCGATGTGAACAGCCGGTTGGAGGCGGAACTCGAGGTCGTGGACACCAGCAGCCACCTCGACCAACTGCGCGCGTTGATCCGCGAGCAGATCCACATCCTCACCGACACCGCCCCTGAGGTTGCCGCCGTGTTCTCCTGGCCGACCTCCTGGCCCGCGTCGTTCGAGGGGATCATCAAGGACAGTCGACGCCGCCACGACGCGATCTTCCGTCGTGTGGTGCAGGCGGGCGTCGCGGCGGGGGAGTTCGATTGCCCGGACCCCGACGTTGCGCTGCACTGCCTCTACGGCGTGCTCAACCAGTCGCCGCTGTGGATTCGCCCATCGCTGCCGGAGGCAAAGCGGGTTGAGCTGCGGGAGGCGGTCGTCGACACCGCGGCCCGGATGTTCAGCCTGGGCGTCTGACGCCCGCCGCTCAGCCGGCCATGGTCAGGCCGCCGCTGACGCTGAGCACTTGGCCGGTGATGTAGTTCGCGTAGTCCGAGGCGAAGAACAGCACGGCGTCGGCGATTTCGTCGGGCGTGGCCAGCCGACGGAACGGGATCGCCCGGATCAGGCCGGTCCGGACTTTCTCCGGCAGCGTCGCGAACAGCGGGGTGTCGGTCGGCCCGGGGCAGACACAGTTGACGTTGATGCGGTGGCGCGCCATCTCACGTGCCAGTGACTTGGTGAACGCGATGACGCCGCCCTTGGTGCCGGCGTACACCGTCTCACCGAGGCTGCCGACCCGTCCCGCGTCGCTGGCGATGTTGACGATCTTGACGGTGCGTTCCTCGGCGAGCGCACGCTCCAGGAACGCATGGGTGAGCCGGACGGGGCCGAGGAAGTTCACCGCGACCAGTGATTCCCACAGCGCGTCGTCGTTGTCCATGAACGGCTCCACCCGGTCGAAGCCGGCGGCGTTGACGATGATGTCCGGCACGCCGTGTGCGCCGATGACCTCGTCGCGCAGGGCCAGGATCGCCCGGGGCTCGGACAGGTCGACGCAATGAGCCGAGGCTCGCTCTCCGATGGCGCGCACGGTCTCGCTCAGACCGTCAGGGTCTCGGTCGACCGCGGCGACCTTCGCGCCGGCTTTCGCCAGTGTGACGGCCGTGGCGCGGCCGATCCCCGACGCGGCGCCGGTCACCAGTGCCAGCTTGTCGTTGAGTTCCACGGGTGCCTCCCGGATGCGTGGTGGACCTTGAAGAAGATGCCGACCGATTACTTGATTATTCGACTTGAGGGTCGATAATATGTTCCGACGGTTGGGCTGCACAAGCCCTGGCTGACGCAACCCACGAGGAGAGTCACGATGACGTACGAGGACTACCGCCAGTTGACGTTCACGCGTCGTGCCAACGGCGTTCTGCTCATCACGATCGACCGGCCGGAGAAGTACAACGCCGCCGACGAGGAGATGCACGGCGAACTCGCTCGGGTCTGGAACGACGTGTCGGCGGACCCCGAGACCCGGGTCGCCGTCATCACCGGTGCGGGCAAGGCCTTCTCCGCCGGCGGCGACCTGGCCATGGTGGAACGGATGGCCGGCGACTACGACCGGGTCACCCACATGCTCAAAGAGATGAGCGACATGGTGTACGGAATCATCAACTGTGAGAAGCCGATCGTGTCCGCGATCAACGGCGTGGCCGTGGGCGCCGGAACGGTCGCCGCACTGCTGGCCGACGTCGCGATCGTCGCCGAGGATGCCAAGATCGGTGACGGGCACGTCAAACTCGGCGTCGCGGCCGGCGACCACGCCGCGATCATCTGGCCGCTGCTGGCCGGGATGGCCAAGGCCCGCTACTACCTGCTGACCGGTGAGATGATCACCGGCGCCGAGGCCGAGCGGATCGGCATGGTTGCCAAAGCCCTTCCCCGCGAACAGGTTCTCGATGAGGCGCTGCGTGTCGCCGATGTTCTGGCGACCGGGGCGCAGCAGGCGATCCGGCTGACCAAGCGCGCCTTGAACAACTGGCTGCGCAGCGCCGGTCCCACCTTCGACCAGTCCGCGGCCTACGAGATGCTGACCTTCCTCGGCCCGGACGTCGTGGAGGGCTACACCGCCTTGCGCGAGAAGCGCCCGCCGCGCTTCCCCTCGGCCCAGAACTGAGGGCGTACGCGATGAAGATCGGGCTGGTGGTCATCGACGAGAACCCTGCCGAGGCACTGAAGATCGTCCGGGCGGCCGACCGCGCCGGCGTGCACTCGCTGTGGACGATCGACTACTACAACCGCAGCAGCCTCACCCGGGCCGCGGCATTCGCGGCCGCCTCGGAGCAGGCGATCGTCGGCACCAACGTGACTCCGCTGTTCGCCCGCTCCGCGCTGGCGCTCGCCTCGTCGGCATCCGACATCCAGGCGATCGCGGGTGGCCGCTTCGTGCTGGGCGTCGGCAGCAGCACCCGCCGGATGAACCAGGACTGGTACGGGGCCACCATGGACCATCCCGCCCCGCAGGTCCGGGAGCGGATCGACCTGATCCGGCAGCTGATCGCCCACCGGGATGGCCCGTTCCACTATCAGGGCCGGTTCGACCGTGTCGCGATGGCGCACTATGAGCGCACCGCGCTGCCCGACACGATGCCGATCTTCGCGGCCGGGGTGGGGGAGCACATGGTCGGCGTGGTCGGGGAGTGCGCGGACGGATTCGTCGGGCACACCATCGCTTCCGCGGACTACCTGCGCGACGTCGCGCCCCCGCTGCTCGCCAGGGGCGCGCTGCGGTCGGGCCGCGACCTTGGGCAGCTGTTGATGACGACGCAGATCGTGGCGTCGGCCGGTGCCGACCGGTCCGCGGCCCGCCGGGACGCCGCCGCCCAGGTCGGTTTCTACTCGACGCCGAAGGGTTACGACGCGCTGTTCCCGAATGGTCAGTTCGCCGCCGAGCGGGTCGCCGCGCGGGATGCCGTCATGCGCGGTGATGCGGCCGGCGTGATCGCGGCGGGTGAGGCGATGGTGGAGGAACGGGCGGTGTTCGGCACGCAAGAAGACGTCGCCGAGCAGTTGCGCCGCTACGACGGCGTCGTCGACTGGGCGATCCTGTATCCGCCGAACTACGGGGTCGACCCGGATGCCGTGCACGCCAACGAGTTGCAGCTGATCGAGGTGGCCGCCAACTGGGCGTCGTGACCGTGCCCTGAGCAAAGGCCCCCGAAACCAGGCGGTTTCGGGGGCCTTCGCCGTACTCGCGCGGTTACACGCTGGCGCGGGCCTCCTTCGCGGCGGCGACCAGGTTGGCCAGCGAAGCGTTGACCTCTTCAGCCCGACGGGTCTTCAGGCCGCAGTCCGGGTTCACCCAGAGGCGCTGCGCCGGAACGGCTTCCAGTGCCTCACGCAGCGATTCGGCCATCTCCGCGGTGGACGGCACCCGCGGCGAGTGGATGTCGTAGACACCCGGGCCGACCCCGTTGGAGAACCCGATCGCGTTGAGGTCGTCTAGCACCTCCATGTGTGAGCGGGCCGCCTCGATCGAGGTGACGTCGGCGTCCAGATCGGCGATCGCACCGATGACCTCACCGAATTCCGAGTAGCACAGGTGGGTGTGGATCTGGGTCGCGTCGGACACCCCGGACGTCGACAGCTTGAACGAGCCGACGGCCCAGTCCAGATACGCTGGTTTGTCGGCGTCGCGCACCGGCAGCAGCTCGCGCAGCGCCGGCTCGTCGACCTGGATCACCGCGATGCCGGCCTTCTCCAGGTCCACCGTCTCCTCGCGGATCGCCAGCGCCACCTGGTAGGCGGTGTCGGCCAGCGGCTGGTCGTCGCGGACGAACGACCACGCCAGGATTGTCACCGGACCGGTCAGCATGCCCTTGACCGGCTTGTCGGTCAGCGACTGCGCGTAGACGGCCCAGTCGACCGTCATCGGGTGCGGGCGGGTGACGTCGCCGTAGAGCACCGGCGGACGCACACAGCGGCTGCCGTAGGACTGCACCCAGCCGTTGGCGGTGGCGAAGAAGCCGTCCAGCTGCTCGGCGAAGTACTGCACCATGTCGTTGCGCTCCGGCTCGCCGTGCACCAGCACGTCCAGGCCGAGCTGCTCCTGCAGCTTGATGACGTCGGCGATCTCCGCCTTCATCCGCCGGGTGTACTCGGCCTCGTCGATCTCCCCGGCGACCAGTGCGGCGCGGGCCTTGCGGATCTCGACGGTCTGCGGGAACGAGCCGATGGTGGTGGTCGGTAGCGGCGGCAGGTGCAGCCGCTCGTCCTGCGCGGCGCGGCGAGCCTCGGCCGACCCGCGGTGGGTGCCGGCGGCACGGATCGCCGCGATCTCGGACCGCAGTGCGGCGTTGTTCAGCCGCGGGTCCGACTTGCGTGACGCGACGGCGGCATTGGACGCGGCGATCTCGTCGGCCACCGCGTCCCTCCCGTCGCGCAGGGCGCGGGCCAGGGTCGCCACCTCGTGAACCTTCTCCGCGCCGAACGCCAGCCAGCTGCGCAGCGCGTCGTCCAGGCCGGTCTCGGGCTCCAGCGAGTAGGGCACGTGCAGCGTCGAGCACGACGTCGACACCGCAACCGCCGCAGCCGATCCCAGCAGTGTCGCGAGCTTGGCCAGTGCGGCCTCCAGGTCGGTGCGCCAGATGTTGCGACCGTCGACCACCCCGGCGACCAGCGTCTTCCCGGCCAGCTCGGGCACCGATGCGATTGCGGTGTCGGCTCCGTAGACCAGGTCGACGCCGATCGCCTCGACCGGCGTGCGGGCCAGTGCGGGCAGACCGGCGCCCGGGTCGCCGAAGTAGGTGGCGACGAAGATCGCCGGCCGCTTGCTCAGTGCGCCGAGGCGGTTGTAGACCTGCTCGGCCAGGGCCGGAGCCGCGTCGGAGATGTCGGTGACCAGCACCGGCTCGTCGATCTGCACCCACTCGGCGCCGGCGTCGGCCAGCTTGCCCAGCAGGTCGGCGTAGACGTCGACCAGCTCGTCGAGGCGGAAGATCGGGGCCGGGGCGCCGTCGACAGCCTTGCTCAGCAGCAGGAACGTTACCGGGCCGATGATCACCGGGCGGGCCGGAATGCCTTGGCCCTGCGCCTCTTTGAGCTCAGCGAGCACCTTGGCCGGGTTCAGGGCGAACTTCGTGTCCGGGCCGATCTCCGGGACGATGTAGTGGTAGTTGGTGTCGAACCACTTGGTCATCTCCAGCGGGGCGATGTCGGCGTTGCCGCGGGCGGCCGCGAAGTAGCGATCCAGTTCGTCGGCGACACCGGCGACTCGCGCCGGGAGCGCCCCGAGGAGCACCGCGGTGTCCAGCATCTGGTCGTAGTAGGAGAACGTGTTGACCGGCACCGAGTCCAATCCGGCGGCGGCCAGCTGCGCCCAGGTGTCGCGGCGCAGGCCGGCGGCGACCTTCTGCAGCTCAGCCTGGTCGATCCGGCCGGCCCAGTAGCTCTCGGTGGCGCGCTTGAGTTCGCGGCGCGGCCCGATGCGTGGGGACCCGACGACGGTGGCGGTAAACGGTTGAACGGTCACGGTTGATCCTTCAATTGACGAGGGTGGTCACCGCCAGCGGCCGTCCAGCCATTGGGGTTGCGTGCAATTTACAGCACTACAACCCTCTAAACCAGACGCCCATTCCGCGAGGCGACGATCCGCTGGGCGCGGCGCGCCCAGCACAACTGGCAGGTCTTCGGACTCGCAGGCGCGCACCGTCGGTGCCCCTAATGGCCGTCGCTTCCCAGTCTCGGATAACCCGCTGACCAGTGCCTTTGACGGCGGTCGTTCCTGCATACCGCTGCGGGACAGTCCCGGATTCTCACCGGGTTCCCTCTTGCGACACATGACGTACATGCGTCGCTCGATGTCGACATCGTCGAAGTGACATTGCCGACAGACCAGCTGCAATCCCTAGGCTACCTGTCAGTTGCCAGCGCTGCGGCGATGGGGACGTCGCCGTCGTTGAACTCGATCGTGCGGCGAATCGTCGTGTCGTCGGCCAGCGCCGCGGCGATCACCAGGGCGACGTTGCCCCGGGACACCTCGCCTTTGCCGGTGCCCGAGCCGACGGCGATCCGGCCGGTCGCCGGCTCCACCGTGAGGCGGCTCGGTCCCAGCACTGTCCAGTCCAGCCCGCTCGCCCGCAGGTGGGCGTCGGCGGCGGCCTTTGCCTGCGCATACGGGTAGAAGCTGTTGTCCTCCGGCACGCCGTGATCGGGTCCGGCGCCGAAGTAGGACACCATCACGAACCGGCTGACCCCGGCCTGCGCGGCCGCGTCGACGGTGCGGATGGCGGCGTCGCGGTCCACCGCGTAGGTGCGGGCCGGGTTGCCGCCCCCGGCGCCGGCGGAGAACACCACCGCATCGTGGCCGGCCAGCAGGTCGGCCAGCGCGGTGGTGTCGAGCTGCTCGATATCCGCGACGACGGGAGTGGCGCCGGTCGCCGCCACCTCCACGGCGTGATCTGGGTTGCGGAACACAGAACTGACCTCGTCGGTGCGTTCGGTCAGGATGCGGCTGAGCAGCAGGGCCACCTTGCCGTGTCCGCCGAAGACGATGATGCGTGCCATGGTCGCGACGGTACGCGGCCAGCACGACGGCTGCGGTTCGACGGACTTCCGCTTCACGGCATATCCGGCAGCCCGCAGGAGCGTCGGTGATGCATTAGCATCAGATGCATGCGCACCACACTGTCGATTGATGACGACGTGCTGCTCGCCGTGAAGGAACGGGCCGCTCGGGAGAAGCGGACGGTGGGGCAGGTGCTCTCCGACCTGGCCCGTCAGGCGCTGACCGGTCGACGCCCCGAATCACCGTCACCCGAGGTTGACGCATTCTTCGGATTCGAGCCCCTGCCGCATCGCGGCGGAGCCGTTTCGAACGCATTGATCGACCGACTGCGCGACGACGAAGCGATCTGATCGGATGCGTGCGCTCCTCGACGTCAACGTGGTGCTGGCCCTGCTCGACACCGATCACATCGACCATGATCGTGCCCGCAGCTGGATCGTTGAGGAGATTGCGCACGGCTGGGCGTCCTGCGCGATCACCCAGAACGGCTTCGTTCGAATCATCAGCCAGCCCCGTTATCCCAGTCCGATCTCGCCCAGTCGCGCGATCGACCTGCTGTCTGGCGCCACCCAGACCGTGCATCACGAGTTCTGGCCCTGCACGGTCAGTATTGCGAACCCCGCGGTCATCGACCGCTCGCGACTGCACGGCTCGAAGCAGGTGACCGATGCGTATCTGTTGGCGCTGGCCGTGGCGAACGGCGGGCGGTTCGTGACCTTCGATCGGTCGGTGGCCCAGCATGCCGTGCGAGGAGCGGACGCGAGGCATCTGGTCACCCTGTAGTGACGCCCGCCACTGCTTGACCCACAATCGACGCACGAGTCCGGATCCCCGAAGGAGAATGCCCATGGCCGAAGCCGTCATCGTCGAAGCGGTCCGCTCACCGATCGGGAAGCGCAACGGCGGACTGTCCGGGATTCACCCGGCCGAACTGTCCGCCCAGGTGCTCAACGGACTGGTGCAGCGCGCCGGGGTGGACCCCGAACTGGTCGACGACGTGATCTGGGGCTGCGTCATGCAGGCCGGCGAGCAGGCGCTGGACGTCGGTCGCACCGCGCTGCTTACCGCGGGCTGGCCGGAGTCGGTGCCGGGTGTGACGGTGGATCGCCAGTGCGGGTCGAGTCAGCAGTCGGTGCACTTCGCCGCCGCCGGGGTGGTCGCCGGGCACTACGACGTCGTCGTCGCCGGGGGAGTGGAGTCGATGTCGCGCACCCCGATGGGCTCGTCGCTTGCCAATGGCGGCCGGCCCTACCCGGCGGCGTTCAAGGCGCGCTACGCCCAGACCCCCAACCAGGGCCTCGGCGCGGAGATGATGGCCGCCCAGTGGGGACTGGACCGCACCGCGCTCGACGAGTTCTCGCTGGCCTCCCATGAGAAGGCCGGCGCAGCACAGGATTCCGGTGCCTTCGACGACGAGATCGTCGCGATCAAGGACGACGACGGCGGCGTCGTCACTAAGGATGAGGGCATCCGCCGCGGCACCACCATGGAGAAGATGGCACAGCTGAAGCCCGCCTTCAAAGAGGACGGGGTGATCCACGCCGGCAACTCCAGCCAGATCTCCGACGGGTCGGCGGCGCTGCTGTTCATGTCCGCCGACAAGGCGAAAGCCCTGGGGCTCACCGCGATCGCCCGGGTGCACACCGCCACCCTGGCCGGTTCCGACCCGGTGATGATGCTGTCCGGCCCGATCCCGGCCACGCAGAAGGCGCTGCAACGGTCCGGGCTGAGCGTCGATGAGATCGGGGTGTTCGAGGTCAACGAGGCGTTCGCCCCGGTGCCGATGTCCTGGCTGGCCGAGATCGGAGCCGACCCGAAGAAGCTGAACCCCAACGGCGGGGCGATCGCACTGGGGCACCCGCTCGGCGCGTCCGGTGCCCGGATCATGACCACGATGCTCTACCACATGCGCGCCAACGGGATTCGGTACGGCCTGCAGACCATGTGCGAGGGCGGCGGACAGGCCAACGCCACCATTTTGGAGCTGCTGTGAATGCGCCCGCCGTCCTGGTCGAGCAGACCGGCAACGTACTGGTCATCACGATCAACCGCCCCGAGGCGCGCAATGCGGTCAACGGTGCGGTCAGCGCGGGGATCGGTGACGCGCTTGCGCACGCCCAGGACGACGACGCTGTGCGTGCGGTGGTCATCACCGGCGCCGGCGACAAATCCTTCTGCGCCGGAGCCGATCTCAAGGCGATCGCCAACCGTGAGAACATCTACCATCCGGAACATCCCGAGTGGGGATTCGCCGGCTACGTGCAGCACTTCATCGACAAGCCGATCATCGCCGCGGTCAACGGCACCGCCCTGGGCGGTGGCACCGAGATCGCGCTCGCCAGCGACCTGGTGATCGCCGAGCAGCGTGCGCAGTTCGGCCTGCCGGAGGTCAAGCGCGGTCTGATCGCCGGGGCGGGTGGGGTGTTCCGCATCGTTGAGCAGTTGCCGCGCAAGGTCGCCCTGGAACTGCTCTACACCGGGGACCCGATCTCGGCGGCGGACGCTGCGCGCTGGGGCCTGGTGAACCGGGTCGTCGACGACGGCACCGCGCTCGCCGTCGCCCTCGAGTTCGCCGAGCAGATCGCCGGCAACGCACCGCTGTCGGTGCGGGCCAGCAAACGGATCGCCTACGGCGTCGACGACGGTGCCATTCCCGGTGAGGAACCCGGCTGGGCCCGTACCGCAAGGGAATTCACCACGTTGCTGAAATCCGAGGATGCCAAGGAGGGGCCGCGGGCGTTCGCGGAGAAGCGCGCCCCGGTCTGGAAGGCGCGGTGAGTGCGATGTCGCAACCGCTGATCGTCACGATCGCCGGGCACACCCCGCAGGTGCCCGCCGAATCATGGGTCGCCCCCAACGCCAGCCTGCTGGGACAGGTGAATCTGGCTGCTGGAGTCAGCGTTTGGTACTCGGCCACGCTGCGTGCCGAGATGGAGCCGATCGAGATCGGCGCCGACAGCAACATTCAGGACGGGGTGACCGTGCACGTCGACCCCGGCTTTCCCTGCCGGGTCGGCAGTCACGTCAGCGTCGGGCACAATGCGGTGCTGCACGGCTGCACTGTCGAGGACGGGTGCCTGATCGGGATGGGTGCGATCGTCCTCAACGGCGCCGTCATCGGCGCCGGTTCGCTGGTGGCGGCCGGTGCCGTCGTCCCGCAGGGCATGGTGGTGCCGCCCCGGTCGCTGGTGGCCGGGGTGCCGGGCAAGGTCCGGCGCGAACTCAGTGACGCCGAGGTGGAGAGCAACCGGCACAACGCCGTTGGCTATCGCCTGCTGATGGACGCCCACCGCGGGGCACTGCCGGGTTCGTCGAACTGACGCATTCGCCCCACCGCCCGCGTTCGGGCCGCTACGTTCAAGGGACGTTGCCAACCTGATGCCGAGGGGACGTCCCGTATGACCCAGTCCAGCCCGACCCGGCCCGGCCTGCTGCGCGAGCTGACCACGATCCTCTCCAAGGTGTCGGCTCCCTACCACGAGCCACCGGCGGTGGTGCTGCGCCGGCGCATCGTGGTGGCCGTGGTGCTGGTGCTCGGCGCGGCGGTGCTGGGGTTCATGCACACCAAGAACCCCGGTGAGCCGGCGTTCTACTGGCTGTCCCTGGCGTTGGCGGCGGTGTGGGCGGGGGGCGCGTTGCTGGCCGGGCCGATGCACCTGGGGATGGTGCGGTTCCGGGGCCGCAATGAGCGCCCGGTGTTCACCGGCACCGGCGTCGGCCTGGTGCTGGGCCTGGTCTTCCTGCTCGGCGGGCTGGTGATCAAGCACATTGCGCCGTTGAACGACGGGGCTACGCAGATCCTGGAGTACACCACCCATGTGTCGTGGCGACTGGTGGTGTTGATCGCGATCGTCAACGCGGTGGCTGAGGAGATGTTCTTCCGCAGTGCGCTGTTCACCTCGTTCGGCCGGCACTACCCGCTGGTGTTCTCGACGCTGCTCTATGTCGCGGCGATGATGGCTGCCGGGAACCCGGTAGTGGGTCTGGCGGCGCTGGTGCTGGGGACCGTCTGCGCCATCGAGCGCCGCGCCACCGGGGGAGTGCTGGCCTCGGTGCTGACCCACCTGGTGTGGGGGTTGATCATGGTGCTGGCGTTGCCCTCGGTGTTCGGGATGTAACCCGCGCCCTGTCCTGACCGTGCAGAGTTGTCCGGGCCCACCTGGGCGGATGCCGGTCGACTCTGCACGTTCGCGCAGGGGTCAGGAGTCGGTGAAGTTCGGGGTGCGCCGATCCTGAAACGCCCGGGCACCCTCGCGGAAGTCGTGGGAGTTCAGCAGCGTCGACTGCCCGACGTACTCGCGGTCCAGGGCGCCGTCCAGTTCGGTCAGCGTCGCGGCGTTGACGGCGTGCTTGGTCTTGGCCAGCGCCACCGCCGGACCGGTCAGCAGCGCCGCCAGCACCTTGTCGACCTCGCCGTCGAACTCCTCGGCCGGGTACACCGCGCTGATCAACCCCCAGTCCAAAGCCTCAGTGGCGGTGAGTCGCTCGGCCAGCAGCGCCAGGCGCATCGCCCGGATCCGGCCGATCGCCGCGGCCACCAGAGCCGACGCGCCGCCGTCGGGCATCAGCCCGATCTTGGTGAACGCCAACAGGAAGAACGCCTTGTCCGACGCCAGCACCAGATCGCAGGCCAGTGCCAGCGACACCCCGACCCCGGCGGCCGGACCCTGCACCACCGCCACCACCGGGTGCGGCAGCGCGGTGATCGCCCGGATCGCGCGGTTGGCCTCGTCGATGATCTCGGTCGGCACCCCGTCGTTGGCGTCGTCGGCGCTGATCCCGGCCCCGGAACTGAAGCCGCGCCCGGCGCCGCCCAGGCGCACCACCCGCACCTGAGGATCCCGGGCGGCGGCCTCCATCGCGTCGGCGATGCCCGCCAGGACCGGCGTCGTCACCGAGTTCAGGCTGTCGGGGCGGTCGATGGTCACCGACAGCACGCCGTCGGTCAGGGCCACCGACAGGCCGTCAACGGGTTTCAGGGAGTCCAGTGCGGTCATGGGCATCACCATAGGCAACCGGCCTGCACCGACCTCACCGACGGCTGCGAAGATGCAAGCCACCACATAACACCGGAGGTCGAACATGGCGGGACCACTGCACGGATTGCGGGTAATCGAACTGGCCGGGATCGGCCCCGGGCCGCACGCGGCGATGATCCTCGGCGACCTCGGCGCCGACGTGGTGCGGGTGGACCGGCCACCGAAATTCGGCGCGGAGCCGTCCAAGGACCAGATGCTGCGCAACCGCCGCTCGGTGACCGCCGACCTGAAATCGCCGGAGGGGCGCGACCTGGTGCTGCAGTTGGTCGCCAAGGCCGACGTGCTGATCGAAGGGTTCCGGCCCGGCGTCACCGAACGGCTCGGGCTGGGCCCCGAGGACTGCGCCAAGGTCAACGAGAAGCTGATCTACGGCCGGATGACCGGCTGGGGACAGGACGGCCCGCGGGCCCTGCAGGCCGGCCACGACATCAACTACATCTCGCTGAACGGGGCGCTGCACTCCATCGGCCGGCGGGGGGAGCGGCCGGTGCCGCCGCTGAACCTGGTCGGGGACTTCGGCGGCGGGTCGATGTTCCTGCTGGTCGGGATCCTGTCCGCACTGTGGGAGCGACAGACCTCCGGCAAGGGGCAGGTCGTCGACGCCGCGATGGTCGACGGCTCCAGCATGCTCTCGGCGATGATGTGGAGCTTCCGGTCGCAGGGGGTGTGGAAGGACGAGCGCGGTGTCAACATGCTCGACACCGGCGCCCCGTACTACGACACCTACGAGTGCGCCGACGGCGGCTACGTCGCGGTCGGCTCGATCGAGCCGCAGTTCTACGCCGAGTTGCTGGCCAAGCTGGGTCTGGACCCGGCCACCCTGCCCGCGCAGAACGACGTCAGCCGCTGGGCCGAGTTGCGGGCGGTGTTCACCGAGGCGTTCGCCGCCCACGACCGGGACCACTGGGCGAAGGTGTTCGCCACCTCCGACGCCTGCGTGACGCCGGTGCTGGCGTTCGGCGAGGTGCTCACCGACTCGCACATCGCCGAGCGGGACACGTTCTACGAGGTCAACGGCTACTTGCAGCCGAAGCCGGCGCCGCGGTTCTCCCGCAGCACCCCGGACACCCCGGCCCCGCCGAAGGCGCCGGGTGCCGACAACGACACCGTGCTGACCGACTGGGTATAGTCCCAACCAACCATCCGGTTGGGATGGGCGTGCTGCAGGAAGGGACGACGCGATGAGCCTCACCACCAAGTTCACCGAGGTGTTCGGTGTCGAGCACCCGATCGCCCAGGGCGGCATGCAGTGGGTGGGCCGCGCGGAGCTTGTTGCGGCGGTGGCGAACTCCGGGGCGCTGGGGTTCCTGACGGCGCTGACCCAGCCGACCCCGGCGGATCTGGCCAACGAGATCGCCAAGACCCGCGACCTCACCGACCGCCCGTTCGGGGTGAACCTGACCATCCTCCCGACCATCAATCCGCCGCCGTACGACGAATACCGCCAGGTGATCGTCGACGCCGGCATCAAGATCGTCGAGACCGCCGGGTCCAACCCCGCCCCGCACCTGCCGATGTTCCACGACAACGGCATCAAGGTGCTGCACAAATGCACCTCGGTCAGGCATGCCGTGAAGGCGCAGGACCTGGGTGTCGACGGCATCAGCATTGACGGCTTCGAATGCGCGGGGCACCCCGGTGAGGACGACATTCCGGGTCTGGTGCTGATCCCGGCGGCGGCCGCCAAGATCGAGATCCCGATGATCGCCTCCGGCGGCTTCGCCGACGCCCGCGGCCTGGTGGCGGCGCTGGCGCTGGGCGCCGACGGCGTCAACATGGGCTCGCGGTTCATGTGCACCGTCGAGTCGTGCATCCACCAGAACGTCAAGGAAGCGATCGTCGCGGGCACCGAACGCGACACCGAGCTGATCTTCCGGCCGCTGCGCAACACCGCCCGGGTGGCGTCCAACACCGTCTCGCGTGAGGTCGTGGCGATCCTCAACGATGGTGGTCAGTTCCCGGACGTGCAGGAACTGGTCGCCGGGGTGCGCGGCCGGCGGGTCTTCGAGGAAGGCGACGTCGAGGCCGGCATCTGGTCGGTCGGGGCCGCGATGGGGCTGATCAACGACATCCCGACGGTCGGTGAGCTGGTGTCACGGATGGTGGCCGAGGCCGAGGAGATCATCGCCGGCCGACTGGGCGGCATGGTCGAGGACAACGCTCAGGAGAACGTCGCCTGACAGTTGATACCAATCCGGTATCATCGCGATCATGGGTATGACCCTGCGCACCAGCGATGAGCAGGCCGAAGCTCTGCGTCGTCAGGCCGCTGCGGAGGGGCGGTCGATGCAGGCGGTAGCACTGTCCGCGATCGACGAGTACATCGCGCGGCGCACGCATCAGGCCAACGTTGCGACGGCCTTGGACCGGGTGCTGCGCGAAGAGGCCGGAGTCCTGGAACGCCTCAAGGACGCATGACGTCGCATGGCCGAGTACCTGGATCTCGAGGATCTGCTTGCGATCGCCCGGCGAACCGTCGGTGAGGATTTCGCGGTTCGGGACTATGGGCTGTTGGAATCGGCGCTGGCCCGTCCGAGGGCCACGGTGTTCGGCGAGGATGCATACCCGGACCTGCATCTCAAGGCTGCTGCGCTGATGCACTCACTGGCGCGCAATCGCGCCCTGGTCGACGGCAACAAGCGGTTGGCGTGGACGGTCTGTCGGACGTTCCTGGCCGTCAACGGTCAGTGGATCAGTGCGCCCGAGGATGACCGGTTCGAGTTCGTGATCGGAGTCGCCACCGGCGTGCTTTCCGAACTCGACGTGCTTGCCGCCCAACTGCGCGCCTGGAGCTATCAGGACAGCTGACGGCCGGCGCGGCGGCGTCGCGCTGCCGCGCAGCTCGTCGGCCTTGATCACCGGGCTGCGGACCGCCCGGGATGCGCACCGCTCATTTACCGGCCTCGATCAGGCGGCGGGCGGCGTCGAGCACCGCATGTGCGTGCAGTTCGAACTGTGCTATCAGGTCCACCGAATCGCCGTCGATCTCATGGGCGATGAACAACCCGTCGGCGCCGGCCATCGCATAGGTGGCGAGCTGACGTGCGTCGGCGTCGGTCAGTTCCGGGTTCAGCTCGACGATCGTCCGGGACAGTTCGGCGAAGGTCTGTGCGCGGGCCTGCAGGAACATCGCCCGGGCTCGCGGTTCGACGGGCCGGCGCTCCAGCGCCAGCATCAGGCCCAATCGGATGAAGTCGGAGGATTCCAACAGTGACTTGGCGACCTGCACCGCCAGGGTCACGATGCGATCGGGCGCGGTGCCGTCCGACGGTACCTGCCAGGCGGCCAGCCAACTGGCGAAGCTGCGCTCGATCACCCCGGCGATCAGGTCGTCCTTGTTCTTGAAATGCCAGTAGATCGAACTGGCCGGCAGATCGCATTTGGCGCTGACCAGCGCGATGCTGGTGCCCTCATAGCCGCGTTCGGCGGCGATCTCGGCGGCCGCGTCCAGGATGCGCGCCCGGGACAGCTCCCCATCCGCACGCTTGCGGCGCTTCGGTTGATCTTCGACTGCCATCTGCGTCCCTTCCGTCCGGGGCTTGACGCTGTAGCGATCACTACATTAGTGTAACGATCACTACATTTCAAATGAGGTGACATCAGTGACCGTTGAGCAGTGCTATGACGTGGCCGTCGTCGGCTACGGGCCGACCGGTGCTACCGCCGCGAACCTGCTGGGTCAACTGGGGCTGAAAGTCCTTGTGATCGAGCGCGATGCAGACGTCTACAACCGTGCGCGGGCGATCTCCACCGATGAGGAGGTCATGCGGATCTGGCAGTCGGTGGGCCTGGCGGACCGGTTGCAACGTGACATGCTTCCCGATCGGCCGACGGCCTTCGTCGACGCCGACGGTGTGCCGTTCATAGAGATGAAGATCGCAGCCCGAGGGGCCGGCCACCCGCCCCAGCAGTTCATCTATCAGCCGGCGGTCGATCACGTGCTGCGCGACGGCGTGGCCCGGTTCTCGAATGTCGGGGTGCTGATCGAACATGAATGCCTGCGGGTGCTTCCCAAGGGCGACCAAGTCGAATTGATGGCGGCCGACCTGCGCACCGACACCTTCAAGCGCTTCCGTGCGTCCTACGTCATCGCCGCCGACGGCGGATCGTCCCCCACCCGAGGGCAGTTGGGGGTCGGCTACACCGGGCGCACCTACGGCGAACGGTGGGTCGTCATCGACACCAAGGTCCTCAAGGAGTGGGATGCCCACGACCGGCTGCGCTTTCACTGCAACCCGTCTCGCCCCACCGTCGACTGCCCGACCCCGCTGGGCCACCATCGCTGGGAGTACCCGGCGCGTGACTGCGAGGACGAACAGGAGTTGCTGCGCGACGAGGCGATCTGGCAGGTCCTGCACGATCAGGGCATCACCGAAGAGCACGTCAAGATCCTGCGAGCCGTGATCTACCGCCACCACGTCCGGGTTGCCGACCGGTGGCGGGTGGGCCGGGTCTTCCTGGCCGGGGACGCCGCGCATGCCATGCCGCCGTGGATCGGCCAGGGCATGTCCGCCGGGGTGCGCGACGCGGCCAACCTGTGCTGGAAGCTCGCCGCCGTGATCAACGGTTCTGCACCGGACTCACTGCTGGACTCCTACCAAACCGAGCGCAAGCCGCACGTCACCGAAGTCACCCGCCGCGCCTGCATCGGCGGACGGATCATCACCGAGCACAACCGGTTCGCAGCCGCCGTTCGCAACCGCGCTCTGCGCGCGCTGACCCGAATCCCCGGCGCGCAATCGGTCCTCCAGAAAGTCATGTGGATTCCCGACGCCCGATACCGCGACGGATTTTTTGCCGCCAGCAAGCACCGCGCGGTGGGCTGGCAGATCCCGCAACCCCGGATCACCGACGCGGCCGGCGACGCTGTTCGCCTCGACGACGTCCTCGGCGGACGATGGACGATCCTGCACACGGGCGCTGCACCGGGCGGCGCGTCGGCTTGGACTGAGCTGGGGGTGCCCGCGCTCCGGATCGACGAACCCACACTGGTTCGCTGGCTGCGCCGCAAGAACGCCGACGCCGTCGTGCTGCGCCCGGACGGATTCATCTATGCCGCAGCGGAATCGGAGCAGATGCTCCCCGAACCACCCACCGGACTCATCCCCGCCACGATCGGAGTCACCGCATGATCGCCTCCCTGACCGAGCGCACCGTTACCGTCGCCGGCAAACCGCTCTTCGTCGCCGAAGTCGGCGCCGGGCCGGTGCTGGTGCTGCTACACGGCGGGGGACCGGGTGCCTCCGGAGTGTCCAATTTTTCCCGCAACATCGACGCACTGGCGTCGCACTTCCGGGTCGTCGTGCCGGATATGCCCGGGTACGGCCGCTCGGCGAAGGGGGTGAACCAGGTCGACCCGTTCGGCTACCTCGCGGACATGATCCGCGGCCTGCTCGACGAACTCGGCGTCGACACAGCGCATCTGGCCGGCAACTCCTACGGCGGCGCCGCCGCGCTGCGGCTGGCACTGGACACCCCGCACCGGGTCACCAAGCTGGTGCTGATGGGACCCGGCGGAATCGGGACCACGCGCGGAGCCCCGACCGCGGGGCTGAACAGCCTGCTGTCCTATTACGGCGGTGACGGCCCCAGCCGCGCCAAACTGGAGGCATTCCTCCGCACCTACCTGGTGTATGACGGGGCATCGGTCCCCGACGACCTGATCGACCTGCGGTACCAGGCATCCATCGACCCGGAGGTGGTGGCGGATCCGCCGCTGCGCCGCCCGTCCGGACCGATGGCACTGCGCACCCTGTGGCGGATGGACCTCACCCGAGACAAGCGGCTGAAGCGCCTGACCACGCCGACCCTGGTGCTGTGGGGCCGCGACGACAAGGTGAACAAGCCCTCCGGTGGCCCGATGCTGCTCAACACCATGCCCAACGCCGAACTGGTGATGACCTCGCAGACCGGGCACTGGATGCAATGGGAACGCGCCGAGGTGTTCAACCGGCTGGTCACCGAATTCCTGTGCACACCATCGGTGTTCGACCGATGATGTTCGGCCGCGTCCAGTTGGGCTACGTCGTCATCGAGACCGGCAGGTTCGCCGACTGGCGCCGGTTCGGTCGCGACGCCATCGGCCTGCACGTCGACGAGGCGCTGCGCGATGTCATGCGGTTCCGGCTCGACGACAACGACTGCCGGTTCCTCCTGCAGCGCGGCCCGGCCGAGGACGTCACCGCACTGGGCTGGCAGATCGACGACCACGCCGCCTTCGACGAGGTGCTATCCCGGGTCACCGGCCACGGGGTGCCGGTGGTCGAGGGTGCCGCTGAGGAAGCCGCGCTGCGCGGCGTCGAGCGCCTCGCGCGCTTTCCCGGCCCGAACGGACTGGCCCAGGAGATCTTCACCCGGGCCGGCGTCATCGACACACCGCTGGACATGGCGGTGCGTGGCGGCTTCGTCACCGGGGAGGCCGGGATCGGACACGTTGCGATCACCACGAAGCATCCCCAGCAGATGCGCGGCTACTACAACACCGTCTTCGACGCCCGGCTGACCGATCGCATCGACGAGACGATCAGCGGGCTCAAGATCAAGGTCCGGTTCCTGCGGGTCAACCAGCGCCACCATTCGGTGGCGATCGCCGCAGTGGATCGACTGCCGCTCAACCCGATCCGCACCCGCATCCAGCACCTCAACATCCAGGTCGCCGACCTCGACGATATGACCGACTCGTATCGGCGGGTCAGGCAACTCGGCTTCCGGATGGCATTGGCGGTGGGGCAGCACACCAACGACCGCGAACTATCCTACTACGCGATGACACCGTCGGGCTTCGAATGGGAAGTCGGCTGGAACCCCATCGTCGTCGACGAATCCACCTGGGAGCCCGCGACGTATCAGGGCATCAGCCTCTGGGGGCATACCCCGGAGGGGCAGACCATCGTCGACAAACTCGCACAGTTCAAAACCGCGGCACGCTCGCTGCTGAACCGTGAAGACACCGTCGCCGCGCTGTGCGGTCCCGGTATCCCGGATACCCGATAGGAAGGCCGGCCGTGCTGCGCATCGACACCCATCAGCATCTGATTCCACCCGACTACCGGAAAGCCCTGCGCAAAGCCGGGATCGATGAAGCCGGCGGGCGGGCGTTGCCGGACTGGAGCCCGGAAGCGGCGCTGCAGACCATGGCCGATCTCAACGTCGGCACCGCCGTCGTCTCGGTGTCCACCCCCGGCACCACCTTTTTCCCCGGCCGCGCCGACGCCGCCGCGCTGGCGCGCGACCTCAACGACTACACCGCGCAGCTGGTCAGCGATCACCCCGATCGGTTCGGGTTCTTCGCCACCGTCCCGATGCCGCACGTCGATGCCGCCGTCGCCGAGACGGTCCGCGCCCTCGACGACCTGAAGGCCGACGGGGTGGTGCTGCTGGCCAATAACGCCGGCACCTACCTGGGCGAAGACGGCCAAGACGTACTGTTCGAGGTTCTCAACGATCGCGCGGCGGTGGTGTTCATCCACCCGGCCGACCTGCCCGGCCCGACCGTGCCCGGCGTCGCGCCGTTCGCCGCCGACTTCCTGCTCGACACCACCCGGGCCGCCTACCTGCTGGTGCGCAACGGCGTGCGCCGCCGGTATCCCGACATCCGATTCATCCTCAGTCACGCCGGCGGGTTCGTGCCGTACGCCAGTCATCGGATGGCGGTGGCGATCATGGCCGACAGCGGTGCCAGCCCGGCGGACTGTCTCGACGACTTCGCCGGCTTCTACTTCGACACCGCGCTCTCGTCCAGCGCCGCCGCGCTGCCGACGCTGCTGGCCTTCGCCGAACCCGGGCACATCACCTTCGGGTCGGATTGGCCGTTCGCGCCCGTCGCCGCCGGCAAACTGTTCGCGGCCGGGCTGGAGGTCTACCCGGGTCTTGACGAAGCCGCACATCGCGCGATCGACCGGGACAACGCGCTGCGGCTCTTCCCCCGGTTCGGCTCCGCGCCGCCTCCCGCCCCGCGACCGGCGGTGGCCGGGCTGCGGCATATCGCCAGCCGGGCCGTTGTGCGCGGCCTCGCCAGGGTGCTCAATGCCCGCTGAGCTGGGCACTTCGTCGGCGGCGAGCCAGATTGCGGGCACGACAGCACCACCCGGAAAAACCGCAGAGATGAAATAACTCGCGCGATGCGACCGGACGAAGACGGCCCGGATCGCGGAATGACGAAAGGCGCCGCGTGCGCGGCGCCGATCAATCAGCTTGCCAGCGAGTGCAAGTCGTCGAACTGCTCGGAGGTGTCGCCTTCGACCAGGAAATCACCGTGGTAGAGAGCTTCGAAGTCGACCTTGATGACATCGGCACTTGAGTCGTCGATCCACATGTCCCTGAGCGTATGGGTCACGATTAAGGGATCTTTGAGTCACCATTCGGGAAATCGTGGCAATACTACCGACCGGTAGCGTTTGCCGGGGCCCGGGCTGAGACGGGCGACGCCCCGCGATGGACGGTGCGATCCGGGTCACGGCGGCGACGGGCTAGGGTGCTGACATGACCGCACCCGTGGACCTCGAAAGCCCGCTGTTCGCCCGGATCTGGACGTTCCTGTCGAGCCGTGAGACGGACTGGCTGCGCGACCGCCGCCGGGAGAACCTGGCCGGTCTGACCGGGCGGGTGCTGGAAGTCGGGGCGGGCACCGGGAGCAACTTCGACTGCTACCCGGCCACCGTCACCGAGGTGGTGGCCGTCGAGCCGGAGCCGCGGTTACGGGAGTCCGCCCGGGCTGCGGCGGCGGCCGCGCCGGTGCCGATCACGGTGGTGCCCGGCACGGTGGCGGCCGTCAAGGACGACGGTCCGTTCGACGCGGTGGTTTGCTCGCTGGTCTTGTGCTCGGTGGACCAGCCCGACGAGGTGCTGCGCGGACTGCATGCGCTACTCAAGCCCGGCGGTGAACTGCGGTATTTCGAACACATCGCCAGTGCCGGAGCGCGCGGGGTGCTGCAGCAGGTCGCCGATGCGACGTTCTGGCCGCGACTGTTCGGTAACTGCCACACGCATCGCGACACCGAACAACTGATCGCCGACGCCGGCTTCCAGGTGCAGACCTCCCGCCGCGGCCACCAGTTCCCGGCGTGGGCGCCGGTGCCGGTGTCGGAGTTCGCGCTCGGCTGCGCCCGCCGGCCGGCCTGACCCGCTACCCGAGCAGCGTGGGAAGCCGCTGCAGCAGTCCCGGCAGTGCTGTGGAGGCGGTGTCGCGCAGACTCACGGTGGCATCGGCGGACAGCGGCGTCGGCTCCGGGTTGACCTCGACCACGGCCGTGCCGCGCGATAGCGCCATCTCCGGCAACCCGGCCGCCGGGTAGACCAGCCCGGAGGTTCCGACCACCACCAGCACGTCGGCGGCCTCGGTGGCCTGCACGGCACTGCGCCACGCGGCGTCCGGCAACTGCTCGCCGAACCACACGATGTCCGGTCGGATCAATCCGCCGCAGCCGCACAGCGGCGGCGGCACTTCGATCGTCGGCTCCGGCATGTCCGGCAGGTCCCCGGTGTACACCGCACCGCATGTGGCGCAGCGGAATTCGAACAAGCTGCCGTGCAGATGGTGGACTTCGGAGCTGCCTGCGCGCTCATGCAGGTCATCGACGTTCTGGGTGATCACCGTGACGTCGGCGTACCGCTCCCAGTCGGCGACGGCCCGGTGGCCGGCGTTCGGTTCGACCTGGCCGACCAGGTAGTGCCGCCACAGATACCATCCCCAGACCCGTTCGGGGTGCTGCTCCCAACCCTCGACACTGGACAGTTCGTAGGGGTCGAAGCGGGCCCACAGGCCGACCTTGTCGTCGCGAAAGGTCGGCACCCCGCTCTCCGCGGAGATCCCCGCACCACTGAGCACCGCGACCCGCACGTCACCAAGATAGCGGGCCTCGGCGAACTCGGGTGATACTGGGTCGATGGATGTCGCGGCGCTGCTGGCAATCGATCTCGCGGTCGACAAGCCGCTGTTCGACCAGGTCAGGACGCGGATGATCGACGCCGTGCGGGACGGGACGCTGCCGGCCGGCACCCGGTTGCCGACCGTGCGGGACCTCGCCGGCCAGCTGGGGCTGGCGGTGAACACGGTGGCGCGCGCCTACCGGGAGCTGGAAGCCGCCGGGATCGTCGAAACCCGCGGGCGCCAAGGGTCGTTCGTCGCCGGCAGTGACCCCGCCGATGCCGCGATGACGGTCGCGGCCGGGGCGTTCGCCGACGCGGCCCGGGCGGTCGGGCTGGGCAAATCCGATGCGCTGCGCTACCTCGATGCTGCCTTCGATGCGCGGTAGACGCCCTTGGGGCTCAGCCGAATTCGAGCAGGGTGAACGACGGGCGCAGTTCGTCGAGCGGGCGGAACCAGTGGCTGGCCGAGAGCAGGGTGTTGAAGATCAGCCCGCGGCCCAGCGGTAGCGGAATGTCCCGAACGGCCCGGACGCCAGGCACCGTGTTCACCAGGTTCGCCGCCTCGGCGGCGGACAGCGTGAACGGCATCGGCGGCGCCGTGTAGCGCATCGACGTCCGCACGCCGCGGCGCAGCAACCAGCCGAACAGCGACGGCGGTACGTCGAACATCATCGCGCCGCCCGGGAACCGGCGGGCGCATTCGGCGATCAGCCCCATCGACTCCTCGGGTTGCAGGTACATCAGCAGGCCCTCGGCGGTGATGAACACCCCGTCCGCGGTATCGACCTTGTCCATCCAGCTGTAGTCCAGGGCGGACTGCGCGCACAGCGACACCCGCGGCGACGACGGCAGCAGTTTGCTGCGGACGTCGATCATCGGCTCGAGGTCAACTGTGAGCCAACGGAATTGCGCGTTCGGGATGGCCGCGTCCAGGCGCCAGAAACTGGTCTGCAGGCCTTCGGCCAGGGCGACCACGGTGGCTTTCGGATGCTGCTGCAGATAGCCGCGGGTCTGGCCGTCGAAAGCCAGGGAGCGCAGTGCCATGTCCTGACGGGTCGTGCCGAACTTCGCGAAGTCGAAGTCGATCGAATCGACCAGTGCCACTGCCCGCGGGTCGTCGAGGATCCGGTCGGGGCGGCGGGCCTCCCGGGCCCGGGAGTTCAAGGTCAGCAGGGCGGTCTCGGAGACCCCGGTGAGAATCACCTTCTCCTTGGCCGTTCCGGCACTGTCGGCGTTGTTCATCGAGGTGAACCCTACCGGCCGCCGGCCAGTGCGAGCATCTTGTGCAGGGTGCGCAGATTGCGTGTGGTGGTCGACGATGCATAGCGCTTGTTGCTCAAGGCTTTACCCGTGGTACTGGCCAGGGTGTCGCCTTTGCGCACCTGCCAGTAGAGCACGCCGTCGCCGCGGACAGCGCCGGGCACGACGAGATCGCCGAAGACTTCGGTGTCGCTGACGAACGTGACGTAGGAGTGGTGTCCGGGCACCTCGGGTTCGAACGGGAAGGCGTCGACGAGACGGCGCAGCCTCTCGATGTCATACACCAGCACCCAGGCCTGGTAGTCGAACCGCGCCCGCAACGCGGCCTCGGCGATGCCGCGCACGGCGCCGGGATCACCCGGGGAGTCCACCAGCACATTGCCGCTGGCCAACAGTGTGTGGACGTCGCTGAACCCGGCGTCGCCGAGTGCGGCGGAGACGTCGGACATCCTGAGGTTGACACCCCCGACGTTGACGCCGCGCAGCAACAGCGCGAACCGGGTCACCGTGCGGACTCCCTTCGGGTATCGCCGTGCTCCTGACACCGCTGCCCATGGATCGTAGGCTTCCGACATGAGCCGCCAGGTTTTCGACGACAAGCTGTTGGGGTTGATCAGCGGGAGTTCCCTCGGTGTGCTGGCCACCATCAAGCGCGACGGCCGTCCGCAGCTGTCCAACGTGCAGTACCACTTCGACCCGCGGGCACTGACCGTGCGGGTCTCGGTCACCGAGCCGCGGGCGAAGACCCGCAACCTGCGCCGCGACCCGCGGGCGTCGATCCTGGTCAGCTCCGACGACGGCTGGTCCTACGCGGTCGCCGAGGGCGATGCGCAGCTGACCCCGCCGGCCGCCGCGCCCGACGACGCCACCGTCGAGGCCCTGATCGCGCTGTACCGCGACATCGCCGGTGAACACCCGGACTGGGACGAATACCGGCAGGCCATGGTCGACGACCGGCGGGTGGTGCTGACCCTGCCGATCACGCACCTGTACGGGATGCCGCCGGGAATGCGCTGATCGCGTTAGGCTTCCGGGCATGGCCGAATCAGATTCCACCGCCGCGGACGATGCCAAGCGCCAGTTCCGTGAAGCGCTGGACCGCAAGAACTCGAAGTCGTCGAGCGGGGCTGCGCACAAGGATGGCGGCGCCAAGCAGCCCCACGCCCACGGTGCGGCGGGTGGCCGCCGGGAGTTCCGTCGCAAGAGCGGTTAGCTACTGCACCGGGCAGGCGTACTTTCTGGCCACGTCCATCAGTCGCTGATCCGCCCCGGGGCCGACGACGCCCTGCGCAATCAGTTCCCAGCCGATGAATCCAGGTAGGCCGCCCTCGCAGGCCTGGTGGGCGACCCGCCAGGCGGTGTCCGGATTCAAGTTGAATCCGTTGCGCTCCAAGCCCTGCATGTACTGGTCGAATTCCGGCGTGCCCTGATCCGGGATCGCCCAGGCCGGGCCGGCCAGGGTGACGGCGGCAATCGCGGCTCCGGTCAGAGCCATCATCACGCGTCTCATGTCCATCCTTCGGGTGTGGATGTCGGCTGCTGGCTACACACTCGCGCGGTCCACCGACGCGGACCGCTGAATCGTGAATGGTACGGCCGGTTCTGTACGCGGCCCTCAATCCTCGTTCGGTGACAGCCCGCCGGGTGCGTACGGACCGGTCACCAGACCCGAACATGCGGCGAACGGGCCGACCATCGTGCCGGTGTCCGGGCAATAGCTCACCGACCCGAGATCCCCGCACAGCCTGTCGTCGAAGCAGGACGGCTCCAACGGGTCCGCCGATGCCGCGGGCGCGACGTGGAGCAGTGCGGCGAGCGCGACCAGGGTTCCCACCAGCTGACGTTTCATGGTCACCTTTCCTTGACTGTCGGACTCAGGTCTACCTGAGCACACCGACAGGGGTGTGTCCCGACGGATTGGGCGCCTGGAGCCTCGGTCCGCGCAGATGTTCGCAGCGTGGCAGGTTGGTAGCATCCGTCCGCCATGCTCGTCTTGCCTATACAGATGGACGAATAGTCGCCTATGCCCAGCGTTTTCAGCCCCGGTGGGGCCATCGATGACGTCGTCGGTGTGGAGGTGACGATCGACGGCATGTTGGTCGTCGCCGACCGCATGGGCCTCAAGGATTTTCCGAGTTGTCTGGGGATCTGGCAGAACATCCCGAGCGCGGAGGTGCGCCAGATCGTGTGGGGTCAGGTCCGGCGTGATCTCACCGAGCAGGGGGTACTCGATGGTCTCGGCAACCCTCACCCGAGCGTTGCGGCGATGGTCGACACCATAAGCGGGCCGGACCGCACGCTGGAGGCCCGGTGGTTCCGACGTACCGGCACCGGCAGCACCCTGGCGCGTTTCGTGGTGTGCCGCAAGGGGGAGCGTCACGTCCTCGCTACCCGCAACGGCGACCTGCTGAGCCTGCAGCTGTTGGCGCCGCAGATGGGCCTGGCGGACATGGTGACGGTGGCGCTGGGGCCCGGCGAACCGGCGGAGGTCGATCCATCGACGGCCGATGCGGCCAGTGTGGCCGCGTGCCGGACGCCCGAGGATCTGGTGCGGATCGGTGTTCCCTCCACGTCGGCTCACACCTTCGCCGCCATCATCGCTGCCCCGGACAGCTGGGTGGAGATCACCGCGAGCGAACGCCTGCCCGGCGGCACGTTCACCCGGACCCGGGTGGCCGTGGGGATCGCGGATTCTCGGCATGGCCGGCTGGTGTCCGTCCCGCGCTACATCAGCGGCAAGCTGCACGGGAGTTTCCTGTCCGGGACGACCGAGAGCCTGCAACGCGCGCTGGACGGCCTGGTCGAATTCCTGCCGTCGAAATCTTGGTAGGCGCAACGCAACAACTTCGGCTGATTCCCAGCCGCGGATGCCGCGCGGGCGCGTCGGGATCGGGTGTCGGAAGCAACTGTCTGGACATTTCCTGAATGTTATATATGGCCAGCTCAGCATGTGGCACATCCGGAGTCGGGTCAAGGTCAGCAAAGAACCCATCAAGTTGGGTATGTCGACTTATCCGGTGGGGTGTTTCAACGCCGGAATGAAGGTGCTACGGTTCCAGTTCGCTAGGCTCCGTTGGGAACTCATGGCGTGGGGGGATATCGCGTTGCCGCCGAGAGTATGGCTGCCCGGTCTCCATGCGCATGTGATATCGCTGAAAGGCAATTGAATGCAACCAATGTCGTTTGAGCCGGTCGTCGACGGTATCGGCTCGCAGGTCGTCGGCAACGCTGCCGACGGTCTGGCGGCCGCAACGACGGCCACCCCCGCGGTCACCGGGTTGTTCCCCGCGGGCGCCGATCTGGTGTCGATCCAGGCCGCCGCGGCGTTCGGGATCGACGCCGTCGAGACACTGGAGCAGCATGCGCTCGCGCAGGAGAAGCTCGGCCAGACCGGCGCCGCGTTCGTGCAGATCGCCGGCATCTACACCACCGTCGATAACACGAACGCCGGCGTGCTGGCCTAGCTGATGGCATTGCCACCGGTACCGCCGATCTGGAATGCCCTACCGCCGGAGGTCAACACCGCGCTGTTGATGGCGGGTGCCGGGCCGATACCGATGGCGGAGGCGGCCACGGCGTGGGAGGCGTTCGCGGGTGCGCTCGAGGCGCAGGCCGCGGAGTTATCCGGTCTGCTGGCGTCGCTTTCGGTGGCCTGGACCGGTGGTGCCAGCGAGCGGGCGATCTCGGCGGCCGCACCGATGGTGCTGTGGTTGCAGACCATGGCTGAGCAGGCGCAGGATCGGGCGGCGCGGGCGTCGGCGCAGGCCCTGTCCTACACCGTGGCGCGGTTCACCACTCCGCCGCTCGTGGAGATCATCGCGAACCACGTGACGGAGGCGACGCTGATCGCCACCAACTTCATGGGTGTCAACACCGCCGCGATCGCTGCATGCGAAGCCGACTACGTGCGGATGTGGATTCAGGCTGCCGTCGTCATGGATGTCTACGACATGGAGACCGCTGTCAACACGTCGTTCGTGCCGGTCGAGCCGATGACGCCGATTCTTGTGCCGGGTGCCGACGCTGCAGGCGCAGCCTCCACCAGCGCAGTCGTAGCGCGGGTCTCGGCCAGTGCGCCCGCGGCTCAGGCGCGTGACGCGGGTATCTCCCACACCACCGAGCAGGCGACGGGGGAGTCGACGATGCTGACGGCCGGTCGGCAACACGACCTGGCCGAGATGCAGGAGACCCAGGCGGAGGGGCAGGCCAGCAAGGCCAACAACATGCTGCAGAGCGGCGCCCAGCAGGCGGAGCGGATGGCCGTGGAAGCCGAGACGCGGGCGATGACCACCGCAGCCCGGGCCGACGTCGAGTCAACGCAAGTCGCACTGCAGATGGCGCAGGCCGGCGTGCAGCTGACGGCGTCCGCCGTTCAGCTGCCCGAGCAGTTGTTGGAGAACCTGCCGTTGGGCGCACAGATCGGAGCGCAGGCCGTGCAGCTGCCAGGGCAGTTGGCGCAGCTCCCGGGGCAGCTGGCACAGGCCCCGCTTTCGCAGCTGTCCCAGCCGGTGCAGCAGATGACATCGATGCTGAGCCACGCGGGGCAGCTGACCAGCAGCCACGGGTTTTCGCGGATGGGCATGCTCGGAGCCAATCCGGTGTCCAGTCATCCCAGCGCCGGTGGGTCCGGACCGCGGTCTGGTGCGGGGCTCGTGCGGGCGGCTTCGCTTCCGGGGGCGGGTGGGTCTGCCGCACGCAGTCCCCTGATGACGAAGATGCTGGACAAACCGGTTGTGGCGTCCGGTGCCGCAGCCGGGCCGACGGTGCGTGGTGGCTCCGCTCCCGTGGGCAGCGGTGGCGGTGGCGGCGGCGCCCCGGTCGGTCAGCCGCGGCGCGACAAGAAGGCCGAATCCACTTGGAAGAAGGGCTTGCGGGGCGCTCCGGAGCTGTACTACGACCTCGACGAGGACGAAGACGACGATTGGGAGAAGCCCGCCGAGCGGGCTCGTGGCAACCGGGTCCGCGACGTCGACAACAAGTACCAAGCACTCGGCGGCCCTAAGCAGAGTCCGCCACCCGCACCGGCTCCGGCACCTGACCCGGCTCACGGCGAGCCGTACGGCGCAGACGGCGGCGCCGGAGCGCTGGATGGGTCTGGAATGACCGGTCCCGCACTGCAGCCCGGCGAAGTTCGTAATCTCGGCCCCGTCGCCGGCACCGGCGCGGACCCCGGCATCCCCAACATCAAGGCTGCGGACCTGGGCGAAGTCGTCCAACTGCCAAACGGCAGGTTCGTGGCGATATTCGGGGACTCGTTCGCCGGCAACAAAGTGGGCGAGGGCGACCATTACCATTCGGTCGCGGTGCCGGTGTGGTTCGAGAACGGCAGGATGGTCATCGCCGGCCCACCGCTGACCGGACGCTACGGGAGTGGACGTGAATTGTTCCCCACTCCGTCCGGCAAAACGGCATACGACGTGTTCGGTGGGATTGTTTCCTCGAATAAGGACACGCTGCCCGCCGGGACGATCCGCATGGCCAACGGTGACACTTACATGATGGTCGCAGGCACCTCCGGTCTCAAACCCGATGGTGGCTCCTGGCTGGTGAAAGTCACAGACCATCCGGGCGACCCCCAGAACGGTTGGCAGTACGTCGACGACTCGTGGCGCCCCTGGACCCACACCGTGCCCGACACCCGCCCCGACCACGAAGGGGAGCGTGTGTCCACACCGCAGAGTCAGCCCACCCAGATCAGCGGCTACCAAGCCTCCGACGGCTACGTCTACATCGCCGCCGACTCCTTCGACCGCAGCCAAGGCGTCACCATGTACCGCGTCGACTCGGGTCACGTCACCGATCGCAACGCCTGGCAACCCTGGACGGGAATCGACTGGGGTAAACCCGGGCAACAAGCCGCACTGATAAGCGGAAGACAGAGATTCGGCGAACTCAGCTTCCAAGAGATTGACGGTAAGTCCGTTCTATCCGGGTTCAACTCCTCAACCAATAACACGGAGGTACGGGTCGCCGACGGCCCCACTGACATCTTCAATCCCAATACGCCGACGACCGTTGTCGCACAGGGCGGCAACTGGGGCGACCCGGGTAAGGTGGCGCAGAACTATGGCGGCTACATCCTGCCCGGATCAACCCTCGACGATATGGGCATCCTGGTAAGCCAATGGAACACCGGCAGAGACGCGAATCACGTTCCGTTCGGTACCCCGTATCTCGTAGGACAATTCCAGGTCAACCCGCACCGCTAATGACAGGAAACCCATGGTCGCCAAAATGCTTGCCGCCGTCGTTGGAGTCGTCGGTGTCACTCTGGCCGGAAACTGGATCGCTCACGCGGATGTGCCGCCCTTCCCCGACCTGAACAGCTATATGGCAGTTAATGTACAAGACTACGAAATAGACACCTCCACGCCGGGAATCGTCGCCAAGCAGGTATTTTTTCTCACCCCGGCCGGCATTGAGTGTGATTTA
Organism: Mycolicibacter acidiphilus; assembly: GCF_018455725.1. Taxonomy (GTDB): domain Bacteria; phylum Actinomycetota; class Actinomycetes; order Mycobacteriales; family Mycobacteriaceae; genus Mycobacterium; species Mycobacterium acidiphilum. The sequence continues at coordinate 82,824 of NZ_JAHCLR010000028.1, forward strand.
AATGCTTCGTCCGCAGGGTGCTCAGGAAATAATTTCCCCAAGGTACCTCCACAGGTCTGGAACCCCGCTGCTGGAATTACGGGTGTGAATACGATCAGCACCGACTACGGACTGAGTGCAACGAACGCCGCTTACCCGTTCGGCCACAAAGTCCACGGGCGGCTGGTTAAAACCCTTCCGCCCCTCCATTTCATCGCGGTGGACGGCGTGGTTTGTGGCGCGGACGATAAGCAGATGGTTGCGTGCAAAGACGCACAGGGACGCGGGTTCATCCTGTCCCCGTCGTGGTCCGGTTGGCTTCCCCATGTGTGACGGGTTTCAGTCCCGTCGTCTCCGCCAGGCCGCCGTTTGCCATGCTCCGTTGGACTGCTGCCCACGGAAACGTCAGGAGATCCACAAATGACCCACCGCCCCGACCCCCATTTCGTCACGGCGAGGACGCACATGCGGATCAAGGCGCTCATCGTCAGTGCAGGCATCGCGACTGCCCTCAGCAATGTCGCATGCGCCCACGCCGAACCGTCCCACTTCCCCGACCTCAGCCATTACACCCCGGTCAACCCCAACGACTACATCATCACCATCGACACACCAGGAATATCCACCTACGGAACCTACTTCCTCACCCCTGGCGGCGTGTTCTGCGCGATTGAACCGGGTATGGATGGGCGGTGTCATAGCGTCGTAGCAACGAGGTGCCGA
>NZ_JAHCLR010000029.1 GCF_018455725.1 Mycolicibacter acidiphilus
CGATAGCTCACCTAACTACCGATTTTGCAACAGCCCGTTGGGCCCGTTCAAGTCTGCACGTTCACCGGGGATACGGCTCAGGCCTCGGTCGGATCCGATGGCGCCCGACTGCCTTCCCCGGCTCCGCAAGCTCCGCCGGCTCAGGCCTCGGTCGCGAGCGGACTGGTCGCGACCTCGGTGCCGTCGGCCAGCCGGGTGATCTGGAAGTCCCCGAAGATCACCGGGGCGACGGCCGCCAGTTGCCGCAGGCACTCGATCGCCAGCCGGCGCAGCTCCAGGTCGGCGTGCTCACTGGCGCGCATCGCGATGAAATGCCGCCACGCCCGGTAGTTGCCGGTGACCACGACCCGGGTCTCGGTGGCGTCCGGCAGCACCGATCGGGCGGCCTGCCTGGCCTGTTTGCGCCGCAGCACCGCGTTCGGCGCGTCGGCCAGCCGGGCTTCCAGGCCGGCCAGAAGCTCGGCGTAGCTGGCGTGGCTGGCGTCGGCAGCGGCCAGGAACAGCCGCTCCAGTTCCGGGTCGCCGGCGATGCCGGGCGGGACGACGACGTCGGCATCCCCGTCGGGCACGTAGCGCTGCGACAGCTGCGAGAACGACAGGTGCCGGTGCCGGACCAGTTCGTGGGCGCACGATCGGGACAGTCCGGTGATGTAGAACGTGACGCTGGCGTGTTCGAACACCGCCAGATGCCCGACGTCCAGCAGGTGCTTGAGGTAGCCGGCGTTCGTGGCGGTCTTCGGGTTGGGTTTGTCCCAGCTCTCGTAGCAGGCCCGCCCGGCGAACTCCAGCAGCGCCTGGCCGCCGTCGGCGTCGGTGCCCCACACCACGTCCGGCGGTGCGGCGAACTCGGTCTTGCCGATCAGTTGCACGCGCAACGGTGCGGTCTGGGCCACCGCGAAACCCTAGCTCACCCTCGCAGTGTTCCGTCGCCGATGTCAGGCGATCGGTACCTTGGCGGCGATCCGGTCGGCGATGACGACGGCACTGTCCTTCGGGTCGGTGCTGCAGGTGTTGACGTCGACGACGACGTTGTTGCGGACGGTCATGGCCCGCCCGCAGGCCTGCCACGCCGAGTCACCGGCGTTCTGCTGGGTCGTGATCGTCCGCAGCATGCCGTCGGCGTCGGAAATCTCGCCGGCGACCCATTCCGACCCGCTTTGAATGTGCCGGTAGTCCTCGCAGGCGGGCCACTGTTTGACGGACGCGTCGAAGAAATCAGTCGCCTGTTTCGCGGTGGGAAACAACACCACCGCCTGATCGACGAAGTGGGCGTTGTCCTCACCGTCGCTGAGCATCTGTTCCCGGACCGCGCTGTAACCGCTTCCGGCGTAGACCTTTTCCTGCGCGACACCGTCGATGGCCAGACAGTCCGGCGGTTCCATCGAGCCGCTGTCATCCGGCATCACATCGTGCGGGGCGCGCGCCTTCATGTCGGTGACGCCCATGATCGGGTTGACGTCTTCGGGGTGCAGCAGCAACGACCGGAGTTGTTTGGGCCCAACGGGCGGTGCGGGGGGCGTCGTCGTGACGGCGGTCGTGGTGGCGCGCGGCTTGGCGTGTTGGTGCGGACCGCACCCGGCAACCAGGAGACAACAGGCGACCGGAACGAATGCGGTCATCGAAATACGCACTCGCCAGCACCTCCGATTTCGCGGACCCCCTCGGTCAAAGCTTCTGCAAATGTACCGCCGCGGGGGTTCGCCACCGGTTATTGGCGGTCATCGGCCGCTAAATGTCGGCCGATCAGGGCGCCTACTGCTTCTGCAATCGCGGGATCAGGTTGCCCCGATCCCCCACCGTCACCCGGTCGAGCCCCAGCCAGGACGTCATCGATTCCAGCTCCCCGGTCAGCGCGGACGCAACCCGCGACGGGTCCCGGCCGTCCTCGACGAACGCACCGACCACGTGCAGCGCACCGCGCTGCCGATCGGCCTTGAGATCGACCCGGCCGACCAGCTCGCCATCGAGCAGGAACGGCCAGACGTAGTAGCCGTGCTTGCGCCGGTGCGCGGGGGTATAGATCTCGATGCGGTAGTGGAAGTCGAACAACCGCTGCACCCGGGGCCGGAAGAAGATCAGCGGGTCGAACGGGCACAGCAGTGCGGTTCCGGCGTCCTGGCGTGGAATACGTTGCCCGGCACGAAGATACGCCGGGGCATCCCAGCCCTCGACGGTGACGGGTTCCAATTCACCGTCTGCCACCAGCGCGGTGATCGCCGGTTTGGCCTGACCGGCCGACAGCCGGAAGTAGTCGCGCAGGTCGGCTTCGGTGCCGACGCCGAGTGCGCCGGCGGCCCGCAGCATCAGTTCGCGCACCGCTTCGTCGTCGTCGACGTGACGGTCGAGCACCGCCGCCGGCAGCACCCGTTCGACCAGGTCGTAGTGCCGGGCGAAGCCCACCCGGGTCGCCGTGGTGAGAATGCCGGCCGCGAACAGCTCCTCGGCCACCCACTTGACGTCGCTGCGCTTCCACCAGGCGCCGCGACCGCGGTGCGACGACGCGCTCAGGTGCGTCTCGATCTGTCCGGCGGTGGCCGGCCCGAGCTCACCCACCGCGGCGATCACGTCGTCGGCCAGGCGCGGATTGGCCTGCGCGACGCCGGTTCGCCACCGCCCGTGGGTGTAGCCGCGCATCCGCCAGCGCAGCAGCGGCCAGTCCTCGACGGCCATCAGCGCGGCCTCGTGCGCCCAGTACTCCACCAGCAGCCGCGGTGACCGTTCGGTGTGGCTCCACGCGGCCCGGTCCAGCACGGTGCGGTCGTAGGGGCCGAGCCGGCTGAACACCGGGGCGTAGTGGGCGCGCACCGCCACCGATACCGAGTCCAACTGCAGCACCTGGATGCGGTCGATCAGCCGCCGCAGGTGCGCCCGGGTCAGCGGCCCGGACGGCTTGGCCTGAGTGAATCCCTGTGCGGCAACCGCGATCCGGCGGGCCTGAGCCGCGGTCAGTGCACCCATTACCGGCGGTAGCTGACGAACCGGTATCGCAACCCCGTCCTGCTGGTCAGCCAGTCCCCCGCCGTGCGCTGCCAGGTGTCGTCGAGCGCCGGTGCCGGAGTGTCGCCGTCTCGGGGCGGCAGGTCGACGTCGATCTCGGTCACCTCGCAGCGGGTGGCCCGTGGCAGGGCCTGCGCGTAGATCTGTCCGCCGCCGATCACCCAGGTCTCGCCGGTCAGCGCCGCATCCAGGGTGGTCACCACGGTGGCGCCGTCGGCACGATAGTCACCGTTGCGGGTCAGCACGATGTTGTCCCGCCCGGGCAGCGGCCGCACACTGGCCGGCAACGATTCCCAGGTCAGCCGGCCCATCACCACAGCGTGGCCCAGCGTGAGCTGTTTGAACCGGGCCTGGTCTTCGGGCAGTCGCCACGGGATGTCGCCGTCCCGGCCGATGATCCCGGAGGTCGACTGCGCCCAGATCAGCCCGACGTTCGTCGTACGGGTCATACGGCGACCGGCGCCTTGATCGCCGGGTGCGGGTCGTAACCGGTGATCTCGATGTCGGAGAACTCGTAGTCGAAGATCGAATCACGGTGCGCCAGAACCAGTTGCGGATACGGGCGCGGTTCCCGCGACAGCTGGGTGCGGACCTGCTCGACGTGGTTGTCGTAGATGTGGCAGTCACCGCCGGTCCAGACGAACTCGCCCACGTCCAGCCCTGCCTGCGCGGCCATCATGTGGGTGAGCAGCGCGTAGCTGGCGATGTTGAACGGCACCCCGAGGAACAGGTCGGCGCTGCGCTGATACAGCTGGCAGGACAGCTTCCCGTCGGCGACGTAGAACTGGAACAGCGCGTGGCACGGCGCCAGCGCCATCTGGTCGAGTTCACCGACGTTCCACGCCGAGACGATGATCCGGCGTGAGTCGGGGTCGGTGCGCAGCAACTCCAGGGCGCGGGCGATCTGGTCGATGTGTTCGCCCGACGGCGTCGGCCAGGACCGCCACTGCACGCCGTAGATCGGCCCGAGTTCCCCGGCCGGCGAAGCCCACTCGTCCCAGATCGTCACACCGTGCTCGTGCAGCCAGGCCACGTTGGACTCACCGCGCAGAAACCACAGCAGTTCGTAGACCACCGACTTCAGGTGCACCTTCTTGGTGGTGATCAGCGGGAAGCCGGCGGACAGGTCGTAGCGCAACTGGTGGCCGAACACGCTGCGGGTGCCGGTGCCGGTGCGGTCGGCTTTGGGGGTCCCCTGCTCCAACACCAGCCGCAACAGGTCCTCGTAAGGGGTGGCGATCGGCACGCCGATAGCTTAGAACGGAAGGCGTGCCCCATGTCAGCGACACGATCACCACGCCCGACGGCGACTGCCCGATCCTGCTGTTCACCCCCGGCGACGACGCCGGTCCGTGGCCGGGGATCGTCATGTACCCCGACGCCGGCGGGGTGCGGCCGGCGTTCCGCGAGATGGCAGCGCAGCTGGCGAGCTTCGGCTACGCCGTGCTGCTGCCCGACGTCTACTACCGCAACCCGGGCTGGGCGCCGTTCGACATGAAAACGGTGTTCCACCAGTCGGGTGAGCGCGACCGGATCATGTCGCTGATGCACTCGATCACCCCGGAGGTGATGGCCGCCGACGCGGCGGCGTTCTTCGACTATCTGGCTTCGCGGCCGGAGGTGTGCGGCGAGCGGTTCGGGATCTGCGGCTACTGCATGGGTGGACGCACCTGCCTGGTGGTGGCCGGCCGGGTGCCGGGCCGGGTGGCGGCGCTGGCGTCATTCCACGGCGGCGGGCTGGTCACCGACAGCCCGGACAGCCCGCACCTGCTGGCCGAGAAGATCCAGGCGGCGGTCTACGTCGCCGGTGCGCACAAGGATGCCTCGTTCACCGAGGCAAACGCCAAGACGCTCGATGACACGCTGACCGCGGCCGGGGTCGAGCACACCGTGGAGTTCTACCCCGCCGAGCACGGCTTCGCGGTGCCCGACAACGCCCCGTACGACGCCGACGCCGCCGCACGACACTGGGCGGCGATGCGGGAGTTGTTCGGCGCCAAGCTGATTGGGTAGGCACGGCAGGAATGCCAAGATCCTCCGAGAGAGGCAATTTCTCATGACTGGGCCGTCAAAGCCTGACCTGCGGGCGCATCGCGACCAACTGCTCTCCGCCGCAAATACTTTCAGCACCAACTCCTCAGAACATCTGGCCACGATGAGGGAGAAATCGGCGAAGTGGTCCCGCGAATCGGTTCATGCGCTGCGCACTTACGTCGAGTACATGACCGAGCAGGTCCGCATCGCATTGGCTCGCATTCGCGATCTCGCCCACCACATCCCGGTCGAGGACACCAATCACCCTGACGCGGTGGCCGACACCCCATAGCATCGAGGTATCGGCAATACGACGACGCCCGGTATATTCACCGGCTAATCGACGAACAGGACAGGGGCGGCGTGGTGTCGGAGGTACTGCGGGTGGACACCGCTGCGGTGACCGATGCCGGTACGGGATTTTTCGCCGCGGCCGGTCGACTTCCGACCACGGTGGACCCCTTCACCGCCGCCGGCGGCGACGCGTTGTCGACAGCCGGGTTGAGCCGCCAGCAGTCTGTGGAAACCCCGCTCACCGAAGCCCTTCCCATTACCGGTCGGGCCGCCGTTGCCGGGGGCGACAAGATCACCCGGGCTGCGCACCTGTACGCGGCGACGGATTCCCGGCTCAGCGCCCGGCTGAACTCCGGCTTGCAGGTCGGCGACCACGACGGCACGCCGCCTTCGACGTCACCGGCGCCGGCGGGCGAGCAGCCGGTCAGTGCGTAGTCCGGTGGGAATCGAGCACCCGGCCGGCCCGTATGCCGTCGAGATGACTGCCGGTGGAGCCTGGCCCGAAGCCGACGAGGACGCCTACTTTCGGCGTGCGGATGAACTCAGCACCCAGCGCAAACAGTTGACCACGGCATTGGAGGACTGGCAGCGCCACGAGACGATGCTGTTCGCGGGTTCGCAGGTGTGGACCGGAAGCGCCGCCAACGCCGCGGCCAAGCAGATCGGTCGACTCACCGCGGCGATTCAGACCCACCAACAACAGTTCACCGCGGCGATCGACCAGGCGCACACCACTGGTGGGGTGCTGATCTGGGCCAAACAGCAGATCACCGCCAATGTCGAGCACGCCCAAGCCGAGATCGCCGAGGTGCAGCGGAACACCGAATTCACCGATGCGCAGAAGACGTTCTTCGCGCAGGGGAACACCCGAGCGACCAGGTCGAAGAACCTTGCGGTCATCGACACCGCTGTCGCCAAACTCGGCCCGGCACCCACCGCAGGGGGCAACGTGCGGATGGTCTCCAACGGGACGCGGGTGCCGTTGGCCCCGCCGAAAGTGCCGGCCGACGATCCGCTGTCAAAACCGATCCCCGAAGATCCGGTGCAGTTCCACGATTTCTGGGAGTCGCTGACACCAGCGCAGAAGGATGCCCTGTACGAGCGTGACCATTCGATCGGCAACCATCCCGGCATGCCGGTTGATCCGGACAATGATCACCGGGGCAACGACTGGTACAACAAACGGCACCTGAGCGACGACCTGGGCCAGGCTCAGACAGCAGGGACTCGCGCGGACGCACTGAAGGCCGCACACCCGGATTGGGCGGACGGCAAGAACATTCCGCGCCCCAATACACCGGGTGCAATCTTCGCCGATCGGGTGGCTTACGAGGCGTGGCAGCATCAGTACGATGCCGCCCGAGACGGGGCGAAACACCTGCCCGACCTGCAATCCGTCGACCGTGTGCTCAAAGCCAGCCCAGATCGGAAACTGCTGCTGCTGGACACCGAAAGCGGCAGCCAAGCCCATGCCGCGATCGCGGTCGGCAACCCCGACAAAGCCGACCACGTCTCGGTGACCGCCCCGGGCCTCAACACCACCGTGCGGGATTCCCTCGGCGGTATGGCAGATGAAGCAACCCATCTGAGGAACGAGGCAATACGCCAACTCAGCGCGACCCCCGGCCACGAACACGACACCGTCGCGACCGTGGCGTGGGTCGGCTACGACACCCCGCAGATTCCCGGGATGCACGACCCGGGCCACTCGACCGGCGGCGGCTGGGATGTCACCCACGACACCGTGGCCAGATCCGGCGCACACGACCTGGCCCGTTTCTACGACGGGTTGCAGGCCTCGCACGAGGGCGCATCGGCGCACATGACCGCGATCGGACACTCCTACGGATCGCTGACCACCGGCCTGGCCCTACAGGAACCCGGCAATCACGGCATCACCGACGCCATCTTCTACGGTTCTCCCGGCATCGAGGCCACCACCGCGCAGCAACTACACCTGCAACCCGGACACGTCTACACCATGGAAGCACCCGACGACCCGGTCCAGGGGGCCTACGACGCCCCACCCATCGCACGCCAGTTGGCCCCGGTGCTGCCGCCCCCGTTCAATTACCTCGCCGAAGGCCTGCTGGGTACGGCCGATGCCTCCGGCGCCGGAGACTTTGGCCCGAACCCGGCCACCAACCCCAACTTCATCCACCTGAGCACCGTGCCCACCACCGTGCCCGACGGACGCCACCTCGACGGCGCCTCCGGACACGCCCAATACCCCCAGCAGGGCGACAACGGAGAACTCCGAATCACTGGCTACAACCTCGCCGCCGTACTGGCCGGCCTCAGCGATCAGGCGATTCCTGAAAAATGATGAGAAACCGAACAACATTCGACCCCCAGCGGCGGAACCACGAACGCCTGTTCCTCGTCGCAGCCGTCATCGCACTAGCCACGGCAGGATGTCACATGAACCAGCCCGACAGCACGACGGCGCCCACGCAAACCACGAACACCATCGACGCCCTCCGATCCCTGCCTTCACTTGAAGACACTGAAATCCAAGTGCAAACCGCAATGGACGAGATCAGCACTAGCGTCAGCGAATTGGTTCCTGCGGCGACGTGGGAGACCCCTCATGAAGGCTCAGGCGAGGATTGCCAGCGACCACCGTACAAGAATGCCAACGCCCGAGGGTACTTTCTGCCGCACAAAGTCGCTGTCCGTGTGCCCGTATCTGAACAACAATGGGCGGAAATACAACAGACAGCCGAATCCGCGGCCGCTCAACTCAACGCCACTGACGTCCAGGTCATGCAAAACGAACCGGGCAACCACGACGTCGGGTTCTACGGTCCCACTGGACTATTCATCAAAGTCGCCTACAAAGGCAATCTGGTGGTCTCCGGCTACACCGGTTGCCGCTTGCCACGTGACTCCTCGTCATGACACCCGGCGGGCCCGGCCTACCCCGCAGCAGGCCCGAACAGCACCTCGAATTCGGCGATGACGTCGTCGAGGGGCGCCGTGGAGCGCTGTGCGCGACACAGGATCAGCACACCCTCGATCGCAGCCACGGCTAGCGTGGCGAGCCGGTCCGCACGGTGTCGTGGCACGCCCTCGATCACCAGTTGGTGAGCGATCACCCGGTGCCAGCGCGCGAAGATCTCGGCAACCGCCGGCAGCAGGTGCTCATCAGCGGTCGATCCACCGACTGCCACCGAGACGACCGGACAGCCGGCGCGAAAGTCCGAGTCGCGCAGCGTCGTCGCCCAGAACTCTCTGAGGCGGTGCAGGGCCGCGACGGAGCCCTCGGCGGTCACACCTTCGACGACGGCGCCGATCACGTCGCCGGCCAGCGCGAGCGACTCGGTCATGATCTGGTCACGACCGCCGGGAAAGTGGTGGTACACCGAGCCGCGCGGCGATTTCGTGCGGGACAGGACGGCGTCGACTGTCACGCCGGCGGCACCGCGTTCCCGCAGCAGTTCGATCGCACCGCCCAGCATTTTCGTCTTGGTGCCGCTTCGCGGTCCCATACCCGTCAGCGCTCGCAGAGTTCCTTGATCCCGGCCAGGTTGGCCCGCATCCCGGCTTCCCATTCGCCCAGGCGCCGCGCCACGATCCGCGCCTCCTTCTCGGGCATCGCCGCGATCGCCAGGCTCAGCCCGGATTGTCCGGGCCCCATCCGGCCCCACTGCCGCACGATGGCGCCGTCGTCGGTCGGATCGACTTCGAAGCCCCAGGTCGCCGCCACGCCGTCGTCGCCTTGGACCTGCCACACCCACCGCCGACCGTCTTCGACTTCCACCACCCGACTTTCGGTCTGCCAGTCCCCGACCGCGGGGTTGCTGTTGTAGCCGCGAAACCCGGCGCCGACGACAATCCGGTCGGCACCATCGAGCCATTCGACCCGCTGCAACTCAGCGGAGAACCGCGCCGGCAGACCGATGTCGGTGACAGCAGCCCAGATCTGATCCACGTCACCAACCACCCGATCGGACACCTCGACGGTCGGACAATCCCGATAGCGCACCAGCGTCTCCTTCGAACAGACCGACTAGGGAATATGGTATAGAACATAACACTGACCAAGTCCGGGAGGAACCATGCGCGTCGGCGTTGTCATCGAACCGCGACTGCCCGGCGCCATCGAGTTCGCGCGGGACGCCGAACGGATCGGCGTCTCCTCACTGTGGGTGCCCGAGGTCTGGGGTTATGACGCACTAACCGGCCTGGGCTATCTGGCCGCAGCCACATCGACGATCGAACTCGGTACCTTCGTCGTCCAACTAGGCTCACGCTCACCGGCCCTGCTCGCCACATCCGCATTGAGCCTGCAGCAGCTGTCGCACGGGCGGTTCACCCTCGGTATCGGTGTCTCCGGCCCACGGGTCATGGAGGGCTGGCACGGTGTCCGGTTCCGCAAGCCGGTGCAGACCACCCGCGAGACCATCGAGATCATCCGGACGATCAGCCGCGGCGAACGCCTGGACCACGCCGGGGAGATCTATCCGCTGCCGTTGCCGGGCAGTGCGGGTGCCGCACTGCAGCCGATGGTCGCACCGGCGCATGTCCCGGTCTACGTGGCCGCGATGGGGCCCGTCAACCTGCGGTTGACCGGCGAAGCTGCGGACGGCTGGCTCGGCAACGCCTTCATCCCCGAGGCCGCCGAGGTCTTCCTCGGGCCGCTGCGGGAAGGCGCCGAGGATGCGGGGCGCACCCTGGCGGATCTGACGCTGGTGGCGCCGGTCGCAGTCGAATTCACCGATACCGCAGCAGAAGCCGACGCTGCAGCACGTCGTCACGCTGACGGCTATGCGTTCACCATCGGCGCGATGGGCTCAGCGGGTACCGGTAGTCGCAACTTCTACAACGACGCCTTCACCCGGCTCGGGTTCGGTGACGCCGTGGCGCGGGTCGCCGAATTGTGGCAGTCGGGTGATCGGGGCGCCGCCCGCCGCGAGGTCCCGATCGAACTCGGCAGCCACACCAACCTGCTCGGTACCCCGGATCAAATCACCGAGCGAATCCGGTTGTACCGCAACGCCGGAATCGACACCCTGCTGGCGAAACTCGACGGACCGTACGAGCAGCAACTGGCCACGTTGAGCCGGCTGCTGCGGGTCATCGCCGGTTAAGCCAACCAACCACTACCCGGAGCCGTCCCCGCAGCGGGAATCCGGTTCGCGGCGGCCCGCCAGCCAATCCCGCTGTCGATGAACGAAATCCGACCCGACCGGTACTCCGTGGCCCGGCACGTAGATCGCGTCCGGACCGCCGACCTCCAGCACCCGGTCCAGGGTGCCCGGCCACGCTGGCAGCTCCGCATCGGCTCCAATGGCCGGGTCACCGGATTCCTCAACCAGGTCTCCGCAGAACACCACCGGCCGGTCCGACGGCCCGACCGCAGGAACCAGCACCACCAGATCGTGGTCGGTGTGGCCACTGCCGGGGTGCGCGACATGCACGGTGAGACCGCCGAGATCCAGGTCCAGATTCGTGATCGTGCGGTCAACCGGCCGCAGTGCGGCCAGGGCGGCATCGACCAGTTCGGGATCCGCACCGTGGTGCACCGCATCCGCGCGAAGTTCGGCGCGACCGGTCGCCAGCAGTGCCGCAGCCTGCGGCGCGGCGTAGACGGTGGCGGATGCAAATGCCGACGAACCCAGCACATGGTCGAAGTGAGCATGTGTCAGCACGACGTGCCGGACCGGGCGGTCGGCCAGCATCAACAGATCGTCAGCGACCCGGCGGGCTTCGATGAGCGTGGTGCCGCAGTCGATGATCAGTACGGCAGTCGCACCGACCACCGCTCCGACGTTGACGTCGCAGAATGGCAGCCGGGCCTGATACGCGCACTCGGACAGCCGGGTCCAGCGATAGTTCGTGGCGACGTCTCGGTTACCGCTCAAATCGGCCATCGCCGCCCTCCCGTCCGGCATGCCCATTCCCAGCCCCTACCGGCTCAGATAACCGCCTGCTCGGCCACTTCCCGCGCCTTATCCACCAGGGCGTCGACCCACGCAGTGATCGGCGTGCCCCCCGCCGCCCGGTTCGCCGGGTTGTCCAGCACCCGTCGGATGATCCCCTCGGCGATGATCGCGACCTTCCACAGCCCCAGCGCGTGCCAGTACGCCAGCGTCGCGGCGTCGCGGCCGGTCTGCTCCAGATACACCCGGGCAAGTTCGGCGCGGTTCGGGAAGCCGTCGAGGGTGGCGATGATGAACTCCCCGGCGATGGCCTCCTCGCCCGGTTCCGGCCAGTACGCCAGCAGGCTGCCCATGTCGGCCAGCGGGTCACCGAGGGTGGACAGTTCCCAGTCCAGCACCGCGCTCACCTGCCCGGTGGTCCGGGAGGTGATGACGTTGCGCAGGTGGAAGTCGCCGTGCACCAGCGTCAGTTCCTGATTCGCCGGCTCGGCGGCCACCAGTCGGCGGGTCAGATCGTCAAGCGCCGGTAGCTCGCGTGTCTTGGACAGCTCCCACTGCCCGGACCAGCGTTTGAGCTGACGCTGCGCGTACGGCTTGTGACTGGCCAGATCGGCCAGGCCCACCGCGTCGATGTCGACCGCGTGAATCCTGGCCAGCGTCTTGGGCATTGACAGCCCGATCTGCCGACGGCGTTCCGGGGTCAGGGATTCGGCGACCGCCATCCGGTCCACCACCACCCCGTCGACGTACTCCATCAGCAGCAGCGGTGTGTCCTCGGAATCCCGGGTCAGTCCATATACCCGCGGCGTCGGCACATCGGTCTCGCCCAGTGCCGACAGGATTTTCGCCTCCCGGGCGACGTCGTGCGCGGACGCCAGCAGATGTCCCAGCGGTGGCCGGCGCAGCACCCAGCGGTGGTCGGCGGCATCGCACACCAGGTAGGTGAGGTTGGACTGGCCCAGCCCGATGCGCTCGAAGGTCAGCGGCCGGGTGACCGGTATTCCGAGTTCGGCGATCCAGCGCGCCACCGACGGCGGGTCGATCCCGAGCGGTTCGGCATCAGCCATCGAGGCTCACCCGGAAACCCGAAGCGTCCCCGAGGATCTGGCCGCCGTCGATCACCAGGGTCTGCCCAGTGATCCAACTCGCCGCATCCGACACCAGGAACTTCACCGCTTCCGCCACGTCGACCGGCTCACCGATCCGGCCGAGCGGTGTCGTCACCGATAGCGCCTGTTCATGCTCCTTCCACAGCACCTCCGCCATCTTGGTGCGCACCACCCCGGGGCAGACCGCGTTGACCCGCACCCCCGGCGAAAGCTCCAGTGCCAGTTGCTTGGTGACGTGGATCAGCGCTGCCTTGGTGGCGTTGTACAGGCCCATGTGCGGCGCGAAGCTCATCCCGCCGATCGAGGCGGTGTTCACCACCGCACCGCCGTGCTCACCCATCCAGGCCTTCACCGCGCACGACGTCCACAGCAGCGGACCCCACAGGTTGACGTCGAAGATCTTGGCGAACCGGCCGTGATCCTGGTCGATCAGCCGGCCGAACGCCGGGTTCGTGCCGGCGTTGTTCACCAGCATGTCGATGCCGCCGAACCGATCCAGCACCGCCTCGATGCAACGCTGAGCGGCGTCGTCCTCGGCGACGTGCGCCGCCACCCCGAGTGCGGTGCCGTCGACCTGCGCCGCGGCGGCGTCGGCGGCCTCCTGGGTGCGTGCGGTCAGCACCACATTGGCCCCGGCGCCGGCCAGTCGCTGGGCGATCGCCAACCCGATACCGCGGGATGCCCCGGTGATGATCGCGGTGCGTCCACTCAAATCGGTTGTCACTGCGAAACCTCCCGGTATTTCTTCAATTCCTGACGGGCGATGGCCCGCTTGTGCACTTCATCCGGCCCATCGGCCAGGCGCAACGTGCGCAGGTGCGCCCAGAAGCCGGCCAGCGGGAAGTCGTCGGTGACCCCGCCCGCTCCGTGCACCTGGATGGCCCGGTCGACGATCTTCAGGGCGATGTTGGGGGCGGCGACCTTGATCGCGGCGATCTCGGTCTGCGCGGCCTTGTTGCCGACGGTGTCCATCAGGTACGCGGCCTTGAGGGTGAGCAACCGGATCATCTCGATGTCGATGCGCGCCTCGGCAATCCAGTCCCGGATGTTGGCGTTCGCACTGATCGGTCGTCCGAAGGTGGTCCGCGAGTCCGCCCGCAGGCACATCAGTTCCAGTGCCCGCTCGGCCATCCCGATGCAGCGCATGCAGTGATGGATGCGCCCCGGCCCGAGCCGGGCCTGCGCGATCGCGAACCCCTCGCCTTCCCCCTTGAGCACGTCGGTGACCGGGACGCGCACATCGTGGAAATCGATCTCGGCGTGGCCTTCCCGGTCCTGGTAACCGAAGACCGGCAGTCCGCGCATGACGGTCACGCCGGGTGCGTCGATCGGGACGACGAGCATCGACTGCTGCCGGTGAGTGGCGGCATCCGGATCGGTTTTTCCCATCACGATCATGACTTTGCAGTTGGCGTGCAGGGCGTTGGAGGCGAACCACTTCCGGCCGTTGAGCACGTACGCATCGCCGTCGCGCACCATCGACAGCTGGACGTTGGTGGCATCGGAGGACGCTACCTGCGGTTCGGTCATCGCGAACGCGGAGCGGATCGTGCCCTCCAGCAGCGGCTTGAGATATTTCTCCTTGTGCTCGTCGCTGCCGAACAGCGTGAACACCTCCATGTTGCCGGTGTCGGGGGCATTGCAGTTGCAGGCCTCCGGCGCCAGTTGCGGACTGCGGCCCATGATCTCGGCCAGCGGCGCGTACTCCAGGTTGGTCAGGCCCGGACCCCATTCGGGGTTGGGATGGAACAGGTTCCACAGGCCGCGACTGCGGGCTTGCTCCTTGAGTTCCTCCAGGATGGGGGGCTGAAAGTGCGGGTTGCCCGACTCGGCCATCTGCGCCTCGTACACCGACTCCGCCGGGTAGACGCAGGCATCCATGAACTCCAGCAGGTCGTTCCGGTATTTCGTTGCGCGATCGGACATTTCGAACAGGGACATGCAGGCTCCTCCGGGCTTCTATCAAACAATCAGCGGTCTGCGTGGTACAGGCTTTCCTGGTAGCGGCGCATACCGTGCAGCCACCGGTCGTAGTCCTCACCCTTGTGCCGGTACATGTCCAGCACGGCGGGATGCGGCAGGATCAGGAAGCGTTCCGCATCGATCGCTTCGAGGACGACGTCGGCGACGTGCGCGGGTTCGAGCACCTGCCCGGCGGTGGTGACCGCGCGGGTCGCCGCCCGGGCGCGCGGGTCGTCGGAGTCCTGCCCGGCGTAGAGCAGTTTGGTGCTGACCCCCATCGGACACAGACAGCTGACCCGCACCCCCTGGTCTCCGTAGCTGACCGCCAGCCATTCGGCGAAGCCGACAGCGGCGTGCTTGGTCACCGAGTAGGTGGCCGAGCCGACCTGAGTCAGCAGTCCGGCCGCCGAGGCGGTGGAGATGAAGTAACCGCTGCCGCGCCGGACCCACTCCGGCACCAGCAGTTGCGCGGCTCGTACATGGGCCATCAGGTTGACATCGATACTGCGCGCCCAGTCGGATTCGTCGGCTTCCAGGCCGACCGCTCCGAGAATGCCGGCGTTGGCGAAATACAGGTCCACCGGCCCGAATTCGCGGTCAGCCAGTTCGATCAGGTGCCGGATCGCCTGGGTTTCGGAGACGTCGACGGCCGCTGCGGCCGCAACCGGCTCGGACCGGTCGGCGTTGAGTCCGTCCGCGACCATCCGGACCGCCGGCTCGTCGAGGTCGGCGACCACCACCCGGGCGCCATCACGTACCAGTGCCGCGCTCAGGGCTGCGCCGATACCGCTGCCGCCACCGGTGACGATCGCAACCTTCCCGGAAACCTGCATCCCCGACCTCCTTCGTCAGTACCGCGTCCGGACCGCTCCGCGGGCACGGCGTGTCCCGCCAAGACCGCACACATCCCGGCCGTGTGACGGGTTTTCACTTCCCGCTTCCCGACCGCGATCATTGCGCCCCGACAGCCCGACCATAATTGAAACCGGATTCATGTTCAAGGCCCGGACGGAACGTCCGGGAAACGCAGCGCATTCGCCCACAGCCGGGTCACGGTTGCCACCAGTGCCTCGAATCCGTCGTCACCGGCCGTGGCGATCCCACCCAGGACGAACGCGTTGTAGGCCAGCCGACTGACCATGCCCGACAGCGCCTGTGAGGCCAGCAGCGCATCGACCCCGCCGTCGGCGATGCCACGCGACTGCAGGTCGGCGATCCCGGCCGCGTTGCGCCGGATGAACGCATCGGCCCGTCGCGCCCGGAACGCCCGGAACTCCGGGTCGATCTGGGCGACCTGCTCAAGCAGCCCCATCAACTTGGCGTTGCGCCGGTAGGCCTCCAGGTAGGCGCGATTACTGGCCTCCAGCACCGCATACGGGTCGTCGGCGGCACTGACCCGGTCCATCCCCGGGTGCAGCATGTCCTGCTGCGCCTGCTCAAGGACCGCGGCGAAGATCTCCTCCTTATTGGAGAAGTAGGTGTAGAACGATCCGATCGCGCAGCCCGCAGCTTTGGTGATGTCGCTGAGTTTGGCGTCGAGGTAGCCGTCACGCTCGAACACCTTGCGCGCCGCCGCGATCAGCCCGGCTCGGGTCTTGGCCCCACGCACCGTCGCCGGCAATTGGCGGGCGGCAGCCACCGGAACGGCATCCATCGCCACATCGTAACTGAATCCAGACTCAACTTCAGGTCAAATTCTGTCGACGGCGACCTCGAGGTCCGCGGCTGCGAGGCCGTCATCGGCGTCGGCGGTGAACTCCCCCAGCAGCGCCTGCGACTCCGCCACCGGCAGCGACTCGACTCCGCGGAGCTTCCGTTGAATGGCACGGCTGCGCACCCCGGCGCTGTCGATGGTGTTGCGAGCGGTGTCCAACTGCTTACGGGTGCGCTCAAGGATGTCGGCGAATTTCCCGAACTCCGTTTTGACCGCACCGAGGACCTGCCACACTTCGCTGCTGCGCTTCTCGATCGCCAGCGTGCGAAAACCCATCCGCAGACTGTTGAGCAGGGCGGCCAGCGTGGTGGGCCCGGCCAGCACGACCTTGTACTCGGCCTGCAACCGCTCGAACAGACCCGGCTGGCGCAGCACTTCGGCGTACAGGCTCTCGGTGGCCAGGAACAGGATGGCGAAGTCGGTGGTGTAGGGCGGCGCCAGGTATTTGTCACGGATGTCGGCGGCTTCGGCTTCGACTCGTTTCATCAGCGCCTTGCGCGCCTCCACCTCACCGGCAGCATCGGCGTGCTCCTGGGCGTCCAGCAGCCGCTCGAAATCCTCCCGCGGGAATTTCGCGTCGATCGGCAGCAGGATCCCGGTGCCGTCGTCGGGGCCGGGCAGCCGGATCGCGAACTCCACCCGTGCGGTGGAGCCGGGCACCGTCACGACGTTCGTGGCGTACTGCTCCGGTGTCAGGGTCTCACTGAGCAGTGCCGCCAGTTGCGTCTCACCGAAGATGCCGCGGGTCTTGACGTTGGACAGCACCCGCTTCAGGTCACCTACGCCGGTCGCCAGACTCTGCATCTCGCCGAGCCCGCGCTGCACGGCCTCCAACCGCTCGGAGATCTGCGTGAACGACTGGGCCAGCCGGGTCTCCAGGGTGGCCTGCAGCTTCTCATCGACCGTCGCGCGCATCTTCTCCAGTTGCGCGGTGTTCTCGCTCTGCAAGCTCTTCAGCTGCTGGTCCAGCGTGGTCCGCATCTCGGTGATCCGCTGCTGATTGTCGGCGCCCAGCCGCTCCAGGGTGTCCTGCAGGCCGACGCCGAACCGCTGGAGCGCGGTCTGCGATTCCTCCCGCGTGGTGCGCGCGTCCTCGATCAGCTGGTTGCGCAACGCCTCACCGCGGTGTTGGGTGCCGTCGCTGAACTGGGCCAGCCGGGCGGAGAAGTCCTCGATGCGCTCCCGCTGACGGCCGTTGAGGTTGTCCAATTGCACCTGCACATGAGCGCCGAACTCGCGGAATGATTGCGCCAGCTCGGTGCGGCCGGCCCGCTGCTCCTCCCGCAGCGTGCGCTCGACCCGCTCACTGTCACCGCGCAGTGCGGTGAGCTGCTCCGCCGGGATCGCCGTACCCCGCGGCCGCAGCAGCAGTACGACCTGCAGGATCACCACCAGGATCGCGAGTGCGACGCAGAGAATCAGTACCAGGGTGTCCATGCCGGAACCGTAGACCCGGCCACCGACATCACCTCAGAACGGGGAATTGCCCTGCTCGGACAGCACGAATCCATGCTGACGGACGGGCTTGCCACCCTCACCCTGACGCTCGGCCACGCAGGAGATCGCCGCGTCGACGGCGCAGGTCGCCGAGATGTCCGCGGTGCGCTGGGTGATCTTGCTGCCCGCCGGCAACAGGTGGAACTCCCCCAGGCTCGCGTTGTAGCCCGTCAGGTCACCTTGACGCTCGGTGAAGCTGCCCGCCGTGTAGTTGTAGGCCGTCGCGATGCCCTGCGCGCCGTTGGGCATCGTGCCCCAGCAGTTGACCTCGACCCAACCGCCGCGCGAGTTGCTCATCAGCGAGCAGCGCTGGCCGCCCGGCGCTTCGAACACCGAGCCGGACCAGGCCTCGGCGTTGGCCCACTCGGCCGGAATGATGGCGGGATATTCGGCGGCGTTGACGGCGGTGTAGCCGCTCAGATTGGGGGCCGCCACCGGTGGGACCGCCGGAGCCACCGAGGTCGTCGGGTCCGCTGACGCAGTCGGGGCCGCTGGATCTGCCTGCACTGTCGGCGCTGTCGGATCCGCCGCAGCGGGCACGATACCGACGCACAGCGACACGCAGATCCCAACGGCGAACGATCTGACCCCGGCTGCGAACACGGGAACGGATGCTACCGACGCAGCCTGAACCGAACCGCAGAAATAGCCGCTAAACCGTCTCAGCCCTTGAACGGCAGCAGCTTGTTGACGAGGTCGATCTGCTTGCGCAGGTCGTGGATCAGGGCCGTGCCCCGGGCGGTCTGCACGACGGCGGTGATCCCGTTCTTGTGCTCGGCCAGCTCGGTCAGATCCTCATAGGCGACGCGGAGGGACTCCAGCGTGCGCGCCATCAGGTCATTGATCGCCTGCGGGTTGTTTGTTGCTTGGGTCACGGGATCGCAGCCTAGCGCCTCACCGGAGCGGCTGTGCGGGAACCACGACAGCAAACACCGCCGCAGCGGCCGCCGCCCGGCGTAGGGTCAGTGCGGCATTGACGGGAAAGGGGCGGCCGGTGCGGCACTGGGTCTTGGGCGGGCTGGTCGCCGTCCTCGCGGTTTCGGGTCTGATCGTTTCGACGCCCCGCGCCGGCGCCGGGTGCCAGGACAATCCGCTGCTGTTCTTCTCCACCGCGCAGAAGTGCGACGGACCGGTCGACCCGGACGGCACCTGGGAGCGCTGCGTCGTCTACTACTACGAACCGCCGAAGTCGCCGCCGATGCAGAAGGACTGCCACCGGATGGGTCCGGTCGGCCAGCAGTATCCGTCGCACGCCTTCTACCAGCCCGACGCCCACATCGACCCGTAGCGGCGGGTGTCACGGCCAGGCTTGGGTAACCCTGCAGCCGGGCGCTGATGTCCCCGAGCTGACCAAGGTGACGTCGGTCTGCCGTTTCGAGCCATGAACATTGGGAAAATCGCAGGTAAAAGCACCTCCGAGGGTATGGGGTGTCGTTCGCGACACGTGAGGTAGGTCCCGTTTCTGTGTCATTTCGGACCTGGAGCATCAACAAAGTCGCCGGTAAAAGCACCAGTGGACGCAGGGGTGTTGTTCGGGACATGTGAAGTGACCCGCATTGGTGGGCTTGCTGGCGACTCCACGGACGAAGGCCCCGATGGACAAGCTCCGCCAGAACACGGGTCGGAGGTCGCACGTCTCAGGACCTCCCACATGCCCAAACGTTTGCTTCCGTGGTGGCAGCGACGTGGTATAGACTCGAACGAGCCTGGGGCGTTGAGCTTCAGGAAGTGAGCCCGGCTCCTCTCCGGACGGTGAGCGGCCGGGCTTCGCGCTTTCAAGGGACGACACGCTCCAAGTGCCCGACAAGCGGGTGAATCCGTTCAGCCCACACTCCACCGGCCGACGAGCACCAGGCGACGGCGTCTGCAACCCACAACAGCGGGTCGCTATGTGCCGGCAGGTGGTCGTAACCGAAACCGGCAGCCTGCCCGCGTAGTTCACCGACGAGCACTTGCCGATCCAGATGGTCGCGGCCCTCGCGCGATTCGATAACCAACCGGGTGACGTTGCGGTCGAGTAGTTGACGCACCATTCTGCGGAAGCTTTCAGCTCGGACCGCGGTCTCGTCACCCTTGCCGTGAAAAACCAGCGCGGTCGCTGCGGCGTTGCTCACGAGCGCATCGACGATTTGCCGGCGCCGGCTGGCGCGTTCATGCACGAAATGCCACCGTCGTTGCCCTGGTAAGCAAAGCGAGCGCGCCACGCGACGCAATGAGTCCACGTCCCCATCGGTCACCACCGCTACGCACACGTAGTAGCGGGCGCCCCTGCCCGACTCGTCGACGAATGCCTGAGCGGTCACCGGTCAACATTGACACACGATGCGCGCCCCTCGACACGACCGACTCCAACCCCGAAGATCACGGCAAGTCAGAAACGACTGCCGAGCCCTGATACGGCTCGACCGTGAAGGGGGTAGTTTCCCGACTCGCGACCAAGGTCCGGTTTCTGTGTCGAAACATGATCTAAGCCAGCGGAATCCATTGTTGATGTTGCCGTCCATACTCTCGACTGTCCTCCCGCGCGGCATCAGGGCGAGTCGAACACGGAGTGGTCGCCGATCCTGCGCCACCGGCAACGGAGTTCGTCGTCGACTGTGACCAGTTCGAAGGTGGCACGACCGTCGGGACTCGCGAACGACCAGGTCATTTCTAATACGTTGGGCGCGCCCTGAACCGACTTGACCCGAAGCGACCTGGGCCAGGCGGCCGACGGATCGACCACCAGCGCGTCGCACGCTGGGATGAACTTGGTTGTCAGCACTCGACGGAACGCATCGCGGCGCTCACGTTTGAGCCGACGATAGTCGGCGTCGAACGCCGGTGTCGTTTCAAACTTCACTACCGATCAGCGTCCAGCCGATCCAGATGCTCCAACAGGGCATCACCATCTTGGTGGACCGTCACCCGCCCTGCCGCGATGTGGCCGTCAACTTCCTGCTCCCGCTGCTGCCAGCGCTCGGCCCAAAACCAACGCTGATCAGCGGGAACCGGCAGCGACGGCCGGAGTTCCAGTACACCGTCCTCGCGCTCGATGATCTCCACCTGCGCACCCGGCTCGTCCAGGTGCAGCCGACGCCGGACCTCCGCCGGCAGCGCGACAACACCCCGTGATTGCACCCCGACATACCCATGAAACGCCATGACG
>NZ_JAHCLR010000003.1 GCF_018455725.1 Mycolicibacter acidiphilus
AATCCCTCAACAACACCCTCGACCGCACCCTCTACGGCGGCCGCATGACCGCACACACCGCCACCCGACAACACGCCGTCATGATCGGATTCGCCCTCGGCCGCAACGCCATCGCCAACTACCTCCACCAACGGCGACAACAGCAGCCCGCGACCGCCGCCTGACCACCCACCAGGGCACACCGATGCCCTCCGACCGGTCACACCAGCCCCAGAACGCACATCAACCCCGCCCGCAGCTCCAGCAACGCCAAAAACCCTCACCCGGCGCGCCCCCAGCACCGCACGCCAAGCGCGCCGGGCGATCCACTAGAGTTTTCAACACCTATTCACACAGGTCCCCCGCCCCCGTAGCTCAGGGGATAGAGCACGGCTCTCCTAAAGCCGGTGTCGCAGGTTCGAATCCTGCCGGGGGCACTATCTAGCAGCGAAAATGCTGGTCGAGACGCCCGATGAGCATCCGGGCCGGCGGCATGGATGCAGCGGTGCCGGAACGCGGTGACCTGATCGCGCTTCGTGAGGCTCGACGCGCAGCCGCATCGCGCACGAACCACACGCAATCGACCGCGACCGGAAGTCCAGTTACCCCCCGGACGGCTCGGGAAGACTCAAAAACGTCTTGATCGCGTCGATGATGGGCAGGCCTCTGCTGAGACTCGACGGGGCCCCCGGGCCACTGGCGATCACCATCTTGTTCCCGTACTGGGTCATGGTCCAGCCCAGGATGCTGACTCCCTCGAATATCCAGGCCAGCCACTGCTCAGACTGCTCACGCCAATCGTCAGGCGGAGGAGCACTGATCAGGGCGTCGACGCCTTCAGCGGGTATCGGCGGATGACCGCTTTGCCAGTCGGCGAAACTGCGCTTCGAAGTGTTCGGGTTCACGCAGGAATTATTGCGCAACGTCTCTGCCCGCAGAAGTCCCGTTTGGGCCATCGCCGAGAATCAGCCGGGACGACTGCCAACGGCGACTAACCCGCATTTGTTGGGACGCAACACCTTCACGGACGGCGGCAAACCTTCAACGGCGTTAAGCCCGCAGGCAGGTGTCATGGCACCAAACGCCGGACCGCGTCACGGCAATCCCCAGCTCCCGGCGGCGACGTCGTCGAAGATCGCGCTCCCCGTGCCCGGAATCTGTTGCAGCGCCCCGAAGATGCTCTGCGCTCCGGTGCGAATGCCTGGCTGATCGTCGCCGGGTCCCCGCTCGTCAGCGCCTCGACCAGATGGTATGCAGCGGTCTGCGACCGCAGCACCAGACCCTGTTACCGCACGAACAGATCGGTCAGCAGGCGCGGATGCGCCGGCACCGACGCCCCCCGCCCAGTTCAGCAGTGTCCAGCTGCCGCACGCCCACTACTCCGGCGCAGTGGACTCCTCCGGTCGACAGCAACTGCATCTGCAGCGGTCCGCACAGCAATCGCACTGACATTGGCATTCGGCGCATCGCACACTCATCCCACCAGGCTAGAACGCATCCGCCCCACCGAAGCCGGATTGCCAAGTCCCTTCAAGGCAACCCGCAGCTGCCGGTGGCGACGTCGTCGACGATGGCACCGATCCGTGCAGCCATCACGCGCCGCCGAAGAACTCGCCCGGATTCAGCAGCAACGAGCCCAGGTCACCGAGCGTCATCGGCGGGGTGTTCGCCACCAGATCGCTCATGTTCGCCCACTCATGTGCCGCGGTGGCGCCCAGTTCGGTCGGGAAGTTGTTGTTGGCGGTCAGGATCGCGGTCGCCAGGTCGTCGCGGGCGTTGAGGAACCCGGCGAGGATGCCGTAGCTCGGGTTGAGCAGCGACTCCTGCAGCGCCGTGCCGACGTTCTGCCCGGTCAGCAGCGCCAGCACCGGTGCGATACCGGCCCACTGCATCGGCAGGCTGATGTCGCTCCAGGCCAACTGCAGGTTGTCGAGGATCGCCGTCCAACTCTGCGTCGGGTGGTCGGTGAGGTCCTGGGTGACGGCGTCCCAGTTCGGGCTCAGCGCGTCGGTCAGCCGCAGTGCGATCGGGGTGGCCGGCTGCTCGCCGAACACCTTCTGGAAGTCGTCCTCGCCGACCAGCCCCTTCATCCCGTACAGCAGGCCCTCCTGCAGCAGCCACGCCGGCTGGGCGTGCATCCGCGAGGCGTCCAGGGCGTAGTCGAAGGAGAACACCCGCTGTGCCATGTCCGCCGCGTACTCCTCCGGGCTGACGGTCGGGGTGTCGGTGGGCAGGTATTTGGCGACGTCGGCGACGTCGACCAGCTGGGTCGTCACGCCCTCGCCGTAGGGGTCGGCACCGTCGGGCAGGTTCTCGAACCGGGCGAAGATCTCCCCCCGGGTGGTGTCACCGGAGTCCAGCCAGTTCGCCACCCCCGGGTTGGTGGCGCTGACGACGTAGTAGGTGTAGCCATCGGCGGAGTGGAACGCGGTGGTGTTGTTCAGCGTGGTCTGCGACAGGGTCGACGGCAGGCCGCCGCCGAACACGTTCATCAACTCGATGCCGCTGTACCCGGCGGCCACATCGGGCACCTTGACGATCAGCGCCTGGCCGGGATCGAGATCGAAGTTCCCGGCCGACACGGCCGCGCTCGGCAGGCCGGTCGGGAACAGGTCGGTCTCCGACTGCAGCGCACTCATGGAGTTGACCGGTTCATTGATCCCGGCGATCTGCGCCAACCCGACGTTCATGTCGTTGAACTGCGGGACGATCTGGGCGAATGCGCCGAACAGGGTGCTCAGCAGCGAATCGATCGAGGTGATCTTGGTGCCGGCCACATCCGTCACCGCGTCGCCGCCGTCGGGGGTGGGCAGCAGGCCGCCACTGGGGATCGCGAAGAACGGCGGGCAGTCCGAGATGCACTGCAGGCTGACGTTGGACCCGCCCTGCGCCCAGTTGCCCATCATGTCGCGGATCAGCAGCGAGGCGGCGCCGCTCTGAGTGGCGGTGGTGTCGTCGAGGAAATTCGCCGCACCCGGCGGCGCGGTGGGGCCGATGTAGACGGTGAACGTGCCGTCGGGGTTGACGACCAGACCGTGGTCGAGTTCCAGGCTGCCCTGGGTGACCGCGGATGCGCCGTCGATCTTCTCGGTGGCGATCGCGAACGCCTCGGTTCCGCCGCCGAGGGTGCCGGTCAGCTTGTAGGTCGCACCCTCGTGCAGCCCGGCGGTGACGTGGTAATAGATGTCAGGGGTGAAGAACTGGAAGTACTGGCGGGTGTCGGAGGCGTCGGCGGCCACCACCTCCGGGGACTGGAAGAACCACCCGTTGAACAACTCGGTGACCCGGGATATCCCCGACATCAGCAACTCGTAGTTGGTGTTCTGCAGCATCGTCGTCACGACGCCCTCGCTGCCCTCCGGCGCGAATGGCAGGGCGGCGTCCTTCGCCGCGGCGGCGTGGACGGCGTCCAGCAACTCCTGCAGGGTCGGCTGGAACGAGTCCGACGACGTCAGCGTCACGGCACGGGTGGTCGCAGCAGCCGACAGTGGTGCGCCGCCCCCGACCGCCAGCGCGCTGCCGAGCGCGACGACGACAACTGCGTTATTGATGATCCTCACGGCCACTCCCCCAGGGCTGTCTCATCACAAATTCGACGTTTTATGGGCTAACTCTCATTTCGGACCATACGTGCGACGACGGACACGTGCAAGCGTTCACGCCCCCGCAGAGTTCGCTGTCTTTACCGACACCGGTCGGTAGCGGCAGGTAGGTTGCGCTGCATGGCCAAACGATGGGTTTCCACGGTCAGCATGGTGGCGGCGGCGCTGATCTTCACCGGCTGCGGATTGACGGTGACGAAAGCCGGCCCGGACAAACTGGTGGACGACGCCCCGCGCAGCACCCCCAACGGAATGGTGCTGGTCTCGCCGGACAATTTCGTGCGGGCCGCAACCGACGAGCAGTTCACCCGGATCGTCAACGAGAACGGTTTCGGCCGCTTCTACCACTGGCGCGACTTCACCCCGATCGACCGCCAACTGGTGGTCCGCCCCAACCGGGACACCCTGTATTCCGCGGCCGTGTTCGACCTGCAGGCGGCGCCGGTGACGATCACACTGCCCGACCCGGCACAACGCTTCATGTCCGCGCAGGTCATCAATCAGGACGAGTACATCACCGACGTGTTCTACGGCGGCGGTCAGCACACCCTGGACCGCAAGGACGTCGGCACCCGCTACGTGCTGGTCGCCGTCCGCACGCTGGCCAACCCGCGGGATCCCGGCGATCTGGCGGCGGCGCGCGCCCTGCAGGACGCGATCACCGTGCAGCAGAACGACTCCGGCACGTTCGAGGTGCCCCGCTGGGATCCGGTCAGCCAGAAGAAGGTCGGCGACGCGCTACTGACCCTGGCCGAGACGATCCCCGACACCCGGGCCATGTTCGGGACGGCGCAGGACACCGACCCGATCCGCCACTTGATCGGCGCCGCCTCGGCGTGGGGCGGCAACCGCGAACAGGACGCGCTGTACCTGAACGTCACCCCGGCCCGCAACGACGGCAGCACCGTCTACCGGCTGACCGTGAAAAACGTTCCGGTGCAGGACTTCTGGTCGATCAGCGTGTACAATCGGGACGGCTACTTCACCGCGAACCCGCAGCAGTCCTACTCGATCAACGGCGACACCGCCACCAAGTCCGACGACGGATCGGTGACGGTGCAGTTCGGCGGTTGCACGCCGGGCGTCGTCAACTGCCTGCCGATCACCC
Source organism: Mycolicibacter acidiphilus (assembly GCF_018455725.1). GTDB lineage: Bacteria > Actinomycetota > Actinomycetes > Mycobacteriales > Mycobacteriaceae > Mycobacterium > Mycobacterium acidiphilum. The sequence continues at coordinate 4,690 of NZ_JAHCLR010000003.1, forward strand.
CGGGCTGGAACTATCTGGTCCGGCTCTACCGGCCGGAACCGCAGATCCTGTCCGGCCAGTGGACGTTCCCGGAGGCCCAGGTGAGCGGCGGCTAGCGCGGCCGGCCGCCCAGCACCGACGCCAGCGCCCACACCGAGCAGGCCACCGCGCCGGCCGCGCTCGCCACACCGACGTACAGCCCGTACCCGGCGCTGATCGGGCCGGCCACGTTGAGCCGGTAGTAGAAGACGATCAGTGCAGCGATCGTCAGCGAAACCGTCAGCGCCGCAACCGCTGCCGAGCGGGCGAACAACTCCCGGCCGATCATCGCGCCGGCCACCAGCAGGACGGCGGCCAGCAGCATGAGCAGTTGCCCGACACCGAACCGGGGCGGCAGCGCCACACTGCCGGCGGTGCCGCCGATCGCGCTGGCGTGCCCGCCACCGTTCGCCGCGGTGGTCAGCCACGGCAGCCAGCCGCTGACCGACAGGATCACGGCGAACAGCGCGACCAGCCAGCCGGGGCGCAGCGTCACACCCCGGCGAACACCGAGACGAACCGGCGCAGCGACTCGTTGATGTCACTCTTGAGCGCGCCGGCCACCAGCATGCCGATGGGGCCGAACAGCGCCGGGCCGCCGAGGTGCACGTCGAAGCCGACCACCGAACCGTCGTCGGTGGGGGTCACCCGGGCCAGCATCTTGACCTTCACACCGCCGCGGCCGACGCCGTTGAGCGTCATCGTGTTCGGCGGCTTGTAGTTCACGATCGTCCACTGGATCCGGTTCGGCATGCCCATGACCTCGACGATCGAGTCGATCACGGTGCCCTTCTCGATCTCCTCGGGCAGCACGCTGCGCCACACCCGGTGGATCGTCAGCCATTCCTTGTACCGCGACAGATCCGAGGCGTGCGCCCACGCCTCCTCGGGCGGCAGCGGGACGTCGATGGATCCGGAGAGCTTCGCCATCGGGTCAGGCCTGCGCGCTCTCGTCGGTGCCGTCGGCCAGTGCCTTCTTGGCGGCGTCCTTCGCGGCATCCTGCGCCTTGTCGACGACCCCGGCGAACTTGCCGTCGGTCTTCTCGTCGATCAGGTCACCGGCCTTGTCGATGGCCGCCTCGGCCGCCTGCCCGATCTTGTCGGCGTTCTGCGCCAGCAGCCCCTTGGCCTTGTCCATAAAACCCATGATCAGTCCTTTCGCCCCGCAGACCCTATCGCCCGGCAATTGTCGCCGGTGCCGACTCCCGCCACAACTTGGGTCGCTCCCCGAGCAGGAGGCCCTGCGCCCACCACAGCCCCTCGATGGCGGCGGCACCGAGTGCCCCGACGCCCAGGGCCACCGACGTCAGCGCGACGTTGGACGGATCCAGCAGGAACTTCTCCCGGGCCAGCGGGATCGCGAAGATCGCCACGTAGGCCAGGCCGCAGCACGCCACCAGGATCAGCCGCCACCACTGGTAGGGCCGCGCCACCACCGCCAAAACCCACACCGCGGTGACCAGCAGGGTGATCAGCGCAGTCGTCGACGCCTGCAACTGCTCGGCCGGCGTCGCGGCGATGCCGTGGTAAGCGATCAGGTAGGAGCCGAACGTGGCGGCGCCGACGATCAACCCCGCCGGCAGCGCCCCGGTCATCACTCGCCGGACGAACCCGGGATGCGCGCGCTCGTTGTTGGGCGCCAGCGACAGGATGAACGACGGGATGCCGATGGTGAACCACGCGGCGATCGTCACGTGGATCGGCTGGAACGGGAACAGCATCGGTTTGGTGTGAAACAGCACCGACCCCAGCCCGGTCAGCCCGACCAGCAGTGCGAGCAACACCGAGTACACCGTCTTGGTCAGGAACAGGTTCGCGACGCGCTCGATGTTGCCGATCACCCGCCGGCCCTCACCGACCACGTAGGGCAGGGTGGCGAACCTGTTGTCCAGCAACACGATCTGCGCGACGGCCCGCGCCGCCGGACTGCCGGACCCCATTGCCACCCCGATGTCGGCGTCCTTGAGCGCCAGCACGTCGTTGACGCCGTCGCCGGTCATCGCCACCGTGTGGCCGTCACCCTGCAACGCCGCCACCATCGCCCGCTTCTGATCTGGACGCACCCGGCCGAACACCGTGTGCGTCTCCAGCGCGGCGGCCAGGCCGGCGGTGTCATCGGGCAGTTGCCGGGCGTCCATCGCGTCGGCGACCAGCCCCAGCTTGCCGGCGACCGCACCCACCGACACCGCGTTGTCTCCGGAGATCACCTTCACCGAGACGTCCTGGGTCGCAAAGTAATCCAGGGTGGCACGGGCGTCGTCGCGGAGCTTCTGCTCCAGCACCACCAGGGCCACCGGGGTGACCTCACCGGGCGCCTGCGGATCGTCGACCGGCCGGTCGCTCGCGCCCAGCAGCAACACCCGCAACCCCTGCGCGCCGATCCGCTCGGCCCGGGCGGCCGCCGGCGACGCCGGGTCGAGCAGCACGTCGGGGGCGCCGATCAGCCAGTTGCCGTTGCCGCCGTAGGAGATTCCGCTCCACTTGGTGGCCGACTTGAACGGCGCGGTGGCGGTCGCGGTCCACTCCGGCGCCGACGGGAACGCCTCGGCGATGGCCGCGATGCTCGCGTTGGGCCTCGGGTCGGCGGCGGCCAGCGCGGCCAGCGCTTGCTCGGCCGGCAGCCCGCCGTCGAGGTTGACGGTCTCGGCGACCCGCATGCCGTTCTCGGTGAGCGTGCCGGTCTTGTCGGCGCACACCACGTCGACCCGGGCCAGCCCCTCGATCGCCGGCAGTTCCTGCACCAGACACTGCCGTCGGCCCAGCCGGATGACGCCGACCGCGAAAGCCAGCGACGTCATCAGCACCAGGCCTTCGGGAACCATCGGCACCAGCGCCCCGACCATCGCCAGCACCGACGCCCGCCAGCCGACGTCGGTGGTGAACAGCTGGGTGTAGATGATCAGCAGGCCGGCCGGGATCAGCAGGTAGGTGATGAACTTCAGGATGGCGTCGATACCGCTGCGCAGTTCGGATTTGACCAGGGTGAACTTGCTGGCCTCCTCGGCCAGTTTCGCCGCGTACGCGTCGCGGCCCACCCGGGTGGCCCGGTAGGCGCCGGCGCCGGCGACCACGAAGCTGCCCGACATCACCTGGGCGCCTACGTGTTTGCCGATCGAGTCAGCTTCACCAGTGAGCAGCGACTCGTCGACCTCCAGATCGGTTTGCTCGACGACCTCGCCGTCGACGACGATCTGGTCGCCGGGACCGATCTCGATGACGTCGTCGAGCACCACGTCGGCGGGAAGCAGCTCCGCAGTGCCGGATCGTCTGCGCACCAACGGTTTCGCCTGGCCGACGATGGCGAGTTTGTCCAGCGTCTGTTTGGCGCGGATCTCCTGCACCATGCCGATCACCGAGTTGAAGACGATCAGCAGGCCGAACAGCCCGTTGATCAGCGACCCGGTGGTCAGCACGATCGCGAACAGCACACCGAGGATCGCGTTGATCCGGGTGAACACGTTGGCGGCGACGATCTCAGCGACGCTGCGCGCGGCCCGCGCCGGGACGTCGTTGGTCTGGCCGGCGGCGATCCGCCGGGCGACGTCGTCGTCGCTGAGACCGACGGCGATCGTCACACCCGCCACCACCGCTCCAGCGGCGCCCGGTTCTGCAGGTCGACGCGCTCGCCGGGCTTCGGCACCGCCACCGGCACGTCGTCGCCGGCCGCGGCCAGCAGTCGTTCCACCGGCTCGGTCCAGGGGTGCGGCGCCAGGCGGAACGTGCCCCAGTGGATCGGCAGCAGCGTCGACGTGGTGGCGCCGTTGAGGTCCCGGTGCGCCCGGACCGCCTCCTCGGGGTTCATGTGCACGTCCGGCCAGGCCCGGTTGTAGGCGCCGATCGGCAGCAGCGTCGCATCGAACGGACCGTGCTCAGCGCCGATCCGGCCGAAACCGGCGGTGTAGCCGGAGTCGCCACCGAAGTAGACCCGGTGCGCAGGCCCACCGATCACCCAGGACGACCACAGGGTGGTGTTGCGGGTCAGGAATCGCCCGGAGAAATGCCGGGCCGGGGTGCAGGTCAGCGTGAGTCGGCCGATCCGGGTGTGCTCATCCCAGTCGAGTTCGACGACGCGGTGCGGGTCGATGCCCCACGCCCGCAGGTGCGCGCCGACGCCGAGCGGGACGACGAACGGAGCGCGCTGGGTGCGGGCCAGCGCGGTGACGGTGTCGATGTCGAGATGGTCGTAGTGGTCGTGGCTGATGACGATCGCATCGACGGCCGGCAGCGCCGAGAGCTCCACCGGCACCGGATGCATCCGCTTGGGTCCCAGCGCATCCGATGGCGAGCACCGTTCGCTGAAGACGGGGTCGGTGAGCACCCGGTAGCCGTCGACCTCGACCAGCGCTGTCGCGTGCCCCAGCCAGGTGACCGCCAGCGCTCCGGGTGTGCCGGGAAAGTCCGGTGCTGCCAGTGGAATCGGGATCGGCCCCCGGCTGGCCGCCCGGCCTCGGAAAAGTTCCCACAGCACGAAGCGCTGCTCCTCGGTGTCGAGGTTCAGCAGCGACACCCGCTCGGCGTTGTGGAAGACGCCGTCGCGGTAGTGCGGCGAACGGGCGGCCACCCGATGGATGGCGGCCGGGTCGGCTCCCAGCGCGGCGGGAGCCCCGCGCAGCGCGCGCAGCGTCCACCCGCCGGCGACCAGCGCCGCCGCGCCACCCGACATCCGAGCCAGCCGCACCGCCCCCCGCAGCATGGTCGTCAGCTCCCGGTCAGGCGCCGTGGAAGGTCGGCGGACGCTTCTCGATGCGAGCCATCTGGGCTTCGATGACGTCCTGACTGGCCCAGGCCCGGTCGAACAGTTCCTTGTGGACGGGCCACTGGTCCTCATAGGCGCCGTCGTCGTTGAGCACCCGCTTGGCGTGCTGCAGCGCCAGCGGAGCCAGCCCGGCGATCTCCTGCGCCCAGGCCTGCGCGTCGGCCAGGGTGCCGAGCCGGTTCGCCATCCCGGTCACCAGCGCGTCGGCGGCGGGCAGCTTCTCCGCGGTGAGCATCATCGCCCGCGCCCGGCCGTAGCCGGCCAGGGTGGCGAGCCGGCGGATGCTCCAGTTGTCCAGCGCCAGACCGTATTTGGCGACCGGGAACTGGAAGAACGCCTCGGGTGCCACCACCCGCAGGTCGCAGACCATCGCCAGTTGCAGCCCGGCGCCGATCGCCGGGCCGTTGATCGCGGCGACCACCGGCATCGGGAATTCGTCGATCGACTTGTGCAGCGCGATCAGCTTGTCGGGGTAGTCGGCGGCGAACGCGTCGCCGGACAGATCGGCACCGGCGCAGAACACCGTGCCCTGCCCGGTCAGCACGATCGCCCGCACATCCTCCTTCGCAGCCTGCTGCACGGCCTCGCGCAGACCGTCGACCAATTCGGAGTTCAAGGCGTTGCGGCGCTCGGGGCGCTGCAGTTCAAGGGTCAGGACGCTGCCGTCGCGGGTAACACCGATCATGGGGAGAGCCTATTAGGGTCGGGGAATGAGCCGGATCGGGGCCGATGAACTGCGCGAGGCGGTGCTCGATCCCGGCTCGTTCCTCAGCTGGGACACCGCACCGGTGACGACGCCCATGAGCGCTGAATACGCCGCCGAACTGGCCGCCGCTCGCGCCGCCACCGGCCGCGACGAGGCGGTGATCACCGGGGAGGGCCGGGTGGCCGGCCGACGGGTCGCGGTGATCGCCGGTGAGTTCGCGTTCCTGGCCGGATCGATCGGGGTGGCCGCCGCCGAGCGGATCACAGCGGCGGTTACCCGCGCCACCGCCGAGCGGCTGCCGCTGTTGGCCTCCCCCAGTTCCGGCGGCACCCGGATGCAGGAGGGGACGGTCGCGTTCCTGCAGATGGTGAAGATCGCCGCGGCGGTGGAACTGCACAAGCGCGCCCACCTGCCCTACCTGGTGTACCTGCGGCATCCGACCACCGGCGGGGTGTTCGCGTCGTGGGGTTCACTGGGACATGTGACGCTGGGCCAGCCGGGTGCGCTGGTCGGGTTCCTGGGACCGCGGGTGTACGCGCAGCTCTACGGTGAGCCGTTCCCACCGGGAGTGCAGGTCGCGGAGAACCTGCAGGCCCACGGGGTGATCGACGGGGTGATCCCGCTGAAGTGGCTGCGCCGCACGCTGATCCGGGCGCTGAAGGTGATCTGCGATCCGCCGGGACCGCCACCGCCGCCGGTCCGGTCGCAGCCGGTGCCGGATGTCCCGGCCTGGGATTCGGTGCTGGCCACCCGCCGCCCGGATCGGCCCGGGGTGGGCATGCTGCTGCGGCACGGCGCCACCGAGCGGGTGCTGCTGTCGGGTACCGGGGTGGGCGATGCGGCCACCACGCTGCTGGCGCTGGCCCGGTTCCGCGGCCAGCCGGCGGTGTTGGTCGGCCAGCAGCGCCGGGTCGGTGGGATCGTCGGGCCGGCGGCGCTGCGCGAGGCACGGCGCGGGATGGCGCTGGCCGCCGGTCTGCGGCTGCCGCTGGTGCTGGTCATCGACACCGCCGGGCCGGCGCTGTCCGTCGAGGCGGAGCAGGGCGGGCTGGCCGGGGAGATCGCGCACTGTCTGGCCGAGCTGATCACGCTGGACGTCCCGACGGTCTCGGTGCTGCTGGGCCAGGGCAGCGGCGGCCCGGCGCTGGCGATGGTGCCGGCCGATCGGGTGCTGGCCGCGACGCACGGTTGGCTGGCTCCGCTGCCCCCGGAGGGCGCCAGCGCCATCGTGTACCGCGACACCGACCATGCGCCGGAGCTCTCCGCGGCGCAGGGCATCCGGTCGGCGGATCTGTTGGCCGCCGGGATCGTGGACGTGATCGTGCCGGAGTGCCCGGACGCCGCCGATGAGCCGATCGACTTCGTGAAGCGGGTGTCGACGGCGATCGCCGGTGAGCTGTCCGCGTTGCGCGGCGTGCCCGACGCGCAGCGGACGGCCACTCGGTTAGCCCGCTACCGCCACATCGGGCTCTAACCCCCGCGATTTCGGCGCGGTCCGTCCCGCTGAGCGACGCTTAGCGCGCCGAAATCGCCCGCACCCACGCCTCGTGCAGCGCCGCGTAATGCCCCTCGGTCTCGATCAGCGCCGCTGGCGCCCCCTCCTCCACCACCCGGCCGTCCTCGATCACCAGCACTCGGTCGGCGATCTCGACCGTCGACAAGCGGTGGGCGATCACCAGGGCGGTGCGGTCAGCCAGCACCGTCCGCAGCGCGCGCTGCACCATCCGTTCACTGGGGACGTCCAGCGACGACGTCGCCTCGTCCAGGATCAGCACCGCCGGGTCGGCCAGCACCGCCCGGGCGAACGCCACCAGTTGCCGCTGCCCGGCCGACAGCCGCTCACCGCGCCGGGCGACGTCGGTGCCGTACCCGTTCGGCAGCGCGGCGATGAACCCGTCGGCGCCGACCCGTCGCGCGGCGGCGACCACCTCGGCGTCGGTCGCGGCGGGACGCCCGAACCGGATGTTGTCGGCCACCGTGCCGGCGAACAGGAAGTTCTCCTGGGTGACCATCACCACCTGCCGGCGCAGCGCATCCTGGTGCAGGTCACGCAGATCCACGCCGTCGAGCGTCACCGATCCGGCGGCCGGGTCGTAGAACCGGGCGATCAGCTTGGCGATGGTGCTCTTGCCGGCACCGGTGCTGCCGACCAGCGCCACCGTCTGCCCGGCGGGGATGTGCAGGGACAACCCGCTCAGCACCGGCCGGCCCGGCACATAACCGAAATCGACCGCGTGCAGGGCGATCTCGCCGCGCGCCTCGCGCAGTCCCACCGGCGCCACCGGGTCGGTGATCGCGGGCCGCTCGGCCAGCACCCCGGCGAGTTTCTCCAGCGCCGCCGACGCCGACTGGAACGTGTTGAGGAACTGCGTGATGTCCTGCATCGGTTCGAAGAACATCCGCAGGTAGAGCAGGAACGCGGTGAACGTCCCGATTGTCATGTGCCCGTGCAGGACTCGCCAGCCGCCGTAGAGCAGCACCAGCCCGGTGGTCAGGTTCCCGATCAGTTTGACGCCCGGACTGAAGATCGCCACCAGAGTGAAGGCGCGCTCGTTGACGGCCCGGTACCGGTCGGCGACGCCGGCGAAGATCTGCTGGTTGCGCGGCTCGCGCCGATACGCCTGCACCGCCTTGATCCCGGTCATGGTCTCGACGAACTGCACGATCACCAGCGCGGCGCTCTCCCGCACCGCGCGGTAGGTCTGCGCCGACGCCGCCCGGAACCAGCGCAGCAGCACCACCAGCAGCGGGACGGCGAGCAGACAGAGCAGCCCCAGCCGCCAATCCAGCACGATCAGCAGCACCGACGTCCCGGCCAGCGTGAGCGCGGCGCTGACCAGGCTGTCGAATCCGCTGGTCAGCAACTCGGAGATCGCGTCGACGTCGTTGGTCAGCCGGCTCACCACCCGCCCGGCCGGGTAGCGGTCGTGGAATCCGACGTCGAGGCGCTGGAAGTGCGTGAAGACCCGGCGGCGCAGTTCCAGCAGCACCCGCTGCCCGATCCGCCCGGACCACACCAGGAACAGCATCCGGCTGCCGGCCTGCACCAGCACCACCGCGACCAGTACACCGACGATCAGCGCCAGGGTCCGCGGCGAACCGCCGGCCAGCAGCGGCGGGATGCCGCGGTCGATACCGCGCTGGGCCAGCAGCGGAACGACCAGGCGGGCGGCGTTCGCCACCACGACCACCAGGGCCAGCAGCCCCACCGCCACCGCGTGCGGCCGCAGCAGCGAGCCGAGCAGCGCCCGGGCGGCGCCGGCACCCGGCATGACCTCCACATCCGGGGCCGTCGCCGGGTCGGCCAGCCGGCCGCGCCAACCCGTCGACTCGGCCGTCACCGCCGCGCCTCCAGCCACTCGGCGGGACGCTCGGCGCCGTCGTCGAGTTCGTCGTCGGCGGCCAGCAGATAGCGGTAGGCCGGCACCCCAGCCAGCAGTTCGGTGTGCGACCCGGTGTCGGTGATGGTGCCGCCGGCCAGCAACGCCACCCGGTCGGCCAGCAGCACCGTGGACGCCCGGTTGGCGACGACGACGCCGGTGACACCGGCCAGCACCCGGCGCAGCGCCCCGGTCACGGCGGCCTCGGTGTGCACGTCCAAAGCGGACAGCGTGTCGTCGAGCACCAGCACGGTCGGGTCGGCCAGCAGCGCACGGGCCAGCGCCAGCCGCTGCCGCTGCCCACCGGACAGACTCATCCCCTGTTCGCCGATCCGGGTGTCCAGTCCGAACGGCAGGTCATAGACAAAGCGAGCCGACGCCGTCGATATCGCCCGCGCCAGGTCGTCGTCGGTGGCGTCCGGGGCGCCGAGGCGCAGGTTCTCCGCAACCGACATCGAGAACAGCGTCGGGTCCTCGAACGCCGTCGTCACCGCCCGGCGCAGCACCGGCAGCGTGAACTCCCGGATGTCGACGCCGTCGAGCAGGATCGTCCCCTCGGTGACGTCGTACAGCCGGGACAGCAGCGCCACCAGCGTCGACTTGCCGGACCCGGTGGCACCGACCAGCGCCAGCGTCTCCCCCGGTTCGATCACCAGGTTCAGGTGCCGCAGCAGCCACTCGTCCGCGTCCGGGAAACGGAAACCGACGTCCACCAGTTCCAGCCGACCGGCGCGCGGCACGACGGTCAGCGGCCCGTCGGTGATCTCCACCGGGGCGTCGAAGACGTCGGTGATCCGGTCGGCGGCGGTCATCGCCTCGTGCGCCGCCGACAGCAGGAAACCGAGCGACGACACCGGCCACACCAGCGACATCATCAGCGTGATGAACGCGACCAGGGTGCCCATCGTGACCAGGTGGTGTCCCGCGGCGTAGGCGCCGAACGCCAGCACGACGATCAGGGTGAGGTTCGGGATCACCTCCAGCAGCGTCCAGAACCGGGCGGCGACCGTCACCTTGCGCACCCCCACGTCGTGCAGGGCCACCGCCTCGGCGTCGAACCGGTCGAACACGTGCCGCTCCCGGCCGAACGCCTTCACCGTCCGCAGCGCCAGCGCCGACTCCTCGACCCGGGTGGCGACGTGGCCGGCCTGATCCTGGGCGGCCCGGGACAGTCGGGTGTACTGGCGGCGGAAATGCTGCACGGTCACCACCACCGGCAGGATCGACACGCAGACCACCACCCCCAGCGGCCAGTACAGCACCAGCAGGATCACGACGACCGCGATGATCTGGAGCGTGTTCAGCGCCAGAAACACCACCACGAACGACAGGAATCGGCGCACCGTGGCCAGGTCGTTCATGATCCGCGACAGCAGCTGACCGGACTGCCAGCGCCGGTGGAACGTCATCGGCAGGATCTGCAGCCGGGCGTAGAGGTCGGTGCGGAGATCGGCTTCGGTGCCCATGGTGGCGTGCGCGACCAGCCAGCGCCGGGTCAGCATCAGCAGTGCCTCGGTCACCCCGAGCGCGGTGGCCGCCGCGCCCAGCGCCCACAGTCCCGGCTGGTCGCGGTGCGCCACCGGCCCGTCGATGACGGCCTTGGTCATCAGCGGGATCGCGACGGTGGCGGCCAGGCCGGTGACCGCCACCACCAGCATCACCGCCCAGCGGGCGCAGTACGGGCGCAGATACGGCAGCAGCCGGCGCAGCACGGACGCCGTGTTCACGGAATCGACGGTAAGGCACGCACCGTCGCATCCCGCGCCGGTCCGCCACGATCAGGCAAAATGACCGGCATGAACAACCCCGTCAACGCCGCTGCCTCCCCCCGCGTACTGGTCGTCGACGACGACTCCGACGTGCTCGCCTCGCTGGAACGCGGGCTGCGGCTGTCCGGTTTCGAGGTGGCGACCGCGGCCGACGGCGCGGAGGCGCTGCGCAGCGCCAAGGAGGTCCGCCCGGACGCGATCGTGCTGGACATCAACATGCCGGTGCTCGACGGGGTGAGTGTGGTGACGGCGCTGCGGGCGATGGGCGACGACGTGCCGGTGTGTGTGCTCTCGGCGCGCAGCTCCGTCGATGACCGGGTGGCGGGCCTGGAAGCCGGCGCCGACGACTACCTGGTCAAGCCGTTCGTGCTGGCCGAACTGGTGGCCCGGGTGCGGGCGATGCTGCGCCGGCGCGGGTCGGCGGCCAGTTCCTCCTCGGAGACCATCACGGTCGGGCCGCTGGAGGTCGACATCCCGGGTCGCCGCGCCCGGGTGAAGGGGGTCGACGTCGACCTCACCAAGCGGGAGTTCGACCTTTTGGCCGTGCTTGCCGAGCACAAGACCGCGGTGCTGTCCCGCGCGCAACTGCTGGAGCTGGTGTGGGGCTACGACTTCGCCGCCGACACCAACGTCGTCGACGTGTTCATCGGTTACCTGCGCCGCAAACTGGAGGCCGGTGGGGCGCCGCGGCTGCTGCACACAGTGCGCGGCGTCGGCTTCGTGCTGCGAACGCAGTGAGCACCGCCGTGAACACCATGACCATCCTGCGCCGGGTCTTCGCCCGCACCCCGTCGCTGCGCACCCGGGTGGCGCTGGCGACGGCGATCGGCACGGCGATCGTCACCGTCATCATCGGCGCGATCGTCTGGATCGGCATCACCGGCGACCGGGAGTACTGGCTGGACCGTCGGCTCGACCAGGCGGCCGGGCTGACGGTGCCGCTGATCGGGCTCGGCGAACTGCCCCGATCGGCCGGCGCCACCGACGCGGTGATCACCCTGCGCCGTGCCGACCAGGTGACGTCGAACTCCGCGGTGGTGCTGCCGGAACTGCCGCCGGGCTACGCCGACACCTACATCGACGGGGTGCGCTACCGGGTGCGCACGGTCGCCATCCCCGGGCCGGGTCCGCGCACACTGGCCGTCGGGGCCACCTACGACGCCACGCTGGCCGACATCCACGACCTGCATCGCCGGGTGATCCTGCTGTGCACGTTCGCGATCGGCGCGGCGGCGGTGCTGGGCTGGCTGCTGGCGTCGTTCGCGGTGCGGCCGCTGCGCCGGCTGGCCCAGCAGGCCCGGTCGATCGACGCCGGCGACGAGCGGCCGGAGATCGAGGTGCGCGGCGCCACCGAGGCCGTCGAGATCGCCGAGGCCATGCGCGGCATGCTGCAGCGGATCTGGACCGAGCAGGACCGCACCAAGGAGGCGCTGGCCTCGGCCCGCGACTTCGCGGCGGTGTCGTCGCATGAGCTGCGCACGCCGCTGACCGCGATGCGCACCAACCTGGAGGTGCTGACTACGCTGGACCTCCCCGACGACCAGCGCAACGAGGTGCTGCACGACGTCGTGCGCACCCAGACCCGGATCGAGGCCACGCTGGGCGCCCTGGAGCGGCTGGCGCAGGGTGAGCTGTCGACGTCCGACGACCACGTTCCGGTCGACATCACCGAGCTGCTCGACCGGGCGGCGCACGACGCCATGCGGGTCTACCCCGACCTGGAGGTCTCGCTGGTCCCGTCGCCGACGTGCATCATCCTCGGCATGCCTGCCGGGCTGCGGCTGACGGTGGACAACGCGATCGCCAACGCGGTCAAGCACGGCGGCGCCACCCGGGTGCAGCTGTCGGCGGTCAGTTCACGCGACGGGGTGGAGATCGCCGTCGACGACAACGGCAGCGGGCTACCCGAGGATGAACGCCGGGTGGTGTTCGAGCGGTTCTCCCGCGGGTCGACGGCGTCGCACTCCGGGTCGGGTCTGGGGCTGGCGCTGGTGGCGCAGCAGGCCGAACTGCACGGCGGGACCGCGACGCTGCAGGACAGCCCGCTGGGCGGGGCGCGCCTGCTGCTGCAGTTGCCGCCGCCGCACTAGCGCCGGGGCGTCAGTCTTCCTTGTCTTTCTGCCGGCTGTCCCACCGAATGAACCCGGCCGCGGCGGCCGTCGCCTCGTCTTCGAACCAGACCTCGGCGATCGTCACGTCGTAGGACGGGCTTGCCGGGCCGTGGTAGAGCATCGAGTCCTCGTTGCCCTTGATCGTCCAGCCGGCCGGCCCGCTGCCGCCCGCACCCGCCCGCGCCGACCCGGCGCCGTAGGGCGGCGCATCGATCGCCGGCACCTCCCGCTTGACCCGCCGGATCATGAAGGCGAACGTCAGCAGCAGTCCCAGCAGAAACGACAGCGCAATCAGCCAGCAATTGGTGCCGTGCATCAGCTCACTCCTATCTCACGTGAGCCGGGCAGGGCGGCAATGGCGTCCTCTTCGCTGGTGCGGCGAATCGACACAATTGTGAGTAGCCAGGCGATCGCGGAGCCCACCAGGAATGCCAGCAGGTACCACAGCCAATGAACGATGAAATCCATTGCAGACCCTCCTTAGTTGACGGTGATCACGACGCGGCGGTTCTGGGCGCGACCATCCGGTGTCGCGTTGCTGGCGACCGGGTCGGCGGAGCCGAACCCGTTGGACGTGACGCTGCCCGCGGGCACACCGTGCGCGACCAGGAAGTCGGCGACCGACTTGGCCCGGTTGGCGCTCAACGGCACGTTGACGGCGTCGTTGCCGGTGTTGTCGGTGTAGCCGCTGACGGCGACATGGCCGCTGTGACAACCGTTCAGCTTCTCCGCCACCCGGCTCAGCTGCTGCTGGGCGCTCGGCGTCAGGGTGTGGCCGTTGGTCACGAAGGTGACCGGCGCGCTCATCAGTGCGTTGATGTCGGACTGCAGGTTCGCACAGTCCCCGGTCGGACTCGGCGCCGACGGGCCGGGTGTCTGGGCGGTCGCTGTCGGGGTCTGAATCTCGTTGGACAGCTTGAGATTCGGCCATGCCGCCCGCGCCGCCGCTTCGACAGCGGCCCGGTCCGCCGCGGCGGCATCGCTGCCGAGCAGGGTGACGGCGTCCCCGTTGATCTTGAACTTGAAGTCCGAGATGGACGCCGCCGCCTTGAACACCGACATCAGGCTGGCGATGTCCGGGGTGGCGACACCCGCCTTGATGTTCAGGTTGTCGACCAGGCTGACGCCGCCGCCGAACACACCCTGGAGCATGTCGAGAAGCGCTGTGCGCGAAGCGATATCGGGCAGGTCACCGTTGAGCGTGACGACGTGGCCGTTGCGCAGAATCGACAGCGGGGCGAACGACAGACCCGGCCGGGCCGGCACGCTGGCACTCGGCACCGTCAGCGACGGGACCGACAGGTCCGATCCGTGAGCGTCGAGTTCGGAGCGATCGGTCATACCCTGACCGATCAGAGCCAGCAGCAGGGGAACCATCGCCAATGCCACCAGCCAGCCCAGGCCGGGCGGTCGCCGGTACCAGCGCGATACTTTTCGCCACCCGGTCACGGTGTGGTTTTCGGAGCCCGGCATGCGCCCTCCTTGAATATCCGAAATCGCGATACACGCCCAGGACACCTGGAGTGTATGAGACTTCGATTATTCAGAGAAGGTGTCGAACCGTTTTCGCTTTTCCATTCGGTTCGCTGATTGCGACGATCCGCAATCAGCGGGCGCCGAGCAGGTCGATCACGAAGACCAGCGTCTTGCCGGACAGCTGGTGTCCCGCGCCGGCCGGCCCGTAGGCGAGCAGCGGCGGTATCACCAGCTGGCGGCGGCCGCCGACCTTCATGCCGGGGATGCCGTCCTGCCAGCCGGCGATCAGGCCGTCCAGCGGGAACTCGATGGTCTCGCCGCGGTTCCAGGAACTGTCGAACTCGGCACCGGTGTCGTACTCGACGCCGACGTAGTGCACGTTGACGACACCGCCCGGGACGGCCTCCGCACCGTCACCGACGACGATGTCCTCGATGACCAGTTCGTCGGGGGCGGGCCCGGTCGGCACGGTGACCTGCGGCTTGGAGTTCGCCATCGTCGCGCCTACCGTCCGTTCATCGCGACGTAGTCGCGGGCGGTGTGGCCGGTGTAGATCTGGCGCGGGCGCCCGATCTTGCTGTCGCCCTCGTCGTGCATCTCCCGCCAGTGCGCGATCCAGCCGGGCAGCCGGCCCAGCGCGAACAGCACGGTGAACATCCGCGGCGAGAAGCCAATGGCCCGGTAGATCAGGCCGGTGTAGAAGTCGACGTTCGGGTACAGCTTGCGCTCGATGAAGTACTCGTCGGTGAGCGCCGCCTCTTCCAGTTCCTTGGCGAGGCTCAGCAGGTCGTCGTCACCGCCGAGCATGGCCAGGATCTTGTCGGCCTGCGCCTTGATGATCCGCGCCCGCGGGTCGTAGTTGCGGTACACCCGGTGCCCGAAGCCCATCAGCTTCACGCCGTCCTCGCGGTTCTTCACCTTGGTGACGAAGTCCTTGACGTTGCCGTGGTTGTCACGGATGTCCTCGAGCATCTCCAGCACTGCCTGGTTGGCGCCGCCGTGCAGCGGGCCCCACAGCGCGTTGATGCCGCCGGAGATCGAGGTGAACAGGTTGGCCCGCGACGAGCCGACCAGCCGCACCGTCGAGGTGGAGCAGTTCTGCTCGTGGTCGGCGTGCAGGATGAACAGCAGATCCAGCGCCCGAACCACCTCGGGGTCGGCCGCATACGGCTCGGCCGGCAGTCCGAACGTCATCCGCAGGAAGTTCTCCACCAGCGACAGCGAATTGTCCGGGTACAGGAACGGCTGCCCGGCGGACTTCTTGTGCGCATAGGCCGCGATCGTCGGCAGCTTGCCCAGCAGGCGGATCGTGGACAGCTCCACCTGGTCGTTGTCGGACGGGTCCAGCGAGTCCTGGTAGTAGGCGCTCAGCGCGTTGACGACGCTGGACAGCACCGGCATCGGGTGCGCGTTGCGCGGGAAGCCGTCGAAGAACCGCTTCAGGTCCTCGTGCAGCATGGTGTGCCGCTGGATCTTGCGGGTGAACTCGGCCAGCTGATCGGTGGTGGGCAGCTCACCGTAGATCAGCAGGTAGCTGACCTCGATGAACGTCGACTTCTCCGCGAGCTGCTCGATCGGGTAGCCGCGGTACCGCAGGATGCCGGCTTCACCGTCGATGTAGGTGATGGCGCTCTTCACCGGCGCGGTGTTGGCGTAACCGTTGTCGAAGGTGGTGTGCCCGGTCTTGGCGAGCAGCGAACCGATGGCGATGCCGTCAGACCCCTCGGTGGCGCGGACGATCGGCAGCTCGATCTCGCCGCCCGGGTATTTCAGGGTGGCGGTGTCATCGGTTGCGGCCACAAGAACCCCTTTGCATTGCGCTGTTCGACTAACCAGTCGATTTGGATTGGGTGTGTATAGGTGAAGGTAGTCGGTTACGAGTCAAAGCGCCCGCCCGGGGGGAGGTATCACTCGCGGGGCGATACGTCGACATCGTCACTCAGCCCGTCACCGGGCGCCGATAGGCGACGAACACCGGCGCGGCCAGCGCCGCGACCAGCACACCGACCACCACCAGAGCCCCGCCGCCGGCTGCGGCCGCGGCCGTGCCGACCGCCGCTCCGGCCACGCCATGCAGGGTGTCGGCCAGCCGCGGCCCACCAGCCACCACCACGATGAACACCCCCTGCAGCCGGCCGCGCATCTCATCGGAGGCCGCCTCCTGCAGGATCGTCGACCGGAACGCCGCCGACACCATGTCCGCGGCGCCGCCGGCCGCCAGGAACGCCAGCGCCGCCCAGAGCGGCGGCCCGACATGCCCGCCGGCCCGCGCCACCGCCAGCCCGAAGCCGACCATCGCCGCACCCCAGATCACGATCGAGACGACGATCGCCAGCCCCTGCCGGTTGACCCGGGGCAGCCAGCCGGAGAACACCCCACCACCGACCGCACCGACCGACATCGCCGCGGCCAGCAGCGCCATCGTCGTGCCGCCGTCGACCGGCCCGCCGAAATCGGCGTAGGCGATCTGCGGGAACAGTGCCCGCGGCATCCCCAGCACCATCGCGATCAGATCCACCACGAACGACATCAGCACCACGGTGTTGCCGGCCAGGTAGCGGAAGCCGTCCAGCACCGCCGCGATCCCCCACCGTGACGGATCCGCGGCGGCCGTCGCGACCGGCGGCATCGGAGAGAGCCGCAGTGTCGCCCAGATCGGCACCAGGCAGCTCACTGCGTCGATCAGGTACAGCGTGGACAGGTCGGCGAAACCGAGCAGCAGCCCGGCCAGCAGCGGGCCGACGATCGCACCGAACTGCATGACGGTCATGTTCAGCGCGTTGGCGGCCGGCAGGTCGCCGCCGGGGAGCATCCGCGGGATCGCCGCCGACCGGGTGGGCGCATTGACCGCGTAGAACGCCTGCTGCACGCTGAGCAGCCCCAGCACCGCCCAGACGTTGTTCACCTGCGCCACGGCCTGCACCCACAGCAGCACCGATGCGAGCCCCAACCCGCACGAGGCGATGATCAACAGTTTGCGGCGGTCCATCGCGTCGGCCCAGGCGCCGCCGAGCAGTCCGAAGACGACCAGCGGCACCAGCGCGAACAGCCCGGTGAGCCCGACGTAAGCCGAACTGCGGGTCAGCGCGTAGATCTGCACCGGCACCGCGAAGATCGTCAGGTTCGCCCCGATGACGGTCGGGATGCCGGCCAGCCACAGCCGACGGAAATCCGGGCTGCGCAGCGGGGCGGTGTCGGCGAACAGCCTCACCGGGTCAGCTTGGCACGCCCGGTGTGCCATCCTGTGCAGCATGTGGCTTCGAGTCGGTCTGCTGGCGAGCGCGCTGCTGCTCGGTGTCGCCGGCTTCGCCAGGGCCGATCCCGACCAGGATCAGCGCTTCCTGACAATGCTCGACGTACAGCGGCCTGCCGGGCAGAACGTTCCTGAACTCATCGACACGGCACATCGGGTCTGCGAAAAGCTGGACGGCGGAATGTCATTCGACGACGTACGCAGCCGGATGGTGAACAACGCGAATCGGCCCGGCACCGCCGGACGCCAACCTCCGGGCGACATCGGATCGCTGGCCGGCAGATTCATCACCGCCGCGGTACTCGCCTACTGCCCGCAGAACCAGGGCAAGCTCCCGTAGTTCACGGTTGCAGCCGTTCGATCCGCCCATCGGTGACCCGAATCCTGTTGTGCAGCCGGTTCTCCCGGCCCTGCCAGAACTCCACCACATCGGCGCTGATCAGATACCCGCCCCAGTGCGGCGGCACCGGCACGTCGTCGCCGGCGAAGCGGGCGGTGACGTCGGCCAGCTGATCGAGCAGCACGGCCCGCGAGGCGATCGGCTGCGACTGGTGTGACGCCCAGGCTCCCAGCTGGGATCCGCGCGGCCGTTTCGCCCAGTAGCCCGCGGTGGCCTGCGGGTCGACCTTGGTCACCGAGCCGCGGACATGCACCTGCCGGCCGAGCTGATACCAGGGGAACGTCGCCGACGCATACGGCGTCGCCGCCAGTTGCGCGCCCTTGGCGGAGTCGTAGTTGGTGAAGAAGGTGATGCCGTCCTCGGCGATGCCCTTGCACAGCACCGACCGGCTGACCGGCCGGCCGTCCTCGACGGTGGCCAGCACCATCGCGTTCGGTTCGGCCGCCCCGGCACGTTCGGCGTCACCAAGCCAGGTGCGCAGCAGCGCCTGCCAGCCTGCGTCGAGCCAGCTTTCGTCGAGGTCGCCGCTGTGGTCTTTCTCTGAGGTGTACTCCACGCGCATCGCCGCCAGGTGGTCGTTGTTGATGGTGGTCATTTGTCGCCCACGCTACCGCTCGGGAGCTGGACTTACCGGTCGGTAACACCGGCCGACGCGGGGGTGACAGAATCACCGCCATGACTGTGGTCCCCGAGAACTTCGTGCCCGGCCTGGAAGGGACGGTGGCGTTCACCACCGAGATCGCCGAGCCGGACAAGGACGGCGGCTCGCTGCGCTACCGCGGCGTCGACATCGAGGAGCTGGCCGGGCGGGTCGGCTTCGGCGACGTGTGGGCACTGCTGGTCGACGGCAGCTTCGAGCACGGCCTGAAACCGGCTGAGCCACTGGAACTTCCGGTGCGCACCGGCGATGTGCGGGCCGACGCGCAGGCCGGGGTCGCGATGCTGGCGCCGGCGCTGGGGTTCGGCCCGCTGCTGGACACCACCGACGCCGACGCCCGCGACCAGTTGGCCCGCTCCTCGGCGCTGGCGCTGTCCTACGTCGCGCAGTCCGCCCGCGGGACCGATGTTCCGGCGGTGCCGCAGTCGGCGATCGACGCGTGTGCGACGACCACCGGCCAGTTCATGACCCGTTGGCGCGGTGAGCCGGACCCGGCCCATGTCGAGGCGATCGACGCCTACTGGGTGTCGGCGGCCGAGCACGGCATGAACGCCTCGACGTTCACCGCCCGGGTGATCGCCTCCACCGGCGCCGACGTTGCCGCGGCCCTGTCCGGTGCGATCGGCGCGATGAGCGGCCCGCTGCACGGCGGCGCCCCGGCCCGGGTGATCCCGATGATCGAAGAGGTGGAGCGTTCCGGGGATGCCCGCGCGGTGGTGAAGGGCATCCTGGACCGCAAGGAGAAGCTGATGGGCTTCGGGCACCGGGTGTACCGGGCCGAGGACCCGCGCGCCCGGGTGCTGCGGGCCACCGCCAAGCGGCTGGCCGCCCCTCGCTTCGAGGTGGCCGCCGCACTGGAGCAGGCCGCGCTGGCCGAACTGCGGGAGCGGCGCCCGGACCGGGCCATCGAGACCAATGTGGAATTCTGGGCGGCGGTGATCCTGGACTTCGCCCAGGTCCCACCGGCGATGATGCCGGCGATGTTCACCTGCGGGCGCACCGCGGGCTGGTGCGCGCACATCATGGAGCAGAAGCGCCTCGGCAAGCTGGTCCGCCCGTCGGCGCTGTACGTCGGGCCGGGGCCGCGCAGCGCGGACTCGGTAGCCGGCTTCGACCGGGTGCTCGCCCGCGGGGCTTAAAGGCTCCGGTTCTATTCCTTGCCAGGCAGGTACAGAACCCCGATTTCATCCTGTCCGGGGTAGCGGCGGTGTTCGTCGGCCCACCGGTGTATGCGTTCCAGCCAGTCGACTCGGGTCCCGGGCCAGGGCGCGAGTTCGCTGACGTAGGGCCACGGCACGAACAGCGCGTCGGCGGGTTCGGGTTCAGGGGGTTCGTCCTCGGTGTCGCCGACGACCACGCAGTGGTCGAAGAACTCGTTGAGCATCAGGTCGACGACATGGACGACGTCGTGCCACGCGCGTGGCTTGTCGGGCTCGTTACCCGGGACCGTCAGCCAGCGAAGTACGGTGGCGGCCGACCGAAATATCGATTGGACGGTCACCGGGCGGTCGTCGATGTAGCGAAGGTCCAACTCGACGGCGTTTCGATAACTCGCCCGGTCGGTGATCACCTGATCAACGCGGGCGTTGACCGGCATCGCTGCGAGTGCCGCGGCGGGATCACGCAGCCAGCAACATTCACCCAGCCGCGGCAGGTGCTGATGCTGCTCGACCCAGCGGTGGATACGTAGCTGCCAGTCGGCCGGCGTTCCATTCCAGGCGATAACGTCGGTGTCGGTCAACTCGACCGGCTGCAGACCCTGGGTGAATAGTTCGCCGAGGATCAGACCCACAACCGTGAGGATGTCCGCCGCGGGAAATGACGCGTCCGGCCCGGCACCTGCGGGTGAATCGCCATGCGCAGGACCGCGTGCGCCGACAGGAAGACCAGTCCAAGTGACACCACGCCGTCACGGCCTGCCTGCGCACGCAGCCGGTCGGTGCACTCGCTGAAGGCGGCGTGCACGGTGATGCGCTCGGGCGCCATCCGGTCGGGCGACTCGTGGTAGTCCGACTTCCCGCGCCACGACTGCATGGTCGGGTCATGAAGCCAGCCCAAGTCACCGATCCCTGGGGTGTCGCCATGTTCACGCACCCAGTCACGGATACGGGCGATCCAGGCAATCCGGCCTCCGGGCCACGCCACGAACCACTCGTCACCGGTACCGGTCAGCTCACCGGCTTGCACCCCGTGGTCGAACAATTCGTTGAGAATCGCCTCTCCGACAGCCATTTCCTGATCGAGTGGCACCGGACTCTCGGCGGTGCCGGCCGGTCGTACCGCACGGATCAGGTGGTACGCCGAGGCAAAAAGGTCTCCGAGCATGACGAAGTCATCACTGGCGTCGAAGAGATAGAAATCAACCTCCGCTCGGTACTGCGCACCAGCCGTGATCGCTCCGGTGGGCGTCTGAACTGACGGGCCGTCCGCCGCGGACAACCGGTAGAGGGCGGCGAGTTCTCCCTCCCGAGGACGGCGGTCCTGCTCGGCCAACCAGTGGCGGATGTAAGCCAGCCAGTCGTCACGGGTCCCGGGCCACGGACGGAACGACGAGTTCTCCTCATCGATGGGCTCGCCGGCGACGACACCGTGGTCGAAGAGTTCGTTGAGGATCAAATCGGCGGCGTGAACGATGTCGTCGTCTACTGACGGCCGGGTGTTTCCCGGGACCAGCAGTCGCTGCACAACGCTGGTGGCGCTCTGAAACGGAAAGCAGATGTCAACCGGGTGTTCGCCCGCGTCACGAAGATCCCAGTCGACGTAATCCCGGTAGGACCACCTGGTGGTGAGCACGCGGTCGAAGCAGTCGGCAGCCGACACGGCCGTCTCCGCGGGGACGGTGGCCGGCACCAACCAGCCGCAGTCGCGCAGTTCCGGCAGACGACCGTGCTGGTCACACCAGTCCCGCACGCGCTGCCGCCAGTCGGCGCTCGTACCGGCCCACGGCATAAAGCCGGTATCGGTAAGGTCACCAGGTGTCAGACCGCGGTCGAACAACTGCGTGAACAGCAGGTCCGCAACGGTCGAGACCTCGTCGAGGGGGAACGGCACCCGTTGCGGCGCAGCGCGGTACACGGCTTCGCGCAGCGTGGCGTGCGCGACCACGAACACCGTGCCGACCGGAATGACACCGGCCGGATCGGCGCACAACAACTCGACCGCTCGGTGAAACGCGTCGTGAGCGGTGATGCGCCGCGGGTCCATCCGATCGGGCGCTTCGTGATAATCCGAGACCGCCCGCCAGGATTGCTGTGTCGGGTCCGACAGCCAGCCGAACTCCCCCGGCAGCGGGATTTCGCCGTGGGCGTCGACCCAATCCCGGATGCGCGCAAACCAATCGGCGCGCGTCCCGGCCCAGACCTCCAACCCCGGATCCCCGTCGGTCAGTTCGCCGATCAGCACCCCGTGATCGAAGAGCTCGCCAAGCAGGATCTCCCCGGCGACCAGAACATCTGCGAGAGGAACCTGCCCGGGGTCGATGCCGGCGAACACCGTTTCTTCGAGAATGCCGGCCGCGCTCGCGAGTACCCCGCCCAGCATCTCCCAGTCGTAACTGGCTTCGTAAAGGTAGAAGTCAACTGCGCGGCGATACGCACCGCTGCCGGCGATCAGCTTACGGTTCCACATCGGATTTCAGGTCGGGCAGTGCCGTGACGGCCACGCCCTACCGCCGCCGCAGCGCCCCGAGCAGGTTCTGCAGCAGCGGCAGATCCTTGTGCTGATCCTCGACCACGTCGAGCATGTCCGCTGTCCGAGTGAACTTCACCCGGGGCCGGTCTTCGGCTGCGCCCCTGGCCTTCTCGGCGTTGTTGATCGCCTTCCAGCCGGCTGCGTCGACGACGTCGGGCTTGCGGGCGTGCACCATCCGGGCGACCGACCGGGGTCCGCCCTTGGGCTCACCGAGCAGGCCGGCGTTGTAATCGGCGGCCAGCGTGTGGATGGTCAGCAGCGAGTCCGACTTGTTGGTGCCGATGAAACCGTTGGTGCCGCGCTTGATCCAGCCCGTCACGTAGGCCCCGGGGATCCGCTGCCCGGTGGTCGGATCGATGACCCGGCCGCCCTCGTTCGGAACCACGCCGGCCGCGTCGTCGAACGGCAGGTCGGCGATCGGAGTGCCGTGATACCCGATCGACGTCAGCACCAGACCCGCGTCGAGCCGGCGCACCTGATCGGTGCCGGTGCGGGTGAATTCGATTGCGGTGGCATGTTCTTCGCCGAGCACCCGGGCCGGTGTCAACTCGTAGGCGAAGCGGATCCGCGGCCGGGTGATCGGAGCCGATGCGTCGCCCAATTTGGCCAGGATCTCCAGTTTCTGCCGGGTGAAGGTATCCCGGACCGTCGCAAGGTCATTGCGCACCCGGGCGTGGTCTTCGGCGTCCAGCACGACGTCGGCCGCCTGGGTCAGTCCGACCAACTCCGGCAGGGTGAAGGCGGAGTCGATCGGCCCGCGACGGGCGACGATCACCACCTCCTGAATCTTGGAGTCGCGCATCGCCGCCAGCGCGTAGTCGGCGATGTCGGTGTGCGCCAGTTCATTCGGGTCACGAGTGAGAACCCGCGCCACGTCCAGTGCCACGTTGCCATTGCCGACGATCACCACCCGCTCATGGCTGAGATCGATCGGCAGGCCGGTGAACTCGGGATGCCCGTTGTACCAGCCGACCACCTCGGTCGCGGTGCCGGTGCCGGGCAGGCCCATGCCGTCGATCTCCAGCCGCCGGTCGTGCAGGGCACCGGAGGCGTACAGCACCGCGTGGTGGTAGTCGAGCAGGTCGGCGTGGCTGACGTCGGCGCCCACCTCGACGTTGAGGAAGAAGTTGAAGCCGCGCCGCCAGGAGATCTCGTCGAACAGCCGGGTCACCAGCTTGGTCTGCTGATGATCCGGGGCCACCCCCGCGCGCACCAGACCGTAAGGGGTGGGCAGTTTTTCGAACATGTTGACCAGCACGCCGGGCTGGGTGAGCAGTTCGTCGGCGGCGTACATGGCCGCCGGGCCGGACCCGACGATCGCGACCGTCAGCGGGTACTTGCCGCGCTGGTGCACCTCGGCGGCGGGCAGCACCGGCGCCAGCTTCGACGTCGGCGGCAGCTTCACACCCTCCGGCCGCTCCGGGTAGTAGGACCGGTTGATCTCGACGAACGGCAACTGCTTCTCGGGCAGTTGGGTGTCCGGGTAGATCGCGTCGACCGGGCAGGCCCGCACACACGCCCCGCAGTCCACGCAGGAGTCCGGGTCGATGTAGAGCATCTCCGCGGTGGCGAAGTCCGGCTCGTCCGGGCTGGGGTGGATGCAGTAGACCGGGCAGGCGAACACACAGGAGGCGTCGTTACAGCACGCCTGGGTGATGACGTGAGGCATCGGACGCTAGGCGGCCGGGGTCAGGTGCGCACGCTGCGGCTGGGCGCGGTAGCGCGCCGGCGGCCCGTAGATCCGGCACATCCGCCACACCAGTTTCGCGACCGGATTCATCAACCCGGTGTCATGGCTGAGCATCCGAACGTCGGCGAACATGTCCGAAAGCCACTGACGGGCCTCCGGCGATCCGAAGAACACGTCCTTGCGCACCGAGCGCGGGATGTCGAACTCGCGCCAGAACGCCTTCGGCGGCACCACGATCGCCGAGCACAGGACCCGCATGGTCAGCGGGACGAAGAGCGACAGCCAGAATCGCTTGCGCCGCGACAGGCTCGGCACCCGCTTGTTGAGGTATTCGTGCGCGAACGAGATGTGCCGCGCCTCCTCGGCCACGTGAATGGCCATCACCTTCTCCATGATCGGATGCAGGGTCTTGCCCTCGCGCAGGATGTCCTTCTGGATGTGGTCGATCGGCTCCTCGCCGGCGAGGATGCCGAACCAGAACGGGATCGGGAGCGGACCGGCGACCAACGGGATGAACGCCGCGAGCCACTTGAGCATCCGCGGCATACCCGGCACGTCGGCGCCGATGTGGTTCACCATCTCCTGGAACATCATGGTGTGGTTGCACTCTTCGACCGATTCGTGCAGGCAGTAGCGGTATTCGGCCGAACCGTTGGGACACCAGAAGGCGTAGTTCAGCAGGCCGCGGATCAGGATCGACTCGAAGTGCAGACCCACCTTCGCGACGTTGGCCTGCCGCCACATCCCGATCTTGATCTGCTGTTCCAGTGACTGCTGCTGGTACCAGGGGTGCTTACCGAACGGGTCGGTGGCCGGCAGCACCCAGCGGGGGTCGTTCTCGAAGACCTTGAACTCCGGGGAGTCCCAGTCGATGTCGACGTAGGGGTTGAAGTGCCGGCGCACCGACCCCTCGGACAGGGTGTTGAGCATGTCGACGTACTGCGTGTCGTCGGAGACCTCCATGTTCGCGCGCCAGCGCCGCACCATGCGAGTCCGAGCCAGTTTCTGAGCCATCGGAGAGACCTCCCCTGAAGTTTACATTTACATGCGTTATGTCTAACGATACCGCGGGTACCGGCAATCCGTCCAGACTCGCGACCGGCACTGTGACCGTGACGCAGACCGCTTTTATCGTGTGGTTTGCGTCACAGTAAACCTACCCTGATCGGCCCGACAGGGCGCTGTCTACGCTAGTGACCATGGCTGAGCAGCTCACGATCCCCGACACCCTCAAACCCGGCGACGGACGGTTCGGCTGCGGGCCCTCGAAGGTACGTCCGGAGCAGCTGCAGACACTGGTGACCACCGGGGCCGGCCTATTCGGCACCTCGCACCGGCAGGCACCGGTCAAGGACCTGGTCGGCCGGGTGCGCAGCGGCCTGCGTGACCTGTTCTCGGTGCCCGACGGCTACGAGGTGATCCTCGGCGACGGCGGCGCGACCGCGTTCTGGGACGCCGCGGCGTTCGGCCTGGTCGACCAGCGCTCCCTGCACCTGACCTACGGCGAGTTCAGCGCCAAGTTCGCCTCGGCGGTGAAGAAGAACCCGTTCGTCGGCGACCCGATCATCATCAGCGCCGACCCGGGCAGCGCCCCGCAGCCGACGTCGGACCCGAGCGTGGACGTCATCGCCTGGGCGCACAACGAGACGTCGACCGGGGTGGCGGTGCCGATCAATCGCCCTGACGGCGCCGGGGACGCGCTGGTCGTCATCGACGCCACCTCCGGTGCGGGCGGCCTGCCGGTCGACATCACGCAGACCGACGCCTACTACTTCGCGCCGCAGAAGAACTTCGCCTCCGACGGCGGGCTGTGGCTGGCGATCGTCAGCCCGGCGGCACTGAACCGGATCGAGGCGATCGCCGCGTCGGGCCGCTGGGTGCCGGAGTTCCTGTCGCTGCCGATCGCGGTGGACAACAGCCTCAAGAACCAGACCTACAACACCCCGGCCATCGCCACGCTGGTGCTGATGGCCGACCAGATCGACTGGATGCTGGCCAACGGCGGGCTGGACTGGACGACCAAGCGCACCGCCGACTCGGCGCAGCGGCTGTACTCCTGGGCCGAGGCCCGCGACTACACCACCCCGTTCGTCAGCGACCCCGCGCTGCGCTCGTCGGTGGTGGGCACCATCGACTTCACCGACGCGGTGGACGCCGCGGCGGTCGCCAAGGTGCTGCGGGCAAACGGGATCGTCGACACCGAGCCGTACCGCAAGCTGGGCCGCAACCAGCTGCGGATCGCGATGTTCCCGGCCGTCGAGCCCGACGACGTCAGCGCGCTGACGGCCTGCGTCGACTGGGTCGTAGAGCGTCTCTGAGCTGCGGCGGCGTGTCGACCGGGTAACGAGTCGATAACGCACTACAGTGCGGACCCAACGGGCCTTCGCGAGGAGACATCATGCGGAAACTGACGGTCGTAGGTCTCGACGTCGACGGCGAACACATCATCTGCGAGAGCAACTCCGACGACGGTGCGCGCACCGAGATGTTCCGGTTGCGGATCGACGACCGGCTGCGCGGATCGCTGCGCGGCGAGAACCGCGGACAGACCCAGCTCGACCTTGGAGGCAACATGCTGCGCCCCCGCGACATCCAGTCCCGAATCCGCGCCGGTGCGTCCGTCGAGCAGGTGGCCGCGGCCGCCGGGGTGGACGTCTCGCGGGTGGAGCGGTTCGCCCACCCGGTGCTGCTGGAGCGGTCCCGGGCCGCGGAACTCGCCGCCGCCGCCCACCCGGTGCTCGCCGACGGACCGGCGGTGCTGACGCTGCTGGAGGTGGTCACCAGCGCACTGGTGGCACGCGGCCTCAACCCGAACGACACCGATTGGGACGCCTGGCGCAACGAGGACGGCCGGTGGACGGTGCAGCTGGCCTGGAAGGCCGGCCGCTCCGACAACATCGCCCACTTCCGGTTCGCCCCGGGGGCGCACGGCGGGACGGTGACCGCCGTCGACGACGTGGCCACCGAACTGATCGACCCGAACTTCGAGCGGCCGCTGCGGCCGGTGGCGACCGTCGCCGAACTGGAATTCGACGAGCCGCTGGCGCCCGCCGTTCCCGACGAGCCGGTCCGGCAGCGCGCGTCGTCCGCGTCCTCGGCTCGCAGCCGCCGCAGCAAGCCGGAGATCCCGGGCTGGGAGGACGTGCTGCTGGGTGTGCGTTCGACCGGTTCCGCCGGTCAGCGCTGACCGGCGAGGCCCAGCAGCACCAGCCACGCTCCCGCGACGCCGACACCGGCGCCGAGCGCCAGCCAGCGCAGCACCGGGGTGCGCCGCCAGCCCCACACCGTGGGTGCCAGTCCGCCGACCGCGACCAGGTTCAGTCCGACCGCCAGCATCGGGTGCACTCGGATCAGGCCGATGCTCAGCACCGCGATCGCCGTCCCGGAGACCGCGGCGACGAATCCCGCCACGACCAGACCCGTCGCCCACGGGGTGGGTTCCGGCCGGCTCATCCCGACAGCCTCGTCCGCTCGTAGAACGCCAGGGCCGCCGCCGTCGCGACGTTGAGCGAATCGGTGCCCCGGGACATCGGGATGCGCACCCGAACATCGCTGGCCCGCATCGCGGTCTCGGACAGCCCGGGACCCTCCGCACCGACCAGCACTGCGACCCGTGCGTCACCCAGGTCGGTCATGGCGGCCGACAGCGTCTGCGCCCGCGGATCGGGCGTCATCGCCAACAATCGAAACCCGTTGTCCCGCAACATGGTCAGATCGCCCGGCCACTGCGTCGACCGTGCATACGGAACCAGCAGCGCGTGCCCCATCGAGACCCGCACCGCCCGTCGGTACAGCGGGTCGGCGCAGCCGGTGCCGAACACCACCGCGTCCACGCCGAGACCGGCGGCGTTGCGGAAGATCGAGCCGAGGTTCTCGTGGTCGTTGACGCCTTCGAGTACCGCGATGGTCCGGGCACCGTCGACCAGGTCCGCAACCGTCGGCTCCGGCACCCGCGACGCGGCGGCCAGCACACCCCGGTTGAGGTGGAACCCGACCACTTCGGCCATCACCTCCGCGGTCACCCGGTAGTAGGGGGCGGCGCAGCCGGCCAGGTCCGGTGCCAGTTCGGTGAGCCGCCGGTCGGTGCCGAGCAGCGCCCGCGGGGTGAACCGCGAGGCCAACATCCGCTGCGCGACCAGCACTCCCTCGGCGATCACCAGGCCCTTCCCGCTGGGCAGGTCCGGGCGGCGGTCGATGCTGTTGAGGTCGCGGAAGTCATCCAGCCGGGCGTCGGCGGGGTCGTGGACGTCCACGACGGTGGGTGCGTTGAGAACGGTCATGTCGTGGTCCGCGATGGGTACCGGGCAGCGAGTTGCCGGTTGGCGTCGTCCTCGCTGTCGGAGAACGTGGTGAACACGTAGCGGTCCCGCTGGCCGGAACCCAGCGTCCGCTCGATGCAGTACCCCGGGGCTAGCGCCACGCCACCGCTCCGCTGCGATAGTCCATCCCGCTCCCGACCCCGAAATCCGCGGCTTCCGACGAACGTCGTGCCGTCCCGCGGGGAATCTAGCAGGTCAGGTGATCGGGTACGGCGATCCAACCGGCCGCCCGGAGGCGCACCGGCTAACGTCGACGGCGATGTCCACCGAGCCCGCCATCGAGCCTCCGCCGCTGCCGCCCGCCATGTTGCAGGCCTGGCCGGTGATCGCGGTCGGGGCAGCCGGCTTCCTGATCGCCGCGGTGGCGGCGTTCCTGGTCCCGGGCCTGGAGACGTGGCGGCCGGTGAGCCTGGCCGGCCTGGGGGTCGGACTGCTCGGCACCGGTATCTTTCTGGTGCAGCGCAGTGCCGCACGACGCGGCGCCCGCGGCGCCCAGACCGGACTTTAGCCACCCCAGGAGGCCCAGATGAGCAACCCACTGCTGCAGACCGAGATCGAGATCAACGCCCCGGCTGCGAAGGTGTGGGAGCTGATCTCCGACTTCCGTCGGATGCCGCAGTGGAGCCCGCAGTGCCGGTGGATGAAGCCGCTCGGCGCACCGCGCGTCGGCACCCGCACCATCAACGTCAACCGGCGCGGCTGGATGTTCTGGCCCACCACCTGCGTCGTCACCGAGTTCTCGCCGGAACGGCAGCTGGCCTTCCGCATCCCGATCAACGGCAGCGTCTGGAGCTATCGGCTGGAGCCGACGGCGTCGGGTACCCGGGTGGTCGAGAGCCGGCACGCGCACGACGGCATCTCACCGGTGTCCCGGTTCCTGACGAACACGTTCATGGGCGGAGTACCCGGTTTCGAGCGGGAACTGCTCGACGGGATGAACGCTTCGCTGCAGGCCATCAAGGCCGCAGCTGAGAACGGCTGACAAACACTTCAACGATTTCGAGCCACGGTCCACTTTTTTGGCCCTGCTTGACCTTGATTGTCTCGTTTTGTGGAGTATCGTCTCTCATCACAAGATCAACCAAGGAGGACATCGTGGAAACTCTGAGATTCAACTCATGGAAGCTGAGCGTCGGCGGCGTCGCCGCGCTGCTGACTGTAGGCCTGGCCCCGGTTGCAGCCACCCCGATGAGCAATCCGGGCGCCCTCGTCGCCGTGTCCGATTCGGTCACCCTGCTCAGCACCGCGGCGCCGGAGAGCATCGCTGCAGTGGCGCAGGCGATGGACGTCTCCGCCTCCGCCGAGGCGTTCGACCTCAGCGGCCTGCTCAGCGCTGAGATGGCCGCGGTTCAGGGCCTGTTCAGCAGCCTCATCAGCCTGCCCGGAACCCTGATCGGCGACGTCGAACGCATGATCAACGACCTGACGTCGATGAACTTCGGGATGGCCTTCAGCGAGCTGGCCGGCATTCCGCAGGACATCGTCAACTATCTGATCAGCGTGCCCATCACGATCGGCAACACCCTCTACGACATGGTGGCCGTACTACCGGGCGAGTACCTGCTGAACTTCGGTTAGGACGCCTCCGGTTCCCCGGCTTCCCCCACCTCAACGGGGGAGTCGGGGGAATCGGAGACCACCGTCTCGGGGACCTCGGGCGTCTCCGCCGTCGCGGGCGTCTCTGCCGTGGCGGACGTCTCTGCCGTCGCGGGCGCCTCGGGAGCCGCGGGGTTCTCGAGAACCTCCACCACCCCGTCGTCGTACGGTTCGAACGCCGGCGAGCCGAAACCCGCCGGCGGGGGCGGGGTGTCGGTGTGCGCGCCGCAGCCGTACTCGGCGTCGACCACCCGACCGTCGGCGGACATCGCGTTGCCGCAGACACCGAACATCCGACCGAGGCCACCGGCCAACGGCAGGTAGAACCCGCAGTCGCGGCAGACCCGCTTGGTCGCCCGCGCCATCGCCGATCCCGGGCCGAACTCACCGTCGTGCCAGCGCTCCGCCGCGTCGGACCGACCCTCCGGGCTCATCAGCCAGCGGCGGCCCAACCCGATCTCGCCGGCCACCTCATCGGTCTCCCGGTCCCCACTGGAGGTGTACCCGGGAACCAGGCGCGGGTCGCCGGGCGCCGGGGCCAGCAGGTCCCCCGGGCTGAGGTCGCCCGGCCGAACCCGCTGATCCCACGGCACCCAGTCCGGGGCCAGTAGCGCCGTCGGACCGGGAACCAGCACCACCTCGCTGACCGTGATGTGCGTGGACCCCGGAATCGCCGCCACGACCACCGCCCACTGCCACCCCTGGTAGCCGGGCAGTTGCGCGGTGAACCGGTGGGTGGCCGCGGCCGCGTCCTCGTAGTCGACGCCGAGGTGCTCCCCGACGGTGTCGGCGCCGCTGAACTCGGCCACCGCCGCGCGCGCCGCGTCAACAGCGGCAGCCAGCACCGCGGGCACCACCGAGGGGGCTGCAGGGGGGCCTGCAGAGATGGCGAAGTCGGCGATGGTCGCCGCCGCTGACTCTGCGCTGGGTCCGGTCACGCTGGTCCCTTCCGTTAAATTTCCTGCCTAATAGTGCCTGAGGTCGGCGCGGTCGGCCACACGTGTCGCCTGCACGCCCTATCGCGGGGATGAGAGAGAATCGGTCCGTGTCTGCACGACGGCGGGAAAACCCTGACTCGGATCGGCCACAGCGCTCGCCGTCCGCCGCCGGACAGCGCCTTCAGAACTCGTCCGTCGGCGAGCATCCCGAGACGGCTCACTATCCCAGCGCCAACCGCTACCTGCCACCACTGGGTGAGCGGTCCGACGACCGTCGCCGCGACGAACCACCGCGCGACCCGGCTCCGGGTGAGCGGATCACGGTCACTCGGGTCGCCGCGGCCCGCAGCCGCGAAATGGGCTCCCGGATGTATGGACTGGTGCAGCGCGCCGCCACCGCGGACGGCGCCGACAAGTCCGGGCTGACCGCGCTGACCTGGCCGGTGGTGGCCAACTTCGCCGTCGACGCGGCGATGGCGGTCGCGTTGGCCAACACCCTGTTCTTCGCCGCGGCCACCGGTGAGAGCAAAGGGCGGGTCGCGCTGTACCTGCTGGTCACGATCGCTCCGTTCGCGGTGGTGGCGCCGCTGATCGGCCCGGCCCTGGACCGCCTGCAGCACGGTCGCCGGGTCGCGCTGGCCGCGTCGTTCGCGTTGCGCACCGCACTGGCGGCGGTGCTGATCCTCAACTACGACGGTGTGTCCGGCAGCTTCCCGCCGTGGGTGCTGTACCCGTGCGCGCTGGCAATGATGGTGCTGTCGAAGTCGTTCACGGTGCTGCGCAGCGCGGTGACACCGCGGGTCATGCCGCCCAGCATCGATCTGGTCCGGGTGAACTCCCGGCTGACGATGTTCGGCCTGCTCGGCGGCACCATCGTCGGTGGTGGGATCGCCGCCGGGATCGAGTACGCGTTCACCCGGCTGCTCGGGCTGCCGGGCGCGCTGTTCATGGTGGTGGCGTTCTCGGTGGCCGGCGCCGGGCTGGCGATGCGGATCCCCCGCTGGGTGGAGGTCACCACCGGCGAGGTGCCGACGACGCTGAGCTACCGGTACGGCACTAGAAAACGCAGTTGGCCGGAGCATTTCAAGCGGACCGGTGACGCGTTGCGTCAGCCGCTGGGCCGCAACATCATCACCGCGCTGTGGGGCAACTGCACGATCAAGGCGATGGTGGGCTTCCTGTTCCTCTACCCCGCGTTCGTCGCCAAGCAGCACGACGCCAGCGGCTGGGTGCAGCTGGGCATTCTCGGTTCGATCGGCGCCGCGGCCGGCGCGGGCAACTTCGCCGGCAACTTCGCCGCAGCCCGACTCAAACTGGGCAATCCGGCGGTGCTGGTGGTGCGCTGCACGATGGCGGTGACCGCGGTGGCGCTGGCGGCGGCGCTCGGCGGCAGCCTGCTGATGGCGGTCATCGCGACCATGGTCACGTCGGGCTCGAGTGCGATCGCGAAGGCCGCCCTGGACGCCGCGCTGCAGGACGACCTGCCCGAGGAGTCGCGGGCGTCGGCGTTCGGCCGCACCGAATCCACGCTGCAGTTGGCCTGGGTGCTGGGCGGGGCGCTCGGCGTGCTGGTATACACCGATCTGTGGGTGGGCTTCACCGCGATCACCGCACTGCTGATCCCGGGGCTGGCCCAGACCGTCCTGTCCTTCCACGGCGACTCGCTGATACCGGGCTTCGGTGGCAACCGGCCGGTGCTGGTCGAACAGGAAGGCACCCGCCTCGATCCCCTAGCGCGGAGGTAATCGGCACATGAAGCTCTACAGCGGAAGTTCCCTCCAGGCGAAGCGCAGCACGGTGGTGCTGGTGGTGGCGCTGGTGCTGCTGGCCGCGTTCGGCGCCGGCTTCGGCGCCTGGCAGCTGAGCCGGAACGAGGCGCCGCAGCAGCCGCAGATCAGCGCCTACTCCAACGGTCATCTGACCCGCACGGAGCCGTACCTGTACTGCGAGGTGCTCGACCTCGACGAGTGCGTGATGACGAAGCGGCAGGGTGAGTTGCCGGTGGACCGCGATCACCCGATCCAGCTGTCTGTGGACAGTGTGATCAGCCAGTCGCCGTGGCGGTTGCTGCTGATCTATCGGGACCCGGCCGACACCACCACCAGTTTCTTCCGACCCGGTACGAAGATGGCGTTGACCATCCCGAGTGTGGACCCGCAGCGCGGTCCGCTGCGCGGCCTGGTGGTACAGCTGCTCACGATGGTGATCGACCCCGTCGGCGAGATGTTCGAGGCGCCGCACGCTGAATGGGCGGTGCGCACGGTGTGGGAGCCGGAGACCGTCTAGCAGGGTGGCGGGTCGGTGTCGGGGTCACCGGCCGCGACGAAAGCTACGCGCCGTGCCCGGCCGGTACTGTCTCACCGGCCCGCGTCGGCCCGGGTGCGCAGCCGTCCCCGAACGGCCGTCCGCCCAGCGCCTCCCGCCCGTGCGGGGTCAGCCAGTTCGCCAGGTCCGGGCCGCCCGGCACGATCCGGGTGGGGTTGATGTCCGCGTGCACGATGTAATAGTGCTGCTTGATCTGCACGAAGTCGGTGGTGTCACCGAAGCCCGGCGTCTGAAACAGGTCGCGCGCGTAGGCCCACAGCACCGGCATCTCGGTCAGCTTGGACCGGTTGCACTTGAAATGCCCGTGATACACCGGATCGAATCGGGCCAACGTGGTGAACAGCCGGACGTCGGCCTCGGTGATGGTGTCCCCCACCAGGTAGCGCTGATTCGCGAGTAGCCCACTCACCCAGTCCAGCGCGGTGAACAACCGGTCGTAGGCGGCGTCGTACGCGGCCTGCGACCCGGCGAAGCCGCAGCGGTACACGCCGTTGTTGATCTCGGTGTAGATCCGCCGGGCCACCGCGTCGATCTCGGGACGCAACGCTTCGGGGTACAGCGCGGGCGCACCGGCCCGGTGGTAGGCCGTCCACTCGGTGGACAGGTCCAGCGTCAGCTGCGCGAAGTCGTTGGTGACGACCTGACCGGTGGGCACGTCGACGATCGCCGGGACCGTGATGCCCTTCGGGTAGTCCGGGAACCGGGCGAAGTAGGCGTCTTGCAGACGCGGGATCTGCAGCACCGGGTCGACGCCGCCGGGGTCCAGGTCGAACGTCCAGCTGCGCTGGTCGTGCGTCGGGCCGCAGAAGCCGATCGAGAGCACGTCCTCCAGCCCGAGCAGCCGGCGCACGATGATCGCCCGGTTGGCCCACGGGCAGGCCCGCGCGACGATCAGCCGGTACCGGCCGGGTTCGACGGGATAGCCGTCGCGTCCGTCGGCGGTGATGCGGGTGGTGATGTAGTCGGTGTCGCGGGTGAACTCACCGGCGGTGGCGACGTAGGACCCCATACCCGTCCAGGTTAGGCGTCGAGCTCCCGGGCGACGGCCTTGACGACCTCGGAGACCCGGCGCGCGACCTTGCGGTCCGGGTACTTCCCCTTGCGCAGCTCCGGCTGGACGGTGCCCTCCAGCAGCGTGATCATGTCCTCGACCATGCCGTGCAGTTCGTCGGGGCTGTGCTTGTGCTCGGCCGGGCCGGCGACCTCCCGGCGGGTGCGGGTCAGGCTCGGCGGCGGGTCGATCAGCTTCAGGGTCAGGGCCTGCGGACCGCGGCGGCCGGCGGCGACACCGAATTCGACGCGTTGCCCCGCTTTGAGACCTTCGACTCCGGACGGCAGTGCCGACGAACGGACGTAGACGTCCTCGCCGTCCTCCTGGGACAGGAAGCCGAAACCCTTCTCGGCGTCGTACCACTTCACCTTGCCGGTCGGCATGGTCTCACCTGCTTGTCTGACGGATCGGATGACACTCGAAACACAATGAAGCGCCCTATCAGCGAAGGGCGCGATGCCTGCTGATCCTACTCGGCTGGCGGTCTGTCAGACATCCCGGCTGACTGGGTAGGCTGGTGGCGTCGCCGAAGTCAGTCTGCGTCCAATTCGTAACGTGATCCGATCTTTCTTCTGCGACCCGGCCGGGCCGCAGCGGCGCCGGCCCACCGATACCGACCCCGGTGTCGCGGGCGCGACTCGCTCAGCGAGTCGGCGCCAGCCGACTGACCGGGCCGACTGGATCGAGCGCCTGTATGACACTGAACGACCGAAGCACACCGGAGATGTCGCCCCTGGCGGTCGCCGCCGAAGCCGCCAGGAACAGCGAGACCAACCCGGAAAAACGCGCCGCCCGAGCAGCCTTCGAGAAAGCCGTCGAGGACGCGATCGCCAGTGAGATGCCGACATCCGGCCCGCTCATCGACACTTTCGGCCGGGTCCACACCGACCTGCGGATCTCGCTGACCGACCGCTGCAACCTGCGTTGCACCTATTGCATGCCGGCCGAAGGCCTGGACTGGATCCCCAGCGAGCACCTGCTCTCCGACGAGGAGCTGATCCGGCTGATGCGGATCGGCGTCACCAAGATGGGCATCACCGACATTCGGTTCACCGGCGGTGAACCGCTGCTGGCCCGCCAACTGGAGTCCACGGTCGCCGCGGCCGCGGCACTGGAGCCCCGCCCGGAGATCTCGCTGACCACCAACGGCCTGGGGCTGGCCCGACGGGCGGGTGCGCTGGTGGCCGCCGGCCTGGACCGCATCAACGTCTCACTGGACACCATCGACCGGGAGCATTTCGCCAAGATCACCCGGCGCGACCGGCTGCCCGACGTGCTCGACGGGCTCGAGGCGGTCAAGAAGGTCGGGATGGCCCCGATCAAGGTGAACTGCGTGCTGGCCCCCGAGATCAGCGGCGACGACGTGGTGAACCTGCTGCGGTTCTGCCTGGTGCACGGCTACCAGTTGCGGGTCATCGAGATGATGCCGTTGGACGCCGAGCGCAAATGGAAGCGCGACGCCGGGCTCAACGCCGAGCAGATGCTGGCGGTGCTGGAGAAGCAGTTCCGGCTGATCCCCGACCCGGAGCCGAGGGGGTCGTCACCGGCCGAACTGTGGGTGGTCGAGGAGACCGAGGACACCCCGGCCGGCAAGTTCGGCATCATCGCCTCGGTGTCGCGGCCGTTCTGCGGCACGTGCGACCGGACCCGGCTCACCGCGGACGGCAAGATCCGCAACTGCCTCTTCTCCCTGGAGGAGACGGACCTGATGGGGCTGATGCGCGACGGCGCCGACGACGACACGGTCGAGCAGGCGTGGCGGGCGGCGATGTGGGCGAAGAAGGCCGGGCACGGGATCAACAACCCGGACTTCATCCAGCCGGACCGCACGATGAGCGCGATCGGCGGCTGAGCGATGACCAACACCTCCGATGCGCTGACCGGGGTCGTGGTGACCGTCCGGTATTTCGCCGCGGCGTGCGCGGCCGCCGGCACCGATTCAGCGGCGCTCACCCTGCCCGCCGGCGCAACGGTGGCCGACCTGACGGCGGAACTGGCCGCAGGCAACCCGCGGTTGGCTGCGGTGCTGCCGCGTTGCTCCTATCTCTGCGACGGCGTCGCGGTGCGGGACCGGTCCACGGTGCTGCACCACGGCGAGACCGTCGACGTCCTGCCGCCGTTCGCCGGCGGGTAGCGAGCCTCGACGAAGGAGAGGCGACGCCAGCCCGCCGCATCAGACCCGCGGGTAGCGAGCCTCGACGAAGGAGAGGCGACGCCAGCCCGCCGCATCAGACCCGCGGGTAGCGAGCCTCGACGAAGGAGAGGCGACGCCAGCCCGCCGCATCAGACCCGCGGGTAGCGAGCCTCGACGAAGGAGAGGCGACGCCAGCCCGCCGCATCAGACCCGCGGGTAGCGAGCCTCGACGACGGAGAGGCGACGCCGGCCCGCCGGGCCAAGCCCAGCGGATAACATGATTTATGTCACATAACGGTTTGGTCACGAGCTGACAACAGACCGATTGAGGGCGTTCTGACCTGCGCATATGGTGACGCTTCCTGGGGATTCAACCAGCTTTCCCAGTGGAAACACCGTAATCGCGAAAGGGTGACGGGACGCGGCGAACCGGTTACCGTTCATCCCCGGGTGCCTCGACGCTTTTCGATCGAGACACCTTTCCTCACTCGTAGCGCCTAGCTCCATCCGACGAGGCGGGGAAACACGACGAACACCATGGATGGAGGCGGGGGACCCACCGGGTCCGCCGAGAGTGGACCTGGGACCGTGTACGGCCCCTTGGGGTGAAGCCGAGTCGCTGAGATGCGACACCGGCCGGGCAGCCTCTCCAGCCCGAACCCGACAGCTGACCTCGCAGGCGTAATAGAGAGGACGTTTCCGGCGCATGAGTGGACGGCATCGTAAGCCCACCCAGTCAAATGTCAGCATCGCCAAGATCGCCTTCACCGGAGCTGTGCTCGGTGGCGGCGGCCTCGCCTTCGCGGGTCACGCCGCGGCTGCCACCGATGACGAGTGGGACCACGTTGCCCGCTGCGAGTCCGGCAACAACTGGGCCATCAACACCGGTAACGGTTACCAGGGTGGTCTGCAGTTCTCGCCGAGCACCTGGAGCGCCCACGGCGGCGGCAAGTACGCCCCGTCCGCGCACCTGGCCAGCCGCGAGCAGCAGATCGCGATCGCCGAGCACGTGCTCGCCACCCAGGGCCGCGGCGCCTGGCCTGTCTGCGGCCGTGGCCTGTCGGGCGCCTCGCAGCGCGAGGTGCCCCCGCCCGCCCCGCAGGATGCCCCCGTCGACAACCCGGACGTGAACGGCGAGACCGTCGCGCTGGACAACCCGATCGGCCCGGCCCCCGAGGCTCCGCCCGCCCCGTGGTGGGCGCCGCAGGAGGCCGCTCCCGCCGCCGAAGAAGCCCCGCCGGCCCCCGAGGGCCCGGCCCCGGCCCCGGCGAACTGGTGGGAGCCGCAGGCGCCCGCTCCGGTCGCCGAGGACGCCCCGCCCGCCCAGGAGGGTCCGGCCCCGGCTCCGGTCAACTGGTGGGAGCCGCAGGCGCCCGCCCCCGAGGCTCCGGCCCCCGCGCCCGAGGACGTTCCGCCGCCGGCCCCGCAGGCCCCGTGGTGGGAGCCGCAGGCCCCCGCCGATGAGGCGCCCGCACCGGATGCCAACCGCCCGGCCGTCGCCGCAGGCTTCCACCAGGAACTGTGGCAGGCCATTCGTTCGGAGAACGTCAGCGGCAACGACGCGCTGGACGCGTTCGCGCAGCAGCCGTCGCGGATCGCCTGACGCGCAAACCACGAAAAAGGGGACCGGTGCCACCGGTCCCCTTTTTCGTGCGCGTTCTTCGTGCGCGGCGGTCAGGCCGAACCCACCCACTCCTCGGTGTCGTCGGCGAAGAACTGGTGCTTCCAGACCGGCAGCCGCGCCTTGATCGTGTCGACCAGGTACGCGCAGGTGGCGAACGCCTCCCGACGGTGATCCGCGGCCACCGCAGCCACCAGGGCGGCGTCGCCGATGTGCAACGTGCCGATGCGGTGGCTGGCGGCCAGTGCGCGGATGCCGGTGGACTGCTCGGCGACCTCGGCGAGCACCTCGGCCATCACCTGCTCGGCCGTCGGGTGCGCGGAGTACTCCAACCGGGTCACCGAACGGCCGTGGTCGTGGTCGCGGATCATTCCGACGAAGCCGACGACGGCGCCGGCGGCCTGATGCCCCACCAGCGCTTCGTGTTCGACCAGCAGGATCGGCTGCTCGGTGACGGCCGCCCGCAGCACCTGTGCGCTCACGCGTGGTCTCCGCCGCGCAGTTGATCCAGGGCGTGGTCCAGCACATCGGCGAGGACCCCGAGTCCGTCGCGCACGCCGCCGGACGAGCCGGGCAGGTTGACGACCAGCGTCCGGCCGGCCACCCCGCAGACCCCACGGGACAGCACCGACGTCGGCACCTTCGGCAACCCGGAACGACGGATCGCGTCGGCCAGGCCGGGCACCTCGTAGTCCAGCACGGTCGCGGTCTGCGCCGGGGTGTCGTCGGTCGGCGAGATCCCGGTGCCGCCGGACGTGATGATCAGGTCGACTGCGGCGGCCACCGCGTCGCGCAGCGCCGCGCCGACCGGTTCGCCGTCCGGGACCACCTCGGGGACCACCGGCGCGAACCCGCGCTCGGCCAGCCAGTCGGCGATGATCGGCCCGGTGCGGTCGGTGTACACCCCGGCCGACGCCCGGGTGGACGCGATGATGATGCGGGCGGTGCGGGTGGTCATGAACGCTCCCAGGCTCCGGTGCGGCCGCCGTCCTTGCTCAGCACCCGGATGTCGTCGATGACCGCGGCACGGTCCACGGCCTTGATCATGTCGTAGAGGGTCAGCGCCGTGACGCTGACGGCCGTCAGCGCCTCCATCTCCACCCCGGTGCGGTCGGTGGTGCGCACGGACGCGGTGATGTCGATCTGCTCCGCGCCGATCTCGAAGTCGACGTCGACCCCGGTGAGCGCCAGCTGATGGCAGAGCGGGATCAGGTCGCTGGTGTGCTTGGCTGCCATGATGCCGGCCACCCGCGCGGTGGCCAGCGCGTCGCCCTTGGGCAGCCCGCCGGCCGAGATCAGCTGCACCACCTGCGCCGTCGTCCGCAGCACGCCTCCGGCGACGGCGATGCGCTTGGTGGTCGCCTTGGCGCTGACGTCGACCATATGGGCCGCGCCGC
Organism: Mycolicibacter acidiphilus; assembly: GCF_018455725.1. Lineage (GTDB taxonomy): Bacteria > Actinomycetota > Actinomycetes > Mycobacteriales > Mycobacteriaceae > Mycobacterium > Mycobacterium acidiphilum. The sequence goes on from NZ_JAHCLR010000003.1 coordinate 43,978, forward strand.
GCTCATCCAGGTGGGAGAGCGGCCCGGCTCCGGACACGGCCGCCACCTACTTGTTGACGACGGTGACCGGATGCACGTACGGCAGGTCTTCGGCGGGCAGCGGGAACACGACATCGCCGAACGGCGACAGCGCTCCGGCCCGGTCGGTGCGCAACTCGCTCACCGCGGGTTCGCCGTGCTCGGTGCTCGGCCAGCCGTTGTCGACGTAGTGGTTCTTGTCATCCATTTTTGCAGCCACGGTTCATATTCTGACAGGTCGGGATCGGCGACGCCCACTGGTTGGCCTGTGCACGCAAGTCCGGCCCGCGGCGGCTGATTTACGCTGGTCGTCGATGAGCGAACACGCCCGCGTGCCGCTGGCGTCCTGGCTGGCCGAACTGCCCGACGAACGGCTGATCCGGCTGCTGGAACGGCGGCCTGACCTGGCCCAGCCGCCGCCCGGCAGCATTGCGGCGCTGGCTGCCCGCGCGCAGGCGCGCCAGTCTGTCCGGGCGGCCACCGACGAACTGGATTTCCTGCGGCTTGCGGTGCTCGACGCGCTGCTGGTGCTGCACGCCGACACCGGGTCGGTGCCGCTCACCGAGTTGCTCGTGCTGCTGGGTGAGCGGGCGCCGGCCGATGCGGTGCGGGCCGCGCTCGACGATCTGACCGAACGGGCGCTGTGCTGGAGCACCGCCGCGGCCGACGGCGAACTGCGGGTGGCCGCCGAGGCCGGCGCCGGCCTGCCGTGGCATCCGGGGCAGGTCACGGTGGAAGACGCCACGCTGGATGCCAGGGCGATCACCACGACCATTTCCGGGGCCATCGCCGAGTGCGACGAGCCGCAGCGCGACCTGCTGGAGAAGCTGCTCGCCGGTTCCCCGATCGGGCGCACCCGGGACGCCGCACCCGACGCACCGCCGAACCATCCGGTGCCCCGACTGCTGGCCGCCGGGCTGCTGCGGCGCGTCGACGACGAGACCGTCATCCTGCCGCGACTGGTGGGGCAGGTGCTGCGCGGCGAACAGCCCGGCCCGGTGCAGCTGACCACACCGGATCCGGTGGTTGCGCAGACCACCGCCGCCGACGCCGACAGTGCCGCGGCCGGCGCGGTGATCGACCTGCTCCGCGAACTCGACGTGCTGCTGGCGACGCTCGGTGACGCCCCGGTGGCCGAACTGCGCAGCGGCGGCCTGGGGGTGCGCGAGGTCAAGCGGCTGTCCAAATCCACGGGGATCGACGAACCCCGGTTGGGGCTGCTGCTGGAGGTGGCGGCGGCGGCCCGGCTGATCGCCGCCGACTACCCGGATGCGGCCGAACTCGACGCCCACGACTGGGCCGACACCGACGGGCCGTACTGGGCCCCGACGGTGGCCGCCGACCGGTTCGCCGAGAAGTCCACGGCTGAACGCTGGCAGCTGCTGGCCGTCACCTGGCTGGAGCTGCCGGCCCGGCCGGGCCTGATCGGCAGCCGCGGCCCGGACGGCAAACCCCGGGCGGCGCTGTCCACGCCGCTGTTCTCCACCGCCGCCCCCCTGGACCGCCGGCTGCTGCTGGCGATGCTGGCCGAACTGCCGGCGGGCGCCGGTGTCAGCGACGCGACCGCGTCGGCGGCGCTGATCTGGCGCCGGCCGCGGTGGGCGGTGCGGTTGCAGCCGGGCCCGGTCGCCGAACTGCTCACCGAGGCGCACGCGCTGGGGCTGGCCGGCCGCGGCGCGATCAGTTCGCCGGGCAGGACGCTGCTCACCGACCCCGACGCTGCCGCCGCGGTGATGGCGCGGGTGCTGCCCGAGCCGGTCGACCATTTCCTGGTGCAGGCCGACCTGACCGTGGTGGTGCCCGGCCCGCTGAAGCGCGAACTGGCCGAGGAGCTGGCGGTGGTGGCGGCCGTCGAATCGGCCGGGGCGGCGATGGTCTACCGGGTCTCCGAGCAGACGATCCGGCACGCCCTGGACGTCGGCCGCACCGGCGCAGGGCTGCACACGTTCTTCACCAAGCACTCCAAAACCCCGGTGCCACAGGGGCTCAGCTACCTGATCGACGACGTCGCCCGCCGGCACGGGCAGCTGCGGATCGGCATGGCCGCCTCCTTCGTGCGCTGTGAGGACCCGGGTCTGCTGGCCCAGGCGGTCGCGGCGCCGGCCGCGGAACGGCTCGGGCTGCGGGCGCTGGCGCCGACGGTGGCGGTGGCGCTGGCCCCGATCGCCGACGTGCTCGCGGCGCTGCGCGACGCCGGCTTCGCCCCCGCCGCCGAGGACGCCACCGGCACGATCGTCGACATCCGGCCGCGTGGCGTGCGGGTGCCCACCCCGGCGGAGCGCCGCGGCCCCCGGCCGGCCACCGGACCGAGCGGCGACAGCCTGACCGCCCTGGTCCGGGTACTGCGCACGGTGACGTCGGCGCCGTTCGACAACATCCGGATGGAACCCGGCACCGCGCTGATCCTGTTGAAGCGTGCAGCGCTGGAACGGGCCACGGTGCTGATCGGCTACGTCGACACCGCCGGGGTGGCCACCCAGCGGGAGGTCTCCCCCGTCCTGGTGCGCGGCAGCCAGTTGGTGGCGTTCGATTCGACGTCCGGGCAGATGCGCGAGTTCGCGATCCACCGCATCACCTCGGTGGTGTCGGCGCCATCTGGATAATCGGTTGCTATGACCGACGGGCCGCTGATCGTCCAATCCGACAAGACCGTGCTGCTCGAGGTCGATCATGAGCGGGCCGGGGCGGCGCGGCAGGCGATCGCGCCGTTCGCCGAGCTGGAACGCGCGCCTGAGCACGTGCACACCTATCGGATCACCCCGCTGGCGCTGTGGAACGCCCGCGCCGCCGGCCACGACGCCGAGCAGGTCGTCGATGCGCTGGTCAGCTTCTCCCGCTACGCGGTGCCGCAGCCGCTGCTGGTCGACATCGTCGACACGATGGCCCGCTACGGCCGGCTGCAGCTGGTCAAGCATCCCGCCCACGGGCTGTCGCTGGTCAGCCTGGACCGTGCGGTGCTGGAGGAGGTGCTGCGCAACAAGAAGATCGCCCCGATGCTCGGTGCCCGCATCGACGACGACACGGTGGTGGTGCATCCGAGCGAGCGCGGCCGGGTCAAGCAGCTGCTGCTCAAGATCGGCTGGCCCGCCGAGGACCTCGCCGGCTATGTGGACGGCGAGGCGCACCCGATCTCGCTGACCCTGGACGGCTGGGAGCTGCGGGACTACCAGGAGATGGCCGCCGAATCGTTCTGGGCGGGCGGTTCCGGCGTGGTGGTGCTGCCGTGTGGGGCGGGCAAGACGATCGTCGGCGCGGCGGCGATGGCCAAGGCGCAGGCGACGACGCTGATCCTGGTCACCAACACCGTCGCCGGTCGGCAGTGGAAGCGCGAGCTGATCGCACGCACGTCGCTGACCGAGGACGAGATCGGCGAGTACTCCGGGGAACGCAAGGAGATCCGCCCGGTCACCATCGCCACCTACCAGGTGATCACCCGGCGCACCAAGGGCGAGTACCGCCACCTGGAGCTGTTCGACAGCCGCGACTGGGGGCTGATCGTCTACGACGAGGTGCACCTGCTGCCGGCGCCGGTGTTCCGGATGACCGCCGACCTGCAGTCCCGCCGCCGGCTCGGCCTGACCGCCACCCTGATCCGGGAGGACGGCCGGGAAGGCGACGTGTTCAGCTTGATCGGGCCGAAACGCTATGACGCCCCGTGGAAGGACATCGAGGCGCAGGGCTGGATCGCGCCGGCCGAATGCATCGAGGTGCGGGTGACGATGACCGACGGCGAGCGGATGGCCTACGCGGTCGCCGAGCCGGAGGAGCGTTACAAGCTGTGCTCGACGGTGCACTCCAAGATCAGCGTGGTCCGCTCGATCCTGGACCGGCACCCCGGCGAGCAGACCCTGGTGATCGGCGCGTACCTGGATCAGTTGGAGGAGCTCGGCGAGAAGCTCGGCGCCCCGGTGATCCAGGGCTCCACCCGCACCGCTGAACGGGAGAAGCTGTTCGACGCGTTCCGCACTGGGGAGATCTCCACGCTGGTGGTGTCGAAGGTCGCCAACTTCTCCATCGACCTGCCGGAGGCGTCGGTGGCCGTGCAGGTCTCCGGCACGTTCGGCTCCCGCCAGGAGGAGGCGCAGCGGCTGGGCCGACTGCTGCGGCCCAAGGCCGGCGGCGGCGGCGCGGTGTTCTACTCGGTGGTGGCCCGCGACAGCCTGGACGCCGAATACGCCGCGCACCGGCAGCGGTTCCTGGCCGAGCAGGGCTACGGCTATCTCATCAAGGACGCCGACGATCTGCTGGGTCCGGCGGTCTGACCTGCTGTGGCGGCGGATGAACAGTCGATAACCACTGCACAAAAATCGAGTGGCTACTTTTGTACGCCCCCCGCTGGCGTTGTAGCCTGAACTTCTGTCGGCACCGTTGCCGCAGCGCACCGCCGTGACGTGAGCGAAGGGGGGTCCAGATGCTCACAACGCTGATTGATGTCGGCTGCGTGGCCGGGGCCGTCGCGCTCGTCGTCACCCTGCTCGCATTCATCGGATCGGTCCTGGTCAAGCGCTCGAAGCAGGCCCGGGAGATCGGCGACGACCCCGGTTACGTCGCGAGCCTGACGACGCTGTCGGAGGCGTCGGTGCGCCGGCACTTCGATCCCTACGCCGACATCGACTGGAACGCGCCGGAGTTGGCGGTGACGGCCGACGACCCGCGCTGGGTGCTGTCGGACTCCGATCCGCTCGGCCGCCACCCCTGGTATCGGGCACAGCCGCTGGACAAGCAGATCGAGATCGGGCTGTGGCGGCAGGCCAACATCGCCAAGGTCACCCTGCAGTTCGAGAGCATGCTGATCCGCGGCCTGATCCACTACGCCTCCTGGGTCCCCAACGGCTCCCCCGAACACCGCTACTGCCTGCACGAATCGGTGGAGGAGTGCAACCACGTCCTGATGTTCCAGGAGCTGGTCAACCGGATCGGGGTCGACGTCCCGGGCATGCGGCGCTGGATGCGCTGGGTGTCGCCGCTGCTGGCGCTGTACGCGGGCCCGTTCCCGAACGTGTTCTTCTTCGGCGTGCTCGCCGGGGAGGTGCCGGTCGACGTCATCCAGACCAACGCGCTGCGGGAGCCCGGCCGGGTTCATCCGCTGGTGGAGAAGGTGATGGCGATCCACGTGGCCGAGGAGTCCCGCCACATCTCGTTCGCCGACTCCTACCTGCGCAAACGTGTGCCGGGAACGTGGCGGATCAACCGGTTCTGGATGTCGCTGTACGTCCCGGTCGTCTTCCGGATGCTGGCCGGCCAGGTGCTGGTTCCACCGCGCGGCGTCCAGGGCCGCTTCAGCGTGCCACGGTCGGTGCGCAAGACGATGTTCGGTGGTGCCGACGCCTCCGCACGGACTACGCAGGCGATGTTCGCCGACGTCCGGATGCTCTGCCACGAGGTGGGCCTGATGAACCCCGCGGCACGCCTGGTGTGGCGGATGTGCCGCATCGACGGCCGTCGGGCACGCTACCGCAGTGAGCCGCAGCGCACGAACCAGCCTGCCTGAGGCGGTCAACGTCGCTAATCTCGGCTGATGGCCCTGAGTAAGGACGAGCGGGAACAGTTTCTGGCACAGCCGCACATCGCGGCGCTCTCGGTCGACGGCGGCACCGGCCGCGGACCGCTGACGGTGCCGATGTGGTACCAGTACACCCCCGGTGGTGAACCGTGGGTGCTGACCGCTACCGGGTCACGCAAAGCCGGCCTGATCGAGGCCGCCGGGTGCTTCACGCTGATGGTCGAACGGGTGGAGCCGAGCCTGCGCTACGTCGCCGTGGAGGGCGCCGTCAGCCGTGTCGAACGCGGCACCGACGCCCACCACATCGAGTTGGCGCACCGCTACCTGCCGCCGGCACGGGCGGAGAAGTATCTGGAGTTCGCCCTGTCTGAGCTGGGCGAGCAGCTGGTGATCCATCTGCGGCCGCGGCACTGGGTGTCGGCCGAGCTCGGCGCGATCTGAGCGGTCAGGCGCCACAGGCTCCAGATGGCAGCAGCAGCACCACCGGCCAGAGCACCGTCACCTCCGCGACCGTCGCCAGTTCATAGATGCTGTCCGGTGGTATGCCGAACTGCTGCTGAGCCTGCAGTTGGATGCGTTCGACACTGTCGGGGTGGATGAACAGCCAGCCCACCCCGGCGACGACGTAGCCGAACGACAGCCACAGCGCAACTTCGAGCCACGCCGCGACGCTGACCCGGCGGGCCAGCAGACGCGAAATCCCCCGAAACCGCGGGGTTTCGGGGGATTCCACGTCGTGTCGCCGGGTTAGAGCAGCGACGCCGGCGGCTCGAACCGCTCGCCGTAGCGGGCGGCCAGCTCCTTGGCGCGGGCCACGAACGCCGCCTGGCCACCGGGGTAGCCGACGATGTACTGGTGGGTGCCACCGGTCCACGGCGGGAACCCGATCCCCATGATCGCGCCGATGTTCGCGTCGGCGGTCGAGGTCAGCACACCCTCGTCGAGGCACTTCTGGGTCTCCAGCGCCTCGGCGAACAGCATCCGGTCGACCATGTCCTGGAACGGCATGTCCTTGGAACCGGAGTTGAACGTCTCCGCCAGGCCCGGCCACAGGTTGGTGCGCTTGCCGTCGACGTACTCGTAGAAGCCGGCACCCTTCAGACGGCCGGAGCGGCCGAGCTCGATCATCTTCTCGACGACGATCTCGTTCATCTGCTTGGTGTAGCTGCCGCCGGCCGCCTCGATGCCCTCGCGGGTGGCGACGGCGATCTTGTGCATCAGCTCCAGGTTCAGCTCGTCGGAGAGCTGCAGCGGCGCGGCCGGGTAGCCGGCCTGCTGACCGGCCTGCTCGATGCTGGCCGGCTCCACACCCTCGCCCAGCATCGCCAGCGCCTCGTTGATGAAGGTGCCGATGACGCGGGAGGTGTAGAAGCCGCGGCTGTCGTTGACCACGATCGGCGTCTTGCGGATCGCCAGCACGTAGTCGAACACCCGGGCCAGCGCTTCGTCGGAGGTCTTCTCACCGCGGATGATCTCCACCAGCGGCATCTTGTCGACCGGGGAGAAGAAGTGGATCCCGACGAAGTCCTCCTGGCGCTTCACACCGGTAGCCAGACCGGTGATCGGCAGGGTGGAGGTGTTGGAGCCCAGCAGCGCGTTCGGCTCGACGATGTCCTCGATCTCCTGGAACACCTTGTGCTTGAGTTCCTGGTTCTCGAAGACGGCCTCGATGACGAAGTCGACACCCTTGAGGTCGGCCGGGTCGGCGGCCGGGGTGATCCGGGCCAGCAGCGCCGCGGACTTCTCCTCGGTGGTCTTGCCGCGAGACAGCGCCTTGGCCTCGAGCTTCTCCGAGTAGCCCTTGCCGCGCTGCGCGGCCTCCAGCGAGACGTCCTTGAGCACCACGTCGTAGCCGGCCTTCGCCGACACGTACGCGATCCCGGCGCCCATCATCCCGGCGCCCAGCACGGCGATCTTCTTGATCGGCACCTGGGCGATGCCCTCGGGCCGGCTGCCGCCGCCGTTGATGTGCTGCAGGTCGAAGAAGAACGCCTGGATCATGTTCTTCGCGACGTTGCCGGTGACCAGCTTGGTGAAGTAGCGGCTCTCGATGCGGCTGGCGGTGTCGAAGTCGACCGCCGCCCCCTCGACCGCGGCGTCCATGATCGCGCGCGGCGCGGGCATCGGGGCGCCCTTGAGCTGCTTCTTCAGGATCGCCGGGAACGCGGGCAGGTTGGCCGCCAGCGCCGGGGTGGACGGGGTGCCGCCGGGGATCTTGTAGCCCTTGACGTCCCAGGGCTGCACACCCTTGTCCGGGTTGGCCTTGATCCACGCCTTGGCGGCGGGCACCAGCTCGTCGACGGTGTCGACCAGCTCGTCGACCAGGCCGACCTCCTTGGCCTTGGCCGGGTTGAACCGGGTGCCCTGGCTCAGCACGGTCATGAAGGCGTTCTGGATGCCGAGCATCCGCACGGTGCGGGTGACGCCGCCGCCGCCGGGCAGCAGGCCCAGGGTGACCTCGGGCAGGCCGAGCTGGCTGCCCTTGACGTTGGCCGCGATGCGGTGGTGACAGGCCAGGGCGATCTCCAGGCCGCCGCCGAGCGCGGCGCCGTTGATCGCGGCGACGACCGGCTTGCCCAGGGTCTCCAGGGCGCGCAGGTCGCGCTTGATGTTCTCGACCTTGTCGAACGCCAGCTGCGCCTGGTCCGGGGTGATCTGGATCATCGCCTTGAGGTCACCGCCGGCGAAGAAGGTCTTCTTCGCGCTGGTGATGACGACGCCGGTGATCGAGTCCTTCTCCGCGACCAGCTTCTCCACGGTGTTGTGCATGGACTCGCTGTAGTGCTCGTTCATCACGTTGGCCGACCCGGTCGGGTCGTCCAGCGTCAGCGTGACGATGCCGTCGGCATCCTTGTCCCACTGGATGGTGTTCTCTGCCATAGGTTTTCCCGTTTCTCTTCCGCTTGGATGTCTCAGACGCGCTCGATGATGGTCGCGACGCCCATGCCGCCGCCGATGCACAGCGTGATCAGGGCGCGGCGCAGGCCGCGGCGCTCGAGCTCGTCGACCATGGTGCCGGTGATCATCGCGCCGGTGGCGCCCAGCGGGTGGCCCATCGCGATGGCGCCGCCGTTGACGTTGAGCTTCTCGTCGGGGATGTTGAGGTCCTTCTGGAACTTCAGCACCACCGAGGCGAACGCCTCATTGATCTCGAACAGGTCGATGTCGTCGACGGTCAGGCCGGCGCGGTCCAGCACCCGGCGGGTGGCCGGGGTGGGGCCGGTCAGCATGATGACCGGGTCTGCGCCGCTGGTGGCGGCCGCGACGATCCGCGCCCGCGGGGTCAGGCCCTGCTCCTTGCCGGCCTTCTCGGAACCGACCAGCACCAGCGCGGCACCGTCGACGATCCCGGAGCTGTTGCCGCCGGTGTGCACGTGGTTGATCTTCTCCACGTTGTGGTACTTCTGCAGCGCCACCGCGTCGAAGCCGATCTCGCCGAGACCGTCGAACGCGGTCCGCAGCTTGCCCATGCTCTCGACGGTGCTGCCGGGGCGCATGTGCTCGTCGTGGTCGAGCACGAGCAGCCCGTTCTGATCACGGACCGGGACCACCGACTTGGCGAAGTAGCCGCCGGACCAGGCCGCGGCGGCCTTGTCCTGGCTGCGCACCGCGTAGGCGTCGACGTCCTCGCGGGAGAAGCCCTCGATGGTGGCGATCAGGTCGGCGCCGATGCCCTGCGGGACGAAGCCGATCTGGTAGTTGGTCTCGGGGTCCGACGCCCAGGCGCCGCCGTCGGAGCCCATCGGCACCCGGCTCATCGACTCCACACCGCCGGCGAGCACCAGGTCGTCGAAGCCGGCGCGCACCTTGGCCGCACCGATGTTGATCGCCTCCAGGCCGGACGCGCAGAACCGGTTGAGCTGCACGCCGCCGGTGGTCTCCGGCAGGCCGGCCGCCAGCACCGCGGTGCGGGCGATGTCGCCGCCCTGGTCACCGACCGGCGACACCACGCCCATCACGTTGTCGCTGATCTGGTTGACGTCGAGGTCGGGGAAGCGCGAGCGCAGTTCGTCGATCAGCCCGACGACCAGGTTCAGCGGCTTGATCTCGTTCAGGGATCCGTTCTTCTGCTTGCCCCGCGGCGTGCGGATGGCCTCGTAGATGAAGGCTTCTTCGGACATGGCTGGAATTCCTCTTCAATTTCGGGTTCGACGTGGGTTGTTCGATTACGTCTGCTGGGAGAGTAGTCCCCTGTCAGCCACCCTAACAGGGACCCCCTATCAACCGGATGGTTGGGAGGCGGCGACGGTCGCACCGGCCGGCCGGAACAAGACGGCTGCCTACACTGCTGCCCATGACCGATGCCCCGACCTCCGAGAGCCTTTCCCCGTCCTGGCAGCAGCGCTTCGCGTTCTTCGACGCCTACGGCCTGCCGACGTCGTCGCCGGAGGCGCGGGCCGCTTTCAAGGCGCTGCCGTGGCGCGAGCGGATGCGGATCAACTCGAATTTCCTTGCGTTCGTGTTCTTCCCGTTCTACTTCTTCGTCAAAGGCATGTGGCGCAAGGGCCTGGTGTGGGCCGGGGCGGCGATCGCCGCCGGGACGCTGGGCGTGGCCGCCGACGTCAGCGACCAGATCCTGCGGGCGATCGGCCTCGGTTTCGCCGCTGGCGCCATGACCACCGCCAACTGGGCCTATTACCTGCACGCGGTCAGGGGCAGCCAGTCCTGGAACATCTTCGAGGGGTTCGGGCGCCGCTGAGCGAACTGAGCGCACCGGCTCCTAAGCTGGCCGATTATGACGGTGTCGCGGCTGCAGCCCTATGCCACCACGATCTTCGCGGAGATGTCGGCGCTGGCCGCAAGGATCGGCGCGGTCAACCTGGGCCAGGGCTTCCCCGACGAGGACGGCCCGCCGGCGATGCTGCAGGCCGCGTGCGACGCGATCGATCAGGGGATCAACCAGTACCCACCCGGGCCGGGGATCCCGGCGCTGCGGGAAGCCGTTGCGGCGCAACGTAAGCGGCGCCACGGTGTCGACTACGACCCGGAGACCGAGGTGCTGGTGACGGTCGGCGCCACCGAGGCGATCGCCGCGGCGGTGTTCGGGCTGGTCGAACCGGGCTCGGAGGTGCTGCTGATCGAGCCGTTCTACGACTCCTACTCCCCGGTGGTCGCGATGGCCGGCTGCCGACGGGTCAGCGTCCCGCTGGTTGCCGACGGCCGCGGTTTCGCTCTGGATGTCGACGCGTTGCGTCGCGCGGTCACCCCCGCCACCCGGGCGCTGATCGTCAACTCCCCGCACAACCCGACCGGGATGGTGCTGTCCGACGCCGAACTGGCCGCGATCGCCGAGATCGCGGTCTCAGCCGACCTGCTGGTGATCTCCGACGAGGTCTACGAGCACCTGGTCTACCCGGGCCGCAGCCATCGGGCGATCGCCGGCCTGCCCGGCATGGCACAGCGCACGGTGACGATCTCCAGTGCGGCGAAGATGTTCAACTGCACCGGCTGGAAGATCGGCTGGGCCTGCGGGCCGGCGGAGTTGATCGCCGGCGTCCGGGCGGCCAAGCAGTATCTGAGCTACGTCGGCGGGGCGCCGTTTCAGCCGGCGGTGGCACTCGCACTGAACACCGGCGACGACTGGGTGGCGCAGTTGCGCGCGACGATGCAGGCCCGACGGGACCGGCTCTCGGCCGGGCTGCAGCGGATCGGCTTCGACGTGCACGACAGTTTCGGCACGTATTTCCTCTGCGCCGACCCGCGCCCGCTCGGGTACGACGACAGCACGGCGTTCTGCGCGGAGTTGCCGCATCGCGCCGGGGTTGCGGCGATCCCGATGTCGGCCTTCTGCGTACCGGACGCGGGGAGGAACGACTGGAATCACCTGGTGCGGTTCACGTTCGTCAAACCCGACGCCACCCTCGACGAGGCGCTGCGGCGGCTGGAGGCGCTGCGTCCGATCACGGCTGGGGATTCGCCGCGCCGCCCATGACCCGCTGACGTAGCCGCTCGGTGGCGGTCTGCAGCACCAGCTTGCTGGCCCGCCGCACCAGGAACCCCGGGATCGGCCCGGAGGGTTCGACGGTGATGTCGAAGCGCACCCGGGTCTGATCGACGCCCTCACGTTTGAGGGTGTATTCGACGTGCTGACCGCGCTGCTGTGCGGTCGCCTTGGCGTCCCAGATCATCCAGTCCGGGCCCCAGTGGTACTCCAGGATCTCGTGATCCACCAGGCCGAGCACCTTGATGGTTGCGCGGACATGGTGGGGGCGGCCGTCGGCGTAGGAGTCGAGCACCTCCATCCGCTTGTGCACCGGTGACCACGACACCAGGTCGGTCACATCGGCGAGCGCATCCAGGATCGCCTCCGGCGGCGCGTCGATCACGATCTCGCGAGATGCCCGGACCGCCATCAGGTTCCCGACTTCCCCGTTGCCAGCACCGTCATCACCCGGGACCGAAGCCCGTCGGTCGCTGCGGTCAGAACCTGGTTGCGGGCGCGGTTGACCAGGAATCCCGGCAGCAGCGCCGACGGCTCCCAGGTGACCGCGAACTCCACCCGGGTCCGGTCAGGCTCCTCGGCATGCAGCGTGTACTCGCCGTGCTGCCCGTGCTGGTGGAAGGTTGCGATCGCGTCCCACAGAACCCAATCCGGGCCCCATTGAAACTCCAGCAGTTCCCGATCGACCAAGCCGACCACCTTGATCGTGACCTTCACGCGATGCGGTCTGCCGTCCGGGAACCGGTCGACGATCTCGGCGCTCCGGTGGATCGACGACCACGTGGGTACCGCGTCGAAATCCGCGATGACGTCGAGGATTCTCTCCAACGGCGCATCGATGACGATCTCCCGCGATGCCCGAACAGCCACTACCTTGAGCCTAGTCCCGACGCCGGTCGCCGGCAGGGTTTCAACGGCCCCGGTCAGCGACCCTTTTTGATCTTGATGACCTGGTCGCGCAGGCCGTCGGTCGCGGTCTTCATGCCGCCCTTGAGCGTGCTCTTGAGCAGGAAGCCCGGCAGTGGGATCGACGGGTCGACGTTCATGTCGAAGCGGACCTTGGTCTTGTCCCCCTGCGGGGTGAGCGTGTACTTGGCGTCCTGCGCCTTGAGCTGGCCGGCGGAGATCAGCGTCCAGCCGACGCTGTCGGCGGCCCAGGTGTACTCGATGACCTGTTCGTCGGTGAGGCCGGCAGCCTTGATCCGGATCCGCACCCGGCGCGGCCGGCCGTCGTCGTGGGTGTCGAGCACCTCGGCGCTCTGGTACTGCGGCGACCAGTCCGGGACCGAGGCGACGTCGGCGATGACGTCCAAGATCTCCTCGGGGCTCGCTTCGATGACGACTTCGCGGGAATCCTTCACAGCCATGGCTGCACCATAGTCAGGCAGTTGGAGGCGCGCGGGGATTTACGCGCCGGAGGTGGCACGATGGACGTCATGCGAATGATCTCCACCGGCGCCGGAATCGCCATGGCGATTGCGTCCCTCACCGTGCTACCGGCCGCACACGCCGACGACGCCAGCTACCTGGCCAAGGTCGACCAGTCCGGCGTGGCGGTCCCCGTCACCGACACCGTCAAGCTGTCCTCCGGCCGCTACGTCTGCGCGCTGCTCCGGATGTACGGCCAGACCGGCACCTACCGGTCCGGCACCTCGTCGGGCGACCTGGTCCGCCAGCTCACCAACACGTTCTACTACAGCCCGGAGGCCGCGGACGTTCAGATCGACGCCGCCCAGACCGAACTGTGCCCCGACACCCTGCGCCGCTGAGTCACTGCGGCAGTTGGTCGAAGATCGTCTGACCGACGCCGCTCGGCGAGTTCGAGATGTAGACGGGGTTCTGCGCGAACAGGATGTTCCCGGTGTTGACGCTGTTCAGGTAGGAGTCGAGGGTGCTGCCGCCGGTGACGATGGGGTCGTCGTCGAAGCCGGTCGGGATATAGGAGTACAGCAGCGTCGCGCCGTCGGCGGTGTACACCGAGATGCGCGTCTGCATGTCGAGGTACTGCAGGTTCCCGATTCCGAGGTGGGTGGCGACGTCGGCGGGGATCACCGACGCGGGGAATTCGCCGAACTTTCCACCGGAATCGATGACGGCGGTGATCTGCTGCAGCGGACCGTCGTTGAACTGCACGGTGAGCTGTGCGCCCGGCGCCCCCTCGACCACGGCCCGCACCGGCAGCGGGTTCGGACCGAACTGCAGCAGGTGCTGCGGCTCGTCGATCAGCACACCGTCGCTGAGGTTTCCGGGCATTGCGGCGGTCATCGGCTCGGACTCCGGCCCGACCTGGTTCACGCCGATGCCGAGCAGGCCCTCCGCGGGCAGCAGCGGCGCGGTGAACGACGCCGGGAACGTGAAGAAGACCGCGTCGATGGTGGTCGGATTGCTGACCAGGCCGTTGCCGAAGTCGACGGTCTCCGGGATCTGCAGGTAGAAGAAGTAGTTGCCGCCGCCCATTTCGGACATGCCGATGCCGGTCGGGAAGGCCAGTTGCTGCCAGCCCAGGTCCCAGATCGGGACGATGACGCCGGCCGACCCGGTGTCGACCACCAGTGGCACGGTCGGTCCGCCGCCGATCGAGACGTCGACCACCGGTTCCTGGCCGTGAATGGTCTCCACCACCTGCAGCGGCACCGCGCCGTACGGCAGTGCGGTCCCGTCGGCGGCAGCGGCCCCGGCCAGGTCCGCATCCGGCACCGCGAACCACGTCGACGGGTCCAACAGCTGGTCGAAGTCGAAGTCGGCCCGCGCCGACGGGACCAGCCCGAACGCCACGGACACGCCCAACACGGCGCCGACGAACCGACGTGTCCCTGCGCCGTGACCCGACATACCGCCAACTTCCGGAACTCTGATGACCGCCGTCCGCGCAACGCCTCGGAATCGCGAACCAGGCTGAACGTACCTCAAAGTTACTCAGTATTCTATTAGGAGAACTCTGGGAATCTCGGGCGCTACCATCTGCGTATGAAATCGATCACTCGCCGGGTCCGTGGACTGTCCGCCGTCGCCGTCCTGGGTGTTGTCGCACCCCTCATCGCGCCCGCGCCGGCGTACGCCGCGATCCCGATCGTGTTCGAACTGACCGGAACCTTCACCGAGGGTGTGCTGGTGTCGTATATAGGCGCCGACGGCCAGCCGGAGGTGACGACTGTCGGCCTGCCGTGGTCGACGGCGTTCGACTACAACGGCGACGCACGGTCGCTGACCTTCACCGGCTCGCATCCGGGCGACGCCCCGGGGTCGATCACCTGCCGGGTCTCGGTCAACGGGCGAACCATCGTGTCGCACACCAACAATGTGCCCGCCCCGGCCGTGAAGGGCGCCACCTGCAACATCGTCAACCTGGGTAAGGGCTACATCGGCAACTGACCGCTAATCGGCCAGGGTGAACCCGGCGCCCGAACCGCCCCGGGTGTTCACGTCGTCGAGGATCGCACTGAACGACACGATCCCCGACGCCGGCTGGGCCAGTGGCGCGACCGGAACGGAGCCGTCGGGGACCATGCCGACGATCAGGTCGTCGACCGTGACCGGCGCCCCGTCATCGCCCGGCTGCCACCACTCGTTGCCGTCGGGGTTCACCGCGCCGGAGTCACCGTCCCAGCAGGTGACACCGGTGACGTGGCCGAGCATGCAGGCCTGCTGCGCGTGACCGGGGTCGGTGTCGACGCCCTTGATCGCAAAGCCCTCGTAGTTGCGGATGCCGGCCACCTTGGCGGGATCGAATTCGATCACCGCGTAGCCGAGACCGTCGTCGGTGGCCGTCACCGTGCCGACGACGCCCTCGTCGTCGGCGCCGTCGACGACGACGGGTGCGCCCACTCCCCCGCAGTGCGCGGCGGTGAAGCCGATCAGCCGGCCCGCGTCGTCGTATCCGATCGCGGTCAGCGTGCACAGCGTGTCGCCGTTGAGTGCGATCCCGGCTCCACCGCCGAGCAGCAGCTTGTCACTGGCCGTCGCGGTGGTCGGCAGGACGGTGGCCGCGATCACGGCGGCGACGGCGATTGCGGCCGTAAGCGGTGGGAATCCAAGGCGCACAGCGGCCAAGTCTATGAGCACGTCGACGACGGAACCGTCCACCGCTTGGCCGGCCACCACCCGCCACCGGACGCCAATCACCACAGGAGGCGGGGCACCGACTCGCCCGCACCCACCACGGACGCGGTTGTCGACGCCTGACGCCTCACCACCCTTTCGTAACTTTCGCAACTTCGTTAGACTGGTCGCATTCCGAGGGTGGGACGAAAAGTGAGGTGACCGATGAGCACCGGCTCCGCGGAGATCGTCAGCCCGGTTCCAGCCGATGCCGATGGGCTTGCCAATGTCCTCAGCTTCATCGAGGCGCACGAGGCCCGACACAGGACATCTCCTGCGCCCGCCTTCTTCTTGTCCGGCGCGGGCGAACACGACCGCGTCGAACTGACCGAGCAGCTTCACGAGGTTCTCAAACGTGTCGTCCACGCCCTCAGCCGCGGCCAGTCGATAAGCATCCTCACTCGCGACCAGGAAATCTCCACCCAGCAGGCTGCCGAGATCCTCGGCCTGAGCCGCCCCACCGTGGTTCGCCTCATCCAAGACGGAGAGTTGCACGCGCATGTGCCGGGCGCAGTCCGTCGCAAGCTCCGCCTCGCTGATGTCCTTGCCTACCGCGAGGAGCTTCGCACTCGCCGCAACCGGTTCATCACCGAGAGCTCGGCAGAGTTTGCGGAAGCCGACGCCGACGAGGTCACCCAGTTGCTCACCGAGGCGAAACGCAAGCGTTGACCGTCCGCGGCTTCTGAAAGACTCGCGCACATGTATCGGGCTGTCCTCGACACCTGTGCTCTGGTGCCGAACCTTCAGCGCGACTTCCTGCTGCAACTCGCCACTGAGGAGGCGTACGCACCGCTGTGGGGATCTGGGATTCTCTTCGAGCTGGATTACGTACTCGCCGGCCTCCACAGCAAGCGCGGGATCAGCGATAGCGCCGTTCGCCGACAGCATTTGTTCAACCAGCTGAAGCAGGCGTTCCCGGGCTCGGAGGTTCACGCCCCCAAAGACCGCGAGTACGGCTACGGACTCAACGACCCCGACGACGGCCACGTCGTTCACGCGGCAATCATCGGCAAAGCCGACGCCATCGTCACCGATGATCGCCGTGCTGGGTTCAGCACGGCACGCGTGCTCGTGGAGGCCGATGTCGAGACCGTGTACCCGCATCAGTTCGCCGCCAACACCGTCTCAGCACACCCGCATGCTGGGGTGCGCGCGTTGCGAGAGATGGCGAATCGCCGGACCAACCCGCCGCAGACCGCGGGGCAGATCCTTGAGCTGCTGGTGACGCGGCACAAGATGACCGAGGTCGCCGAGATCCTGCGACCGCGGGTGGCGGAAGACAGCCAGCGCTCCGGCTGATCACCCGCAACTCGGTGGCTCGGCAGGTGACGTCGGCAACAAGGCGTGTGCACTCAGCCATGGCCGCTGCGGGCGGAGTGCATGACCCGGGTCGTGGGTCCGAGGGGACCGAAAAGCGGCCTGTCGAGACCGAAAAGCCAAGTGGCCAGGGCCGGGATCGAACCGGCGACCTTCCGCTTTTCAGTTCGAAGGCAGACACGTTCTCCCAGGTCGCCGAACTATGCCTAACTCGCCTGACCTGGGCTTTCAGTGTGTTGGAGTGGGGGTTCGGGTACAGGTCTTGTGACATCTCTGTGACACATCCTGACATCACCGGGCTGTTCCAGCTCCCTAGAATCGTCTCCATGGGCCAGCCCGCCGACGGTGACCGCGAAGACGCTGGAGGCGATCACCGAGATGCCGCCGAGACCGTCCGCGACGACGCTTACTACGAGGGCCTCTCCCGGTCGATCGAGGTTGGTGACTACACGGTCAGCGGCCCGATCGAGTACGGCGCAGGCCATCCCGCCGGGAAGAAGCCATCACCCATCAAACTCTTCGTCGACGATCTTCGCGACCCGCCCGATGGGAGCTGGACCGTGGCACGGACATCGTCCGCCGCGCTGGAGATCCTCCGCAGCGGCATCCCGGTAATCGAGCTGTCGCTGGACCACGACCTCGGCGGCGAGGACACGACGAGACCGATCGTGCTGCACCTGGCCGAGCACGGCGGGTGGCCGAAGATCGTACGGGTCCACACAGCGAACCCGGTCGGCGCGGAATGGCTGACCGGGATGATCAATCGGTACGGGCCGGGGGGTGACACGGTGATCAGGTCGACCGGTGAGGTTAGTCTGCCCGATCCATAGTCGGCATGCTCCCCGACGGGTCGACCGGCAGACCGTCATCAGGGGCCAGCGCCAGGATCTCCGCCTGCTACCCCGGGGTGAGGCCCTGCGTCTTCGCCACCGCGGCGCCCTCCTCGGCACCGCCGGCGAGGGTCCCGACGGCCAGTTCCAGGTCCGCTCGGAGACTCCGCTCGCGGGCGTCGGCGACGGTCTCCGTGAGCTCCCCGGCTACCCGGGCAGCGGCGGTGAGGGTCAACCGCTCGGCCCCGTGGGCGGTGATCAGAAGCACCACGGCTTCCCCGGTGCCTGACCGGGTCAGACGGACGTAGGGCAGCAGGCTCTCGGTGGTCACAGGTAGCTCCCGTCGGTTGGGGCAGCGGCCTCCGCCCGCGCCCGCATCTCCCGGACTGCGGTACCCAGTGATGCGGTGGTGACCGGGCCGCCGAGGACGGCCCGGCGGACGGCCTCCCGCAGCGCCGCCCCTGAGGTCTCACCGGCGGCGGCCATCCCGGCGACGGCGGCTACGTCAACCTCGGCGGCCTCGGGGAGGCCCTGCAGGAAGCAGCTCAGCAGCTTCTCGATCGTCATTCGATCCGGGTGTGCCACAGCGACTTTCGCGTCAAATCGACCCTCCCTAACCGCGGCTTTGTCGAGGTAGACACTATTCGTCGATGCCAAAGTCAGCAGGCGGGTAGTCGGGGCTGCGTCGAGTGCGGCGAGGAGCTCTGCCAACCCCCGGCCGCCGATCCTACGATCGGACGGCACAAACAGATCGAGGTCTTCGAGGATGACGGCAGTACCGGTGTCACCGGCCAACTCCGCGGCCTGACGCATCACCGTGGTGAGGGCGGATTCGCCGACCTTCGGGTCGGCGATCAAGACCGTAAATCCGTGATCCCGGTGCAGCTCGGCGGCCACCGCTGCACACACCGCACTCTTCCCGACCCCCGGCGGCCCCGACAACAGCACCCCGCGGCGGCAGCCCAGCCCAGCTGCCCGGAGCCGCTCGTGATCTTCCGCGACCGATCTAATCGCCAGATCGAGCTCGCGCCACAGGGTTTCGTCGGCGACGATGTGGTCGCGGCTCGTTTCCGGCGGGGTTTCGACCAAGAGACCGAGCTTTCCACCGGAGCTCAGGGTCACCCGCAGCCACCGACCCCGGTAAGGATTCCGAGCCTTCGCCGTCTCCCGAATTTTCTCCAAGACTTCCAGCGCGACCGCCTGATCGGACGGCCTGGCGACGACTTCAAGTTCGTTGGCGTCGTAGCCGCCCCTCCCGTTGAATCGGATCACCACGGGAACATCAGCCAGCGTCCCGGCGGGGAATCCAGCCGAAAGTTTCTGTGGCAGACGAAATTTCGTATCCTCACCGAATGCTTCCATCGTCCAGCTGGGCGGGGCCGGTACCCCATGCGGGCCGACGGCCGCCCCGTGTTCGGTGATCCAATCGGCGAGCACCAGGCCAAACGTGATCCTGGTTATCGCGGTCAGCGGGGCCTGCTCGGCGGTCAGCGGCGAGTCCGGAGTGACACCTAAAACCTTCTCCGCGAAGGTGTTCCCGGTCTCCTGCCTCTCCGGGCGGGTGCCGGCGAGCAGATGAGACAGGGCGGCGACCACGTCGCGGACGGCCGGGTTTGGATGGGTCCTGATCCAGTCGGGCGCGGTCGGATTTTCAGGGATTGGCGCCTGGCGGGATCCGTTGGTAGCAACCGTCACGCTTTCCATCATACATCAAACCGTGGTACGTTACTCTCTTGCTTTCAAGCCGATAGCCACCGGTCAGAGGTCGAATTCCCCTGCCCTCAAACCGATTTCGGCACCACCGGCAACGCCCCCGGCGGGAGAGCATGATCCGCCGGCGCGGGTGGGGTGCGGGGGTCGCCGACCCGGGGTGTGTGATCTCCCGGCGGTGGATCGAAGCTGCCGGACTGAGCGGGGCGTCCGACGAACGGGGTCCGGTCGCCGTCGGTTCGCATGTCCGGTGGGAGAACGACCGGCACCGCGGCGGCGTCCGGACACTCTTCGGTGGAATGGAATCCGCGGGTGACGCACGGATCCGGGTGTTCGCGGGCACCCAGGCCCAGGACGAGGCCGGAGGCGACGACGGCAGCCGCGACAACCGGAATCGCATACAGCAGTGGAATTTTCATTAATCCTTCTCCTCGTCTTCGTCGGCGTCCTGGCCGCCGAACTTGGCGGTGAAAGCAGCCATGGCCTCGGCGTGAGTGTCTGGTTCGGTCATCTCGGTCTCCTCCTTCTATCCGGCCAGGTTGGCCGGGGTGGTTTCGTTGGCGTTGAGTCGGGCCCATTCGCCCAGGGTTGCCGGCGGTTTGAGTGACGGCGGCCATTGGATCCCTCGGTTCCCGGCGCCTGCCAGGATCTTCAACCGGTCGCTCGTGACCGGGATCAGGGTCTCGATCCCGCAGGCCATCGCACCGGCGACCGCGGCCGCGGCAGTGGTACCCCGGAAGCCTTGACCTGGGATTTCAAGCCGGGGGTAAGCCTCTTTCAGGCGGGAGACGATGGCGTCCGCCCCGCGTCGGCCGGGAACCGGCGAAGACCCGATGAAGGTGCTCAAGGTCAACAACGGGATCTCGGCGACCGGGACACCGGCGGTGACCAGGGCATCGGCCAGGAGCCACCGGAGGCCGGCCCGGCGCTCAGCTGATGGATCCCGATCGGGGCCCTGCCAGAGGTTTTTCACCAGCACACAGACCTCCGGGACGCCGGCTTTCAGCACGGTTTCCATGACCCGGGAGACGATCGAATGGTGATGATGCAAGGTGGATGCGAAGCTGTGGGCCCCGCCGGGATCCGGGCTAGCGATCGGCACGCACCGCGGTAGGGGTTTACCTTCAACGACCGCGGCGAAAGAAACCACGGTGGTTGTGATGTCCAGGGCGACAGCGATTCTCGGTTCTACCATTGTCCGTCGTCCTCTTCGTCTGCCAAGCTGCCAGCGGGGCGGTCATCCGGGCGGAGCAAGCCGGCGCGGATTGCGTAATCCCTGACGGGATCGGTGGATTCAGGGGCCGGGGGTTCGGTCGGGGGTTCGGTCGGGGGCTCCGGTTCCGGCTCCTGTGCCGGCTCGGGAGCCGGGGTCTGTTCGGAAGCTGGTTTCGGTTCGGGAGCCGGGGGTTCCGGTGTGGCTTCCGGCGGCTTCCGGCCAAGCATCGCCGCAGCCACCATGGCCTGGTCAGGAACCGGGATTTTCCCCTTCAGCTCCGCTTCCAAATCCTCCGGGCTGCGGTAGCCCGCCTGGAGCAAAACGATCCCCCGTCCTTCGGTTTCCATGACCCCACGGCCCTTGCAACTCATGGGAATTCGGGTTGGGTCAGGTGCATCTCCTGGCTGTTTGCCCAAGACGGTAACCGCCTGCTCCGGGGTGCTCACCCGGAAGCAAAGTTTCAAAGCGGCGTTATCGCGAATGACCGTCGGAATGCTCTGGGCGTCCGGTTTCTGGGTGGTCAAGATGCAGACGATCCCCGCCGACCGGCCTTTTTGAATCAGCGTCCGGACGAGCTTCGTTATCTGTCCGGAAACCGCTTTCTCCTCCGTGCTTTTTCCGCTGGTGTCCAGCCAGGTCTGAACCTCATCCAACACGCAGAACACCGGATAGAGGCCGTGCTTTTTCCGATCGGCTTCCGAGATATTCCAAAAGTTGTTGGCACCAAGGCATTTGTGCATCGCCTCTGCCCGATCAACCCGGAGAGCCTCCAGTTTCTGCAAGGTCTCCAACGGAGCGTCGTCGTCCCCGCTCCGGTCGTAGACGGCGGCGATATGCCGCAGCGGGTGCAGGTCATAACCGGCCTTACCGTCGAAGACGAAAAGCTCAGCAGCTCCCGCCATATCGGCGAAAACCGGGAGCATCGAGGCGGTCTTACCGGAGCCCGGGACCCCGCCGATGACCATCCCGCTTGACCCATTCCAGGTGATCCAGGCTTCGTCCCCGCCGGCCGTGATCCCGAGGAGCGACCGCCCGCGGTTGGCGTCGAAACGGCCGCTGACGGGCACTGATTCGGCCAACGGATCCCGGTCGTGGAAGGCGAGCCGAATGTCGCCGCTGGCGGTCTCGGTCACTGCCAGATTCGCTGCGTTCACCCCGGCCGCCTTGAAGGCCGCCCGGAGCGCTGGCAATGCCCGCGACCATCTCTCCGGAGAATCCCCCGTCCGGTGGCGGTAGGTGATTTCCAAACCATCGGGGCCGATCCTCACGCCGGCCAGGCTGGGGATGGAATTGACGGTGACCTTCTGCGGGATGGTCTGATCGGTGCCGGGGTGGGTGTCGGTTCGGGTGGCGACGTCGGCCAACCCGGCTGCCTCACAAACCCCCGCCCACCAGCTGTCGTCCCGGAGCTTCGCCAACACTGGATAGCGTTTCCGGGCGTCCTCCAAGGCAGGCATCAGTACCTGCCGGTGCCAGGTGGCGTGCGTCTTCGACTGGGCCACTTCCGGTCGTTTCGCGATGAGAACCGCCGTCGCCGTCATCGACGACGGGATACCGCCGCCCTGACCGAGATACACCAGCGGCCCGTCGCCGGCCGGGTTATGCCCCAACTTCGGCGACAGGTTCTGATCCGCCATGCTGGTCCCGTAATGCCACACGGGGATCGCCCGACGGACGCCGTGGGTCGCACCCGTCCGAACGGTTCGGGCACCCCCGAGAGCCGCCTGCTCTTTCGCCTGGATCCCCTTCACGGATTCCGCCATCACCCGATCGGCTTCCCGGCGGATTCTGGATTCTTCCGCCGCCGCCTCGCGTTCCCCGCGGTCTCGAATCCCATCCAGCGTCCGCTGAAGCTCACGGGCTTCCCGGGCGCTGTCGGCTTCCGCGGCGGCCGCCTGTTTCCGTTCCCAGCGGAGGCGCTCCTGCTCCTCGGCGTACCGGCGGCGTTCCCGCTCGGACTCCGAGACCTGGTACCGGCTCATCACTCCCACCCGCTCTTCTGCTTCGCTCGGATCCGTTCAATCCGCGCGGCTGATTCCCCGGCCAGACGCCGATACCGCGACCTCAGCTGCTGCACGTATCGCTGCCCCCGGGCCCTGCCGGCGGCCACGGTCGCCGCGGCCTGCTGCTCGGCACCTGCGATGAGATCAGCGGCCGACGGTGGGGGTGCTGCCGGCGGCGGCGGATATTCCTCGCCGCGGTAACCGGCGGCGAAGGCCCCAGCAAGCTCACGCAGGAATCCCATGAGCTATCCATCGATCCGGATATCGCCGAACGGATCATCGGCGGTTTCCCACACCCCGCTCTTCACCCGCGGGGGCTCCGGCTCGGCCGGCCCCTGTGCCGGCCACTCCTCCACCGGCGGCTGCGGGGCCTGCTGCTGCCAAGCGGCCCTGGCATCGGCTTCGGCGGCCATCCGGATCCGAGCATTGGCCTCTTCGGCCTGTCGTTCCGCCTCGGCACGCTGGGCATTCGCCGTGGCCTCCGACCGGATCCGGGCGGCTTCCTGTTCGGCGGCGGCCCGGCAGGCGGCCAAATCGGCCGCCTGCGCCTGCTCCCGGGCCAGCCGTTCGGCCTCGGCCTGGGCGGCCCGGATGGGTGCTTCTGCTTCCCAGCGTGCCTGAGCCGCCGCCTGTACCTGCTGGAGTTTGGCGTTGGCGGATTTCCCTCCGGAGACCACGGCGGCGATCCCGCCGATGATCACCATGAGGAAGAAGACCACCACCAGCACCTGCACGATGATCGCGACCGCTGCCGGGGCGCCGCCCCCCTGGTGGTGGCTGATGATGTCATCGCCGAGGTCTGCCAGGACGGTGGTGACCGCGGTGAAAGCTGCTACCTGACCGGGCATTTCGGGCCGCCTCCTCTTATCGCTGCGCAGCTGATGCTCTTATGAGCCGCCAGGCGAATAAGGGCGTCAGCTGATGTGATTTTAATTTGTCACGTGACGGAACGCCAACACGTCAAGGGGTTTTTCTCGAAAAAGTTTTCCGGCGCGCAGTGTGGCGCAACAGATCCCGGGGAGGTCGACGCGGAATTGGGTGCGCTGCACACCCTCTCGGGTTGGCGTCGGGGACACCTCGGGACGGGGTCGGGGTGAAGTCGGGTGAGATCGGTTGGTGTCCAGACGGTTCCGCGGGTGAGGGCACCGAGGGCACTTTCGAGCTGCCCTCATCTCCCGCGAGAAGGCTCAGTCGACTCCGTTTTCCCAGGTCAGGCGAGGGTGGGGGTGTTCGTCCCTGAGATGAGGGCACGCGTAAGTGCCCTAAATGCGCTAACTGCCCTCAGTGCTCTAACCGGCTCGGGCGGCGGCCAGCACCTCATCGACTACGGCAGCCACATCGGCGACCACATCGGCCTTCCGGGCGGGGTTGATGATGAAGGCAGCGCCCCGAAGGCTCGCAGCTGGGGCGACGACGCCGGCGGCAACCGCGGCGTCGAGGGCTTCCGCGAGTCTCTTCTTCTGCGGTCCGGAGAGCCAGCGGTTTCGGATGGTGGACCGTGGGAGAGGCGTCCCGGCGGACACCAGCGCCGCCAGGACGGCCCGCACGGTCCGGCGGAGGACCGGATCCGCTGCGGGCCGATCCGGTCCATCGGCACCGGTGGACCGGGGATGATCTGTCGGCGAACTGGCGGAGGACGGCGTTGTCGATCCACCGGACCGCTCACCGGTGGACGGCTTCTCACCGCGGGCAGAATCCACCGGTCGGCGGTCCACCGGATCCGCCACCGACCGTCCCCGCAGGTCGGCGCTTGTTTCCCCCGATGATCCATTCACCGCCAGTCCGCCGATTCCCCCGCCGTCGCCGGCGGAGTCCTCCACCAGGTCCGCCAACGGCTGGGCCAGGGGCAGTCCGGTCGGAGCCGGCGCGGACCGGTCCACGCGGCCCACCGCGACAGCCGACCCGGGGCGCTGGTTGATCCGTCGCTGGGCCAGATCGGCGGGCCACTGGCGGACGGTGGGCGCTTCGCCGGGGTACCTGGCCGTGATCGTCCCGGTGGAATCCACCAGGATCAGCCAGTCCTCGGTGAGCCGCTCGATCGCGGCCGCGAGAGACTGCGGAGTGAGTCGGAACTCGCGTGATCGATAGTTCTGATGGTTGATAGGCAGCGGTCCTCCGGTGGCGAGGTCGAGCAGGATCATCCGCTCAGCACGGGCGATGTCGGGATCCGCGTCATGTGTCGAGTAGAGGATGAGACCACTGTCGTCATCCATTGGTCGGATGCCGGCCTCCCGGGCGTAGAGCAGATAGGCGGCCGCGACGTACTCTGGCTCCGCAGGGTCCCACGCCGGGACGTAGCGGCCGAACAGCCGGAGCTCCCACCGCAGCCCTATTACCGTCGCGCGGTCGGCCTCCAAGAGGTGCTCAACCGCCACCGGACCCAGCTCCGACAGCCGTCAACGTCCGAACGGGAAACCGGTCGCCGGCAGCAGCGACCACCTTCCCTACGGTCTTCCGATCGATTTCGACGGCATCCGCGACCTTCCTCTGAGACACCCCGGCGGAGACGGCGGCGAGCACCTGGGCGATGGTGTCGACGGGAAGGATCGTCACCCCGTCAGCGATGATCTGCTGCGCCGTGGCGCGGTCGTCGGCCGACGGTTCGGGCAGGTCGGTGGCTCCGACGACGGGAGTCGCATCGGCCGCCGTCGGAGCCAGCTCGGCGGCCGGGGAGCGCGACTCGATGACGGCGCGTTCCACACCCCGGCGGGGTGCCGTCGACTCATCTTCCCGCCCCGCCAGGACACTCGTCTTCACCCGCGGCCTGGCCGGAGCGGGCGGGGTCTCGATCGGCTGACCGGTCGTCACGACTCCGGCCTTCATCCGTGCCCACTGCGGCGCCGTCTTCACCAGCCCGCGGGTCGCCAGGAAGATGGACAGGTCGATCGTCAGCGGGGCCAGCCAGGCAAGTGTCGGAGGCACGTGGACGGCCACGGTGAAGCTGTAGAGCCCGTGCGCCGACCAGCCGAACGCACCGCAGACAACCGCCCAGGTGGTCGTCGTCAAGATCCGATCCTTACCGGACTCGGCCATCATTCGCTCAAGTGTCGGCATCCCCTCGACCGCCCACCAGAGCAGGATCGGCGGGACTGCCGCCCACACGATGCCCGCCGTGCGGGTTGACCCCGGGCCGAGGCCGAGTACAGCGCTGCCGACGTTGCCACCGATGCTGAGCGCTGTGACGGTGATGAGCCACGCCGTCATCCACCGCCGGTCCGACCGCATCGTGTCGAACGCGGCGCGATGCTCCGCCGTAGCCGCGGCGCGGAGCTCGTCGGCCGCCCGGTTACGTCCGCTCATCCGCTCATACCTTCTTCCCTGCCGCCGTCGCCGGGGTCAGCTCTTCCGTGGTCCCGTCGACCCGGCCGAGCGTCAAAGTCCAGTCGACCTGGCCGGTGTATGTGGCGGGGTCGGCCAGGCGATGAGCCTCACCAATGAGGTCGGCGGCGCGAGACAGCGTTCCGATCAGAGTCGCGATCGCGGGGTCGTTCATCGGGGCTTCTCCTTCGTCGGCGGTTAGAGCGGCGAGGTACTCGCCCAGGGTCGATAGCCGTAGATTCGCCCCGCCTTCTATCTGGCTCACCCGTCCGGTCGTCACCCCCAGCCGCTCCGCGACCTGGGCTTGGGTCAGGCCAGCTTTGGCGCGCAAGACGCGGAGGTCGATCACCCCGCCAGCGTAACACGATGTTTAGTTATGACTAAACATGAGGTGTAGCATGTCGACATGAGCAACATCTCGATCCAGCACGACCAAGTCTCCGCAGCCCTGGCCGATCACCACGCCGCGCACGCCGACGCACTCGCCGCGCTCACCCCGCCGGCGGTGACCGGCGGGGTCCCGGGCGACGTCCTCACGTCGATCGCGAGCCTGCTCGCCGGCGGCAGGAAGATCCACGAGAACGCCGTCGCGATCGGGCGACTCGGGGAGGCTGCGAACCGTGCGCTGGAGAGCACTGATGAAGGCAACGCCGGCCGGTTCAAAGGAGCAGAGAAATGAGCGCAGACACCGCCACCGTCGAGGACGTCATGCCTGGCTTCGACCGTCTGATGACGGTGGCCCGCGATTGGCACATGCTGACCGAGGACACGCGCGACGCCGTTCTCGACGGCCTCACTCCCGACCATCAGGCCCTCCTCCAGCTGATGATCCTCGGATGGGATCAGGGTCGCTGCCTCATGCACCGCGAGGTCTGGACGATGCCGGAGCGCCTCACCGATCCAGCCACGGGCGAGCTCGGAATCGCCGCCGTGCGGCTCCTCGCCGCGCACCATCTGACGATGGGCATGCTGATGCCGGGCTACGTCGATGAGGCCCAAGAGGGGTGGCTACCGCCATGCTTGCCGTGAGCAACCCGGCGCGGCGCAGCGGGCGATGGTCGGTGGTGGCGGTCATCGCGACGGCCGTCCTCCTAACCGCCTGCGGGCCGTCAGTGTCGCCGCGGCCGGTGGCACCGAAGGCGGCGACGGTTGACCTCGTGCAGATGTGGGACTCGGCGACCCCGTGCCCTGACAACCCCGATGCGAAGCTACCGACACGTCCCGGGGGTGGTGAGCTCGAGCGGCAGTTCGCGGTGACGGAATCCGCCGTGCTGCAGGATCTTCGGGCGATACACGCGCCGGGGAAATCCGAGTCCGCGGCGCGGGAGAACGTGGCGAAGTTGAAGACCGGTCTTCGGTGGCTGTGGGCAGTGCTGGATGAGTCGCAGGGACGATACGATCGCGCACCTTCAACCCGGGAGGACGCACTCCGGGCCATGAGTGCCGACCACGCTGATTTCCAGGCCGGACGACATGACATCGAGGCTGCACTCCGGGATGGAAAGTCGACATCGGTGGCCGTCGGGTCTAGCTTCGATCTGGTCTGCGATCGTGACCGAAATTGAAAAGCCAGACGATCCCCACGGATTGATCGGGGAGCACTGGCCAGCGCTGTCGGCCACGGCCTGCCAGAGCGTCTCCGACCATGTTTTTGGCTATACCGTCATCCACGGCGACGCCGCGTCAGCAACCGTCCCGACAGCCGCTCAAGTCGCAGACGACTTCCGCTCCGCTGCAGGTGATTCCCTGCTGTCACAGCTACACATCACCGTCGCCGACCTCCAAAAACACGGAGCCAGTGCCGGTCGAATCGCCTCCCTGATGGACCAAATGGCGACCCGGATCAGAACCGCCAAGCAGAACATCCGCGCCGACTGCCTGGCGGGCACCGAAGAGATCGACAAGGCTGAGAAGAAGGCTCAATCCGCGATAAGCACGAAGTGGCAGAATGAGATCGGCGACCGCGCCGATCAGCTGAATACTGAAGTACGCCAGCTGAGCTCATCGATCTCATCGGCGTTGCCCGGGAGCAAGCCGGAAGCCACCGGTGTCCCGGTCTACGTCGTCCCGCAGGCAGACGGAACGATCAGCCCGGTGAACGCCATGGGTCAGCCTGTGCGCGACGGGAAGGTGCTGGCCGACAAGCCGATTACGGATGTACCGGCGAAGGCACCAGCACCTCAGACCACCGCCGACACCCCGAAGCCGAAGACCGCGCCGGGGACGCCGGCCACCTCAGCACCCTCATCCGGCAGCGCGGGCGGTGGCAGCCCGATCCAACCCGGACAGATGCCGCAGATGAACAGCCCGAGCCAGCCGACTGCCGTCGCCGGGACGAACTCCGGTGCAGGCAGCACCACCGCCACCGGGTCGAACGGCGCATCATCCATCGGCGATTCAGGATCCAAGTCCGACTCCGGTTCGAACACCCCGGCCTCGGACACGGGCCTGCTCGGCGTACCCACGACCCTCGGCAACCAGCCTGCCGCCGCACCATCTGCGTCCGCGGCCGGGTCGGCGACACCGATCGTGACCAAGGCAGCAACCGCCGTCCCGGTGGCGGCCGCGGCAGCAGGTGCAGCACCGACGACCGGTCTCAGCGGCCTGTCCGGGATGACGGCCCCGACAGCCTCACCCGGGCTGAGCTCGACCGCCCCGCCCGGCACCGGCGTCACCCCCGGAGTCAGCACCGGCCCCGGTGGGCGTAGTGGTGTGCTCGTACAACCCACGCCAGCCGCACCCGCGCCGACAGCACCCGGGGCGACGACGGTGTCCGCGCCGGGGCCGACACCGGCCGGTGGTGGATCGGGTGTTGGTACTCCACCACCACCGTCGCCGACGTCCGGCGGCGACGGTGGAAGCAGACCGGAGGCCCGGCCCTTCCCAGCCGCGTGGACGGCGGCGTCGACCGCGGTGACGGCCGCCGATGGCGAAAGCGTGGCCCGGCTGACCAGCTACGTAAAGGCCCTACCCCTCTCCGACCAGATGGCTCATCGTCGACTCGCCGCCCTCAGTGACCAGTGGCGACGGGTCGGGTGGGCGGATGAGCAGGTCGCCGTCGCGGTCTTCGTCGTCGATTCGGCGGTCGACGGAAAACCCTTCCCGGGGTGCGTTTTCGCGACCTCGGCCGGCGTCTCGATCATCCCTGGGGGCGTACGGCTGCCGGTCGGTGTGCTGCCCCTGACGCGGATCCCGGGGATCAACCCGGACGCGGTCGCGGCCCTGGCCGGGTGCACCGATCCGAAGGCGAAGATCGAACAGCTGACCCCGTCGAAGTGGGGCCGACCGGCGGCCTTGGTGGTGATCGATGATGTCGACACGCAGGCGATCATCACGGCCGGTGATGCGAGCCCGGCACAGCTCGCGGTGACTTCGCTGATCCGGCCGGGGCTGGAGTCCGACCAGCTGCAGGGCGCCATCAACGCCGGGACTTTCCGCTATGGCCGACCCGGGGTGAGCGAGTCTGCGGCGGACTTGCGGTCGCTGGGGTGGTCATCGGACGGCGAGAAGCCTCGCGAGTATGACAGGGCGTTGAGGGAGTACCTATTCGCCACTGCGCTGGCCTCGTGGGGCACCGACCGGAGGGCCGCGGCGTACGCACTTGGCGAGCTTGAGGGGTCCCCGGAGATCGAACGGGATTGATGATCGCGGGATGGAATTACGTTGGCCTGTAGGGGTTTACACCGCGTCGACGCGATGATGGTCGCATGACCGAGCACCCCGAGCCTGCCCAGAGCCCCTCGGACGAGCCCTCACGGCCGCCCAGGAGGCAGTGGCGGCGATGACGGCCGCGGAACCTGAGCGGTACAGCGGCGAGTATGCCTGGCGGTTGGATCTACAGCGCCGGGACGAGGCGATCGAGCCATTCTGGTACGGCAGCGAGGGGTTCCCGCCGGCCGCCGCGGTGCTGTCACCCTTCGTCGACCCGGTGGAGTTCGTCTCGGTTGAGGATTGGTTGGCCGCGGCCTTGGACGCCGCGCAGCGCGCGCAGCAGCGACCGAAACAGTCCTGACCTGCTGCGATTCGGCGCAGCGGTGAGCTGAGCGCGAAACCCCGACATCATCGTGGGCGCGGCGGTGTCCCGGCCGGGTTGACGGTTCGATGCCGTAATCACCGGTGGCACCACCACTTTCGGGGCATCGAAGCCAGCCAGTCACCGTCGTGGCCGTCGATGATCAGATCATCCCGGACGGCGCGCAGGGGTGCGCAGCCCAGCGTTGCGCGCATCTGGGTAATGATTTACAAAAGGTGACGTAACTCACATTGCATAACTATTCCAACAATGTATCACGGCTGATCAGGGCATGCGCAGAAAGTATGCACGTGTCATCGAAAGACCATGGTACGTAGTTGATTTCGGGATCGCGTCGTCGCTTGGCAGTAGTCAGGCAGTCGGCGTACCACTGAGGCACACCGCGACGCACAGTGCGTCGCCCAAGCCCAGGGAGTACCACCATGGCGCGACCGAAAGCGCAGCCGGCGCAGCTGAATCCCGTAGGCGCGACAGCAGCTGATGGCGTGCGTGGCCGGTTCGGCGGCATCAGCGAGACCAAGGTGCGCCAGATGATCGCCGACGGCGAACTCGAGGCTGTCCGGATCGGCCGGCGGGTGATGGTCACCGAGGAAAGCATCGAGGCGCTCATCGAGCGCAACCGGGTCGGTGCCTGATGACCGGCCAGAATTTCACGAACAACCTCCTGCGTGACGGCCGCGATCGGCCGCTGATCCGGGACCCGGAGACGGGGGAACTCGTCCCCTACCAGCGCGTCACGACCTTCATCTCCGGCCTGGAGTCGTCGGTCGGACTGGAGAAATGGCGTCAGCGCGAGCTCGCTAAGACGTTGTCCAGCAGCCCCGCGTACGCCAAGGCCATCAACGCCGCCGACGGTGACACGAAGAAGATCACCGCTGTCGTCCGGGGTGCCTTGGCCGATGCCCGGCTGAGCCTGAAGGCGGACACCGGCAGCTACCTGCACTACGTGCTGGAGTGCGATGACCGCGCGGAGATGGGCCAGTGACCGCCATCCGCACGCCGTCAAAGTGGGCTTTCCCCAAGGGAATCGACCTGCACGACAGCGACATCCGGCCCGAGGTCATCGAGGCTGTCCGGGCGAACTGGCCGGTGCTGAAGGCGCAGTTCGGAATGCAGGTTCGTGAGGTTGAGGTGCCGCGCGTCAGCCACGACCTGCGGGTTGCCGGCACGCCCGACCGGATCGTGGTCGGCACCCACCCTCTTATCCGGAAGCCCACGATCTTGGATTTCAAGTTTTCCGGTAACTGGCACCGGCCCGAGACGCAGCGCAGCTGGGCGGCTCAGATGGCCGTCTACCAGCGCTGTCTTCGGTACAGCGTTGAGCTCGAGAAGACCATCGCCGACGCGACCCCGCTGCAGATGACCCACGCGATCATCGTGCTCGGCGACCCGGAGAGCGGGGATCTGAGACCGTACATTCTCGACACCACGACCGCCGGTGTAGCCATTGATGCCCTGATTCTCCGCCGGCAGTGGACGCGGACGAAGGGGCTGCTTACCCCGCTCGAGATCGACTCGGAGATGACCGTCGAGGAGGCGCTCTACGACGAGCTTCTCGAGGCCGGTTACACCCACGTGATCGATGTGCTGTCTCGGGCCCAGCACCTCGACGTCGCCTCCGACCGGCTCATCGAGCTCGCTACAAAAATCACCAGGTACGGCCCGGTGCAGCCGGGGATCGTCGTCTCCGCGGCCAGGGCCGGATCGATGTCCGAGCTGATCTCGGTGTGGGAGCGGCTCATCGCGTACACCCCCGACCCGCCGGCGGAGCACCGCATCATTTTCCGGCAGCGCAAGGCGGCTCTCATCGCAGCACGAGGTGCAGCATGACCGCCCCCGGGATGCCAGCGCGCTACGCCAGTGACGTGCTGACCGCCGGTCGGCAGGAGTACGAGGCCCGCCGTGACTACCTGGCCCGCATCGCCGATCTGCTCGCCGACATCACCACCGTCGACGTCCTGACCCGGCTCTGGGCTGAGGCCAAGACCGCGGGTGTCGCAGACAAGGACATGCAGACCGTCTTCCGCGCCCGCCGGGCCGAGATCACCACCACCACCAGCAAGGAGACGAACTGAGATGACCACAGCCACCTACGCCGACATGATGCGGGAAGCACGGCCAGCCCACGATCTTTTCGCCCCCGATGGTGCGCCGACGTACACCGTCGGTGACGGCGGTGCCGATCTCGCGGTCTTCACCGGCGGCAGCCTGGAGGGCATCCCTGGGGTGATGATCACCGTCGGGAAGTCCAAGATCGTCATCGCCTGCGGCCAGGCAGTTGAGCTCGGCGATGAGCTGCGCAACCGGCCGTTCGGCGCGTACGCGGTTGCCAGCGACGCCGCGACGCTCTGGATGAACCCGTACGGCCCCGGGGACAGCGTCGTCATCGCACTCGACACCTACGACGCCGGCCCGCTGCGCGCCGGGCAGATCGAGCTGACCGTCGCCGCCGCCGCGGTGCTCGCCGATCAGCTCGACGCGGCGGCCCGGTTGAGCTTCGGACTCGACGCGTAACCACAAGCTTCGCCGGGGGTGCAGCCGGCGTTGAGCACGACAGTCCCTGTACACCAACCATTTTCGACATGCGTAAGGAGCATGAATCATGGCAGACAACATCAGCTGGGAGACCTTCGCGTCGACCGGATCGCACGTCGGCTGGGGCACCAAGCCCGGCCAGCACGTCACCGGCTGTGTCGTGGACTACGACCAGCACGGCGGCACGGACTACAACGACGCTGTCGTGCCGCAGATCGTGGTTGCGCTGACGGACAAGGCGTACAGCTTCGCGAAGAATGGATCACACACCATCTTCCCGGCGGGCGAGACCGTCACTGTGACATGCAGCCAGGTCAGCCTTAAAAACGTGATGCGACAGACGAATCCGACCCCGGGCGACCTGCTCCGGATCCGACTGGTCGACGTCATCGAGCGCAACGGGAAGACGATGAAGATCTTCGAGATCGACGTCGCCCGTGGTCAGGGTATGAACGGTGTGGCCGCTGTTCAGGCGGCACCGGTGTCGCCGACTCCGGCACCTGCTGCTCCAGCAGCACCGGCACCGACTCCGGCTGCTCCGGCTGCGCCGGCACCCGCGAACCCGAACGTCTACGACGCACCGGCCGCGGACGACGACAACTTCGATTTCTGATCGAAGTTTTCACCAGGAGATGAATGGCGGGGCCGGAGAGGGGATGCAGCCCCCTTCGGCCCCGCCATCACCAACCATTTCGACACGCACCCAAGGAGCACACCGTGAGCCGCGTGAGAGACATTCTACAGGTCCGGTATAAGGCGTTGGTAGCAGAAACTTCGGGCCGCGCACTCACCGACCGCGACCGCAAGCTGTTCGACGAGCTGGATCTTCGCCTGAACCATCCCGAGCGCGCGGTGACGATCCCCGCCCTGGACGCCGCGGTGCGGTACGCCGCGATCGGATGGCCGGTCTTCCCGTTGATGTCGCAGTCGAAGGCGCTGGCTATGCCTGAACCCTACGCCGCGGTGAAGCGGCCCGCGACGGCACATGGATTCAAGGACGCCACCACCAACGTCGACCAGATCCGCCGGTGGTGGACGCGGAACCCAGACTGCGGCATCGGGATCGCCACCGGCGAGTTCTTCGACGTGATCGACATCGACGACGTTCACGGCGGCCGGGAGAGCTGGAACGAGCTCGAGCCGAGTATGCCCGTTGAGATCTACGGCGAGGTTCTCACCGCCCGCGGCGGCAGCCACCTGTACATCAAACCGACCGGGATGGCCAGCAAGGCGGGTCTCCGTCAGGGAATCGATTACAGGGGAACCGGCGGCTATGTCGTCGGTGCCCCAACGTATTTCAGGCATCCGAGTCAGCGCTGGCGATGGATCGCCCCGCCGTCTGACGAGATCAAAGGTGGCCGACCATGACTGTGATCAACGGCGAGGCCGGCGCGTTCGAGGCGTGGTTGTCGGACGGGAAGAAGAGGACGGCGAAGCCGAAGAACGGTGCCGCGAAGGCGGCTGGCGGCGGGGTATCCGAGTGGCTGATCGGGGCGAAAGCGCACCCCCAGAGCGCCCATACCGGCATCCCGATCACGGTCATCGAGGGTGCCGAGGAGCACCCGTTCTTCGTCTCAGCGCTCGAGCGAGTGTGCGAAGACCTGGCAGCCATGACCCCGGGTCAGGGACGCAATCCGGCCCTCAACCGGGCCTCTTGGTATCTCGGCCGCTTCCCGGTCGATCGCGAGGTGATCCGCGATGCGCTGCTCCAGGCGTGCCACGTGAACGGCCTGGTAGCCACGTACGGGATCCAGGACTGTGAGCGCACGATCAGCAACGGTTTCCGCGGTGCCGATGAGGCTGGCCTGTTGGAGATCGCCGGCGGCTGGACCGGCGTGCGGGAGATGACTGCGGATGAGGTCGCCGAGATCATCCGCGGTCACCGCGACGCGGCGGTCACCGTCGATGACGGCGGCGTGGACGCTGAACCTGTAGTCACGGAGTTCACCACCGGCGGCCTCCCACCGATCGATGAGTTCGACCCGGGTGAGGGGTCCGCTGAGTCGTCTACCAGCGGCGATGATCGGACTGAGCACCAGATTCTCGACGCGATGATGAGGCTCCACGTCGCGGCGGAGGCGAAGAAACGCTACGCCGACCTCGTCGCCGAGACGGAGATGACCGACGCCGACCTGTGGGGCGACCTGCCTCCCGCGGCCGGCGACACCTTCCTTTTCGATGACGCAACCGACAGCCCGATTCTCTGGGGCCGTGGCGATGAGATCTGCTGGTCCGGCGGGGAAGCGTTGATGATCGTCGGCCCGTCGGGGCTCGGCAAGACCACCCTGGCCGGCATGGTGCTGCGAGCGCAGCTCGGCCTCGCGGACGAGGTTCTGGGACTTCCAGTCCCGACCACCGACGGCAAAATCCTGTACCTCGCGATGGACAGGCCACGCCAGATCAGGAAATCCCTTCTGCGCCAACTGAGCATCGCCGACCGCGCTGTGGTCGCAGCGAAGCTCGTCGTCCGCACCGGGCCGCCGCTTGCCGACATCCTCACCCGCCCATCACTTTTGACCGAGATGGCGGAATCCGTGGGAGCTGCGACGATTTACGTGGACAGCTTGAAGGATATCGCCATCGGGCTGTCCGAGGACGCCGTTGGGGCGGCATACAACAGGGCCAGACAGCATGCCCTCGCCCATGGCGTGGACATCCTCGAGCTGCACCACACCGTGAAGAGGAACGCCAACGGCGGGGCGCCAAAGGAGCTCGCAGACGTATATGGCAGCAACTGGCTGACCGCCGGCGCCGGGACGGTGATCGTGCTGTCAGGCAAGGCCGGTGACCCCCTCATCGATTTCTCGCTGCTCAAGCAGGCTGAAGGCGACGTCGGGCCGTGGCGCTTGGAAGTCGACCACACGGCCGGTTCGATTCGGCGCGTCGAGGGCGTGGATCCGGTTGAGTTGGCTCTCTACGACCCCGACGGGGTGACGGCGGCCGACTACGCCGTGGAGCTCTTTGGCATCGACACGGTCTCCCGTGGGCAGATCGAGAAGGCTCGGCGGAAGCTCGAGAAGCTCGCCGACGACGGTCTCATGACCCGGATCGATGGCACCCGCGGCGGGAGCGGGGGGAGCCGTACCCCGACGCGGTACCGGGCCACCGGCCGCGTCCGGGAGGTGTCCGACATCCCCGGCGGGGGGTCGTTCGCCGGGGCGGATTCCGACCCGTGGGAGAACCCATATGGCTGACCTACGCGCCGCCCCAGAACACCCAAGCGTCGACGTCCCGGAGGCGACGCTTGGGTGTGATCCCAGTCACGCTTGGGTGTCTTCGACCGACCACCCAAGCGTCGACGGTCGGGCGGTTTTTCAATCACGCTTCAATCACGGTTTCTGCAAAACCGCAGGTCAGGCAATCACGGCGATTTTTCGTGGAAATGCAATCACGTTTCAATCACGCTCAATCACGTTTTCCGCAAAACCGCAGGTCAGACAATCACGCACCCGCGTGATTGAAGCCCCCCGCGCATCAATCACGAAACCCACTGCCCCTTTAGGGGCAGGGGTTCGCGTGATTGGCCGGCGCTGCGAGATGAAAACCAACTCCCCTGGCGTCCGTCGGGGAGTGATCGAGAGGAGAGAGCGATGAGCGAGACACCCGAGACCGTCGAGGCGACCTACGCCGGGGTGGAGTTCAGATCGACCAGCGAGCGCACGTTCGCCGAGGCGCTCGACCGCGCCGGGCTGCTGTGGTCGTACGAGCCCGGGCCGCAGACCGTGGTCGCCCGGGATGGCGTGCAGCACGTCTACTGGCCGGACTTCTGGTTGCTCACTGTCGGCTGCTGGCTCGAGGTCAAGGGTCCGGCCAACCGCCGCCTCTGGAAGGCCGAGTCCCTCAACGCGGCCGGGCCGCATCAGGTTCTCCTCGGCCGGGCCGCGAACTTCGGCGCACACGGCACGGCTTCCCTGCTCATCGAGACGCTGGCGCCCGAACAGCCCCTCCCTGCGGTCTTCACCTCATCGGCATGGCAGAACGCCTCTACGAGCGTTCTGTGGCCTCGTCCGCCGATCCGCGGGCTGATCGCGTAGCCCCCCGAGCGGCGACCGTCGCCGCCGACCAATCCGATTGGAGGATGAAGATGAAGAAGATAGCGATGAGCCGAGTGCTCAGCGGCACCGCCGCCGCCCTCGCCGGGGTGCTGACCGCCGTCGGGGTGTCGGCCGGCGTCGAGCACGTCATCGACCATCACCGGCAGCCGACGTCCCAGGCAGCGGTGACGGGGAACTGGCCGACCGTCGGCCTGCGGGATGTCACCCCGCCGGGGCCCGACCCGTACAACCTCATCGGTAACCATTGGCCGAAGATCTCGGAGGGCGCGGTGACGGTGGTGTCCAACACCGCCCGCGGATGGACGGTGATCCTGCCGGATCAGCCCTCCTACGCAGACCCGGTCGTCGTCCCGACCGCCGGCCGGGTCGCCGCGGACTTCGTGCAGATCGCCGGACCTACGATGCTCCGGCAGCTCCGCGTCGACCCGAATGCGATCCTGCACACCGGAATCGACGCGAACGCCGTCTCCTATCTGCTGGAACTGGAAGCCCACGACATCGCCGGGGCGAAGCTCGAGATGGCCGGGCTGGCCGAGGCGGGGACCGCGGAGGCCGACGCCCTTCCCGCCGGCCCCCAGCGGGAGGCGGCCATCTCGAAGCGTCGTGCCGACATCGCAGCCCAGGCAACGGAATTGGAGGCCAAGCTCGTCAAGATCGGGAAGCTGCTGAGCACCCCTATCGAGGGCACCGAGCCGCAGATGTCCGGGGTCGCCGTCTTCCGCGTCCCTCAGCCCGACGGGAAGTACGCGCCGGTGAACGCCCACGGGATGTTGGTGAAGGAGCACCACATCGTCGGCGATCATCCGATCGTCGCCATGCCGACGGCGATGCCGCCGGTCCAGAAGACGGGTAACACTCCGGAGGAGTGATCCTCCGGGTGTCTGACCTGGTGTTTTCATGTCCCCGAAAGGGGCCGCAGACGAAGAAACCCGGAGGTGGTGTGCCTCCGGGCTTTTCTTCACTGGCGGCGCCGATGATGGTTCAGGTTCATCCCCGTATGCGGGGAGCGTGCGACCGCCGTGAGGTCACCGCTACCCCGGATTTCAGACGCCTTGTCGTCGTCTGGTGACCGCCGGCAGGTGATGCGTACCCGGGGCACTGGCACTACCGTCGCTTGCGACCGTCCAGGTCCGAACGCGACGCCTTAGGTCTGCCAAATGAGCTCCGGTCCACCTTAAGGTCTTACCTCATGGCCGATGTGTACATGTACGCCGACGAAACGGGAAACCTGGACTACGAGGGTGTCCCTTCCTCGAAAGGTGGTGGCGCATCTGCCTATTTCGGCTTCGGCACAGCAGTGTTCAGCCAAGGCCACGGGGAGCATCTGCTGGACGCGCTGCATCTGCGTGCAGAGTGCGAAGCCCAGGGGGCAAATCTGTCCAAGGGGTTTCACGCCTACGACGACAGCAAGCGCACACGGAGCCTAGTATTCGAGCTGATCCGCCAGCAGGCTCCTCGGTTCGACGCAACGTTCCTCTACAAGGCCAACGCTTACCCCTACGTTAAGCAGGCCGGGGAGATGCGCTTGTACAAGATGGCCTGGTTCCTACACTTCAAGGAGATTGCGACTCAAGTCTGTGGCCCGAACGACCGGCTGTTTGTCATTGTCGGCGAGTTCGGTACCGCCAAGCGGCGGATACAGGCCAAAGAAGCACTGAAGGATGTATGCAGCCAGATGGATCGCCAGATCATCCTGTGCATCTGGACAGCAGCCTCGGCTTGGGGTATTCAGGCTGCCGACTACGGACTCTGGGCGACCCAGCGCATCCTCGAAGGGAAGCCTTGCCAGTGGTACCAGAGCTGCGTCCAACCGACGTTGCACTCGGTGTTCAAGCCGTGGGGTGGCCCACGAAATTAGTCAGAGTCAGCTATCCGTTTCCGGAAGTCCACCCTTGGCGGACTTATCGCTGACTCCTACTCCAGTCTGGCATCTCGCAAGCTGTGGAGCAAGTTGTGGACAACGCTGTGGAGAAACAACCAGCCCGTAGCTGCCGCTCGGCGTGGAGGGACGTATGCGGCGTTCGTCAATCGCCCAGTCCGTCGACGATCTTCATCGTCTCCACGGCGACGGTTGTGATCCTCTTGATCAGATCCACGATGTAGGTCGAGTCGTCGTGTTCATCGCACCAGTCGTTGGGATCGTTGACGATTCCGGATGCCTTGTCGGTCTTCACCTGGTACCGGTCGATGAGCCAGGCCAGCGCCGACCGTGACCCGAGCATGTACCGCTCGGCCTCCTCGGGGATTCCGGTGATGGTGATGCGGCCGTTGTAGATGAGGGTCGTGCGGTCGTCCACGTTCTTCCCGAGGTTCGGGTCTTTCCGCTTGGCCCACTTCATCTTCACAACGCGCCAGGTCTCCCGGTCGTCGGCCCGCGAGCCGGCCTTGAGCTGCACCTCCAACGGATACGGCTCCACCGACTCGTAGTTGACGTGCAACTCGGCCAAGCCGGCGGCCAGCGGGGAAGCCATGTCACGCCTCGTCGATCGCGTGCGCCGGGGCCTCCGCCGTGCCCGGCGTGAAGGGCGGAGCACTCGCACTTGCCATCGGAGCAGGCTATCGTCGCGGGCCGACAGGAACCCGGGACGTGCGACCGCTCGACGGGGGCTGAAACAGGTGCCTTACGCCGACTGGACTTCTTCCCCGCCGTGCTCGGTGGCCTCCACCGGCAAGAACTGCGAGTATTTCTCTCGAAGGTAGGCGAGGCCAGCGTCGTGGGACGTCTCGTACTCAAGCGAATTCTGCACGAACTTGAGGCGGTGCTCAGCGGCTGAGATCAGCTCACTCCACTTCTTGACGACGATCCGGTACGTGCCGGTATCCGTGACGACGCCGAACGGCAGGTGCGGCTGCTGGCGTTGCTCGTCGACGGTGCGCGTCGTCTCGTTGCCGACCAGCCAGAAGTCCCACTTCACATTCGGCTGCGCGAACGCCTCGTCGTTCACGATGGCGCTGGCGTAGGCGCGGAGCTGGCTGACGTCACCGTCATCAAGCTTGTGCTTGGGGCGCTTCAGCTCAACTACCAGCTGCTCGAACGAGTCAGCGTTAGTCTGGAGTCGACGTCCGAGTACCAAGTCCGGTATCGCGTCGGAGCCGTCCTCCAGACGTACCTCCTTGTGGCCGGCCAACTCGACGTCGGTTCCCAGCTTGGACAGGAACTTCGTCAGCACCTTGGTGAGGCGTTCGTCGTCCCCGGTGAGGCTCCACTCCTCGCCGAAGATCCAGGTCTCGTGCGCCAGGATCCGGTGGAGCTGCCGCCGCTCCAGCAGACGCCGCTTGATCTGCCGGTCGAATAAGATCGTGTTCAGCCCACTCAGGAAGTCCATACGGGAACCGATCGCGCGACCGGTCTGGATCAGCTGCGTGAGCGAGGTACGCTCCAAAAGCTGCGAGAGTTCGTCGATACGCGCCTTCGGCAGGCGGGCCAAGTCGGACAGGATCGGCAGCAGAGCCTCGGGGTCGGTCTCGAACGTCTCCTTGAGCAGCCGTAACGCCAATGCCTTCGACTGTCCGCTCTTGCTCTCGTCGAGGGTCCTCGACGCCGCCAGCGCCACGACGTTGAAGGTGTCCCTGGTGGCCACCTCGATAGGCGATTTGGGCTCCGTCTTGTACGGCCAGACGCCCTCATCGCGCCATCGCTGGATCGCGGCGGCCTCGCGAAGCCGTTGCCGCTCCGACAGGTGATCGCGCAACGCTTCCCGAGCAGCTGCGATCAGGCGCCCGCGTGGTGTGTCGGTGTCGTCCTCCAGCCCGACCGGGTCGCTGCTTACGAAGCCGTCCCACGTCAGGTAAGCGGTGAATTCGGAGCCCGGGGCCTGAATCCGGGCCTCCACCTCATCGAGGATCCGGCCATCGGCGTCGCAGAGGAAGATGCACCGCCGGACGTTTTGCAGCTTCCACTCGATTACCGTGAGGGTGGCGTCGCCTTCCCATCCTTCGGGATCGGTCAGCGTGATGACCTCGCGGTGCTCCTCGACCGACGCCGCGTCGATGTCCTCGCCGAGGAAGCGGATGTGGAAGTTCTTGAACCGCTCGAGGTGGAGCGCGAACTCCGTGAGGATGGCGTGCCGCAGTTCGTCGGCAGTGTCGAAACTGGACACCGCCCCAGGTGTCAACTGGTAGATCGTGACCACGGTGCCCGTGTCGGTTACCTCGGAGTCCGCGTCGGACGCCATGATGTCGAAAGTGTCGAGGGACGATCGGTTGCCGGTCACCTGGACAACTCCGAGACCGCCCTCGACCCGCTCCGCTGTCGAAACCCAGCGCACCAGGTTGCCCAGCGCGAACGCCGTGTAGCGACCCCGACCGTGGCGGCCGTGCACGACCCGTTCGCCACTGTCGCTTCGAGTGCCTGGCATCAGCTTCCAACTGTCGCCTACACGGGAGAACGCCAGTTCCGCACGCTCACGGTTCATGCCGTTGCCGTCGTCGGTTACGGCGATCTCCTCGATCCCGTGGAGGTCGTTATATTCGCAGGTCACTGTCACGAGGT
Source organism: Mycolicibacter acidiphilus (assembly GCF_018455725.1). Lineage (GTDB taxonomy): Bacteria > Actinomycetota > Actinomycetes > Mycobacteriales > Mycobacteriaceae > Mycobacterium > Mycobacterium acidiphilum. The sequence continues at coordinate 85,047 of NZ_JAHCLR010000003.1, forward strand.
GGGCATCCTCGTCGAACGCGTTCCAGATGAGCTCGGTTAGACCCGTGGCGGGATTCTTGACGTAGCCCTCCAGGATGGACTGGCCAGCCTGGACCTTGACGGTCGTCATGGACGCATCGTGTCACGGGGGGCCGACGGAAACGTCGCCGGCACTCCACCCCATGTGTCCGCCTGAACCGCAGCAGGCGCACCGCACTTCTCCAGGATGGTGGTCACCGCTTTGCTGGATTAGCAATCACCACGGCGTACCGCTCGAACAACAGTTGCTGGCGGGCGACTTCGTCCAACGTTTCATCGACGCCGAAGATCGCGTCGATCGCCTTGTCGATGGCCTCATGCGCGGCGATGACATCGGCAGGTGTCCGATCGGGGTCGTAGATGTCCGCGAGGGACATTTCAGGGTGGCTCTCGCGACTGGCGATTATCTGTGCAGCCGCCGTCGTAACCGTCTGACGCTGCTCCACGGTGATCGACGGGAACGGGAATGTGTTGTACACGAACGTGTTCGAGAAGCGGAGGTCAGACTTGATCCGACCGCCGATGGCCCGCATCCAGGCGATGAACATCGACGAGGAGAGCACGCCGAGGATGAATCCGTCCGCATCTGAGGCGAGGAAGTTCGCGTTCCCACAGATGACGTCTGGAGTGTATCGACGGGCGGTGAAGTACTGTCGTTGCTCGCCGACGTGAGCGGGAATGGCCAGGTAGTCGACGTCGGGTTGGCGCCGTTCGTCGAATAGATGTGGAGTCGCAGCCTTCTTCACCGTTGCTGCCTTCGAGCTCTCTTGACGCATCTTCCTCACTGCGGCAACACGCTCGCGAAGCACTGGGCTGGTCTTAATCTCCGACGCCGGAGCCCCTTCGAGCCACAGGCACCACCGCGGCAGATCATGGATGAGCTCCCGCGCGCCGACGAACCTCCGAACGTATTTTTCCGCAATGGGATCGGCGGTGACAAGTTCGTATTGATCGGCTGAAACCAGCAAGTTCTTGCCATCTGTCGGCTTGTTTCCGTATTCAACGGAGGGCAGTGCTGGGCACAACGGCTTAGTTCGATTACTAACGAGGACATTGCGCGCGTCACAGAGGTAAGGATTGATGTTGGGTACATCGTGACGAGTCGCTGCACCCTTGCCCCCCTCGGGGTACGTCCACAGGACCGGTGATGGGGCGGTGAGTTTGTCGAAACCGACTATGGAGACGTGCACAGCCGCCCCGCCAGGGGCCTCTGTCACCCACTGGAACGAGCGGTGCGCGAACCGACACCGCCATCCGGCATCGAGGATAGGGCGCCACAGGAACTCGACGGGCTCTCCCTGGCAGATCGAGTTCGTGGAGACGTAGGCCCAGCGTCCGGCACAGGAACCGTAGTAGTCGATAGCCTTGGCGTACCAGCAGGTGACGTAGTCGAGGTAGCCGTTGTAGCGGGAGCCCCAGATGGCTTTGGCGTCCGCGGTCTGCTTCGCAGTCTTGGTGTACTGCCCGATAAACGGTGGGTTGCCGAGGATCACGACGTGATCTGACGGGGTAATTACCGTCGCCCAGTCCGTGTGCAGGGCATTGGCGTGAATAATGGTGGGAGCGATGGTGATCGGTAGGCGATCAGGAGCTTCGCCGAACTCCTCGGCCATCATCTGGTTTGCCAGATGGTCGACGAGCAGCATGGCTGTCTCTGCGATCCGGGCTGGCCACTCCTCGATCTCGATACCAAAAAAATGATCGAGGCGGACCTTGGTGTCAAGGCTCACATCGAACGAGAACTGGGCTCGATCACGACCGGAAGCAATGCCGTCGAGCATGTCAAGGTCGCGGCGACGCTTGAGGAGTTCAAGTTCGAGCGCTCGGAGTTCGCGGTAGGCAACGATGAGGAAGTTGCCGCACCCACATGCTGGGTCGAGGAATCGGAGTTTGGCCAGTTCGTTGTGCAACTTGGTGAGCTGGCCCTTGTCGTCCCAGGCCCGTTCGAGGCGGTCGCGGAACTCGTCAAGGAACAACGGTCGGATCGTCTTGAGGATGTTCTCCTCGGTGGTGTAATGCTCGCCGCCGTGCCGTCGTGCTTCCTTGCTCTTCACGGTCTGGAACATGGATCCGAAAACCGCCGGCGAGATTACCGACCAGTTGAAGGCGCAGGCTTCAAGTAGGGCACCGCGGAATTCCGCTGGCAACTGCGGTAGGCGGAGCGGTCCGTGGAACAACCCACCGTTGATGTAGCGGAAGAACGAGATCGGATCATCTGAATCGATAGCCCGTTGACCTTCGGGTGTGTCAAGTACGTCGAAGAGTCTGATCAGGTCGTCGTGAAGATTTTCCGCAGTGGTCTGGTTGCGCAGGTGGTTTTCGAACAGAGCCGGAGGCTTCCACATGTCCGCGTCGTCACCGAAAAGCAGGAACAGCAGGCGCGCGAGCAGCAGGGTCGCGTCATGTTCACCGACACCTGCGGTTTCGAGATGGGTGTAGAGGGTGCCCATCAGCCGCGCAGCCGCGACGGAAGCCGTCTCGGCCTCGCGGTCGAATGCGTCGCGCATCCTCTCCAACAGGGAGACGAGTGGTAGATCTTCGTCGAAATCCAGTTCCACTGCACGTAGCCGTTCGGCGAGGTGGCTGGTGCGGTCCCCGATATGGTGCTGGTGGACAGTGAGTTTCGTATTGGCAGAGCCGAGTTGCGCACGCCGTGGCCATCGCCATTCCTGCCGGTGGTTGTCGGTGAAGATGACGAGTCGTTCAAGGTTGTCCTGACCAACGAGAACGTCGATCCGACGCTGAACGGGGCGCGACGGCAGCATGGGGCAGTGCCAGATACGGAGGCCCTTGTACCCGGCGACCTGGGTGAGGGTGTAGTTGGTGTCGTCAACATCGAACGTCAGAGGCGAACGGTCAGGGTTGTCCCAGCCGAGTTCGTCGATGAACAGAGTGCGGAAATCCTGCGCATCAACGAGGTCAAGCAGGCGGTTATCGGTCATTCGCGGATTCCCATGCTGGAGACGATGCGGATCGGGTCTTCGCCGGTCCGGGTGGCGACGGTGAGGTCACCATCACGGTGCAGGGCTGTGAGCAGCGTGGCAAGTTCGTCGTCGCTTGCGCCGTTGCGGACGGCTCTGCGGAGTCGATTCTCCGCGTCTTTGGTCAGCGGGTGCTGGTAGAGGTCATCGAGTGCCAATGCGGTGTCCGCATTGTCGTGGAGCAAGGTCGCGCCCAGGCGACGCCACAGCGTACGGCGGACGCCGCGCAGGCGCCCGGCTGCAAGAGTTGGGGTAGCCAAGGGGCCACGGACCAGCGTCTCAATGAGGCCGTCGTGGTCCTCCGAGGGCGCGAAGCCAGGTTCGTCGGGGCTGGCCTCAAAGGTCTTGAGAACTTCGTGCCCGGTCAGCAGTGCAGTGTTGCCGTCAGCGGTTGCGCGACCGAAGCCGTCAACACCGGAGTCGGTCCGCACGTAACACACCACCCCCGTGTCACTGTCGGTGAGACGCTTACGACGAGTAGCAGAAATCATGTCCGGCAGGCTCGCCACTTTCGCCGCGAGTGCCGCGTCGGCCTCTACAGCGTTGGTCCAGTGTTGGTACGCCAAGCTGGATGCGTCCACATCATCGGCAGTGTCGGTGTCATCGAGGGTGCCTTTGTAGAGGTCTGCAATAACCTTGATCTCTCCGTCTGAGCCGAAGAACTGTTCGTCGGACCCGAATGCCTCAGCGTTGGCGTGCAAGCGCTCGCTGATGCGACGACGCAGGTCAATCACGTTGTCCACCGATTCGTGGAAGAACGAATACAGCAGGACGATGTCGGCCTTCTGTCCGACGCGGTCGACACGACCGGCGCGCTGGATGAGGCGGATGATCGCCCACGGCAGGTCATAGTTGACGACGATATGGGCGTCCTGCAGGTTTTGGCCCTCGCTGAGGACATCGGTGGCGATGAGAACCCGCAGCTCATCCTGGGGGGCGACGTCCGGTTCGTGCCCCGGCAGTGTGTTAGAGACCGGCGAGAATCGCTGTGCGAGTCGGGTTGGGTTTTCGCTGTCACCCGTCGCGACACCGACGTCGTCGATGCCCGCTACCTGTAGCGCGGCGCCGATGTACTCCGCGGTGTCTTTGTACTCGGTGAAGATCAACACCTTCTCGTTCGGGTGATCGACCTGCAGAAGGTGGATGAGCGCTTGGAGCTTCGAGTCGGTCTCCGGTTTCCAATCGCCGTACAACGCGAGTAACGCCTTGAGCGCAGTGGTGTCGTCGATCAGGGCCTGCCGCACGGCAGTCGTGAACAGCTCGGGCCTGATCCAGGTCAGGCCGGCAGGCTTTGCTGCCTGCAATGTCGCGTAGCGACTCTCCGGGGTCGCTGTTTCCTCGCCCCCGTTGCCGTCGCCGTTCGGGTCGTCATCATCCTCACCAAATATGTTCTCGGTGATGGTCCCAACGGGGATGAGTAGTCCGTGATTGATGGCGTACAAGAACAGCTCGTTGCGGGTGATGTGCCGCTTTAGCGAGAGCGTGAACGAATGTCCACAGGACGACAGCCGCTTGTAGAAGGTGGTGCGGACAAACCCGGCAACATGCCCGCGGCCACGTGCCAGGTTGTCGATGAACTCCTGCTCCGCTTCTGTCGGTGCGGCGGTGGGCGAAAGGTAGTTGCCGAGCTCGTATCGAGGCAACCGCAGCGCCGTGATGGTGTCAAGGGTCGTGTCCCCAGCCATCACCGCTGCGGGGTCGTCCGCGCCGAAGGAGTGGTCGACTGGTTTCGGTATGCGCTGCGGGAATCGGAACCGGGTGCCGTCAGAGAACTCCAGGTACTGCCCGTCGCTGTCGGTTTTTGCGTAGTTGTTCTTGATGAACGTTCTGGTGCGCCGTACCAGGTGCTCGCTCATCAGCCGCTTCCAATCGTCCGGATCTTCGGAGCGTCGGAATGCGGCCATCGTCGTGGTCTTGCCGTCGACCTTGTCGACGAGTCTCGGGTCGGCCGCAATCGCGTTGACCGGTGCGATTCCCAGGTCGTCATCATCGTCGATGTACAGACCCAGCTGGTTTGCTACGTCTTGGAAGCGGATATTGTACGGGGTGGCTGTAAGCAGTAGGGCCTTGCTGTCGTTGTTGTGGATGTAGTCCTGGATCGCCTTGTAGTCCCGCCGGGTGTCGTTTCGCAGCGTGTGGGATTCGTCGACGATGACCAGTTGGTAGCGGCGTAACGTGGGCAGGATCGCGTGGGCCATCGAGTACGAGACGACGCTGCCGTGTAGGTCGTAGGCGTCGAAGTGTTCTTTCCACATCTTGACTAGGTTCTTCGGGCACACCACCAGCGGCATGTACCCGTGCTCGTCACGCAGCATCAGCGCGACCGCGATCGCCGTGAGGGTCTTGCCGAGGCCGACGACGTCACCGAGCATCGTGCCGCGCCGGGTTGTGATGCGGCGCGCTAGGGTCTGCACCGCGGTCGCCTGGTACTCGAGTAGCTGCTCGCGGATTGCGCTGGGCACGGAGTACTCGGCTAGCCCCTCGCGGACGTCGCGGGAGAGGTCGTAGCAGACCTTCAAGAAGACCTCGTAGGGGCGGCGGGGTTCGCGGCGTGCCCACGATTCGTCGAGGAGGTCGAGGATCTCCGCCGTGATCGGCCGACTGAATTTGTCGTCCCAGCGATCCGTGAACCACTGAGCGAGGTCCTTGGCCGCTGTCGTGTCGAGAACGTCGACATTGAGCTCGTAGTTGACGGTGAGGCCGGGCCTGGTGAGGTTCGAGGATCCGACGAATCCGGTGATTGGGTTGTTGAGGTCCTCGCGATAGCAGATGTAGGTCTTGCCGTGGAGTGGTCGGCGGGTGAAGACCTTGATCTGCACCGCGCCGGTGGCGAGCAGATCCCGCAGCGACTGCAAGGCGGCGCGGTCCGCAGCCGTCGGCAGGCCACGCATTAACTGCATCCGGAGCTGTTCGATCAGAACGGCCTTGCGGTCACGCGCGGCGTTGGCGTCGGCATCGGGCTCCGGTGCACCCTCCAGCCCGGCCTGTAGGGCGTCGAGCGTCTCCTGCTGCACGCCGGCAGTCACCATGCCGATGAGGATCCGGACAATCGGCGGATCACCTTCGCTCCAGCTCTCAGCCTTGTCCGTGACCAGCGGGTCGAACACCGCCCAGCCGCGCAAGTTGAAGTAGCCGACGGCGACGTCCATGGTGTCCGACACCTGAAGCGTCTTCTCCAGGTGCGAACCCAAGTCCAGCTTGATGTTGTCGAAGATCCGCGTCACCGCTGCGCCTGCTTCCCCGTGATCTGGTTGCTCCGAAGCTGTTCTACAGGACGGCGTCTCAAACTAGGTACCACGCTCGGAGTTCGACGGGGCCTTCCGCAGCGTCTCGATGGCCTGGTGAATCAAGGTCATTACGCGGCGTCGATCTGGCTGAGCGCCCGATACAACGTCGACCGGCCGACACCCAAGCTCTCGGCCACCTTCCCGACCGGCACCCCCGAATTGACCAGCACGGCCGCGTGGTTGACCTGATCAGCGGTCAGCACCGCGCGCCGGCCGACCTTCACTCCGCGAGCTCTCGCCGCCGCGAGTCCGGCCGTGGTGCGCTCACGGATGAGTTCGCGTTCGAACTGGGCCATGGACGCGAAGACATGGAAGATGAGTCTGCCGCTGGCAGAGGCGGTTTCGATGTTCTCGGTCAGCGAGCGGAACCCGATCTCCCGCTGGCCGAGATCCTCGACGACGCTCACGAGGTGGGCCAAGGAGCGTCCGAGACGGTCGAGACGCCACACGACGAGGGTGTCGCCCGGCTCCAGGACCGCCAGCGCTGCATCGAGTTCGGGACGGCTGGCAGTTCCGCCGCTGATGCCGTGGTCGGTGTAGACCGCATCCACCCCGGCGGCCCGCAGAGCGTCGAGCTGCAACGCCGTGTTCTGGTCGTCGGTGGACACCCGGGCGTATCCGATCGTTTTCATACCACGATTCTCGCAAACCCCGCCGACAGAAAATCGAGAACTACGTACCACGGTTGGATTTCGGAACAGGGTTTCGGGACAGCGTGACCAGGGAATATCTCGCCGGCGAAGTGTGTGCCGAAACCGAAGGGTTGTGGGACGGTGACCAGAACTGGGGCAGCTCCCATGGATCAGTTCGTCATTACGGTCATGCCGTAGTTCCTGTATGGATGATCTTCGCTCGCTTGGCGAGGGTCTCCCGCGCTACCCGCCCCTCCTTCTTCGGCAAACCGTTATCGACGATCAGTGAGTGCGCCACGTCGCGGGGGTGGGGTTGCTCGGTTTCTGGATACGGATCGAAAGCAACCCCAAGGCCCACGTCGCGGACATCCCCGACCAGGATTGAGAAGATGCCGTTCCGCGGTTCGCGCTTCACATCCAACCAGCTGAGGCCGTGTTCAAGCAGGATCCGGTTGCGGTAGCAGGAGATCCCGTCAGCATCGAAACGGACCGCAGCCACAGCGATCATCACTTCCTGCGTCCCCTGGTCGGTGACAGTCCACTGGGCGTGAGGAATGCTGGGTGAATACCGGTGCAGGGTCTCTTCGCAGCCGATAGTCGGGTCGTCTGGACTCACCGTGAGATCAGTTGGTGCTGGATCCCCGCACTGATCTTTTCGAGAAAGGTACGCGAGTCGTCAAGGGCAGCCTCGAGCCGCCCCGAAAGGGTGGTATCGCCTGGCGCGAAGTCGTAGTCGAAGGCATCTTTCCCGTCGCCCCAGCAGGCACGGAACATCAGCTCGCCATCTTCGAATTCGATCGTGAGCCGGTCGCCGTTGACCAGCCAGGTTATGCTCACCCCCCCGTCGGGAAGCGGCGAAAACTGCGGGGTTGCGAGACCGTCCGAACGGGTGACGGCCCCGATCAGGGAGACTGCAAGATTGGCGATCGTGGTGTCCACTGGTCGTCCGGTGCCACCATCCCAGCCGTAAGGTATCCGTGTGAGTTCAACGACCTGACGTTGTGCATAGACAATGATCTCTGCACGTGTCGGGAACGGAGGGTGCGGTTCACCTCCACTCACCCACCGGCGAACCAGCTCATCCTGGGTAAACACCGGCACGGCTCTGGCAGCCATCGTGATTGGCGACCGTTCAATGACCAGCATCAGCTTTTCTCCCATTCGACGTGCGCGCTCTCCGTCGTGAAGCGTTCGAACGTCCGTACGCCCTCGGCGTGGGCCGTGTCGAGCGCACCTAGAACGTCCGACGAAGAGAGTTCAGCATCTACTGCCACCATAGATGCGATCTCAAGCTGCAGGTTGTTTTCGTCAGCGGGGTAGCTCAGGGAGATCGTCTGACTGCCGTGCCGCTGTCCGTCCGCACGGCTCAGTTGACGTTCCATCTGGAGTCTCGTCGCGGCAAGCCCGTCGATTACGAAATTGGGTGAGAGTGCGTCGATGACCCGCGAAATATCAGCGGCGCTACCGACTGGTATCCGATTGAAGAACGCTACTTCTGCGGCCGTCGGCCTGAGTACGCCGAACTGTGCACTTTCGACGTAGCGTTCAAAGTCACCCCAGATGCTCGATAGTTCACCACGCAGCACGTCGTAGCGGGGGTACGGTGCGTCACCTGACTGCTTGCGCCAGTTGACCAGAACCCGGTCGTGCTGCACCTGGATCAGTAGCGACTCGTCTTCGGTCAGTGCCCACAGCCGCGCTAGAGGAGCGGCATTCCCGACCTGGAATGTGAAAGCCGCCTGCGGTCCCGGGGGTGGTAGAGCCGCCTGCTGCCGAACCTTAGGGAAGCGTTCACGCCACTTATCGACCAGCCTCACCAGCGCCACAGTGTCCAGACCCGGGAGCTGTAAAAAATGGACACCTACCGCGACTTCTACCACCGGTGGCTTTTCGAACGATGGGAGTGCTCCAACAGCTGCCATGTCTCCCATGCTGCAATGCTAGGCCACCGCGAACAGCGGATTGCTGCAGAGCGGTGCGGTCGGTGCGTCTAGAGGCGACTACACGTGCCCGGTCGATGCCGACCAGGCGTCTGTCAGCTACAACGTCGAGTGCCCCACCGCCCCCCTTCAGCACCCGGCCGAGGACGACGAGTTCGTGCTCAACGAGCATCAGGCAACTCCACCAGGCCCGATGGGTGCGTCACTGTGGGGCACGCTCGTCGTCAGCGCTCGGTTCCCAGTTTTCGAACCGCGCTGCTATCTCTTCCTGATGTTCGATGATCCACTCGACGGTGTGGCCAGACCGCCGCGCGGGTTCGCGGTCGCCGGCAGCCTCGTCAGGCTCCCCAGGGTCCTGGTAGACCTTCAGCACCACCGCATCCACGACCCCACCAAGCGGCTCACCTGGACTCTCGGCATCCGCCCGGATCCACCGGAGCCCGCCATCCACCGTCACCGCCCGGACACGCTCGACACCGGGATCCGCAGCGACCTCGACCAGCTCCCCGTCACCGGTTTCCATCAAAACCGGTGCCCCATCAGCGATTCCAGCCAACCGGTGGCGAACATCCCGGATAGCGTAACTGCGGCGACCATGGGTGGTCTCGGTAAATTCGGCGCAGGCCGGGCAGACAGTGAAAATCCATACATGGATTCGGGTCGGTTCCCCGGGGGCTCCACAGCGAACACAGGTGTGCGCGGATTCCTCGGCGGCTTCGGCGATCAGCTCCCGAACCTGTTCCCGCACGGCCTTGTCCGCGATCGTGACGCGGACCTTGAGGCGACCGATCTTGTCCTTCGCCTCGGTGATCACCAAGCCGGGGTCGATCGCTGCCAGCCGTTCGGCGAGGCGGTGATAAATCGGCATCCACCCGCCATCGAAGGGCGCTTCCAGCGGCGGAAGTGTGGTACTCATGGTCGCTATTCTACCGACGGATTGTGCTGTTTACCTGGGGTTTTAGGTGTCGACGGTCACCGCCGGCCGGTATCCCCGCCCGGACGCCGCGGCGCACGCCGGGCAGAGGGTGGCGAGCCAGCGACGGGGGGTTTGGTGGAGGGAACCGGGGGCGCCGCAGGTTTCGCAGACGGTTCGGGAAATCTCTTCGGCAGCGTCGGTGATCGCCTCCATCCGACGCCGGGCGGCGGCGGTGGTTCCGGCGGAAGGGGTGGCGAAGAAGCGGAGTTCTCCGTACTTTTCCCGGATCTCATCGATCCGGTAGTCCGGATCAACCGCGGCGATGGCAGCACCCGTCGCCGCGACCAGTGGGTACCAACCCTGCCGACACTCGACCCGACCTCCCCACTGTGCCAACAGCTCCCGGGGATCTACACCGACAGCTTGGATCCCGTCGGCCGCCGCGGACAAGGCCGCCTTCACCGCTGAATCCTCGTCCACACCTGCATTATCCGCCGGCATTGACCACCACCACATTCCCGTCCGGATCCCGCCAGGCCCCGCCGGCCGCTCCTGGAACCATGAACCCGAGCCGGGTTCGGGTTGGCGGGCGGGAGGGCCCGGCGGGATAGAGCTCCAGGACGCAGCCGCCGGCGATGGTGGCGGCGTAATGGATCGGGCCGTTGCCGTGTTTCTCCCGGGCGAAGGTCAGACCGACGGTGTCCTCGTAGAACCGCCGGGATGCTTCCAGATCCGCCACGTACAGGACGATCAGGGACAGCCTGGCACGGCGGGCAGTTCCCGCGCTGCTCACACCGACTTCCGTTCCACCCAGCGGTCGTACGCCCGTCGCACCCGAGGCACCGTCACGGCGACGACGCCCCAGATGATCCCGAACGCAACGAGGGCCATACCGAAGCCGACGACTCCGGCGATGCTCACCTCGACGAGCGGGTTCACGCCGCGCCCCTACGCCCCCGCGCCAACTCACTGATCCGATCCGGCCGATGCCCCGACCAGTGCTCCTCGCCGGCCACGACGACAGGTGCGGAGCTGTAGCCCAGGTCGAGCACCATCTGCCGGCCGTCGTCATCGGCGGTGAGGTCGATGACATCGAACGGGATGCCGGCCTGGGCCAGCGCCCGGGTCGTCGCCCGGCAGGGCTGGCAGTGAGGTTTGGTGAGGACGATGACCTCGGGGAGTCCGTGGTCGATGGATACCATGAGAAGACCTTTCGTGAAGGGGAAGGTGATGGTGGGAAACCCCGTCCCCCACCGGAACCCGCGGCTTGGTCGTTGACGGATTCCGGTGGGGTGGGGGGCTTCTCCCCCGCGGATCAGGCAGCCGCACTCGTCGCAGGTGCGAAGGCGGCCAGTACCGCGGACGCATCGGCAGATGTGGCACGGACGGGCAACGCGGCCAGGGCATCGCGGAGAGCCACTCGGTCCTCAAACTGCGGGATCGGCAGCGCATCCGCTTTGCACATGACCTCGACCGTCCAAGGTCGATCCAGCGGCACTGCGTGCGCGGTCTTCGTTATGCGCTGCAGCTGCCCGGGGGTGGGAACCGGTCGGTGGATCACCTGTGCGACCTGCTCCCCTCCGATCACGCATCGAGACCCGGGGGCGGTGGGGACGGCACCTACCAGGTGCGGTCGGGCGTCAGCGGTTTCGGTGCTCAAGGCGAGCTGCCGTACCCGGCGTCGCCCCACGCGGCGCAAGTCCGCTATCCGGGCGTAGGCCGGAGCATCGAGGTGAGGCGCCCACATCCCGCCTGCGTCTAACGCCGCCCGGAGAGACCGCCAGGCGGCGGGACGGCCGCCCAGGTACGGCAGGCCGGCCCCGTAGGTCGCGGTGGGATCCTCGCTGCGGGGGGTTGCGGCGTGCTTTATCACCCACTCAGCAGCGTCGGATCGATACCAGAGCCCGTACTGGACACGGCCGTCCGGCAGGCGGGCGTCCCACAGCGTGTGGTAGCGGGTGAAACAGCTGTTGCTGTATGCCCGGCTGTTGTGCCAGCCGCGTGTGATCTCCCCCAGCGTCTGCTTGGTGCCCTCATCGACCACCGCCCAGCCGCCAGGGATTCCCCGGAGGTGGTAGTTACCGTAATTCATCTACTAAAGTCCTCTCCCTAGAGCCGTTTCTTCTCTTGGATGCCCCCGGTGCAACGGGGGTTTCCGCTTTTCTGGGGGCCGGTGAGCTCCGTCGGCGGAAATCTGTGGGGTCAAATCCGGTGCACACGAACCGGATTCCTTATCGGTCTGTCTTCCGGGCCGCAGACGAACGGATCGATCCAGATGCGCCGCCGCTGTGTGCGGCCGGGGCCGAACGGCTGCCGCCGCCAATGCCCGCGAACCGTCCAGCGGTGGTCGTGGGTGATCGGGTGGTGGCCGCCGCCGACGGTGGACGCGTGCGCGGCCCGAGGCGCCCGGATGTCAATCACGGACACCTCGACCGGGCGGTGGCGGCTGCGCGGTCGGCGACCGTCCCGGCGCTGTCTGCCGCCCACGACAACGGCTTCCGCGGTCGTCGCCGTGACTTCCCGCTCCGTGGGTTCGGCGTAGAGCGTCCAGGCTGCGCGGATCAGTGCGGTGAAAAAGTTGAGGAGGGGATACACGGCGGCGTCCGTCGACGACGCCGGACGTCCACCGTCCGGGGGGCTGCACGGGGGATTCCCGTCGCGGTTGAGCAGGAAACTGATATGGCTGCCACCGTCACGGTCTAGCAGCCATACCTGAAAACCGGGGATGTGTGGCACGACCGCTCCCGGCTGGGTGATCATCCCGCCGGTGGCCGCCAAGTCGGCGACCGGCTCCACGACCGCGGCGTGGATCGCGGTGCCTTTTTCCAGCACCTCACCACGCTCATCGATGACGAGACGTCCCAAGCCCAGGATGAATCCATCGGCCGGCAGCGGCTCGGCGGTAAGCTCGAGCCCCCGATGCCGTAATGCCGAAAGAATCCGGTCGATCGCGGAATCGGACAACCACAGCAGCTCGGGATCGTCGTCTCCGCGACGCATCGGACGGAATGTGTCGGCGAAACGCCGCGGATTCCAGCTCATTTCGCCACCCACCCCTCCGCGGTGTCAGTGACGGTGATCCGCTGGCCGCCGAACGAGAGCATCCAGCTGCCCGTATGCCGGCCGCGCTCCGGCGACACGCCCGCGTCGGCCGCCATCGTCATGAGCTCTTCCACCAGCTCGTCCGAGGTGGCCAGCCCGACGCTGTCAACTCGGCCGATCCGCTCCAACTGGTCGATCAGGTCACCCACGGTGGTGGCGGGGCGGACCGGGGTCACCGTCCAGCGACCGGCGTCGACCCACACCTCATGCAGCTCGCCGCCGATGCGCGCCAGGCCGTAATCGTTCATGCCGTAGTCATCCGCGACGGTCTCGAATTCGCACACCCCGAACAGGTCGGTGAGGTCCTCGCAGTTGGTCAGCGCCTCAGCCAGCTCCCACGCGGTGTCGATCTCATCCGTCGGCCCAAGGCCGTACTGGGCGAGCATCTCCGCGAGACGCACCTGCAGGGTGCTGGGATCATCGCCCCGATCCCAACGCACCTGCGGGGTGTATGCCTGGGCGCCACACCCGCCGCACTGGCCACCCCAGTAGGTGGCCGTGCGGGAGCAGCAGGGGTACTGCCCGTACAGCCGCAGCTTCACGGTGGTGTCGTTGACGACGTGCACCTCGATCCCGCGCTCCACCCCGTCGTCACCGACGTGGGCGTGGCACGCACCATCAGTCGCATCGATGGCCCGGTCGGCGAGCTTCTCCAGATCGCCGTCCGGCACCCCGTCGCGGTCGAGGCCATCGTCGTCGAGACCGTCTTCGTCGTAGCCGTCCCGGTCGCGGCCGTCTTCGTCGAAACCGTTCTCGTCGTAGCCGTCGGCGTCGTAGCCGTCCTCGTTGAAACCGTCGACGCCCTGTGCCTCTGTAATCGTCATTGTGATACCTTTCTTGGGTAGATCGTTTCTTCTTGGATGCCCCGGCTGGCACCGGGGTTTTCCGCTGTTCTGGGGCCATTTCGGCCCGGCGGAAATCTGTAGGGGTCAGGCGGATTCCGCCCGAAGCCGGTCGCGTTGCGCGTAGGCGACCTCCTCGAGGTCGTAGTAGCCGTAGCTCTCAGCCCGGGCGTCGGCGGCGACCCGCTCGATGATTGCGTCCAACTCGGCGTCGGTGGTCTCCGCGGTGATGGTGGCGTTCATCAGCGCTGGCTCGACGGTGGCGGAGATCAACTCAGCGCGGTCGCATCCGCGGTACCGGTCGATGATCTTCTCGGCCTGGTCGTCGAGATTGTCGTCGTCGAGCCGGTCACCCCAGCCCTCCTCGGAGGCTTCCGTGAGGATCGGGGCCAGCTCCGCCAGAAGCCGGTTCGCATCGGCCGGAAACAGCGGCGGGATCTCGACGTAGGTGACGCTGCGGCTGCTCTCGTTGGCCTTCGCCATCGTGGCGGCGAAAACGGTGTCGCCGTCGCACTGCGCGTAGGCGAAGCCGGGGTTGCCGCTCTCAGAGCCCTTCACCCACAGCGGCTCGGTGACGGGGGTGATGGTGATCGTCTTGGTCATTTTCTGTCTCTCCTTGTGTTCAGCCCGCCCATGGTCGGCCGGGTCAGGTCTGTGGGGTCAGGCGGCGCCGGGGCCGGCCAGGTAATCGGTGATCGCGTCTGCGGGGATGAGCCGCCGGCGTCCGACGCGGACGCTGCCGAGCTCGCCGTTGCGGAGCAGCTGCCAGACGGTCGACTCGGCGCAGCGCAGGTGCTCGGTGGCCTCTGGGACGGTGAACAGCACCGGCACCTTCGGCTTCTCGAGCTCCGGGGTTTCCGCCTGCGCTTCGGCGATTACCAGCGCCAGCCGGACTGCAAGCTTCTCGATATCCATCCGTCCTGTCCTTTACTTGACTCCGTCGTGGATCAATAATGATGAATCTAACCTCGAACCACGACGGTGTCAACATGAACTCGGAGTGTCTCTATATCCGCTACACTCCGGTGCATGCCGCCGAAGCCCGTCGAAGCCGGATTGACCAGCCAGGCCGTCGCCCGGAACCTCCGGGCGATCTGTGCGGATCAGAAGCTCAGCCTGCGGAAACTGGCCGAACGGATGCCCGAGGACCGGGCCCTGACCCACACCCAGCTGAGTGCGATTCAGCGGGGCACCAGGACGGTCTCCGTGGACGACCTCACCGCCATCGCCGTCGGACTAGGGGTGTCGCCGATAACGCTGCTCATCCCTCCGCTACCGGAGGGGCTTCCCGACGAGCGCGAAGCCCGGGCGAAGGCGCCGGTGGCATTGACCGGCACCGGGCCAACGTGGGCGGTACGCGCGGTTGCCTGGCTGCAGGGGACGGTGCCTATTGACTTCGCCCCCCGAGATGCCGCCGAGCGGAGTTTCCTGGTGGAGAAGTTTCGGCGAAAATCCTTGCCGTGGTGGGCCTTTCCCGACCCGAAGATCGACCCGGCCGCCGACCTGTCGGATGGTGTGGAGTCGGTGCCAGACGGTGGCATGGGGGTCCCGGAGTGACCAGGGCACCCCGTTCCAACCTGCCGCCGCAGATCAAACGGAAGGAGCTGCCTTCCGGGGCGATCCGGTACGAGGTGGTGGTCGATGTCGCCCGCAGCGGGAAACGCCATCAGACCCGGAAGCGGTTCGTGAGGCTCCAGGATGCGAAGGATCATCTGGCCGCCCTCCAAGGCGACGTCGCCCGCGGAGTCCACGTCCGCCCGGAGACCTTGACCGTCCAGCAGGCTGTGGATGCCTGGCTTGCCGGCAAGGAACTTCGACCGAAGACCCGAAGCGCCTACGTCACCGCCCTGCGTCCGGTGGTGGACGCCCTCGGCGACCGGCGGGTGCAGTCGATCACCAAGGCAGACATCGACACCGTCGTGCGGGATCTGGCCGCCGGCACCAGCCGGATGGGCACCTGGAACGCGCCCGCCAAGCTGACCAAGAACGCGAAGAAGGTCCGCGCCCCCTGGGCGGCGACGAGCATCAACCCGATGCTCGCCCGGCTGCGCTCGGTCTGGGCGGATCTGGTGCAACAGGGGATCGTCGCCCGGAACGTCCCGGCGCTGGTGCCGGCGAGGAAGACGACGAAGAAACCGATGGCGACGCTGTCCACTGAGCAGATCGAAGCTCTGTTCGCCCACGTCGCCGGTCAACGCCTCGAACCGTTCATCCGCCTGGCGCTGCTCGGGCTGCGCCGCGGGGAGATCGGCGCCCTGCGGTGGGACGGGGTAGATCTGGATTCAGACCTGCCGACGGTGACCGTGGCCGCCAACCGGACAGCAGTCGCCGGCGGCGCCCACGAGGCAGGCCCGAAGACTGAGGCCGGGAAGAGGGTGCTGCCGATCCCGGACGATCTGCAGCCCGTGCTGCAGCAGGCCCAGAAACGATCCGAGACCGAGCGGGCCGCGGCGGGGAACAAATGGGTCGGCCAGGGCTACGTCGTCGCCGACGAGTTCGGCAACCCGTATCACCCGGACACCCTCTACAAGTACTGGACGCGGACGTTGAAGGCGGCGCGTCTCCCCCACGTCCGTCTCCACGACGCCCGGCATTCCTGCGCGACCTTGATGCACCAGCGGGATGTCCCCCTGGCGGTGATCGCGGCCTGGCTCGGGCACACCGACGCCAGCTTCACGCTTCGCACCTACGCCCACTCGGACCCCTCGGCGCTGGCCGCCGCGGCGGCAACGCTCGGTTCCCTTGTGACATCTCGTGACACATCGTCGTCGGACTGAGGCGGTCCAGAAATAAGAAAACCCGCTGCTACCAGCGGGTTTATCTGTGGCCAGGGCCGGGATCGAACCGGCGACCTTCCGCTTTTCAGGCGGACGCTCGTACCAACTGAGCTACCTGGCCGGAAGGCACCAGGTGCCTCGCCGTATAAAGCGACCCTGACGGGACTTGAACCCGCGACCTCCGCCGTGACAGGGCGGCGCGCTAACCAACTGCGCCACAGGGCCTTGCTGTACTGCTTCACTACTGTTTACCGCTTACTCCGCGTCGCCGCGTCGTAGTACCCCCTACGGGATTCGAACCCGCGCTACCGCCTTGAAAGGGCGGCGTCCTAGGCCGCTAAACGAAGGGGGCCGATCCGAATCTCTTCGGGGTACTCGCCGACGTGTTCACGTTGGGAGCTTCGATAGCTTAGGGCACTGCGGGCCAAATCCTCAAACCGCCCTGGTTCAACCCCCCACACCGGCCGATTCGGCGGGCAGTATCCTGATCCAGCACGGCCCCTATAGCTCAGTTGGTAGAGCTACGGACTTTTAATCCGCAGGTCCCAGGTTCGAGCCCTGGTGGGGGCACCAGCACCGCAATCATCACCGCAGCGTCGCGCTGAGGTAGGTCATCCCGGCGAACGCCTGGGCGACCTCGTCGTCGGAGTACGGAAAGCCATTGGCGCCGTGCAACTCCAAGACCGTCCGCTCGGACACCGACCAGCCGGCGGCGGTCAGATAGTCGACGACGTCGTTGCGCTCACCGTGGTACACCAGCTCGCCGATGTCGACGGTGAACCCCAGCCGGCCCATCCGCTCCTGGCGGGTCCGCCACGCCGGCGTGTCGAAAACGCTTGTGTCCTGGATGAATTCGCACGCGAACCGGCTGCCGGGCGCGCTGAGCGCGGTGATGTTGTCCAGCAGTGCGTCCTGAGCCTCCGACGGCAGGTACACCACCAGTCCCTCGGCGCTCCACACCGACGGCGCGGCCGGGTCGAAGCCGGCGTCGCGCAGCGCGGCCGGCCAGTCATCGCGCAGATCGATCTTCACCGTGCGGCGCTGCGCGGTCGGCTCGGCGCCCAGGCCGCGCAGCGTCTCGGTCTTGAAGTCGATGACGTCGGGCAGGTCGATCTCATAGACGACGGTGCCCGCAGGCCAGGGCAGCCGGTAGGCGCGCGAATCCAGCCCGGCGGCCAGGATCACCGCCTGCCCCACGCCGTCGCGTGTCGCGTCGAGGAAGTGCGCGTCGAAGAACCGGGTCCGTACCGCCATGCCCTGCGCCATCCGCTGCGGGTTGAAATCCGAGCCGGCCGGCACGTCGACCGTGCCTTCGGCCAGCCGGGTGTAGGCGTCCATGCCGACCGCGCGCACCAGTGGCGCGGCATACGGGTCGTGAATCAACGGGTCCGGGCCGGCGGCGGCCAGTGCCCGCTGCGCGGCGATCATGGTGGCGGTCGCCCCCACACTCGTCGCCAGATCCCAGCTGTCCTTGTCCGTGCGTGCCATCGTTGAGCCTCTCATCCAGCCGAAACATAGATCAGCTACTGACTATCACAGCCTCGGCGTGCCCATTGGCTACCGTGGATCGGCGTGGACTTCGCACAGCACACCATCGACCTGGCCAACCGCAATGTCGCCGAGGGCGGCCGGCCCTTCGCCACCGTCATCGTGCGCGACGGCACCATCCTCGCCGAAGCCGCCAATCAGGTGGCCCAAACCCATGACCCGACGGCGCACGCCGAGATCCTCGCGATCCGCGACGCCTGCACGAAGATCGGGAGCGAGCACCTCACTGGCGCCACCATCTACGTGCTGGCCCACCCGTGTCCGATGTGCCTGGCGGCGCTCTACTACTGCTCACCCGACGAGGTCGTGTTCCTGACCACCCGCGATGACTACCGCCCGTACTACCGGGACGACCGCAAGTACTTCGAGTTGGACACCTTCTACCCGGAATTCGCCAAGGACTGGGCGGACAGGCGGTTACCGATGCGCTACGACCGACGTGACGCCGCACTCGGCGTCTACCGCCGGTGGCGCACGGCTCACCCGGATATGTGACGCGGCACGCCCGCGAAAAACTTGCTGATACCGACGTACACAGATATATTTCCTGCAACTAGCGGACACAGATAACCCGGGAGTGCCCATGGCGCCGAAGCTGAGCGACCTTCAGCTGCTGCGAGAGTTCGAGCCGGTGGTCGAGAAGGCCATCAACCGACACTTCTCGATGACCAAGGACTGGAACCCGCACGACTACATTCCGTGGGCCGAGGGCAAGAACTACTACGCGCTCGGCGGCCAGGACTGGGACCCCGAGCAGGCGCAGCTCTCCGAGGTGGCACGGGTCGCGATGATCCAGAACCTGCTCACCGAGGACAACCTGCCGTCGTACCACCGCGAGATCGCGATGAACTACTCGATGGACTCGGCCTGGGGCACCTGGATCAACCGGTGGACCGCCGAGGAGAACCGGCACGGCATCGCGCTGCGCGACTACCTCGTCGTCACCCGCAACGTCGACCCGATCGAGCTGGAGACGCTGCGGATGGAGACCGTCAACCGCGGTTTCAGCCCCGGCCAGAATCAGCAGATCTCCGGCGATCTGTTCGCCGAAAGTCCTTTGGACTCCGTCATTTACGTGACGTTCCAGGAGCTGGCCACCCGGATCTCGCACCGCAACACCGGCAAGGCGTGCAACGAGAGCGTCGCCGACCAGCTGCTCGCGCGGATCTCGCATGACGAGAACCTGCACATGATCTTCTACCGCGACGTCGCCGAGCACGGCTTCAACATCGCCCCGCAGGAGGCGATGAACTCGTTGCACCGGGTGCTGGACAACTTCCAGATGCCCGGCTACGTGGTCCCGGAGTTCCGGCGCAAGGCCGTCATCATCGCGGTCGGCGGCGTCTACGACCCGCGGATCCACCTCGACGACGTGGTGATGCCGGTGCTGAAGAAGTGGCGGATCCTCGAGCGGACCGACTTCACCGGCGAGGCCGCCCGCTACCAGGATCTGATCGGCAAGATCGTCGAGGGGCTGGAAGAGACCTGCGAGAAGTTCGAGACCGCCAAGCAGCGCCGGCTGGAGCGCGAGGCCAAGGTGGCCGAGAAGAAGGCCGCGAAGAAGGTGCTCGAACCATCAGCGTCCTGACCACCGTCGAGCAGCCGCTGAAGATCGGGTCGATCGAGCTCGCCAGCCCGGTCGTGCTCGCCCCGATGGCCGGTGTCACCAACGTCGCGTTCCGCACCCTCTGCCGGGAGTTGGAGCGGTCCCGGATCGGCACCGTCAGCGGGCTGTACGTCTGCGAGATGATCACCGCCCGCGCCCTGGTCGAGCGCAACGAGGCCACGTTGCACATGACGACGTTCGGCCCGGACGAGTCGCCGCGCTCGCTGCAGCTGTACACCGTCGACCCGGACACCACCTACGCGGCGGCGAAGATGATCGCCGACGAGGGTCTGGCCGACCACATCGACATGAACTTCGGCTGTCCGGTGCCGAAGGTGACCCGCCTCGGCGGCGGTTCGGCGCTGCCGTACAAGCGCCGGTTGTTCGGCAACATCGTTGCCGCCGCGGTGCGCGGCGTGGCCGGCACTGACATCCCGGTGACGGTGAAGTTCCGCATCGGCATCGACGACGCCCACCACACCCACCTGGACGCCGGCCGGATCGCCGAAAGTGAAGGCGCCGCAGCGGTTGCCCTGCACGCCCGCACCGCGGCGCAGCGCTACTCCGGCACCGCCGACTGGGAGCAGATCGCCGCACTCAAACAGCACGTCCGCAGCATTCCCGTGCTCGGCAACGGTGACATCTTCGAGGCCGCCGACGCGCAGGCGATGATGGCGGCCACCGGCTGCGACGGTGTGGTGATCGGTCGCGGCTGCCTGGGCCGGCCGTGGCTGTTCGCCGAACTGTCGGCGGCGTTCACCGGCCGTCCGACGCCCACTCCCCCGAACCTCGGTGAGGTCGCGCAGATCATCCGCCGGCACGGCGAGTTGCTGGCCGCCCACTTCGGCGAGGACAAGGGCATGCGCGAGATGCGCAAGCACATCGCCTGGTATCTGCACGGTTTTCCGGCCGGCTCGGATCTGCGCCGCGAACTGGCGCTGGTCTGCACCCTCGACGACCTCGACGCGCTGCTGGCCCGGCTGGACCCCGCGGTGCCGTTCCCGGACGCCGCCACCGGCCCGCGGGGCCGGCAGGGGTCGCCCGGCAAGGTTTCGCTGCCCGACGGCTGGCTGGCCGATCCGGATGACTGCGCGGTGCCGGCCGGGGCCGACGTCATGCACTCCGGCGGCTGAGCGGCCCCCCTCAGTCTTGGTCCCGCCCGTCGAGCACCCCATGCTCGATCAGGTGGTCGATCAGCGGTGCCGCGCCGGAGGCGAGGTGCTCGGCCATCGCGCTGCGCGCCCGGTCTTCGTCACGCCCGGCCAGTGCGGCCAGCACCCGGCGGTGGTGCCGGATCGACTCGGCCGGGTAACCGGCGACGATCGGGAACACCGATTCCGGTGCGTACCGGGTGATCTGGGACATCAGCTGGGCGAGTTTGGGTGAACCGGCGGCGACGTTGATCGCCCGGTGGAACTCGTGGTTGAGCCGCACGGCGCGCTCCTCGTCGGCGGCGGCGTAGGCGGCCTCCAACTGGTCCTGGATGGCCTCGATCGCGCGCACCGCGTCGTCGTCCATGCGGGCGGCGGCGCGGGCTGCGAGTTCCCCGCCGATGTGCGCCTGCACGTCGGCGACGTCGACGATGTCCCGGCCGGTCAGCGGCAGCACCACGAAGCCGCGGTGCGGCTGCTGGTCGAGCAGGCCCTCGGCCCGCAGTCCGAACAGCGCCTCGCGCACCGGGGTCACACTGACGCCCAACTCGGCGGCCAGCTGATCCAGCCGGACGTACTGCCCGGCCGGGTAGCTGCCGTCGAAGATCCGCTTGCGGACGAACCGGGCGACCTCCTCGGAGAGCTGGGATCGTGCGGGGAAATCGGGGGCGCTCACCGGGATCAGATCCGGTAGTCGGCCAGCAGGCGCTTGCTGATGATCTGCTTCTGGATCTCACTGGTGCCCTCGCCGATCAGCAGGAAAGGCGCGTCACGCATCAGGCGTTCGATCTCGTACTCCTTGGAGTAGCCGTAACCGCCGTGGATCCGGAAACTCTGCTGGGTGACCTCGTTGCAGTACTCGCTGGCCAGGTATTTCGCCATACCGGCGGCGACATCGTTGCGCTCGCCGGAGTCCTTCAGCCGGGCGGCGTTGACCATCATCAGGTGCGCCGCTTCGACTTTGGTGGCCATCTCGGCCAGTTGGAATGCGATCGCCTGGTGTTCGGCGATCGGCTTGCCGAACGTCTCGCGCTGCTGGGCGTAGCGCACCGCGAGTTCGAATGCCCGCAGCCCCACCCCGCAGGCGCGCGCCGAGACGTTGACCCGGCCGACCTCGATGCCGTCCATCATCTGGAAGAAACCCTGCCCCGGGACGCCGCCGAGGACGTCGTCGGCGCCGGCGGCGTAGCCGTCGAAGATCATCTCGGTGGTGTCGATGCCCTTGTAGCCGAGCTTGTCGATCTTGCCGGTGATGGTCAGGCCGGGTTTGACCTCCCCGAAACCGACGGGCTTCTCGATCAGGAACGCGGTCAGGTTCCGGTGGGGCTTCTCGGCGCCCTCGTCGGTGCGCACCAGCGCCGCGACCAGGGTGGAACTGCCGCCGTTGGTGAGCCACATCTTCTGACCGTGAACGGTGTAGCCGCCGTCCGGGGTGCGGGTGCCGCGGGTGCGGATCGCGGCGACATCGGAGCCGAGTTCCGGCTCGGACATCGAGAACGCGCCCCGGGTCTCCCCGGTGGCCATCCGCGGCAGGTAGCGCTGCTTCTGCTCCTCGGTGCCGTGCTGGCGCAGCATGTACGCGACGATGAAGTGGGTGTTGAGCACACCGGAGACGCTCATCCAGCCGCGGGCCAGTTCCTCCACGCAGAGCGCGTAGGTGAGCAGTGATTCCCCCAGTCCGCCATGGGATTCCGGGATCATCAGACCGAACAGGCCCATCTCACGCATCGTGTCGACGAGGGCCTGCGGGTAGGTGTCGGTGCGTTCCAGTTCTGCCGCCGCCGGGATGACTTCCCGGTCGACGAAGCGCCGCACCGTGGCGATGATCTCGGTCTGGAACTCGTTGAGCCCCAACGTCTGCGCCAGTCGCGTCACGAGTCGATCCTCTCGAATACCGCGGCCAGCCCCTGACCGCCGCCGATGCACATGGTTTCCAGCCCGTAGCGGGCGTGACGCCGGGTCAGCTCCCGGGCCAGGGTGGCGAGCATCCGGCCGCCGGTGGCGCCGACCGGGTGTCCCAGGGAGATCCCCGACCCGTGCACGTTGATGCGTTCCCGGTCGGCGGCGGTGAATCCCCACTCCGCCAGCACCGCGAGCGCCTGCGCGGCGAACGCCTCGTTCAACTCGATCAGGTCCAGGTCGGCCAGGCGCAGCCCGGCTTTGGTCAGCGCGACCTCGGTGGCCGGCACCGGGCCGATCCCCATGACCTCCGGCGGCACCCCGGCGACACCCCAGGAGACCAACCGCACCAGCGGGGTCAGCCCCAGCCGCTCGGCCTTCTCCCGCGTGGTCACCACGCACATCGACGCGGCGTCGTTCTGGCCGCTGGAGTTCCCCGCGGTCACCGTCGCATCCGGATCATCGGACGACAGAACGGGTTTGAGCCTGCCGAGCGATTCCAGCGTGGCGTCGGCACGCGGATGCTCATCGGTGTCGATGAGTTCCGCGCCGTGTCGGGTCCGCACCGTCACACCGATGATCTCCTCGGCGAACACGCCGCTGCGCTGGGCGGCCACCGCCCGCCGGTGCGAGGCGACCGCGAGTTCGTCCTGCGCCTCCCGGGAGATGCCGTACTCGCGGCGCAGGTTCTCCGCGGTCTCCAGCATGCCGCCGGGGACCGGGTGGTGCCGCCCGCCGGCGGTGGTACGGCCACGAGTCAGACCGTCGTGCACCCGCACGCCGCCGCGGGAACCGCCCCAGCGCATGTCGGTGGAGTAGAAGACGACGTTGCTCATGCTCTCCGTGCCGCCGGCGATCACCAGTTCACTGTCGCCGGAGCGGACCTGCAGGCAGGCCTGGATCACCGCCTGCAGACCGGAGCCGCAGCGGCGGTCGACCTGCATACCCGGAACCCGCACCGGCAGACCGGAATCCAGCGCGACGACCCGCCCGATCGCCGGGGCCTCACTGCTCGGATAGCAGTGCCCCAGCACGACGTCGTCCACCTCGTCGGCGGGAATCCCGGTGCGCTCCAGCAGGCCGGTCAGCGCCGCGACGCCGAGATCGACGGCGGTCAGCGCGGCGAACATCCCGCCGTACCGACCGATCGGGGTGCGGACCGGTTCGCAGATCACCGCCTCGGTCACAGGTGCCGGCCGCCGGTCACGTCGAGCACGGTGCCGGTCATGTACGACGACAGGTCGCTGGCCAGGAAGAGGGCGACGCCGGCCACCTCGTCGGGTTCGCCGGCCCGGCCCATCGGCACCTCGGCCACCTTGGAATCCCAGATGCGCTGCGGCATCGCCTCGGTCATCGCCGAGCGGATCAGGCCCGGCTGGATCGCGTTCACCCGGACGCCGAGGTACGCCAGTTCCTTGCTGGCGGCCTTGGTCATCCCGACGATGCCCGCCTTGGCCGCCGAGTAGTTGGTCTGGCCGATCATGCCGACCTTGCCGGAGATCGACCCCATGTTGACGATCGCACCGCGCTTGTTCTCCCGCATGATCGCCGACGCCGCGCGCAGCCCGTTCCAGGTGCCCTTCAGGTGCACGGCGATCACCTGGTCGAACTGCTCCTCGGTCATCTTGCGCATGGTGGCGTCGCGGGTGATCCCGGCGTTGTTCACCATCACGTCCAGGCTGCCGAAGCGCTGCACGGCGGTGGCCACCAGGGCCTCGACCTCCGCGCTGCGGGTGACGTCGCAGGACACCGCGGCGGCGACGTCGGCGCCGCCGAGCCGTTCGGCCGCCACCCGGGTGGCGTCCAGGTTCACGTCACCGAGCACCACCCGCGCGCCCTCGGCGACGAAGCGCTGCGCGATCGCGTAGCCCAGTCCCTGCGCTCCGCCGGTGATGACCGCCGTCCGATCGGTCAACAGTCCCATCGCAGTTCCGCCTCTCGTCCGCCCGCTAGCCATGCATCATATTTCATATATGATCCTGCCGTAAATCGATCAGGAGGGTTCGCAGGCGGATGAGTGAAGTCAGCGACGACGATTTCGCGGAGATCCTGGCCCAGACCCGCCGCTTCCTGCGCACCGCCGTCGTCCCGCGCGAACAGGAGATCCTCGACGGTGACCGGGTCCCCGACGACCTCCGCGAGCAGGCCAAGGCGATGGGACTGTTCGGCTACGCCATCCCCCAGCAGTGGGGCGGCCTCGGCCTCGACCTGATCCAGGACGTCGAGTTGGCGTTGGAGTTCGGCTACACCTCGCTGGCGCTGCGCTCGATGTTCGGCACCAACAACGGGATCGCCGGTCAGGTCCTGGTCGGGTTCGGCACCGACGAGCAGAAATCCCGTTGGCTGGGCCCGATGGCCGCCGGCGACGTCGTCGCGTCGTTCGCGCTCACCGAACCGGGCGCCGGGTCCAACCCGGCCGGGCTGACCACCAAAGCCGTCCGGGACGGGACGGACTGGCTGATCTCCGGTGCGAAGCGGTTCATCACCAACGCGACGGTCGCCGACCTGTTCGTGGTGTTCGCCCGCACCCGGCCCGCCGACGCGCAGGGCGCCGGTATCGCGGTGTTCTTGGTCCCCGCGGACGCCGCCGGCGTCGAGGTGGGGGCGAAAGACGCCAAAATGGGCCAGGAGGGCGCCTGGACCGCCGACGTCGTCTTCACCGACGTGCGGGTGCCCGACACCGCACTGGTCGGCGGCGCCGAGGACCTCGGCTACTCCGCGGCGCTGACCTCGCTGGCCCGCGGCCGGGTGCACATCGCGGCGCTGGCGGTGGGCGCCGCACAGCGCGCCCTCGACGAGTCCGTGGCGTATGCGGCCACGGCGACCCAGGGCGGGACGCCGATCGGCGACTTTCAGCTGGTACAGGCGATGATCGCCGATCAGCAGACCGGGGTGCTGGCCGGGCGGGCACTGGTGCGCGACACCGCCCGGCGGTGGGTCAGCGGCGAAGACCGGCGGATCGCACCGTCCGCGACGAAGCTCTTCTGCACCGAGATGGCCGGCCGCGTCGCCGACCTCGCCGTGCAGATCCACGGCGGAACCGGGTACATGCGCGGCGTTCCGGTGGAGCGGATCTACCGTGACGTCCGGTTGCTGCGGCTCTACGAGGGCACCAGCGAGATTCAGCGGCTGATCATCGGCGGCGGCCTGGTTCGAGCGGCGCAGCGCCGGTGAGCCGACCCGCACGGGCGGCATAACAGCAGGTGGGGACGCTTTCTCTGATCGGGGCGGCGGCCCGGGATCCGGGGCGCGGCGCAGCCGAAAACCGACATTATGCCCCCGGGTAGCCGAACTGAGACGATTACGACATCGCGTGTCGGCCGAAATCTCAGTACGATGAGTGACTTGTAGCGCGGCCCGGCGGGACGCGTGGAGATACTCCGGCGGCAGTTGACGGCCGACCGGACTGGCACGGGGCGCACGGGGGGTGCGCCAGGCAGTACCGGCACGACGCCAGCCACGGAGACATCGGAGGCCCTCAGGACATGAGTGACGGCGATAGCGCCGCTCCTGGTCGCTGGGCGGAAACCGACCAGGACGACGGCAACCATCAGCTGATGACGATGTCACCACCCGGCGCGGCGCCCTGGGAGCGCTGGCAGACCCCGGCCGCGGCCGCGGCCTCCGGCGGGCGGCGGCGGGCCGGCTCGTCCCGGCGCCGCAACGGCGGCGACGGCGCCATCTCGGTCGCCGACCTGATCGCGCGGGTCGGCGGTGACACGACCGTCGAAACGCCAGGCCGTCGTCGCGCCGCCCCGGACAGCATCGATCCGGATGTCGCCGCCCCGGACAGCATCGTCCCGGACATCGCCGTCCCGGACATCGAAGAAGCGCCGGCCATCGAGCAGCCCGACCACTGGCCGGACCTCGACTTCGACGGCCTCCCGGACTCGGCCGACGCATTCGACGTCGCGGATCTGGCCTACCCCTCCGAGATGCCGGACCTCGACCGGATCCACCACGCGCATCCCGAGGCCGAGTCCGACTGGGACGAATCCGAGACCACCACGGTGCTGCCCAGTGTGGCGCTCGACATCCCGCCGGTCCGGATCGACCCACTGCCGCACGGCGACCTAAACGACTTCGACGACTTCCCCGACCTCGACGACGCCGACGAGCACGACGAGCACGCGGCCCCGGCTCGGGCCGCGCACCGAACCCACCACCGGATGCTGCTGGCGGGCCGGGCACTGGCCGCGCTGATCGCCATCTGTGCGCTGGTGCTGACCGGCGGCGCCTGGCAGTGGAGCAGCACGAAGAACAAGAACCTCAACCACGTCAGCGCCCTGGACCTCAACTCGCACGACATCGTCGACCCGGGCGGTCAGGTCGGTGACGTGAACTTCCTGATCGTCGGGGCCGACAGTCGCATCGGCGGCAACAGCGACATCGGCGCGGGCGACGCCTCCGACGTCGAGGGCGCACGGTCGGACACGATCATGCTGGTCAACATCCCGGCGAACCGTAAACGCGTCGTGGTGGTGTCGTTCCCCCGCGACCTCGCGATCACCCCGCTGGAATGCACGGTCTGGAATCCGGAGACCGGCGCCTACGGCGCGATCTACGACTCGAACACCGGCAGCTACGGCGACGAGACGGCCACCACCAACACCAAGCTCAACTCGACGTATGCCTTCGGCGGGCCGAAATGCCTGGTCAAGGAGATTCAGAAGCTCTCCGGGCTGGCGATCAACAAGTTCATGGCCGTCGACTTCGTCGGTTTCGGCAAGATGGTCGACGCCCTCGGCGGGGTCGAGGTCTGCTCCCGCAACCCGCTGTACGACGACGAGTTGGGCACCGTGCTGGAGAACGCCGGCCGCCAGACCGTCAACGGCACGACCGCGTTGAACTACGTCCGGGCCCGCAACGTCTACACCGAGACCAACGGCGACTACGGGCGCATCAAACGGCAGCAGTTGTTCCTGTCCTCCCTGCTGCGGTCACTGATCTCCAAGGACACGTTCATGTCGCCGACCAAGCTCAACAGCGTGGTCAACATGTTCATCGGCGACACCTACGTGGACGGCGTCACCACCAAGGACCTGGTCGGCCTCGGGCAGTCGCTGCAGAACCTCGCCGCCGGCCACATCACGTTCGTGACGGTGCCGACCAGCGAGACCGACGAGAACGGCGACGAGGTGCCGCGCATGGACGACGTGCGGGCCCTGTTCGACGCCATCATCAACGACGACCCGCTGCCCGGCGAGAACGACCACAACACCACGTCGGCGCCGACCAGCACGGCCCCGACCAGCGCGGCCACCCCGAAGTCGTCGACCGCGACCACGTCGCCGTCGACGTCGGCCACCGCGACTACGGCTTCGGGCACGCGCACCACCGAGGCACCGGTGCACAGCGAGCAGATCAAGGCGGTGACGACCGCACCGGCGGACGTCACCGTGCGGGTCTCCAACGGCACCGACCAGTCCGGCCTGGCCGCCAGTGCCGCCGACGCGTTCGAGCAGGCGGGTTTCAACGTCACCGGCGCCGACGACTACAGCGGCACGGCGAAGGCCACCACGGTGCTGTTCTCGCCCGGTAACGAGCAGGCGGCCGCCACCGTGGCCGCGGCGCTGCCCAACCACCCGCCGATCGAGCGCGTCGGCGGGATGGGCAGCACCGTCCGGGTGGTGCTCGGACCGGACTTCCGGACCGTCGGCAAGGCGAAGCTGAGCGGCTCCGAGGTCAGCGTGCAGCTCAACCGCGGCGTCAGCGTCCAGCCGACCGAGCTGCCCGAGGACCTGACCGTCACCAACGCCGCCGACACCACCTGCGAGTAAACAGCGGCTGACGTTTTCGTGCCGGAAGTCCGCTAATTGTCAGTCAAGCTAGTCTTGAGGGCATGCGGACCGCTTACCAGGAACAGCTCTCGGGGCTGGCCGAGCAGCTCGGGCAGATGTGCGGCCTGGCCGGCATCGCCATGGAACGCGCCACCCAGGCGCTGCTGCAGGCCGACCTGGTGCTGGCCGAACAGGTGATCACCGACCACGAGAAGATCGCCGCGATGAGCGGCCGCGCCGAGGAGAGCGCCTTCGTGCTGCTGGCACTGCAGGCGCCGGTCGCCGGGGATCTGCGGGCCATCGTCAGCTCCATTCAGATGGTCGCCGACATCGACCGGATGGGCGCGCTGGCCCTGCACGTCGCCAAGATCGCCCGTCGTCGGCACCCGCAGCACGCGCTGCCCGAGGAGGTCAACGGCTACTTCGCCGAAATGGGCCGGGTGGCAGTCGAATTGGGCAGCAGCGCGCAGGAGGTGCTGCTCTCCCGGGACCCGGAGAAGGCCGCCCGCATCCGCGAAGAAGACGATGCGATGGACGACCTGCACCGGCACCTGTTCTCGGTGATGATGGACAAGGAGTGGCGGCACGGGGTGGCGGCGGCCGTCGACGTGACCCTGCTCGGCCGGTTCTACGAGCGGTTCGCCGACCACGCCGTCGAGGTGGCCCGCCGGGTGATCTTCCAGGCCACCGGCAAGTTCCCCGACGAGAACACCCTGCCCCCACCGGAGTAGCTCGCTACAACTCGTCGAGCGCCCGGTAGATCCGCTGCTCGCTGACCGGGCGCGGCGTGCCGAGTTGCTGCGCCCACAGGCTCACCCGCAGTTCCTCGATCTGCCGGCCGACGTCGCGGACGTCGGCACCCGACCGGCGGGTGACCGGCAGCGTTTCCACCGTTTCGTCGTAGGCGGCCTGCACGGCGTGCACTCGGGCCATCCGCTCCCGGTCGGCCGCGGCGGCGCGCGGCAGCTGATCGAGCCGGCGGCGGATCGCGGTCAGGTAGCGGGTGAGGTCGCCCAGGTGCGCGCGGCCGGTGACGGTGACGAATCCGGGCGCCAGCAGCCGGTTCAGCTGGGCCCGGACGTCGGCGATCGCGTCGGCGTGCACGGCCGCCGGCTGGGCCGGTAGCAGCAGTTGCACCTCACGGGCGGCCGCCAGCACCCGGTCCACGCCGGTCACGATGTCCAGCGTGGTGGGGATCAGGGCTTTCGCCACCCGATCCCGCAGCGCGCCGAACTCGTCGCGTGTCCACACCGGGGCCGGGGCCAGCGCCTCGATGGCCGCGTCGGCGCAGTCGCCGAGCAGCGCCGCCAGGGTGCCGTCCGGGTTCGCCTTGAGCGTAAGCCGCATCCGCTGATCCAGCTGTCGCTCAATCTGTTTGACCGGTGACGCGACGCTGCAGCGCAGCAACCGTCGCAGCCCGCGGCCCATGACGGCCTGCTGCTCGGCGGCGGTCGCGAATACCCGCAGATCAGCGGCGGCACCGGTGTCGACGAACGCCGGGAAGCCGCGCACCGCCCGGCCGGCGACCGCGGTCTCGACGGTGGGCGGCAGCGCCGCGAGGTCCACCGGCCAGTCCCGCAGGCCGGTGCGCTCCAGTTCCCCGGCAACCGCCCCGGCGACGGCGTCGCGGGCCGGCCCCGCCAGCTCCTCCTGCAGTGCCGCAAGGTCTTTGCCACGGGCCACCTCGGCGCCGTCGGCGCCCTCCACGGCGAACGTCACCCGCAGGTGCGCCGGCAGCTTGGTCAGGTCGAACGCGTCGGCCGGTACGGCGACACCGGTGCGCCGGTGCAGTTCGCTCCGCAGCGCCGCCAGCAGGGATCCGGCGTCGGGGTCGATGACGGCCAGCACCGCGCGGGCGGTGTCCGGCGCCGGAACGAAGTTGCGCCGCAGGTCTTTCGGCAGCGAGCGGATCAGCGCGGTGACCAGTTCCTCCCGCAGCGCCGGCACCTGCCAGGCGAATGCGTCGCCGCCGAGGCGGGCCAGCACGTCGATCGGCACGTGCACGGTGACGCCGTCGTCGGCGGCGCTCGGGTCGAACCGGTAGCTCAGCGGCAGCGCGACGTCGCCGGACGTCCAGCTGTCCGGCCGGCCGGCGTCGGCGTCGTCATCGGTGCGCAGCAGGTCGTCGCGGGTCAGCGTCAACAGTGCCGGGGTTTTCTGCCGCTGCTTGCGCCACCAGCTGTCGAAGTGCCGCGCGGAGACCGCCTCGGCCGGGATGCGGGCGTCGTAGAAGGCGTACACCGCGTCGTCGTCGACGAGCAGGTCCCGGCGGCGGGCGCGCTCCTCGAGTTCTTCGAGTTCGCTGCGCAGCGCGGCGTTGTCGGCGAAGAAGTGATGCCGGGTCCGCCATTCGCCATCGACTAGGGCGTGCCGGATGAACATCTCCCGGGCCGCCTGCGGATCCACGGCGGCGTAGCCGACGCGGCGGCGGGCGATC
Source organism: Mycolicibacter acidiphilus (assembly GCF_018455725.1). GTDB lineage: Bacteria > Actinomycetota > Actinomycetes > Mycobacteriales > Mycobacteriaceae > Mycobacterium > Mycobacterium acidiphilum. The sequence continues at coordinate 115,963 of NZ_JAHCLR010000003.1, forward strand.
AGCGGCAGCCCGTACAGCGTCACCCGCTCGTAGGCCAGCACCTCGCCGCGTTCGGCGTCCCAGTGCGGTTCGCTGTGGGTGCGCTGCACCAGGTCACCGGCGGCCCGTTCCACCGCCTCGGGGGTGATCCGCGCGGCGGTCCGCCCGAACAGCCGGCTGGTCTCGACCAGTTCGGCCACCACCACCCAGCGCGGCGGCTTCTTGGCCAGTGCGGATCCCGGCGCCAGCACGAACCGGGAGTTGCGCGCCCCCTGGTAGTCGCGGCCGTCGACGTGGCGCATCCCGACGTGGGAGAGCAGCCCGGCCAGCAGCGCGGCGTGCACCCGGTCGGGGACGGCCGGCTCGTTCGACTCCCGGATGCCCAGATCCTTGGCGATGCTGCGCAACTGGCCGACCAGGTCCTGCCACTCCCGAATCCGCAGGTAGTGCAGGAACTCGTCGCGGCACATCCGACGGAAGGCGTTGCCGGTCAGGGCCTTCCGCTGCCCGGACAGATACCGCCACAGGTTGAGGTAGGCGATGAAGTCGGAATGCTCGTCGGTGAAACGCGCATGCTGCTGACGCGCCGCATCCTCGCGGTCGGCGGGCCGCTCCCGCGGGTCGGGGATGCTCAGCGCGGCAGCCAGCACCAGGACCTCGGCCACGCAGCCCTCCGTGTCCGCGGCCAGGATCATCCGACCCAGCCGGGGATCGACCGGCAGCCGGGCCAACCGGCGACCCAGGCCGGTGATCACCCCGTGCGTGTCGAAGGCGCCGAGTTCGGTGAGCAGCGCCACCCCGTCGCGGATGCTGCGACTGTCGGGCGGATCCAGGAACGGGAAGTCTTCCACCGCACCGATTTCCAGTGCCGCCATCGACAGCAGCACCGCCGCCAGATTGGTGCGCAGGATCTCCGGGTCGGTGTAGCGCGGACGGGCGGCGAAATCATCCTCGGCGTAGAGCCGGATGCAGATGCCGGGCGCGGTTCGGCCGCACCGGCCGGACCGCTGGGCGGCCGAGGCCTGCGAGATCGGTTCGATCGGCAGCCGCTGCACTTTGAGCCGGCGACTGTAGCGCGAGATGCGGGCGTTGCCGGGGTCGATGACGTAGCGGATTCCCGGCACCGTCAGCGACGTCTCGGCGACGTTGGTGGCCAGCACGATTCGCCGCGTCAGCCGGCTGGCGGGGCGCGGCGCGAACACCTTCTGCTGCTCGGCGGTGGGCAGCCGGGCGTACAGCGGCAGCACCTCCGTGTTCGGCGTCCCGGCCAATGCCTCCGCGGTGTCGCGGATCTCGCGTTCCCCGGACAGGAACACCAGCACATCCCCGGGCGGCTCGGACGCCAGTTCGCCGACCGCGTCGACGATCGCCTCGATCTCGTCGCGGGCCTGGGTGCGGATGATCTCCTGGTCCGGGTCGTCGGGATCGTCGTCGCCACCGGTGACGATCGGCACTTCCAGTGGGCGGTAACGAATCTCGACCGGGTAGGTGCGGCCCGAGACTTCGACGATCGGGGCTCCATCGAAGTGCGCGGCGAAGCGCTGCGGTTCGATGGTCGCCGAGGTGACGATCACCTTCAGGTCCGGCCGGCGCGGCAGCAGTTCCCGCAGATAGCCGAGCAGGAAGTCGATGTTGAGGCTGCGTTCGTGCGCCTCGTCGAGGATGAGCGTGTCGTAGGCCAGCAGCCGGCGGTCCCGCTGGATCTCGGCGAGCAGGATGCCGTCGGTCATCAGTTTGATCAGGCTGCGGTCACTGACGTGATCGGTGAACCGGACCGAGTAGCCGACCACGTCACCGAGCGGCGAGGCGAGTTCGTCGGCGATGCGCTGCGCGACGGTGCGCGCCGCCAGCCGGCGCGGCTGGGTGTGCCCGATCATGCCGCGGACGCCCCGGCCGAGGTCCAGGCAGATCTTCGGCAGCTGGGTGGTCTTGCCCGAGCCGGTCTCACCGGCGACCACCACCACCTGGTTGGCGGTGATCGCCGCGGCCAGGTCGTCGCGCCGTTCGCTGACCGGCAGGTCCGGGTAGCTGATGGCGGGCACCGCGGCCCGACGTACCGCCACCAGCGCTTCGGCCGCGGTGAACTGCTCGGACAGCTGACGCAGCTTCTCCGGGGGTGCGCCGCGCAGGTTCTTCAACCGTCGCCCGAGCCGGGCGGCGTCACGCAGGGTCAGCCCGTCGAGCAGCCCGCGCAGCTGCGCCACCGATGGTTCTGCCACTCGGGCAAGAATACGGAGCCGGCGACTGCCCCCGAAGCTGAACTCCCGCGACGAGGTTCGGCGGCGAAGCCGTGCGGCGTCGCAACCCGGGATCCACCGGCGGTCCACGATTCCGGCCCATATTTGAGACCTGCGGACTGTTACTGTGAAACGATCCGGGCTACCACGGTTGGACGATCACGGCCCGGACGGACCGGATCCGGTGGCTGACGCCGCCCTCGTCGAATTGTCTCCTGAAGGGACTCACGTGAAACTGAACGGTTATGGTGCGGCACTTGGCATTCTGGCTACCGGCGCGCTGGTGCTGTCCGGCTGCGGCAGCGACAAGAACACCACGTCCGAGGGGTCGTCGGCCGGATCGTCGGCGAGCGTCAACTGCGGCGGCGCCGAGACGCTGAAGGCCAGCGGATCGACGGCCCAGCAGAACGCGATGGCCCGGTTCGTCAAGGCGTTCATCGGCGAGTGCGCCGACCAGACCGTGAACTACACCGCCAACGGCTCCGGCGCCGGGATTCGGGAGTTCATCGGCGGCCAGACGGATTTCGCCGGCTCCGACGTGCCGCTCAAGGCCGACGAGTACACCCAGGCGCAGCAGCGCTGCGGTTCCCCGGCATGGAACCTGCCGGTGGTGTTCGGTCCGATCGCGATCACCTACAACCTGGCCGGGGTCGACACGCTGGTCCTGGACGGGCCGACGGCCGCCAAGATCTTCAACGGCGCCATCACCAGCTGGGATGACCCGGCGATCAAGGCGCTCAACGCGGCTGCCACGCTGCCCGCCCAGCCGATCCACGTGGTGTTCCGCAGCGACGAATCCGGCACCACCGACAACTTCCAGCAGTACCTCGACGGCGCCTCCGACGGCGCGTGGGGCAAGGGCGCCGGCAAGACGTTCAACGGCGGCGTCGGCGAGGGCGCCAAGGGCAACGACGGAACCGCCGGGGCGATCGCCAGCACCGACGGCGCGATCACCTACAACGAGTGGGCATTCGCGCAGGCCAAGAACCTGCACACCGCCCAGATCGTCACGTCGGCCGGTCCGGACCCGGTCGCGATCAGCACCGAGTCGGTGGGCAAGACGATCGCCGGCGCCACGATCGACGGCCAGGGCAACGACCTGGTGCTCAACACCGCGTCCTTCTACAAGCCCAGCGAGGCCGGCGCGTACCCGATCGTGCTCGCCACCTACGAGGTGGTCTGCTCGAAGTACCCGGACGCCGAGGTCGGCAAGGCGGTGCGGATGTTCCTGAAGTCGACCATCGGCCCCGGCCAGGCCGGTCTGGCCGACAACGGGTACGTGCCGATCCCGGAGGCTTTCATGACCCGCCTGTCGACCGCAGTCGACGCCATCGCGTGACACCGCACCACCGGTCACCGTTGACGCGGTGCGGCGTTCGGCATGCCTGACGGCCCCGACGCGCGGCCAGCCGCGACACGCCTCGCCGAGGGCAACACCTCGGCGGGCGAACGGGTGTTCCGGGCGATGGCGGTGGCGGCCGGTTCGACGGTCGTCGTCACCATCGCCCTGATCGCGGTCTTCCTGTTGGTCCGCGCCGTCCCGTCGCTGCAGGCCAACACCGCGAACTTCTTCACCAGTGCCACGTTCAGCACCGGTGGCGCCGGCGGTCTGGCGTTCGGCATCCGGGACCTGCTGATGGTCACCGTCCTCAGTTCGCTGTTCGCCCTGTCGCTGGCCGTCCCGATCTCGGTCAGCATCGCGGTGTTCCTCACCCGGTACGCGCCGCGGCGACTGGCCCGGGCGTTCGGCGTCATGGTGGACCTGCTGGCAGCGGTCCCGTCGATCGTCTTCGGGCTGTGGGGGATTTTCGTCCTGGCGCCGATGCTGGTTCCGGTTGCCCGGTTCCTGCGCACCCACCTGGGTTCGGTGTTCCTGTTCGCCAAGGGCAACGTCTCCCTGGTCGGCGGGGGCACGATCTTCACGGGCGGGATCGTGCTGGCGGTGATGATCCTGCCGATCATCACCTCGGTGTCCCGGGAGGTGTTCCGTCAGACCCCGGCCGCGCACATCGAGGCCGCCCAGGCACTGGGGGCGACCCGGTGGGAGGTGGTGCGGATGGCGGTCCTGCCCTACGGTCGCAGCGGCGTGATCGCCGCATCGATGCTGGGGTTGGGCCGCGCACTCGGTGAGACGATCGCGATGCTGATCATCCTGCGGGCGGCGCCACACCCGGGGCACTGGTCGCTGTTCGACGGCGGGTACACGTTCGCGTCCAAGATCGCGTCGGCGGCCAACGAATTCAGTGCGCCGCTGCCGACCGGCGCCTACATCGCCGCCGGTTTCGCACTGTTCGTCTTGACGTTCGTCGTCAACGCAGCCGCCCGCGCGGTGGCCGGCGGGAAGGTCAACGGGTGAACATCACCACGCTTGAAGCTCCGGCCAAGACCAAGGCCAAAAGCCACATCAGCCGCCGGCGCCGGATCAAGGACACCGTCGCCACCGGGGTGTTCCTGACCTCCTTCGGCATCGCCACGGTGCCGCTGGTCTGGGTGCTGTGCGTGGTGGCGGTGCGGGGCTGGCGGGCGATCGTCCACCTGGACTGGTGGACGCACTCGCTGCGCGGCGTGCTGCCCGAGGAACTGGCCGGCGGGGTGTACCACGCGCTGTACGGCTCGCTGGCGCAGGCCGGGACGGCCGCCGTGCTGGCGGTGCCGCTGGGCCTGATGACCGCGGTGTATCTGGTCGAATACGGTTCCGGGCGGTGGGCTCGCCTCACCACGTTCATGGTCGACGTGCTGGCCGGGGTGCCGTCGATCGTCGCCTCGCTGTTCGTCTTCAGCCTGTGGATCGTCACGCTGGGGTTCCAGCAGAGCGCGTTCGCGGTCTCGCTGGCACTGGTGCTGCTGATGCTGCCGATCGTGGTGCGCTCCACCGAGGAGATGTTGCGGCTGGTCCCGGACGAGCTGCGGGAGGCCGGTTACGCCCTCGGGGTGCCGAAGTGGAAGACGATTCTGCGGATCGTCATTCCCACCGCCCTGTCGGGGATCCTCTCGGGAACGTTCCTGGCGCTGGCCCGGATCATCGGGGAGACCGCCCCGGTGCTGGTGCTGGTCGGCTACAGCCGTTCGATCAACTACGACATCCTGCACCACAACATGGCCTCGCTGCCGCTGCTGATCTACTCCGAGCTGTCCAACCCGGAAGCTGCGGGCCACACCCGGGTGTGGGGTGCGGCGCTGACCCTGATCATCCTGGTCGCGCTCAGCGCGGTGCTGGCCGCGGTCGCCACCCGGATCTTGTCGCCCCAGCAGCGCTGACCGGCCGGCCGCCGGGTCAGCCGGCGGCCAGTTTCACCACCCGGTTGTTGCCGCGGTCGGCCACGAACAGCGCCCCATCGGCACCGGCCACCACCTGCAGCGGGGTGTTCAGGCCGGTGAACGGCAGCAGGGTCTGGCTGTTGGTCCCGGCCGCCAGCTTGAGCACCTTGTGGTTCTCGTGGTTGGTGACGTAGACGTTGTCGGCGCGGTCGACGCTGACGCCCCACGGTGAGGACAGCCCGGTGAACGGCAGGTCGGTCTGGGCGTTCGACCCGGCGCTCAGGCGCACCACCCGATCGTTGTCGGTGTCGGTGACGTAGACGTTGCCGGCGCTGTCGACAGCCACGTCGTCCGGGTTGTGCAGCCCGGTGAACGGCAGCACCACGGCCGCGTCGGCCCCGGCCGGCAGCTTGAGCACCCGGTTGTTGCCCCGGTCGGCGACGTAGACCGCACCCTGCGCGTCGACCGTCAGCCCCTCCGGGTAGCTGAGCCCGGTGAACGGCAACTCGGTCTGCTCCTGCGAGTCCGCGGCCAACTTCACCACCCGGTTGTTGAAGTCGGTGACGTACACCGAACCGTCGTTGCCGACGGCCACCCCCTGCGGTTCGTACAGGCCGGTGAACGGCAGCACCTCCGGGGCACCGGAACCCGGCGCCAGCTTCAGCACCCGGCCGTACATGCTCTGGTTGGTGATGTAGAGATTGTCGGTCCCGTCCAACGCCAGGCCGCCCGGGGAGAGCCTGAAGCTCAGACCGTCCAGCGGCAGGACGCTCTGCCCACTCGCCGCGGCCGCCGCCGACGAACTCGAGGTGCGGGTGAGCGCGTAGCCGGCGACCGAACCCGCGACGGCGACCGCCACCAGCGCTGCGGCCACCGGCAGCAGCCAACTGCGGCGTTCCCGCGCTGCCGGCGGGGCGAACGACGGGGGCACGGAACCGGCGGGCACCGGCTGCGGCCGGGGTGGGGTGTCGGCGACGGTCGGCCGCACCATGGTCGCGCCGAGTCCGCTCGCCGGCCCGGTGTGGCCGTCGGTCGGCTGATAGGTCCCCGGGCCGACCGCGATCCCGGTGGCGCTGATCGACCGGGCGGCGGCCAGGTGCTGCTCGGCCACCACCAGCGCGTCCTGCGCGGCGTGCGCCAGGTCGCCGGCGCTGCTGTAGCGGTCCCGCGGGTTCTTCGCCATGCCCCGGGCGATCACCTGATCCAGCGCGATCGGCACGACGCCCGGGCGCACCTGACTGGGCCGCGGCGGCGGTCCCATCAGATGCCCGGCGATCAGCCGCTCGACGCTGTCGGCCGGATAGGGGGGTGTGCCGGTGAGGCATTCGTTGAGCACGCAGGCCAGCGAGTAGATGTCGGAGCGGTAGGTGACCTCGTCGGAGCCGAACCGTTCCGGCGCCATGTAGTTGTAGGTGCCGACCGTGGTGCCGGTCTGGGTGATCCCCGGATCGGTGGCGGCGCGGGCGATCCCGAAGTCCACCAGGTAGGCGAAATCGCGGTGGGTGATCAGGATGTTCTCCGGCTTGACGTCGCGGTGGATCACCCCGACGCTGTGCGCGGCGTCGAGCGCGGCAGCCACCTGATCGATGATGGCCACCGCCCGGGCCGGCTCCAGCGGGCCAGACCGCCGCAGCACACTGGCCAGGTCGTCACCGTCGATCAACTGCATGGCGACGAACATCCGCCCATCGATCTCGCCGTAGTCGTGGATCGGCACCACATGCGGTTCCCGGAGCTGACCAGCCGCATCGGCCTCGCGCTGCATCCGGGTCCGGAATGTCGGATTGCCGGTGAGCGCCGGGCTGATCAGCTTCAGCGCGATCGAACGGTGTTTCCGGGTGTCCTCGGCCTCGTAGACCTCACCCATCCCGCCGCTGCCCAGCAACCGGAGCAGCCGGTACGGGCCGAACTGGCTACCTGTCCGCAAGTCCAGCTCACTACGGTCCACACCGCTCCTTTCGGGCAAGTCCAGCCTGCGGTACCGCAGACCGCACCAACTGTCCACTTGAACAGTAAGTTAACTGGAGGTTACCGACCAACATTAAGGAATGGCTGCATTCCTGGTCAGAGCGCTACCCAAATCGGCAGCGAATACGTCTCAGCACCGTAAGTCGGCTCGCCGACTTACCCGATCGCGTCGATCGCCGTCCGCAATTTGGACCGGAACGAATCCGGCAGCGGGATGTAGCCGTACTGGTCCAGATCCTGCTGGCCGGCGCCGACCGCGGCCTGCATGAACGCCTTCACGGCCTGCCCGTTGGTCGGGTTGGGGTACTTCGAGCAGACGATCTCGTAGGTCACCAGCACGATCGGGTAGGCACCGGGTTCGGTCGGTTTGTAGAACGACGACGTGTCCACCACCAGGTCGTTGCCCGTCCCGACGAACTTGGCCCCGCCGATGGTCTTCTCCACCGAATCTGTGGAGATGCTCACGCCCCGCGGGCCCGCCGGCGTGATGATCTGCGCCATCTTCAACTGCCGCCCCACCGCATACGACCACTCGTTGTAGGTGATCGCCCCCTCGGTGCCGCGCAGCAGGGTGGAGGTGCCGTCGTTACCGGTGGCACCGCTGCCCACGCCACCGGTGAACGCCTTGCCGATACCCCGGCCCCAGGCACCGTTGGAGGCGGCGTCGAGATACTTCTGGAAATTGTCGGTGGTCCCGGACTCATCCGCGCGGAACAGTACGTGGATGGGCTCGGCCGGCAGTTGAACGTTTTTGTTCAGCGCCTTCACCGCCGGATCGTCCCAGGTGGTGATGCCGCCGTTGAAAATCTTCGCCAGCGTCGGACCGTCGAGGTTGAGTTCGTGGACGCCGCCGATGTTGTAGGTGACCGCGATCGGTCCGAAAACCGTGGGCAGATGCCACGCCGGTGAGCCGCAGCGGGCCGCCACCCGCTGCGGTTCGCCGGTTGACGGGTCCAGCGGCGAGTCGGAGCCGGCGAGCTCGGTGTGTCCGCTGGCGAACTGCGACACCCCGTTGCCGGACCCGTTGGCCCGGTAGTCCAGCGTGTAGTCCGGGCACGCCCGGATGTAGGCGTAGACGAACTGCTCGATCGCGTGCGCCTGGGCGGTCGACCCGCTGGCGGTCAGCTTCTTCTTGCCGCCGCACTGCACCGACCCCGCCGCAGCGTTCTCCGCGGACCCGGAACTGCCGCCGCAGCCGGCGATCAGCAGCGCGACGGCCGCCAGCAGGCTCCCGACCACACCGACTCTGCTGGTCTTCACGACACTCCTCCCGGCGGCGATGATGCCCACACCGTAGCCGACACCGCCGACAGCGGTCCGGCTATCGACGGCGCGGGGTGGCTCAGCCGAACCTGCCGGAGATGTAGTCCTCGGTCTCCTTGCGGCTCGGGTTGGAGAAGATCTTCTCGGTGTCGTCGATCTCCACCAGCCGACCCGGCTTGCCGACGGCCTCCAGGTTGAAGAACGCGGTCTGGTTGCTCACCCGCGCGGCCTGCTGCATGTTGTGGGTGACGATCACGATCGTGTAATCCTGCTTGAGCTGGGAGATCAGCTCCTCGATCGCCATCGTCGAGATCGGGTCCAGCGCCGAGCAGGGCTCGTCCATCAGCAGCACGTCGGGTTGCACGGCGATCGCCCGGGCGATGCACAACCGCTGCTGCTGACCGCCGGAGAGCCCGCCGCCGGGCTTGTCGAGCCGGTCCTTGACCTCGTTCCACAGGTTCGCACCGCGCAGCGACGCCTCCGCGGCCTCGTCGAGCAGCTTGCGGTTGCGCACCCCCTGCAGCTTCAGCCCGGCCACCACGTTGTCGCGAATCGACATGGTGGGGAACGGATTCGGCCGCTGGAACACCATCCCGACGGCCTTGCGCACCCCCACCGGGTCGATCCCGGGGTGGTAGATGTTCTCGCCGTCCAGCAGCACCGACCCCTCCACCCAGGCGCCGGGGATCACCTCGTGCATCCGGTTCAGCGTGCGCAGCACCGTGGACTTACCGCAGCCGGACGGGCCGATCAGCGCGGTGACACTGCGCGGCGCCACCGACAGTGACACCCCGGCCACCGCGTGGAACTTCCCGTAGTAGATGTTGACGTCGACGAGGTCCAACCGTTTCGCCACGAACAGCCTTCCTGATTCAATCGGTAACCGACCACCGGGTGACCGGGGATGTTCGGCGGGCTAAACCTTCTTCGGAGCAAACATCCGCGCTCCCAGCCTAGCCAGCACGTTAAGCACCGCGATCAGCAGGATCAGCGTGAATGCGGCACCCCAGAGTCGTTCGGTGGGAACGGCACTGACACCGGCACCCGCCGACGTCTGGTCGTACATCATCCCGGTCAACGACCCCATGAAGCCGTCGAACATGTTGAAGTTCATCGCCTGCGAGTACCCGACCAGGACCAGCAGCGGCGCCGTCTCCCCCATCACCCGGGCCAGCGCCAGCATGATGCCGGTGATGATCCCGGACAGCGCGGTCGGGATCACGATGCGGGTGATCGTCTTCCACTTCGGCGCCCCGAGCGCGTAGCTGGCCTCCCGCAGATCCATCGGGACGATCCGGAACATCTCCTCGGTGGCCCGCACGATCACCGGCGTCATCATCAGCACCAGCGCCAGCGACACCGCGAACCCGGACCGGTGGAAACCGAACGTCGCCACCCACAACGCGTAGATGAACAGTGCCGCAACGATGGAGGGAACCCCGGTGAGGATGTCCACCATGAACGTGGTCAGCTTGCCCAGTCGGGTGCCGGCGCCGTACTCGACGAGGTAGATCGCGACGAGGATGCCGATCGGGACCGAGATCGCCGCGCAGACCAGGCCCTGCAGCACGGTGCCGACGATCGCGTGGTACGCCCCGCCGCCGGAGACGAACGCCGTCATCCCGGCCTGTGAATGCGTCCACCAGGAGGCCGACAGCACCGCGGAGATGCCGTCGTCGATCACCGAGTACAGCACCCAGGCCAGCGGTATCAGCGCGAGCAGCATCGACCCGGTGACCAGCACCGTCGCGACGTTGTCGGCGATCCGGCGGCGCAGATTGACGCCCCCGAAGGTGCGGGCCTTCACCGGCCGGTCCAGCAGCACGCTCATCGCCGCGCCGCCCCCCGGTTGATCGCCACCCGCGCCAGCGCGTTGACCACCAGCGTCAGCACGAACAGCACCAGCCCGGCGGCGATATAGGCGCCGGCCTTGTACTGGTCGTTGAACTCCGATGCGGTGGCCGCGATCTTGGTGGCGAAGGTGGATCCGCCGTCGAACAGCGACCAGCCGAACGCCTTCTGGGTGGCGCGCAGGATGATCAGCAGCGCGACCGTCTCGCCGAGCGCGCGGCCCAGCCCGAGCATCGCGGCACTGATGTAGCCGGACCGTCCGAACGGCAGCACCGCCACCTTCACCACCTCCCAGCGGGTGGCGCCCAGGGCGAGCGCCGCCTCCACCTGACCGCGCGGGGTCTGGGCCAGCACCTCGCGGGTGACGGCGGTGATGATCGGCAGGATCATCACCGCCAGCACGATCCCGCCGGTGAAGATGGTGCCGCCACCGGCCACCGACACGTTGCCGGTCTTGAACGGGAACAGCCAGCCGAGGTTCGTGTTCAGCCAGGTGGCGATCGGCCGCAGCCGCGGCGCCAGCACGTACAGGCCCCAGGCGCCGTAGATGATCGACGGGATGCCGGCCAGCAGGTCGACCAGGTAGGACAGCAGCCCCACCAGCCGGCGCGGCGCGTATTCGGTGAGGTAGATCGCGATGCCCAGTGCCACCGGCATCGCCAGCAGCAGCGCGAACACCGACACGCACACCGTCACCCGCAGCATCTCGGCGATACCGAAATGCATGGCGGCGGTGTCGGTGGTCACCCAGCTGCCGTCGTAGGTGAAGAAGTTCTCCCGGTTGTGCAGCAGCGCCGGTATCGCCCGCCACAGCAGGAATCCGCCGATGGCCGCGATCAGGATGCTGATCAGCAGACCCGACCCTTCCGCGGCCGCCCGGAACACCCGGTCAGCGGCCGGATTCGGCGCTTTCGACGCGGGCGGCGTCACCGGCGGGCGTGGGGGCACCCGGCCCACGATATCGCAGGTCGCAGCCCTGTTCCGGTGGACCTAATGAATCGCTCCGATCGCCGTGACCAGCCGCTGGGAGAACTTCTCGGGCAGCGGAACGTACCCGGCGGCCGACAGTCCGGCCTGGCCGTCACCGGCCGCCGCGGTCAGGAACGACTTGACGCCCGCGGCGGTGCCGGCGTCGTAGCCGCCGGAGCAGACGATCTCGTAGGTCACCAGCACCAGCGGGTAGCCGCCGGGGGTGTTGGTGCCGTAGATCGAATCGAGGTCGACCCGCAGGTCATTGCTGTCGGGCGTGCTGAACCCGGCGGATTCGATGACGACCCGGGCCGCGTCGTCACCGGCGGCCACCGCGCCGCTGCCCGAGTCGATCAGCGCGGCGGGCACGTTGGCCTGGTCGGCGAAGCCCTTCTCGACGTAGCCGATGGCGCCGGGCGTGGTCTGCACCGCCTGGATGACGCCGGCGGACTTCTGCGCGCCCTCGCCGACGCCGCCCTGGAACTCACTGCCCGCGCCCTTGGTCCAGGCAGCCGGCGCCGCGGCCGTCAGGTACTGCTGGAAGTTGTCGGTGGTGCCCGAGGAATCCGACCGGTAGATCGGGGTGACCGCGGTGTCCGGCAGCGTCACGCCCGGGTTCAGGGCGGCGATCGCCGGGTCGTTCCAGGCGGTGATCGTCCCGGAGAAGATGCCGGCGATCGTCGCGCCGTTCAGCGCCAGGGTGTCGATGCCCTCCAGGTGGTAGGCGAGCACGACCGGGCCGAACACCAGCGGCAGGTGCCAGGCCGGGTTGCCGCCGCAGCGGGTGGCGGCGGCCTCGACCTGCGCGGCCGACAGCGGCGAGTCGGAGCCGGCGAAGTCGACGTGACCGGCGACGAACTGCTCCCGGCCGGCGCCGGATCCGGTCGGGTTGTAGGACAACTCTTTTCCGGGGCAGTGTTTCTTCCACGCCTGGTTGAACAGCCCGATGGCGTTCTGCTGCGCGGTGGAGCCCTCAGCGGTCAGCGCGTTCTTGCCGGCGCATTCGCCGGACCCGGATTCCCCGGCTGACGCGGTGGAACTCATTGCGGCGCTGTTGTCGTCGCTGCCGCAGCCGCTCAAGGTCAGGCTCGCGGCGGCGGCTGTCGCAACCATCCCGCGCATCATGGCGATCTTCACCGGTTCTCGCTTTCCTGTGTGATTCCTGTCCTGCGTCCGCAAGGAAGCTACGTGGCCGTGATGGCCGGTAACCGGATGACGAATGAATCCACGGTGAACAACCTTCGTCCGGTGCTCCGGGCGTCAGTCCTGCCGGGTGGCGGCGATCATCCAGAACGGCATGTGCACCACATTGTCCTCCAGCAGCGGCTGCAGGACCGCGAATCGGTGCTGCAGCACCCGGACGCCCTCGGCGATGTCCGGCCGTCCCATCTCCTCCATCAGCTGCAGCATCGACGTGAACGACTCCGGTGCGAAGACACCCTGATAGGCGGTCGGCCCGATGTGATCGACGCGCCAGCCGGCCGCGGTGAGCACCCGGCGGAAGGTCTCAGCCGGGGCGCCGTCGAGTTGCCAGCCGTTGACGTTGTGCCGCCCGGCTTCGAACATGAACAGCCGCGCGCCGGGCCGGGTCACCCGGTGCAGGGTGCGCGCGTACTGCAGTTGCAGCGCCTCGTCGTCCTGAAAGACGTGATAGAAGGCGCTGTCGACGACGGTGTCGAACCGGTCGTCGAATCCGGCGAGGTCCAGGGCGTCGGCGACCTGGAAGTTCACCCGCACCCCGGCCGCCTGCGCGTTGGCCCGAGCCCGCTCGATGGCGACCGGGGACAGGTCGACACCGGTCACCGGGTGCCCCTGCAGCGCGTAGTAGATCGCGTGATGACCCGATCCGGTGCCCGGGTCGAGGACTTCGCCGCGCAGCGCACCGCAGGCCACCAGTTGCTGCACCGCCGGTTGCGGCCGACCGATGTCCCATGGTTCGGCCATCTCGTCGCCGTGCTCGGTCATGGCAAGATCCTCCACGTGAGTCCGTCCGCACCCCGGCAATCGCTGCGACTCTCGGTACTCGACCTGGTGCCGGTGCGCACCGATCAAACTACGTCGGATGCACTGGCGGCAACCGCGCGTCTGGCGAAGATCGCCGATCAGCTTGGCTTCCACCGCTATTGGGTCGCCGAGCACCACAACATCCCGTCGATCGCGGCGACCAGTCCGGCCGTGCTCATCGGTCTGCTCGCCGCGCAGACGGCGCGGATCCGGCTCGGGTCGGGCGGGGTGATGCTGCCCAACCATGCACCGCTGGCGGTGGCTGAGCAGTTCGCGCTGCTGGAGGCCGCCTACCCGGGTCGCATCGATCTCGGGGTGGGCCGGGCGGCCGGTTCGGATCTGGTGACCTCCACGGTGTTGCGCGGCAGCACCGGCGATTCCGGCCTCGACCACTTCGGCGACCACGTCGACGACCTGATCGGGTTCCTCGACCCCGCCGGCCTGACGGTGCAACTCGCCGACGGCGGCTACCTGCTGCGGGCGACGCCGGCGGCGACCGGCGCGCCCCGGGTCTTCATGCTCGGGTCGTCGCTGCACTCCGCGCAGTTGGCCGCGGCCAAGGGTCTGCCGTATGTGTTCGGCTACCACCTGTTCGGCCGGGGCGCCGAGGAAGCGCTGGCGCTGTACCGCGCCGAATTCACCCCGAGCCGGGTCGCGGCGGAACCGGTGGCGCTGCTGACCGTCAATGTCGTGGTGGCCGAAACCCGCGCCGAGGCAACCGATTTAGCGCTCCCCGATGCGCAGTTCTGGGCCCGGCAGGCGACCGGGCAACCGCTGCGGCCGCTGGATCTGGTCCACGATGCTCGAGCCGCCCAGACCGCCGCGCTGACCGCGCAGCAGCGGGAACTGGTGGACGCCGCGCTGCAGCGCGCGGTGCTGGGCACCGCGACCGAGGCCGCCGCGCAGTTGCGGGACCTGGCGGACCGGTTCGGCGTCGACGAGTTGATGGTCAATCCGGTCGCGTCCGCGCACCGCGGCGTCGATCCGAAAACCGCACCGGGCCGGGAGACGACGCTGGAACTGCTCGCCGGCGGGTTACCGCAGCCTTAACCCCCGGTGACGTGCCGATGTTCGCACGGCGTTCCATACGAACCCTGCCAGAACATTGGCAGGTCGAGTTCACTCCCGATTCGGGTCAGCGTTCCATCGCGCTCACATCTTCGGTTCAGCATTCATGCATCGGACCACGATGCACCGGCTCTGTGCAGGAGCTGGCGAGGGAAGCGAGCGCAGATGTTGGATTTCGGATTGCTGCCCCCGGAGGTCACGTCGACCCGACTGTATGCGGGTCCGGGCTCAGGGTCACTGACATCGGCCGCAGCAGCCTGGGCCGCGGTCGCGGCCGAACTGGAATCGTTCGCACACGGTTACTCCGCGACCGTGGCCGGCCTACTCGGCGAGGCCTGGGCGGGCACCTCGTCGGAGGCGATGGCCGCGGCCGCCACACCGTTCGTGCAGTGGGCGACGGAGACCGCGGCCCGCGCCGGACGGGTCTCGGGGCAGGCTCAGGCGGCGGCGGGCGCGTTCGAGGCGGCGCACGCCGCGATCACCCCGCCCGCCGTCGTGTCAGCCAACCGCACCCGGCTGACGCAGTTGATCGCCACCAATGCACTGGGCCAGAACACCGCGCACATCGCCGCCACCGAGGCCGCCTACGACACGATGTGGGTGCACAACTCCCAGACGATGACCGGCTACGCCTCATCGGCGTCGGCGGCCACCCAGCTCTCCGCGTTCCACGAGCCGCCGCAGACCACCAACCCCGGCGGGGCAGCGGGTGAAGCGCTGGCCGCCGCGAGCGGTGCGCACACCCAGACCCTGTCGCAACTGCTCGCGACGGTCCCGCAACTGCTGTCCGGGTCCGCCTCGAATTCGAGCCTGTCCTCGGCGCTGGCGGCAACCCAGCAGTCGGCCCTGTCGACGATCGGGAACATCAACACCGCCGACGGCCCGGTGGGCTTCTGGATGGCGGTCGCGCGAACGGTCGGCAACCTCGGCACGTTCGGCATCGCCGGCTACCGCCTCGCCGCAGACGGTGCCCTCTACGCACCCCTGTCCGGCCTCACCGGCAGCGCGGGCGGAGTCACCTTCGGGCTGACGTCGACGGGAATGACGTCGGCCGGGCTGGCGGGCGCGGTGGAGCCGACGGCCGCCGTCAACCGGGGTGTGCTCGCCCATGTGGGCACCGCCGGGTCGATCGGGCCGATGACGGTGCCGCCGGCCTGGGCGGATCTCGCGCCGGCCGGGGCCGCCACCGAGGACCCGGTGTGGCTGGCGGATGCCGACGCGGCGTGGGACGCCGACGACGACGCAGCGGAGATGGGCGGCGTTCCGTCGGCGGGTGTCGGCCCGATGGCGGGCATGGCGGGTGCGGCGACGGCCGGGATGACGGCCCGCCCGATCGTCAGCTCCATGCTTCGGGTCGCACCGAAGCGCTTCACGATGCCCCGCCATTCCGCCGGCGGTTAGCCCGCTCTCGATCCCCGACCTGGCAGCGGCAACCGATTTGAGGAGTAGCGATGCTGGACTTCGCAGTGTTACCACCCGAGATCAATTCCGGCCGAATGTATGTCGGCCCGGGTTCCGGTCCGATGATGGCGGCTGCGGCCGCCTGGGATCAGCTCGCCGCGCAGCTGGAATCATTCGCCGCCGGTTATTCGATGGAGTTGGCGGACCTCAAGGGCCATCATTGGTCGGGGCCGACATCGGAGGCGATGACGGCTGCCGCGCAACCGTATGTCTCCTGGGCGTCGGCGACCGCGGCACAGGCCGCGCAAGCGGCCGGTCAGGCTCGGGCGGCCGCGGCGGCATTCGAGACGGCGCATGCGGCGACCGTGCCGCCGACCGCGGTCGCCGCGAACCGGACGCTGCTGATGACACTGCTGGCGACCAACTTCTTCGGTCAGAACCTGGCGGCGATCGCAGCCACCGAGGCGCACTACGCGGCGATGTGGGCGCAGGACGCCGCCGCCATGTACGGCTACGCCGCGGCGAGCACCCAGGCCGCTGCCCTACCGTCCTTCACCAAGCCACCGCGTGCCACCAACGACGGCGGACTCTCCGCACAGCACGCCGCTGCGGCTCACGCGGCCGGCAGTGCGGCCGCAGCGAATACGCAGTCGATCCTGCACGCCGTGTCGACGGTTCCGCACCAGGCGCACAGCCTCGCATCCGGGGTGCACACCGGCCCGTCTCCCACATCGTCGGGCAGCACCTCCGGGCCTACCGGGTACTACTACGTCAACGATTGGAACTCGTACAAGCACGTCTACGACATTCTGAGCAAGTCCCTGTTCGACCCGTTCGTCAACAAGGGGGTGACGATCGGGGACGGCACCGTCTTCAGCGACACACTGGCGACGTTCGGACGGCATCTGGGTCTTCCCGAGCCCGGCCTGCCACTGCTCGGCAAGGGCGGGCTGACCGGTTCGGTGGCCGGTGCCGACGGCGGTTCGCTGTTCGGCGGCCTCGGCAAGTCCGTGCCGGTGGGATCGCTGTCCGTGCCGCCGAACTGGCCTGTCACACAGGTGAATTACGCGGCTCAGCCGTCCGCTGCACCGGCTCAGCCGCAGGCATCGGCAACCGCCGAGCGCACCGGCCAGATCCGTCTGGTCAGTTCGGCGAAGCCCCTGCCGGACGCCCCGCTGACACCGGCGGTCGGGCCGATGCAGGGCTCCGCACGACGGCAGGGCAGCAACCTGGTGTTCCGGATGCGCGATCGCAGGTTCCGGGTTCCCCGCCCGGTGGTCGGCGGATAGCGACCACGGGCGCGAGAGAGGGATTCGGATGTTCGAGTTCGGGATGCTGCCGCCGGAGGTCAGTTCGGCCCGGATGTACACCGGGCCGGGACCTGGCCCGCTGATGGCGGCCGGGGCCGCCTGGAGTGCCCTTGCCGGTGAACTGAATTCGTTTGCGCAGGGTTATGCGACGACGATCGCGCAACTGCTGAGCGACGGGTGGGCCGGCCCCGCGTCGGCGGCGATGGCGGCCGCGGCCGCACCGTACACGGACTGGGCGGTGACGACGTCCGGCTACGCCGACCGCGCCGCCGGTCAGGCGCGCGCCGCGGCCGCGGCTTTCGAGGCGGCGCACGCGACGATCACCCCGCCGGCGGCGGTGTCCGCCAACCGCGCCCTGCTGGCTCAGCTGATCGCAACGAATATGTTGGGGCACAACACCGTCCGGATCGCCGCCACCGAAGCGGCCTACGACGCGATGTGGGCGCACAACGCCCGGACCATGCACCGTTACGCCGCGGCGGCGGCGTCGGCGACACAGTTGCCGGCGTTCGAGCAGCCACCGCAGGAGGTCAATCCGGCCGGCGCGGCGGCAGCCGCGGCCACGGTGGCGGCGAACTCCGGTACGGCGCACCCACAGACGCTGGCTCACCTGTTGGCCGCAGTGCCGCAGCATCTTTCGGCGGCGAGCACCGGCGCCACGGCACAGGGCGGCATTCCGATCCCCCAGTCATGGCTGACGGGGCTGAAAGACCTCGGCACCGTGCAGGGACCGGTGGACACCTGGCTATTCACGAACATCCGCAACGTCGGCGCGATCGGCGACGTGATCGTCGCCCCGATCAGGATTCTGTCCGACGGCACCCTGTACTCGGCGTCGGCCGGGCTGACCGGCACGACGGCACCGGCCGGTGCCGGGGCGGTGGCGCCGACAATGCTGGCCGGTTCGAGCGCAGCCGCCGGCACCGCGGTCGGTGGCCGGGCGGTGCTGGCGAGCGTCGGTGAGGCCACGGCGGTCGGCCAACTGTCCGCACCCCAGACCTGGGCGCAGTTGACACCGGTGGCCGCCGTCAACGATCAGTGGCTGCCGATCGGCCCCAAGGGCGCCTGGGAGGAAGCGGCACCGCGCTCGGTGGGCCGCGGGGCAGCGGGCCTGGCGCCGATGGCCGGAGCGGCCGGTGCTGCCGGGGCGGCCAAGGCGCGCAAGCCCTCCCGGCCGACGGTCAGCGCGATTCTGCAGACCCCGCCCCCGCGCTACAGCGTGCCGCGGCACACCGCCGGCGGATAGCACCCGCCGAGACACCGTGGACCACTACGATTCGCAGAACGTGCCGAGGAGGTGTGGTGTGCGGAGCTGCGCATGGCTGGTTGCGGTGTTCACGGTCGTCGCACCGGCCGCGCCGGCCTGGGGCGATCCTGCATCGGACGATCCGGCCGCGGACTACGCCGCCGCCCACGGCGTCGAGATCTGCCGATTCCTGGCCGAGCATCCGACCGGCCCGGGGGTGGTGGCGCTGCTGAGGCAGGTTGTGGCCGACACCGGACTGTCGGTCCAGGACGCCGGGACCGCGGTGGGAGACGCCGTGAAAGTCGACTGCCCGCAGGATCTTCCGTTCCTGCGGGCGATGACCGAGTTCTCGCTGTACTGACCGGGATCGGCGGTTACGCCGCCGTGTCGCCGCCGCGCTCGTCGATGTGCCGGGTGTCCGGGCAGTACACGGCGCGCGCGACCGCGACGAAATGGGCCGCCGGGAGAACCGCCATGCCGCCGTAGGTGTTGCGCACCCCGTCGACGGTGTCGCGGATGGTGTGCCCGTCCCGGATGTACCCGCAGGCGTCGTGGGCCACGGCCACGGCGGGCGGGTTGTTGAGGTTCCCGAGCCCGAGTCGGTTGATCGCGTCGATGAAGACGCCGTCGGTCGCCTCCGCGGCGGCCAGATACGGATCGCCAGGTTCGGCATGGACCGTCGGGACCGCTGCCAATGCGGCGCACACACCGGCAACCATCCATTTCGCGATACGAGCCGACACGTTTTTCATCCCTCGCCCATCTGCGATACCGGGGCCGATCCGATCCGATCACCCGTGCGTCGGTACGAAATCTAGATGCCCCGGCCAACGACCACTAGGCCGAATCAGCATATTTCGCGGGGGTTTTCGGTCGTGTTCAGACAGGACGCCGGTTGTTCACCGGCTGTTCACTCGCCGGGTTCGGACTTCACCGGAACCAGCGGCGCCGCCGCCAACGGGAACAGTGCGCACACGGCGAAGGCGACCGGATAACCGACCGCGGTGATCAGCGCGCCGAATGCCGGTGGGACGACCGCCGCGGTCAACCGCTGGAAGGTGTTCTGGGCGCCGAGTGCCCGACCGCTCCAGAACGGTCCGGCGTACTCGGTGATCGCGGTGGCCGACAACCCGTTGTACCCCACCGCCACCACCGCCGCGAGGACCATGGCTGTCTCGGCCAGCGCGGAGTCCAGGTAGTCGGTGAGCGCCAGCAGCAGCAGCGCCGCCGAACACGCCACGGCGATCATCCGTTTCGGTCGCAGCCGGGAACCGACCCGGTCCGACCAGCGACCGACTCCGATGCGGGCCAGCGCGCCGAGCAGTTGCGCCACCGTCATCAGCGCGCTGGCGGCGGGCACCGACCATTCGCTGCCCCGGATCAGCCACACCAGCATGAACGTCACCGTCATCGACTGCGGAACCATCAGCAGCGCCGAGGCCAGGTGGATGCGCTGCAGCAGATGGGACTTCCGGTACGGGTTCGCCAACTGCTGCTCGGTAGCGGTGGCGCGGGTGACCCGCGGCGGGTCGGTCAGGAACACCGCGCTGGCGACCGCCGCGACGGCACAGGCGATCGCCGGGATCAGCAGCGCGGAGAAGAAACCGTTCTCCACCTCGGTCAACTCCGGCATGGCCACCGCGCCGATCGCCACGCCCAGGGGCTGCGCGGTCTGCCGGATGCCCATCGCCAGGCCCCGCTGGTGCGCCGGGAACCAGCCGGACACCACCCGTCCGCCCGCCGTGTTGCAACTCGCCGCGGCCATCCCGCCCAGGAACAACAGCGCGCCCATCGCGGTGAGCGAGTGCATGGGCGCGGCGGCGAAAGCGGCCACCGCGGTCAGCGCCGAGCCGGCGGTGAGAACGACCCGTTCGCCGAGGCGGTCCACCAGGTAGCCCCAGCCGACCAGGGTGACCACCATGCCGAAACTCGGCATCGCCGACAGCAGTCCGGCCTGGGTCAGTGAGGTGTTCCGGTCCGCCTGCAGTGCGGGGATCAGGAAGACGCCGCAGTTGATGAACAGAAATGAGCACGCCGTCACCGCCAGCGTGATCGCGAGGATGAACCAGCGACGTGCCGCACTGATGATCGGTTCCGACTCCACGTCATGGCTTGACATCGCGCCCATTAAAGACGCGGCCACGCTGCGGCGCAGCGGAGAACACGCCGTCCGGACGAAGCTGCCAGGCAATCGGCAGTCAAAGCCCGGCTGCGGCACCCCGCACGACTAAGTTAATGACGAGTAGTTGAATCGATTCAGACTTCCGGCTACCAGCACGGTTCGAGTTGTCGAACGAACAGTGAACTCTCGATGACGTTATGCGAATTACCTGGTCACGATCGTGTTCGACCTCGAAACGTGCCTTACTGTCAGGGTGTCCGCGGAGCCGAGTTAATCACGAGGGCTCACGGCCACCTGACAGACAGCACTCTTTGAGGAGAGACCCGATGTCTTTTGTGACCACCCAACCGGAGGCGTTGCTGGCCGCGGTCCGCAATCTCCGGGCGGTCGGCTCGGCGATGGCCGCCCACAGCGCGTCGGCCGCCGGACCCACCGTCGGGATCGTGCCCGCCGCCGCAGACGAGGTGTCGGCGCTGACCGCCGCGCAGTTCGCGGCGCACGCGCAGATGTACCAGGCGGTGAGTGCCCAGGCGGCGGCCATCCACGAGATGTTCGTCAACACCCTGAGCACCAGCGCCGAGTCCTACGCCGCCACCGAAGCCGCCAACGCGGCCGCGGCCTGCTGAGGCCGACCGTGAACTACTTGACGCTGCCGCCCGAGGTCACCTCGACGCTGATGTACTCCGGGCCGGGTTCGTCGCCGATGACCGCCGCCGCGTCGGCGTGGAGCACGCTGTCCGCCGATTTGAAGTCCAGCGCCGCGATCTGCGAATCGGTGATCAACCAGCTGACCGGTGAAGGCTGGCTGGGCACGGCATCGGCATCGATGGCCGCCGCCGTCACGCCGTACGTGACCTGGATGAAGGTCACCGCCGAGCAGGCCGAGCAGGCTGCCGCGCAGGCCCGGGCGGCCGCCGCAGCCTACGAGACCGCGCACGGGCTGACCGTTCCCCCGGTCGCCGTCACCGGCAACCGGGTTCGGCTGCAACAGCTGGTCGCCACGAACATCATCGGCCAGAACACCGCGGCGATCGCGAACACCGAGATCGAGCACAACGAGATGTGGGCGCAGGACACGATCGCCATGCACGGCTATCACGCCCAGTCCGCGGCGGCCACCACGCTGCAGCCGTTCTCCAACCCGCCCAACCCGACCGACCCCAGCGGCGAGGCCGCGCAGGGTGCGGCGGTCGGCAACGCCGCGACATCAGCGCCCTCGCACACCGCGTCCAGCGCCCTGCAGAGCCTGCTCACGGCCAAGTCCGCCGGCGCCGGGACCATCACCAACCCCGCCGACGACATCCTGAAGGATCCCGGCTACCAGCTCGGCAACCAGACCCTGAGCCAGCTGACCAGCCAGGCGAACCTGCAGTCCAACAACATGTGTGCGGTCTGGCGTGGCCTCAGCGGTGTCACCGGCACCCAGAAGCTCCTCACCGAGATGACCAAGGACGCCGCCAAGGCGGCCAGCGGGGCCAGCCAGGGCGCGGCGAGCGCCGCCGCCGGCGCCGCGCAGGGCGCCGCGAGCGCCGCGCAGGGCGCGGGCAGCGCAGCCAGCGGGCTCGGGGCGGTGGCCGGCGGCATGGGCCGGGCCGGCGCACTCGGTGCGCTGTCGGTGCCGCCGAGTTGGGTCGCTCCCACCCTGCCGCCCACCACGCTCGGCCCGGTGTCCGGCGGCACCTGGCAGCCGGTCGGTCCCGGGATCCTGGGGTCGACGCCGATGGCACCCCCACCGGGCATGCCTGGCGTGCCGGGTGCGGCGGCGGCGCACGGCGCCGGCTTCCGTGGTTTCAGCGCACCGCGGTACGGCGTGCAGCCGACCGTGATGCCCAAGATCACCGTCGGCGGCTGACGTGCCCGACGCTGCAGGAGTTCTCCGGTGATCGACTTCGCGTTGCTCCCGCCGGAGGTCAACTCCGCTCGGATGTACGCCGGCCCGGGGTCGGGTCCCACGCTGGCCGCCGCGGCGGCCTGGGATGTGCTGTCGGAGGAATTGAGTTCGGCGGCAGCGTTTTTCGAGATGACCATCGTCGATCTGACGATCGGGCCCTGGCGGGGCCCGGCTTCGATGGCGATGTCGGCGGCAACACTGCCGCTGGTGGCGTGGCTGAAGGCCACCGCCGCCCAGGCATTCGAGACCGGAAGCCAGGCCAAGGCGGTCGCGGCCGCCTACGAGGCGGCGTTCGCGATGACGGTCCCGCCGCCGGTGATCGAGGCCAACCGTGCGCTGCTGCGCCTGCTGATCGCTACCAACTTCTTCGGCCAGAACACCCCGGCTATCGCGGCCGCCGAGGCGCACTACGCGGCGATGTGGGCACAGGATGCGGTGGCGATGTTCGGCTACGCCGCGGGCGCCCATGTCGCGATGCGGGTCTCGCCGTTCACCCCGCCGCCGTCGGCGACCAACCCGGCCGGTCTGGCGGGGCAAGCCGCCGCGGTCGCCCACAGCGCCATCGCCAACGGCGCGAACGCCGCCTCCCAGGCGGCGACGAGCCTGCCGGCGCTGTCCGCGCAGGCGCAGGCAGCCGCCGCAGTCACCCTGACCCAGGCCGGTTCCTCCGCGGTGACGCCGGTCGTGCCGGGCACCGGCGCCACGGTGCTGGCCGGCGCTCAGGCGTTCATGGACTACATCACCCCGTTCAACAGCCTCACCACGTCGGGGTTCAGCGCGTTCCAGTGGGCCAGCATGGTCGGACAGGCGATGAACGCGATGGAGGACACGCCCAACGCCTACATGAACCCGCGGGACGTGCTGGCGAACGCGGCGAAAGCCGCTGAGGGCGTGGCCAAGGCAACGGTGTCACCGGCGGCCGCGTTCGTGCCGTCCGGCGGCGCTGGGGTTCCCGCCGTGACCGTCGGCCAGGCCACCCAGCTCGGCGGGCTGTCAGTGCCGTCGAGTTGGCCGGCGACGTCGCCCACGACCGGTCAGGCGCAGGCGACGTTGGCTGCCAGCCGCACCGCCGTGGCGGTGGCCGAATCCGAAGGGGCGGCGACGCGTGCCGGGTTCGGCGCGCCCGGGCTGCCCGGGGCCGCGGCCGCCGGCGGTGCCACGAAGATGCGCTTCGTGCCGCGCTACGGCTACCGGCACAAGATGATGATGCGTCCCCCGAGCGGCGGCTGACCGCTCGGTCTACTGGAGCGGCCCTGCTTCGCCTCTCCTCCGTCGAGACTCGCTGACCGCTGGGATTATGGAGCGGTCCAGCTTCGCCTCTCCTCCGTCGAGACTCGCTGACCGCTGGGATTATGGAGCGGTCCAGCTTCGCCTCTCCTCCGTCGAGACTCGCTGACCGCTGGGATTATGGAGCGGTCCAGCTTCGCCTCTCCTCCGTCGAGACTCGCTGACCGCTGGGATTATGGAGCGGTCCAGCTTCGCCTCTCCTCCGTCGAGACTCGCTGACCGCTGGGATTATGGAGCGGTCCAGCTTCGCCTCTCCTCCGTCGAGACTCGCTGACCGCTCGGTCTACTTGACCGGTCAACTCACCCGGGGGATGTCCACGCTGGCGGCGACGTCACCGGCCCGGGTGGCCACCACCGGGACCTGGATTCGCGCGCCCCGCTGGCCGCACTCGTTGGTCTCGACGGTGACGACCATCGCACCGTGCAACACACCGGAGATCGTCGGCTCCAGCGTCAGCACCTGCGTGGCTGTCTGAACACCGTGCGTCCCATCGGATCCCACGCAGGGCATCGGCGAGGTCTGGGGCCGGGACCGCCAGGACCGGTCCACCCAGTCCAGGCTGAGCCGACCGGCGCCGGCCGCGTCCGTCATCGCCGTCAGGTGCGTCGTGTCGTCCACCATCACACCGGCGGCGGTGCACGCGGCACCCGCGCACGATGACCGCACCGCCCACCAGGTGCTGACGTTCGGCGGCTGCGGGTTGGGGACACCGTTGTACAGCTGCCCCACCCGGTTCGCATCCACCCGGTAGACGCCGGTGAACGCGGGCGGTTCCGAGGTCGGCGGCGTGGGCGCGACGGATTGCGACACTTCCTGCGGCCCCGCGTCTTTCGCCACCGCCGGGGTGTCCGTGCGGTCCTGCGCCAGCACCGCACCGCCCAGCAGCGCCGACGTCGTCGCCACCGCTCCGGTGACCAGCCGCAGCGTGGCACGGCGATGCGCCGGCGCTGGCACCCGGTGGCGTGCCGCCGACGCCGGTGGTGCGGCCACCCGGGCGGTGACGGTGCTGCGCCGGGACGACGACCGGCCGGCACCGTCCGCGCAGGCGTTGAGAGCCGCGGCGAACTCGGTGCAGCCGCTGTACCGGTCGGACGGGTTCTTCGCGAGTGCGGTGGCGAGCACCTCATCGAGATGCGCCAGCTCGGGACGCCGCTCACTGAGCCGCGGCGGGGGCTCGCTGAGGTGCCGGCTGATCACGGTGACGGCGTTGTCGTCGTCGAACGGCGGTGCGCCGGTGAGCAAGTCGAACGTGGTGGCCGCCAACGCGTACTGGTCGGCGCGGCTCAAACCGTCGGAGCCGGTGAGCTGCTCGGGTGCCGCGTAGGCGATGGTGCCGATCGTGAGATTGGTGGCGGTCAGCCCGCTGGGGTCGCTGATCTGCCGCGCGATACCGAAATCGGCCAGCAGCGCCCGCTGTTCGCTGTCCGGTGATTTCGTCACCAGGATGTTGCCGGGTTTGACGTCGCGATGGATGATGCCCTGCCGGTGCGCGTAATCCAGTGCGTCGGCGACCGCGCTGACGATCGGCAGCACCGCCTCGACCGGCATGCCCGCCGGGAAGCGTTTGCGCAGCAGTCGGCCGAGGTCCTGGCCGTCGACGTAGTCCATCGCCAGCCACAGTCTGCGGCGGTATTCGCCGCAGTCGTGCACGCCGACGATGTTGGGGTGGAACAGGGTCGCGGCCGCGCGCGCCTCCCGCTGGAAGCGCTCCCGATACTGCTCGTCGGCGCTCAGCGATCCGCGCAGCACTTTCACCGCGTCGCGGCGGGGCAGCCGGGGATGCTGGGCCAGGTACACCTTGCCCATGGCGCCGGCGCCGAGCAGCTTGATGATCCGGTACTCGGCGAAAACCGAGTCGGCGGCTAGCGTCATCGCGTTGACGTACAGGTAGCGCAGCCGCGGGGGCTCCGGCCGGGCCGGTTGGCGTCCCCGCGGCTGCGCATCGCCTGAATCAGGCCCAGCTGGAGCCGACGGCCGAGTCGGTGGTGGCCATGTTGTTGCCGGCCGACTGCACCTTCTGACCGTGCGAGTTCGCCTGCTCGTAGATCACCGCGAAGTTGCGGCCGAGCTGGGTCACGAACTCCTGGCAGGCCACCGAACCGGCGCCGCCCCAGAAGTCGCCGGCGGCGAGCACGTCGTGCACGATCGCCTGGTGCTCCGCCTCCAGGGAGGCCGCCTGGGCGCGGATCAGCGCGCCGTGGGCGTCAACATCACCGAACTGGTAGTTGATCGACATCTCTGTTGTCCTCCCTTAGCTCGACAGGATCTGCTGCGAGGCAGCGTCCTGCTGCTCGTAGTGGTTCGCGGCGCGGATCAGGCCGTCCCGCACGCCGTGCAGCATGTTGACGATGTTGCGGAACGCGGTCTGCATCTGGCCCATGGTGTCGTAGGACGTCTTCTCGGCCAGACCACCCCAGCCCGAGCCGGAGATGTTCGTCGACGACGCCCACATCCGACGCGCCTCATCCTCAACGGTCTGCGCGTGCACGTCGAAACGGCCCGCCATCGAACGCATGGCGTCCGGATCAGTCATAAAACGTGTTGCCACTGCTCTGGTCTCCTTCCTGATACCCGGCGGCCGGTTGACTCGCCCTTCGCAATCGACGATAGCGCCGCGGGCGCCGTCCGGCCGTCGACGTCGCCGACTGTTCACCCTGCTGGGGCAACTGTTCACGCCTGGGACAGCCGGCCGGTAACCGCACCTCACCAGGAGCTATCGAGTGTCAGCCGGCTCACCCCGCCGAGCCCGGGCTGCGCCGCCGAATTGGGCTCAGCGTGATCGTTTGTGATCGGTCAGCCCGCGACGGTCGCCGAGTAGGCGGTGTCGACGCTGTAGACGGTGAACCCCAGCCGCTGATAGGTCCGCAGCGCGGCGGCGTTGTCGGATTCGACGTAGAGCAGCACCGTCGGCTGCTCGGCGTCGCCCAATCGGTGCGCCAGCGACGCGATGCCGACCTCGGTCAGCAGCCGGCCCAGCCCGCGTCCGTGCGCGGCCGGGTCGACGCCGACGATGTACACCTCGCCGATGCCCGGCTTGTCGAGATGGATCTTGGTCCAGTGGAAGCCGAGCAGGTGGGCATCGGTGTCGTCGTCGGCGCCGAATGCCAGGAACAGCCCCTGCGGGTCGAACCACGGTTCGCGGCGCCGCTCGGCGAGGTCGTCGGCGGTCCAGCCGCCCTGCTCCGGGTGCCAGGAGAACGCCGCGTTGTTGACCCGCAGCAGTTCCGCGTCGTCGGCCGGGCCGGCGTAGGTCCGGATCCGCACCCCCGTCGGCACCGTCGGCTCCGACACCCCGTGCAGCGACCGGCGCATCTGCAGCAGTTCGCGCACCGTGACCAGCCCCAGGCGCGCG
Organism: Mycolicibacter acidiphilus; assembly: GCF_018455725.1. Taxonomy (GTDB): domain Bacteria; phylum Actinomycetota; class Actinomycetes; order Mycobacteriales; family Mycobacteriaceae; genus Mycobacterium; species Mycobacterium acidiphilum. The sequence goes on from NZ_JAHCLR010000003.1 coordinate 143,170, forward strand.
GCGGTCGCCCGGGCGGCGGCCAGCGTGCCGTGCGCCCAGAACCGCGCCCGCCCATCGGTTCTGGTCAGGGCGGCCTGCGCCAGGGCAGCACCGACACCGCGCCTACGGGCCTGCGGGTGCACCGCGAACTCCGTCATGGGCTGCGAATCATCCTGCGGCACAGTCAGATTGAGATAGCCCACGACGGCGTCCGCATCGGTCGCGAGCAGATGCGCGGTGCGGCTTTCGGGGAGTTCGCGCAGCACCTGCTCACCGACCGGGGCGACACCGTCATCGGTCGTGGCGGCGGCGATCAGGTCGCGGACCTGCCGCTGCTCACCGTCGGAGAGGACGGTGTGCCAGTTCAGCGCCGTCACTGACTGGCCAGCTGCTGGGTCGCACCGCCACCGGCGGTGGCACCGTCATCGCCGGCGCCGTCGTCGAAGTCCTCGGAGTCGTCGGAGCCGTCACCCAGATCCTCGTCGTGATCCACCGCCGGCGGCTTCCCGCGCATCGGCCGGACCGCCTTGTAGCCGACGTTGCGCACGGTGCCGATCAGCGCTTCGTGTTCCGGCCCGAGCTTGGCCCGCAGCCGCCGGACGTGCACGTCGACCGTGCGGGTGCCGCCGAAGAAGTCGTATCCCCAGACCTCCTGCAGCAGCTGCGCCCGGGTGAAGACCCGGCCGACGTGCTGGGTGAGGTACTTGAGCAGCTCGAATTCCTTGTAGGTCAGGTCCAGCGGCTTGCCGCGCAGCCTGGCGGTGTAGGTGCCCTCGTCGATGACCAGCTCACCGAGGGTGATCTTGCCGGCGGCCTGCTCGGCGACCTGGCCGCCGCGGCGCCCGGTCAGCAGCCGCAGCCGGGCGTCGGTCTCAGCAGGCCCGGTTCCCGGCAGCAGGATGTCGTCGACGCCCCACTCGGCGTTCACCGCCACCAGGCCGCCCTCCGTCACGACCGCCACCACCGGGACCGACCCCGCAGTCGCGCTCAGCAGCCGGCACAGCGAACGCGCCGCCGCCAGGTCGCTCCGCGCGTCGACGATCGCCACCTCCGCCGAACCGGCCTCCAGCAGCGCAGACACCTCCGGCGGTGCGGTCCGCACGGTGTGCGCCAGCAGCGACAGCGACGGCAGCACCGCTTCGGGCTGCGGGTCAGCGGTCAACAGCAGTAGCTCCAACGAGGCCCTCCAGCGTCCCAGGTGATCTACACGATAGCGTGCGACCTGCCAGAATGGCCGGGTGCGCAGGATCCTCATCGGCATGTCCGCCGCGGTCGCGGCCCTCATCGTCACAGCGGTCGCAGTCGATTTCGGGACCAGTATCTACGCGGAATACCAGTTGTCCCGCGCGGTGCGGCGCGCCGCCGACCTCGGATCGGACCCGTTCGTGGCGATCCTAGATTTCCCGTTCATCCCGCAGGTCCGGCGTGATCGGTACAACGAGGTGGAGATCAAGGCACACGCCGCCGACCAGCCGATGATCGGCAAGGCGCTGCTGGAGGCCACCATGCACTCGGTGGACCTCACCGACGCGTCCTGGCGGTTCCGGCCGGGCGCGAAAATCCCGGTCGCCCGACTGGAGAGCCGGATCATCATCGACACCGTGCACCTCGGCCGGTACCTGGGGGTGCGCGACCTGATGGTGGAGGCGCCGCCGAACGAGACCAATGACGCCACCGGCGGCACCACCGAGTCGGGGATCTCCGACCCGCACGGGCTGGTCTTCACCGGCACCCCGACCGCGGCGGGTTTCGACAAGCGGGTCAGCGTCACCGTCGATCTGTCGATGGCCGACCCCACCACGCTGGTGTTCACCCCGACCGGCATCCTGACCGGTCCTGACACCGCCAACCAGAACGTTCCCGACGATCAGCGGGCCGCGGTGCTGGCGGCGTTCGCCGGCCGGTTGCCGCAGCAGCACCTGCCGTTCGGGATCGCCCCGACCAGTCACGGGGCGCGCGGCTCCGATGTGATCATCGAGGGCATCGCCGACGATATGACGGTGACGCTGCCGGAGTTCCGGCAGTCATGAGCATCATCGCGATCATCGCCGGACTGACGTTCGCCGGTGTCACCGGCTGGTTGCTGACGCGGCGGTCCGGGGAGTTGCGGGCGACCACCCCGGGTGCCGCCGGCCCGGACCTTTCCGCGCTGGGATTGGCGACCGACGGACCGACCGTGGTGCATTTCTCGGCGCCGTGGTGCGGGCCGTGCGTCGGGGTGCGCCGGGTGGTCGATCAGGTCTGCGGCGATCTGGACGTGGCGCACGTGGAGATCGACCTCGACGCGAATCCCGCTGCGGCACGCAGTCTTTCCGTGCTGTCGCTGCCGACCACGTTCATCTTCGACGCCGCCGGTCAGCAGCGCTTCCGGGCCGCCGGGGTTCCCACGGCGACCGATCTGCGCTCCGCACTGAAGCCCCTGCTGGCCTGAGTTGGCCTGATCACCTCGACATTGGGTAGCATGTGCGACGTGTCCGCCCGCCTTGAGCCGATGCTCACCAAGCGCCGTGCAGTTGATCTGTGCCGCGTCGCGGGTTGCTGCTGTTGTTGCTGTCGCTGAGTAACGCCTGACCGCGTCACTCTCGGAGTCGCCCGGAACCATTCCGTGGCACGCCTCCACCAGACCCTTAAAGCAACAATTCCCCAGGAGCAGCAGCATGTCGATCACGTCGAACACCGCCCCCGCACAGGTCGGCGTCCAGGTGGACGTCCGGGGTCCGCGGTTCGCGGCGTGGGTCACCACCGCGGTGCTGGTGGCCGTGCTGCTGATCGCCGACCGCAGCACCGTCGGCGCGCTGGCCGTGCTGGCCGCGCAGGCGGTGGTGTTCGCGATCGGCGCGCTGGCCGGGCCCCGCCGGCACCCCTACGGACAGCTGTTCGCCCGGCTCATCGCGCCGCGACTGGCCCCGACGACCGAGCGCGAGCCGGCAGCGCCGCTGCGCTTCGCCCAGCTGGTCGGCCTGGCCTTCGCCGTCGTCGGCGTGGCCGGCTTCGCCGTCGCCCCGGTGGTCGGGGTGATCGCGACGGCCTTCGCCCTGGGCGCGGCCTTCCTCAACGCCGCCTTCGGCATCTGCCTGGGCTGCCAGCTCTACCCGCTCGTCACGCGGCTGCGTCGCCTGTCCGACCCGACACCGGCATAACCGCGTCACCCGTATCGAAGCAACGGAAAGGATCCCCACCATGGCTCGCGCCGACGTCCTGGTCTCCACCGACTGGGCCGAGAAGAACCTCGACGCACCGAACACGGTGTTCGTCGAGGTCGACGAGGACACCAGCGTCTACGACACCAACCACATCCCGGGTGCCATCCGCATCGACTGGCGCAAGGACCTGCAGGACCCGGTCCGCCGCGACGTCGTCGACGCCGCCCAGTTCTCCAAGCTGCTCTCCGAGCGCGGCATCGCCAACGACGACACCGTGATCCTCTACGGCGGCAACAACAACTGGTTCGCCGCCTTCGCCTACTGGTACTTCAAGCTGTACGGGCACCAGAACGTGAAGCTGCTCGACGGCGGCCGCAAGAAGTGGGAGCTCGACGGGCGTCCGCTGTCCACCGAGCCGGTCACCCGCTCGGCCACCTCCTACACGGCCAAGCCGCTGGACGAGTCGCTGCGGGCCCGCCGCGACGAGGTGATCGCCGCGATCAACACCAAGAACCTGGTCGACGTGCGCTCCCCGGAGGAGTTCGCCGGCAAGATCCTCGCCCCGGCGCACCTGCCCCAGGAGCAGAGCCAGCAGCGCGGCCACATCCCGAGCGCGATCAACGTGCCGTGGAGCCGGGCGGCCAACGAGGACGGCACCTTCAAGTCCGACGAGGAGCTGGCGAAGCTGTACGCCGACGCCGGCCTGGACGGCGAGAAGGAGACCATCGCGTACTGCCGGATCGGGGAGCGTTCGTCGCACACCTGGTTCGCGCTGCGCGAGCTGCTCGGCCACAAGAACGTCAAGAACTACGACGGCAGTTGGATGGAATACGGCTCCCTGGTGGGCGCCCCGATCGAATTGGGAAGCTGAAACATGTGCACTGCACCCAAACAAGGACTGGCCCTGCCGGCCAACGTCGACCTGGAGAAGGAGACGGTGATCACCGGCCGGGTGGTCGACGGCTCCGGTGCGACCGTCGGCGGCGCCTTCGTGCGCCTGCTGGACGCCTCCAACGAGTTCACCGCCGAGGTCGTCGCGTCGGCCACCGGTGACTTCCGGTTCTTCGCCGCGCCCGGCTCGTGGACGGTGCGCGCACTGTCGTCGGCCGGCAACGGTGACGCCGTGGTGACGCCGTCGGGGGCGGGCATCCACGAGGTCGACATCAAAGTCGCGTAGCGGATTCGATTACACTCATGAACGTGGTGTGGTTCTTCGAAATTCTGCTGGTGGCGGCCACTGGTCTGATCACCTGGTTTGCGCTGTACACGCTGTATCGGCTCGTCACCGACGAGATGTGACCGTAGAGCCGGGCTCGGGCGACCGGGCGGTGGCGGCCGCTGCAGAGCGGGCCTGGAAACCGGGCGATGCCACCGCCGGTCGCAACATCCCCATCTTTGACGACCTTCCGGTCGCCGACAGCGCCAACCTGCGTCAGGGCGAGAACCTGCATGACGCACTGTTGGCGCTGCTGCCGCTGGTCGGGGTGTGGCGCGGCACCGGTCAGGGTCACGACGCCCACGGCGACTACCGGTTCGGGCAGCAGATCATCGTCTCGCACGACGGCGGCGACTACCTGAACTGGGAAGCGCGGTCCTGGCGGCTGACCGACGACGACGAGTTCCACGAACGCAGCCTGCGTGAGACGGGCTACTGGCGGTTCGTCTCCGAGCCCGGCGAACCCGGACAGGCCCCCGACGAGACGCAGGCAATCGAACTGCTGCTGGCGCACTCCACCGGCTACGTCGAACTGTTCTACGGCCGCCCGCACGGGCCGGCGTCCTGGGAGCTGGTCACCGATGCCCTGGCCCGCAGCAGATCCGGCGCGCTGGTCGGCGGCGCCAAGCGGCTGTACGGGATCGTCGAGGACGGCGACCTGGCCTACGTCGAGGAGCGGGTGGACGCCGACGGCGAGCTGGTGCCGCACCTGTCGGCGCGGCTCACCCGCTTCGTCGGCTGACCTGACCCGTTGACTCTGCGCTCACCAGGGCCAGCACTCGCATTTCTGCCTTTTGAACGCAGAGTCAACCGAGCGGCGTCAGTCCGCCAGCTTCTTCGCCACCGTGACCACCCGGGTCGCCATGTGATCCAGGGCAGCCAGCGTGGTCTCGGAGAGTTCGTCGCGGTTGTGGCCGCCGGTGATGTGCCCGACGCCGTAGGGGTTGCCGTCGGCGAACTTGATCGGGTCGGTGTAACCGGGCGGGACCAGGATGCCGCCCCAGTGCATCAGCGAGACGTACAGCCGCAGCAGCGTCGTCTCCTGCCCGCCGTGCGCGGTCTGACTGGAGGTGTAGGCGGCGTAGACCTTGTTGGAGAGCTTGCCCTGCGCCCACAGGCCGCCGAGGGTGTCGATGAAGGTCTGGAACGGCCCGGCGGTGTTGCCGAACCGGGTCGGCGACCCGAGGATCACCGCGTCCGCCCAGACGATGTCCTCACCGGTGGCCGCCGGCAGGTCCTTCGTCGCCTCGTAGTTCCCCGTCCAGGCGGGGTTCTCCGCAAACGTCGCCGGGTCCCGGGTCTCGGCGATGTGCCGCACCCGCACCTCGGCGCCGGCCGCCTCGCCGGCCTGGCCCAGCCGCTGCGCCATCTTGGTGCCGTGGCCGGTGGCGGAGTAGTAGATGATCGCGAGCTTGGTCAACGTGCTTCCCTTCCAGTTGTTTTCTCGGTTGTCTCCACCTGCCGGCCGTCCAGCAGGTTGTCCCGGATCTGCTCGTAGGCGTGGGCGAACAACCCCACGTCACGAACGCTGATCAGGTCGAACAGGTGGCGGCGCACCGCGGCCACATGGCCAGGCGCGACGGCCCGCAGCCGGTCCATACCCGCCTCGGTGAGTTCGGCGTAGGAGCCGCGGCCGTCCTCGTCGCAGTCGGCGCGGACCAGCCAGCCCTCGGCGGCCAGCCGGTTCACCGTGCGGGTCACCCCGCTGCGGGTGGCGGTCATGGCGTCGGCCAGTTGGCTCATCCGCAGCCGGCGGCCCGGTGCCTCGGACAGCTGCACCAGCGCTTCGAAGTCCGACAGCGACATCTGCGCGTCGTTCTCCAGTTGCCGGTCCAGCGCCCGCATCAGCAGCCGGGTGCTGTCCAGGTACCCGCGCCACATCCGCGCCTCCCCGTCGTCGAGCCAGCGCACCTCAGCCATACCGACCCCGCATGGTTGACAACGATACTAGTTTCGATCAGAAATGCAAGTCGGTTCGTTGTTAAAGCTGACAACTAGTTTCAACTAAAACTATTAAGTCATCCCGTCGACGGCCGCGTCGACCAGCCCTGCGAACTCCGCGGGCGACAGCCGCGGGTGCAGCGCCCGCCCGTCGAGGGTGTGCACCCGGGCGGCCAGGGTGATGCTGGAGACCAGCCAGATGTCCTCGGCGGCGTGCAGGTCGGCCACCGTGAGCGGGCGGTACCCGCAGTCGTAACCGCGCGCCCGCGCCGCCTCGAACAGCGCCTCCTGGGTGGTGCCGCGCAGGATGCCCTGCCCGGCCGGCGGCGTGAGCAGGCGCCCGTCCGCGCAGATCACCACACTCGAGCGCGGCCCCTCCAGGACGTAGCCGTCGGAACTGACGAACACAACGTCGTCGGCGCCGTGTCTGGCCGCATGCCGCAGCGCCGCCATGTTCACCGCGTAGGACAAGGTCTTGGCCCCGGCCAGCAGCCACGGCAGGCCGTCACCGGCCGCCAGGCCGCGGTCCAGGGTCAGCGCCGCCACCCCGTTGCGCCGGGCCGCAGTGATCCGCGCCGGCAGCGGGCTGATCATCACGTAGGCCGTCGGGCCGGGACCGCTCTCCCGGCCGCGGCTGTAGATCAGCCGCAGCGCGCCCTCACCGTCGTTCGCCGTCGACCAGCGCGCCACCGCCGCGTCGACCGTGCGCCGCCACGCCGACAGGTCCGGCGCGGGCAGGTCCATCAGTTCGGCCGAGCGGGCCAGTCGCTGCAGATGCGACTCCAGCAGGCACACCGCACCACCGCGGACCAGCAGCGTTTCGAAGACGCCGTCGCCGCGCAGCGCCGCCAGGTCGTCGGCGTACAGCAGTGGCGTGTCCGATCCGACGGCCACGCCGTCAAGCGTGAGGATCGTCACGTCGGCACTGGTCCGGGCAGTCATGGACCCCGAGGGTAACGGCTCCGTAGAGTTGACACGTGTCCGCCGTTCCCGCCCCCGAAACCAGCCCCGACGCCGGCGCAGTCTGGCACTACGGGGATCCGCTCGGCGAGCAGCGCAGCGCGGAAACCGAAGCCGTACTGGTGGATCGCTCACACCGCGCGGTGCTGACCCTGACCGGGGCCGAACGCAAATCCTGGCTGCACACCGTCTGCACCCAGCACGTCAGCGCGCTCCCCGAGGGTGCCAGCACCGAGAACCTGACCCTGGACGGCAAGGGCCACATCCACAACCACTGGGTTCAGACGGAACTGGGCGACGTCACCCGCCTCGACACCGAGCCGTGGCTGGGCGAATCGCTCGCCACCCACCTGCGCAAGATGGTGTTCTGGGCGGACGTGCAGATCGAGACCGCCGACCTGGCCGTGCTGTCGCTGCTGGGGCCGCGCCTGGCCGACCCGGCGGTGCTCGACGCGCTGGGTATCGCGCAGCTGCCCGAGGCCACCGCGGTGCCGCTGCCCGGCGGCGGGTTCCTGCGCCGGGCGCCCGGCGCTCCCGACGACCGCCTCGAACTGGATCTGCTGGTTCCCCGCGACGCTCGCGCGGACTGGCAGCAGCGGCTGACCCGGGCCGGCGTGCGCCCCGCCGGTGTCTGGGCCTACGAGGCCAACCGGGTGGCGGCGCGGCGCCCGCGGCTGGGCGTGGACACCGACGAGCGGGCCATCCCGCATGAGATGAACTGGATCGGCGGGCCGGGCGTCGGCGCCGTACACCTGAACAAGGGGTGCTACAGCGGCCAGGAGACGGTGGCGCGGGTGCACAATCTGGGCAAGCCGCCCCGGATGCTGGTGCTGCTGCAGCTGGACGGGTCGGTGGACCGGCCGTCGACCGGGGATCCGGTGACGTCCGGTGGCCGGCCGGTGGGCCGGCTCGGCACCGTGGTGGACCACTATGAGCTGGGGCCGATCGCGTTGGCGCTGCTCAAACGTGGGCTGCCGGCCGACACCCCGCTGGTGACCGGGGCGGACGGCGACGTCAGCGCGGTCATCGACGTCGACTCGATGCCGCCACCGGACGTGCGCGGCGCCGGGCGGATGGCGGTCGACCGGCTGCGGGGACGCGTGTGACCTGTAGCCGGCGGTTCAGTGAGGCTCGACGAAGGAGAGCCGAAACTGGGACCGCCGCATGGACCTGCCCGTCCGGCAAGCCGGATGCGGGGCAGATCAGCGGGCAGCCGTACCGCACGGTAAGCTGTCGGCAGGACAATAATCAGACACTCAGATCGGAGCCGCCTGCTCGTTGGGCCGCTCCGTTATTGCGCGAGGGGGTCCCCCATGGGCCGCGGCCGGGCTAAGGCAAAGCAGACCAAAGTTGCTCGGGATCTGAAGTACAGCTCACCGCAGACCGATTTCGGTCAGCTGCAGCGTGAACTGTCCGGGTCCAATGCCGATGATGCCGACCACGACGACTCGTGGAGCCCCGACGACGACTGGCGCCGCTGAGCTGACGCCGGTCGTCGGGAGTCCCGCAGACCCAGGCCCTGGACCAACGGTCTAGAACCTGGGGTGCTGTCCGACCAGCTTCGCGCCGGCGCCCTTCTTACCCGCTTCGGCCACCGTGCCGAGCGGCCAGCAGTCGACGTGGCGGGCCGTCAGGATCGCCAGTGCGCGGTCGGTGTCCTCCGGCGCGACGATCGCGATCATGCCGACGCCCAGGTTGAACGTCTTCTCCATCTCGGCCCGGCTCACCCGGCCGCGCTGCGCGATCATCGCGAACACCGGCGCCGGCGTCCACGTGCCGCGGTCCATCTCCGCGATCAGTCCGGCCGGGATGACCCGGGCCAGGTTCGCGGCCAGTCCCCCGCCGGTGACATGGCAGAACGTCCGCACCTGGGTCTCCGCGGCCAGCGCCAGGCAGTCCTTGGCGTAGATGCGGGTCGGCTCCAGCAGTTCCTCGCCCAGGGTGCGGCCGAACTCCTCGACGTGGCCGGCCAGGTTCATCCGGTCGATGTCCAGCAGCACTGCGCGGGCCAGCGAGTAGCCGTTGGAGTGCAGGCCCGACGAACCCATCGCGATCAGCACGTCACCGGGTTTGACCCGGTCCGGGCCGAGCACCTCGTCGGCTTCCACCACCCCGACGCCGGTCGCCGAGATGTCGTAGTGGTCGGGGTCCATCAGGCCGGGGTGTTCGGCGGTCTCCCCGCCGAGCAGCGCGCACCCGGCCTGCACGCAGCCCTCGGCGATGCCGGCGACGATCGCGGCGACCCGCTCGGGCACGACCCGGCCGACGGCGATGTAGTCCTGCAGGAACAGCGGTTCGGCGCCGCAGACCACCAGGTCGTCGACGACCATGGCCACCAGGTCGATGCCGACCGTGTCGTGCTTGTCCAGGGCCTGCGCGATCGCCAGCTTGGTGCCCACGCCGTCGGTGGACGACGCCAGCAGCGGCTCGCGGTAGTCGTTGCGCAGGGCGAACAGCCCGGCGAACCCGCCGAGCCCGCCGCGCACCTCCGGTCGGGTGGCCCGGGCAGCCAGTGGTTTGAACAACTCAACGGCCCGGTCACCGGCCTCGATGTCCACGCCTGCCGCTGCGTAGGTAACGCCGTCTGCTGGGGAATCCGTCGAATCCGTCATCGCGCTAAAGGCTACCGGGCCGCACCGCGGCCCGATGCGGCAACTAAGGCCAACTACGTCCGGCGTGCGCCGGGGGCGTCCGCGTCGGCGTCGGACTGGTCGGCGCGCAGGGCGGTTTTGGACAGCATCTGCTCGACGACGTTCTTGCCCAGCGCGTTCTCACTGGGCAGCGCGATCGGGTAGTTCCCGTCGAAACACGCGGTGCACAACCGGGATTTCGGCTGCTCGGTGGCGGCGATCAGATCCTGCAGCGTGACGTAGCCGAGGCTGTCGGCGCCGACCGCCGACCGCACCGCCTCCACCATCTCGGTCTCGTCCTCGACGACGTTGGCGATCAGCTCGGCCGGGGAGGCGAAGTCGATGCCGTAGAAGCACGGCCATTTCACCGGCGGGGAGGCGATCCGCACGTGCACCTCGACCGCCCCGGCCTCCCGCAGCATCCGCACCAGGGCGCGCTGGGTGTTGCCGCGCACGATCGAGTCGTCGACGACGACGAGGCGCTTGCCGCGGATGATCTCCTTGAGCGGGTTCAGTTTCAGCCGGATGCCGAGCTGACGGATGGTCTGCGACGGCTGAATGAACGTGCGCCCGACGTAGGCGTTCTTGGTCAGACCCTGCCCGTAGGGGATGCCGGACTCCTGCGCGTAGCCGACCGCGGCCGGGATGCCCGACTCCGGCACCCCGATCACCAGGTCGGCGTCCACGGGGTGCTCGACGGCCAGCCGGCGGCCGATCTCCACCCGGGTGGCGTGCACCGACCGACCGGCGATGGTGGAGTCCGGCCGGGCCAGGTAGACGTACTCGAAGATGCAGCCCTTGGGGGTGGGGTTGGCGAACCGGGTGGAGCGCACGCCGTCGGCGTCGATCGCCAGCAGCTCGCCCGGCTCGATGTCGCGGACGAACGAGGCGCCGACGATGTCGAGTGCCGCGGTCTCCGAGGCCACCACCCAGCCGCGGTCCAGCCGGCCCAGCGACAGTGGCCGCACGCCCCACGGGTCGCGGGCGGCGTAGAGGGTGTTCTCGTCCATGAACGTCAGGCAGAACGCACCGCGGGCGGTCGGCAGCAGTTCCAGCGCCGCCTGCTCCAGGCTGGCGTCGGCCGCGCCGTGCGCCAGCAGGGCGCCGAGGATGTCGGAGTCGGTGGTGGCCGCGCCGGGCAGCCGCGGGTTGATCAGGCCCAGTTCCCGGGCGCGACCGGCCAGCTCCGCGGTGTTCACCAGGTTCCCGTTGTGGCCCAGCGCGACGCCGGTGCCGGCCGCGGTGTTGCGGAACACCGGCTGGGCGTTCTCCCAGGTGGTGTCGCCGGTGGTGGAGTAGCGGCAGTGGCCGATCGCGACGTGGCCGGACATGGCGGCCAGCGTCTGCTCGTCGAACACCTGGCTGACCAGGCCCAGATCCTTGAACACCAGCACCTGCTGGCCGTCGCCGACGGCGATGCCGGCCGCTTCCTGGCCACGGTGCTGCAGCGCATACAGGCCGTAGTACGTGAGCTTGGCTACATCTTCGCCCGGTGCCCAGACGCCGAAGACGCCGCACTCTTCGCGAGGTGCATTTTCAAGATCATCAACAGGCTGGTCAGGCACGTTTTCGCTGCTCCCGGGGGCCGGCATCTGTGACGGCGTCCAGTGTACGTCTCAACAGCCGTCAAGGCTCACCAACGGCAGCCAGCCGGCGACCTCACCGGCCCGGCCGCCGGACAGCCGCAGCGCGCTGGCCTGTTCGGCTTCGTCGGCTGTGAGCAGCCCGGTGACCAGCAGCAGCCAGGTCCGCGGATCGGTCTCGACGACGTTGGGCGGGGTGCCGCGGGTGTGCTTCGGGCCGGCGATGCACTGCACCGCGACGAACGGCGGGACCCGCACCTCGACGCTGGCGCCGGGGGCGATCGCGGCCAGGGTGCGGGCGGTCAGGCGCACCGCGTTCGCCAGCTCGGCCCGCGCCGGCTGCGGTTGGGTGTCGTCGCGCAGCCAGTCCTGGACGGCCGTGACCGCGTCGCGGGTCTGCTGCGGGTCGGCCGGGTTGCGGGGGGCCATCTCCTCAGCCGGCCGGGTGCGCGGCGAACCAGTCGAGCAGCAGGTCGGCGAGCGCGTCCGGGCGAGTGTCGGGGATCCAGTGCGAGGCGCCGGGCAGCACCTCGAACCGGTAGTCGGCGTCGACGTGGCGGACGGTGTTGCGGGCCGCCTTGCCGAGCAGGGCGAAGTCGTCGTCGCTCCACACGTACATCGCAGGGACCGCGACGGACCGGGCAGCGTCCCGCAGGTTCGACAGCGGCAACCCGCGGTACCAGTTGAGTCCGCCGGTCAGCGCCCCCGGTTCGGCCATCGCCTGCGCATCCCGGTCGGCGCCCGCCGCGGTCAGCCCGGTGCGGCGCAGGGCGGCGGCGGTCGCGGCGACGCCGCCGCGCGTCATCAACCACTCCGGCAGCCACGGCAGTTGGAAGAACGCCATGTACCAGGACGCCAGCCCCTGCCGGCTGGTGAACAGTGCGTTCACGAACGCGGCCGGGTGCGGTACCGACACCGGGGCGACACTGGCCAGCCGGTCGGGCAGTTCGGCCGCGACGTTCCACGCCACCGCGGCGCCCCAGTCGTGCCCGACCAGGTGCACCCGCGCTGCCCCGCTGGCGTCGATCAGCGCGCCGACGTCGGCGACGAGTTCGGCCATCCGGTAGTCCCTCCGATGCGGCGGCCGGGCACCCGGGGAGTAGCCGCGCTGATTCGGCGCCAGGCAGCGGTAGCCGGCGGCGGTGAGCCGGTCGATGACGGCGCTCCAGCTGTCGTTGCGCTGCGGGAAGCCGTGCAGCAGCACCACGACGGGGCCGTCGGGCGGCCCGGCATCGCGGACGTCGAATGTCAGGCGGTCGCGTTCGTAACGCTGCATGGGTGAAGCATCCCGCATGCCTATCCGCGCCGCAGCGCGACCCGCACCCGCTCGGTGTCCGCGGGTGCCCAGCCGGCCGGCGGCGCCACGGCCACCCAGCCGTCCAGGATCGTGTCGGCGTAGTTGTGGCCGTGCCCGGCCGGCATCCCCTCGCCGTTGCTGACGTCCGCGCTGACCTGCCAGAACGTCACGACCGGATACCAGCGCATGGACGCCGTGCGGTCCGGGCCGGGTGGTTCGGTCAGCCAGTCCGGCCGGGCGAACAGCAGATCCGGCGACCACCAGACCACCGGGTCGGAGGCGTGCTGCAGGAACAGCACCCGGGTGCCGTGCCACGGCGGTGCGGCGGCCGCCGCCACCTCCTCCGGTGTGCTGCCCTGGGAGAACCGCACCGTGCGGCCGTTGTCGTAGCGGGGCGCCACCGCGGTGCTGCCGGGGTCGCGGCGCGCCACCAGCGCGTCCCACAGCGTGCTGGCGTTTGGCGGCCCCACCCACAGCACCGCGTCGAAGCCCATCTCGGTGACGTCCGGCAGGTAGCCGAACGCGGCCTGGCCGGCCATCGACCCCAGGCTCTCGCCGTAGAGCACCAGTTTCGGCCGATGGTCGACCGGCAGACGTTTCCAGCGGTCGTGGACGGTGTCCACCAGCAGCCGGCCGGAGTTCATCGACTTGCGCTGATCGGCCAGGAACGAGATCCAACTCGGCAGGTAGGAGTACTGCACACCGACGATCGCGGTGTCGCCGTTGTAGACGGCCTCCAGCGAGTCCGCCGCCGCCGGGTTGATCCACCCGGTTCCGGTGGTCGGGGCGATCACCAGTAGCTGCCGCTCGAAGGCGCCGGTGCGGTGCAGTTCGTCGAGCAGCAACTCCATCCGGCCCGAGTCGTCGGAGGCGCTGTGCAGGCCGGCGTACACCCGGATCGGCTCCTTGGCGGGCCGTCCGTTGATCCGGGTCAGTTCGGCGGCGTGCCGGCCGCCGGCGACGAAGCTGCGACCCTGGCTGCCCAGGGTGTCCCACGGCGCCAACGAGGCTGGGCTGCCGGATCTTTCGGGCTGCTGCGGTTGGGTCACCCCGGCTCGGGTGGCGCTGTCCTCGGGTTGGAACACCGCACTGGCGCCGGCGAAGAATCCGCGGATCAGCACACCGTTGACCAGCGTGACGAGCAGCACGACGACGATCGCGGTGCCGATGAACAGCGCGACCTCGGTGTGCAGCCCCCAGCGCCGCATCAGCGCGCGCGCAAGCAGTTTGACGAGGTCGATGAGGACCCGCACCGCCGAGATGATCGCGGTGCCCACCAGGATCGCGACACCGAGGGTGCGCAGATACCACAGGGTCGCCGGACCTTCGATGCCGAGCAGTGCCGAGACCTCCCGCTGCCAGCCGGCGGCGGGGATCAGCATCAGCACGCAGGCCGTCGGCGCGGCCACCGTCACCGTCGTCTTCAGCACCAGCAGCACCGACCGCCGCGGCGGCCACCAGTGCGCCCCGCGCAGCAGCCGGTCCAGCGCCGCACCGATCAGCACGCCCAGGCCGTAGCCGAATGCGGCGTTGATGCCGCCGATCAGACCCTGGAACAGCCAGTCGCGCGGCAGCAGCGACGGTGTCAGCGACAGGCAGAAGAACAGCGCACCGAACGCCACCCCGACGAACTTCAGCCGCAGCAGGTGCCAGGCCCACACCAGCGGCGAACGTCGCGCGGGCATGGCGATCCGGCTATCCGAACAGCCCGGGCAGCACCGATTCCGAGGTCTGCTGCAGTTCGGCCAGCGTGATGTCGAACTGCCCCTGAACCTCCACCGAGTCCGATGCCTGATCGGCCACACCGATCCGGGTGACCGGCAGCCCGCGGGCTTCGCACATGGACCGGAACCGGCTCTCCTCGGTGCGCGGCACCGCGACCAGCGCCCGGCCCGACGACTCGGAGAACAGCGTCACGAACGGGTCGGCGCCTTCCGGAAGCAGTACGCGGCAACCGGTTTCGCCGGCCAGCGCGGACTCCACGACGGCCTGGATCAGCCCACCTTCGCTGATGTCGTGCGCCGCCGAGATCAGCCCGTCACGCGATGCGGCGACCAGCACCTCCGCCAGCAGCTGCTCGCGGGCCAGGTCGACCTGCGGCGGCAGGCCGCCGAGGTGACCGGCGGTGACCTGCGCCCAGATCGACCCGTCGAACTCATCGCGGGTCTCGCCGAGCAGCATCAGCGTCTCGCCGGGTTCGGTGCCGAAAGCCGTTGGGATGCGGCGCTTCACGTCATCGATCACGCCGAGCACCCCGACCACCGGGGTGGGGTGGATCGCCGTCGACCCCGTCTGGTTGTAGAAGCTGACGTTGCCGCCGGTGACCGGAATGCCCAGTGCCGCACAGCCGTCGGCGAGACCTTTGACTGCTTCGGCGAACTGCCACATCACGCCGGGGTCCTCCGGGGAGCCGAAGTTCAGGCAGTTGGTGACCGCGGCGGGGGTGGCGCCGGTGACGGCGACGTTGCGGTACGCCTCGGCGAGCGCTAGCTGTGCACCGGTGTAGGGGTCCAGCTTGGTGTAGCGGCCGGACGCGTCGGTGGAGATCGCGACGCCGCGGCCGGTCTCCTCGTCGATGCGCAGCACCCCGCCGTCGGCGTGCTCGGCGAGCACCGTGTTGCCGCGGACGTAGCGGTCGTACTGCTCGGTGATGAACGCTCGGCTGCACAGGTGCGGGCTGGAGATCATCTGCAGCAGAGTCGCTTTGAGCTCATCACCGGTGCTCGGCCGCTGGATTCCGGCGGTGGTGTCGGCGTTGAGGGCGTCCTGGGTGTCGGGACGCTGCACCGGACGCTGGTAGATCGGACCCTCGTGGGCGACGGTGCGCGGCGGCACGTCGACGACGGTCTCGCCGTGCCAGGTGATCTGCAGCCGGTCGCCGTCGGTGACCTCGCCGATCACGGTGGCCAGCACGTCCCACTTCTTGCAGACCGCCATGAACGCGTCGACGTTCTCCGGGGCGACGACCGCGCACATCCGTTCCTGCGATTCGCTGGAGAGCACCTCGGCGGGGGTCATGCCGGTCGCCCGCAGCGGCACCCGCTCCAGGTCGATGTGCATGCCGCCGTCACCGGCGGACGCCAGCTCCGAAGTGGCGCAGGATAATCCGGCACCGCCGAGATCCTGGATGCCGACCACCAGGTGTGCGGCGTACAGCTCCAGGCAGCACTCGATGAGCACCTTCTCGGTGAACGGGTCGCCGACCTGCACCGCGGGCAGCTTCTTTCTCCCCGCCCCTGATTCGTCCCCGGCGAACGTGTCGCTGGCCAGCACCGACACGCCGCCGATGCCGTCGAGCCCGGTGCGCGCCCCGAACAGGATGATCTTGTTGCCGGTGCCCGACGCGAACGCCAGGTGCAGGTCTTCCTTCTTCAGCACCCCGACGCAGAGCGCGTTGACCAGCGGGTTGCCGGCGTAGCACTCGTCGAAGATCGTCTCGCCGCCGATGTTGGGCAGGCCGAGCGAGTTGCCGTAGCCGCCGATGCCGCGCACCACCCCGTCGACCACCCGGCGGGTGTCGGGGGCGTCGGCCGCGCCGAACCGCAGCTGGTCCATCACCGCGACCGGGCGCGCGCCCATCGCCATGATGTCGCGGACGATGCCGCCGACACCGGTGGCCGCGCCCTGGTAGGGCTCCACGTAGGACGGGTGGTTGTGCGACTCGACCTTGAAGGTGACCGCCCAGCCGTCGCCGATGTCGACGACGCCGGCGTTCTCCCCGATCCCGGCCAGCATGGTCTTGCGCATCTCGTCGGTGGTGGTCTCGCCGAAGTAGCGCAGGTGCACCTTGGAGGACTTGTAGGAGCAGTGCTCGCTCCACATCACCGAGTACATCGCCAGCTCGGCGTCGGTGGGCCGGCGGCCGAGGATCTCACGGATCCGCTGGTACTCGTCGTCCTTGAGACCCAGCTCTTTGAACGGCTGCGGGTGGTCGGGGGTCGCTGCGGCGTTGGCGACGGTGTCAATCACGGCCATGAGTCTAATTGCCGGTGGCGGCGGGGCAGGTGGCCTCGGGCGGCACCCCGCGATTTCGGCGCGGTTAGCGTCGCTGGGCGCACGTTAGCGCGCCGAAATCGGCCGCTGCGGCGCTAGCGTGATGGCGTGACGCTGCCGGGATCGGTGAGCGCGGTTGTCTTCGACTGCGACGGCCTGCTGCTGGACACCGAGAGTTGCTGGTCACGGGCGGAGGCGTCACTGTTCGCCGACCGCGGGTTCGACTTCGGACCGGCCGAGAAAGACCTGCTCATCGGCCGCACGGTGGAAGCGGCCTGCGCGAACATGGCGGCGCACTTCGGGCATCCGGGCCAAGGCCGACGCCTTGAGGCCGAGCTGTTCAGCCGGGTCGAGGCAGAACTGGCGGTGCGGGTCGATCCGATGCCGGGCGCGGTGCGGCTGCTCAACCTGCTGGCGGGCCGGATCCCGATCGCCGTCGCCACCAACAGTCCACGCGCCCTGCTCACGACCGCGCTACGCACGTCGGGCCTCGACCGATTCTTCGGGGTGACGGTGGCCGCCGACGAGGTCGACCGGCCCAAACCGGACCCGCAGCTCTATCTGCGGGCATTCGAACTGCTCGGCGCGGCACCACAAACCGGGGTGGCGCTGGAGGACTCGGCGACCGGGGTGGCCGCCGCCCGCGCCGCCGGCGCCTTCCTCGTCACGGTGCCCTCCCAACCCGGGCGGCGACTCGACGGCGACTATCTGACTGATGCCCTGGACGACCCGGCACTGCTCGACTGGGCAGTGAACGTGCAACCGCGGGGATGATTTCGGCGCGGTTCGGGTCGCTGAGCGCACCTTTTCGCGCCGAAATCACGTCAGGCCGGCGCCAGGAACGCCTGCAGCGCCGCGGCGTAGGCGGGCACGTCGTGGGCGCCCATCATCTCGCGGGCGGAATGCATGGCCAGTTGTGGTGCGCCGACGTCGACGGTGGGGATGCCGGTGCCGGCGGCGACCATCGGGCCGATCGTCGACCCGCACGGCAGGTCGGCGCGGTGCTCATAGCGCTGCAACGCCACGTTCGCCTGACGGCACGCGAGTGCGAACGCGGCGGCGGTGCGCCCGTCGGTGGCGTAGCGCAGGTTCGGCTGGACCTTGAGCACCGGGCCGGCGTTGACCTCGATCAGATGGCCCGGCTCATGCCGGTCGGGGTAGTTCGGGTGGGTGGCGTGCGCCATGTCGGCCGAGGCCAGCATCGACTGGGACAGCCGGCGCAAGTGGTCCTCCCGGTTGCCGCCGGCGGCCAGCGTGATCCGCTCCAGCACCGTCGGCAGCAGGTCGGAGGCCGCGCCGTGGTCGGAGGTGGATCCGACCTCCTCATGGTCGAACAGGGCGAGCACCGGCAGCTGGGAGTGCGGCTTGGCGGCCAGCAGCGCCTCCAGCCCGGCGTAGCAGCTGGCCTGATTGTCCAGCCGCGGTGCGCTGACGAACGCGTCGCCGATGCCGCTCAGCCGAGCCGGGTTGAGGTCGTGGACCATCAGGTCGAAGCCGAGGACCTCCAGCGGCTCGACGCCGGTGCGCTCGGCGATATAGCCGAGGAACTGCGGGGAGTCGCCGTCGCCCCACAGCGCGTTGACGTGCCGCTGCGGGTCCAGGGTCACCGACTTGCGGTCCTCGGCCAGGTGGATGGCCAACTGCGGCACCCGCAGCAGCGGCTCGTCGATGCGGACCAGGTGGTGGGTGATGCGGGCGCCGGCCCGGACCGACAACCGTCCGCTGATCCCCAGGTCACGATCGAGCCAGGAGTTCAGCCACGCCCCGCCGTAGGGCTGCAGCGCGACCAGCTGCCAGCCGGCGACGATCCGATCGGACCGCTGTTTGACCCGCAGGTTGGGGCTGTCGGTGTGGGCACCGACGATCCGGAACGGCCGGTCCGCGTTGTCGCCGGTGTTCCAGGCCACGATCGAGCCGGCCCGGACGGTGAAATACCGTCCCCGTCCGGGCCAGCGGTCGGCCTCCGCCAGTTCGCTGTAACCCGCCGCCGTCAGCCGCTGCGCAACCGTCGCACACACGTGATACGGCGACGGCGAGGCGTCGATGAACTGGCAGAGTCCGTATGCGGTGGCGGCCATGACGTCCAGTGTTTCTCATCGGCGCACGATCGGCGCCGAAGGGGTGCAGCGGCCTGTCGACGCCTAACTGCCGGGCTGGCCCGCGTTACCCGGGCCTCCCGAACTCCCGCCGGGCGCTCCCCCGGTGCCGCCCGCTCCGCCGCCGCCCGGGGCGCCGGGGGTGCCGTCGGGCTTGCCGTGTGCACCGCTGCCGGCGGCACCTCCGTTTCCGCCGGTGCCGCCCTGTGGACCGTTGCCGCCGCTACCGGTGGTTGCGCCGGTGCCACCGTCACCACCGTTGCCGCTCGCACCGCCCGCACCGCCGGTCCCGCCATCACCGCCGACCCCGGGGTAGAGCGACCCGCCGTACCCGGCGCCACCCGTACCTCCCGTGCCACCGGTGCCGCCCTGGCCGCCGCTACCGGCGTTGCCACCGACTGCGCCGGTCGCCGCGCCGCCGTCGCCGCCCTTGCCGGCGGCGCCACCGGTGCCGCCGGTGCCACCGGTGGTGCCGGCCTGGTTGACCACTGCTCCCTGAGCACCAACGGCGCCGCTGCCACCGGTCCCACCGTTGCCGCCGGTGCCACCCTGACCACCGTTGCCGTTGTCGTCGATCCCTGAGACACCGCCAGCACCGCCGGCCCCAGCATCACCGCCGTGACCACCGGCACCGCCGTCGCCGGCCGCAATCACCGTGGAGCCGACGCCGCCGGCGCCACCGCTGCCGCCGCTACCACCGTTGCCACCACTGCCGCCACTGCCGGCATGGCCGGCCTGCGCGGCCCCGCCCTGGCCACCGACGCCACCGGTGCCACCGCTGCCGCCGTGACCGCCGTCGCCGCCGACACCGGCGTTGACGGCACCGCCGGCACCTGCGTGACCTGCTCCGCCACCACCGGCGTTACCACCGTTACCACCGATGCCGCCATTGCCGGAGATGCTGCCGCCGGCCCCGCCGGCACCGCCCGCGCCACCGGAACCACCGTTGGCGCCGTTGACGCCGACGGTCAGAGCATCCGAACCCCTGCCTCCGGTACCACCATTGCCACCGGTGCCGCCGTTACCGGCCGTACCACCTGAACCACCGGCGCCACCGGCGCCGCCATCCCCGGCCTTACCCACAGCGGTGATGGTGTCGAACCCGTCACCACCCTTACCGCCGTTGCCACCGTTGGCCGTCGCCGCACCACCAGCAGCCTGCGCCCCGGTACCACCGGCCAAACCACCCGCCCCCGCCGAACCGGCGTTACCGCCGGCACCACCCTTGCCACCGTCGGCGATCAGCGACGAACTGCCGTTCGACCCATCACCACCATTGCCACCAGAACCGGCCGCACCACCCTGACCGCCGGCGCCGACCGTGCCATGGGCCGCCGCACCACCGTTGCCACCGGCACCACCCGTGCCGCCGCTGCCACCCGCACCACCGCCGCCGGCAGCGCCACCGCCGAGCACACCCGAACCACCGTCACCGCCGTTGCCGGCTGCGCCACCGGCACCACCGGTGCCGCCGTTGCCCGCGTTGGTGCCGCCGGCACCGCCGGCACCACCGTGGCCACCGTTGCCACCGTTCGGACCTGACGCACCCAGTGCCGCAGCACCATTCGCACCGTTACCGCCGTGGCCACCGGCACCGCCAGTGCCGCCATCGCCATCGGTGCCACCACTGCCACCGGCGCCGCCATCACCACCATTGCCCGCGGTTCCGACCGCGGTCAGCGTGTCGAAGCCGTCGCCGCCCTTGCCACCGTTACCGCCCGAGGCGGTCGCATCCCCAGACGCTGCCTGGGTGCCGGTGCCACCGGCCAGACCACCAGCGCCGGCCGTGCCCGCATTGCCACCGGCGCCGCCCTTGCCGCCATCGGCGATCAGCGACGACGACCCGTTCGAACCATCGCCACCGTCACCACCGGATCCGGCCGCGCCACCGACACCACCGGCACCGACCGTGCCGTGCGCGGCCACACCACCGTTGCCACCGGCACCACCGGTGCCGCCGGAACCACCGGCACCTCCACCACCGGCAGCGCCACCACCGAGCACACCCGAGCTACCGTCGCCGCCGTTGCCAGCCGCACCACCGGCACCACCGGTACCGCCGTTACCGGCAAGCGTGCCACCGGCACCGCCGACACCACCGGCGCCACCATTGCCTCCGCCGGGACCGTTCTCACCGAGCACCGGCGTCCCGTTGGCGCCGTCACCGCCGTGGCCGCCGGCACCACCGGTGCCGCCGTTCCCGGCCGTGCCACCCGTGCCGCCGGCACCGCCGTCACCACCGTTACCGGCCGTACCCAGCGCGGTCAGGGTGTCGAAACCGTCACCACCCTTACCGCCGTTACCACCAGAAGCCGTCGCAGCACCGCCGGCGGCCTGGTGGGCACTGGCACCGTCGAGACCACCAACACCCGCGGTGCCCGCGTTGCCACCGGCACCACCCTTGCCACCATCGGCGATCAGCGACGACGACCCATTCGAACCATCACCGCCATTACCGCCGGATCCGGCCGCACCACCGACGCCGCCGGCACCGACCGTGCCATGCGCCGAGGCGCCACCCGTGCCGCCGGCACCACCGGTGCCACCGTTACCGCCGTTGCCGCCACCGCCGAGTGCTCCACCACCGAGCACACCCGAGCCACCGTCGCCGCCGTTGCCGGCCGCACCACCGGCACCACCGGCACCGCCATTGCCGGAAGTCGTGCCCGCCGCACCGCCGGCACCACCGGCACCGCCGTTGCCACCGTTCGGGCCGGAAACCCCCAGCGCCGCCGCCCCGCCGGCACCGTTACCGCCGGCACCACCGGCACCACCGGTACCGCCGTTGCCGGTGAGGCCGCCGGTGCCGCCGGCGCCACCCGCGCCACCATTGCCGGCGGTGCCCACAGCGGTCAGTGTGTCGAACCCGTCACCGCCCTTACCGCCGTCACCGCCGTCGCCGACCGCACCGCCGGCGGCCTGGCTGACGCCGGCACCGTTGAAGCCGCCCACTCCGGCACTACCCGCGTTGCCACCCGCACCGCCCGCGCCGCCGTTGGGGATCAGCGACGACGACCCGTCGGACCCGTCACCACCATCGCCACCGGAGCCCGCAGCACCGCCGGTACCACCGGCACCGGTCACACCGAGGATCGCAACGCCGCCCTTGCCACCGTTACCGCCGACACCGCCGTTACCCCCGTGGCCGCCGGCACCGGTCACCAGGCCGCTATTGCCGCCGAGCACACCCGAACCACCGGAGCCGCCCTCGCCGCCCGCGCCACCCGCGCCACCGGCGCCGGCGTCACCGATCCAGTTCTTGCTCGCACCGCCGTTGCCGCCGTTGCCGCCGTCACCGGCGTTGGTGCCGGCCTGTCCCAGCGCTGCCAGGCCGTCATAGCCGTGCCCACCGCCACCGCCCGCACCGCCGGCGCCACCGTTGGCGAACAGCCAGCCGACCCCGTCGCCGCCGTTGCCGCCGTCGCCGGCGTCGGTGCCGGCCTGCCCGACAACGATGTTGTGGTAGCCGGCGCCACCTTCGCCGCCGGCGCCGCCGATCCCCATCCAGGTACCGCCGGTGCCGCCGTCGGCACCGTCACCGCCGTTGACTCCGGTCAGGATGCTGTCGTAACCGTCACCGCCGGCACCGCCGTTACCGAACATGCCGGCGTTACCGCCGGCCGTGGCCGCAACCCCGGGCAGCAGGCTGTCGTAGCCGTCGCCGCCGTCACCGAACAGCCATCCGGCGTTGCCGCCGGCGATCCCGGGCAGCAGGCTGTCGGCGCCGTTGCCGATCACGTAGCCCATGCCCATCGAGTTGATGATCGTGTCGATGAAGATGCCGGTCGGGCTGGTGATCCAGTCCTGCATCATGGTGTGCATCGGCTGGTAGAACCAGTCGTCGACCAGGCCGGAGACCGTGATCGGGTCGGCCGCGAACGACCCGGACAGCGCCGCCTCGGCGCCGGAACCGTCCAGCCATGACCAGTCCCACCCGGTCTCGGCGAGCCCGCCGGTGTCGGCGGGCACGGAGATCGAACCGAGCAGGTCCTGCAGCCAGTCCAGCTCACCGTCGGCCTGTGCCACCGGCGCAGCGGCCAGCGGCGACAGTCCGAACGCCAGGAACGCGCCGATCACGGTGCCCGCACCTGCCGTGCGACGCCGAGTGGATCGAGCGCCCTGTGCTGCGCCTCGCTTGCAGTGGCCCATGTGCGACTCCCCGCATGTTGGTTCCGGTGTGACGGCCAACACGGTAGCAAAGCTTGCGATTAGCTGGGAAATCGCTCAGTCGTCAATTGGAGTCGTCGCAATGACGCACAGATTTTCAACGAAAGATGCCCACTATTCCACAAAGAGGAACTGTCGGGCGGACACGGCCGCCGGAATCAGGCGGTGAGCACCGCGTCCAGCGCGGAGTAGAACAGGCCGAGCCCGTCGTCGGACGGGCCGGTCAGCGCTTCGGTGGCGTGCTCGGGGTGCGGCATCAGCCCCACGATGCGTCCGTTGGCCGAACTCACACCGGCGATGTCGCGCATCGAACCGTTGATGTTGTCCAGGTAGCGGAACACCACCCGGCCCTCGCCCTCCAGCTCGTCGAGCACGGCTTCGGAGGCGACGTAGCGGCCCTCACCGGATTTCAGCGGGATCAGCAGGTCGGCGTCGGCGTCGAACCGCGACGTCCACGCCGTCGACGTCGAGGCGACCCGCAGCCAGACGTCCCGGCAGACGAAGTGCAGGCCGATGTTGCGGGTCAGCGCGCCCGGCAGCAGCCCGGCCTCGCAGAGCACCTGGAATCCGTTGCAGATGCCCAGCACCGGCATGCCCTTGGCCGCGGCCGAGACGACCTCGCCCATCACCGGGGCGAACCGGGCGATGGCGCCGCAGCGCAGGTAGTCGCCGTAGGAGAATCCGCCGGGCACGACGACGGCGTCGACGCCCTTCAGGTCGGCGTCGCCGTGCCAGAGGCTGACGGCCTCGGCGCCGACGGCGCGGACCGCACGGGCGGCGTCGACGTCGTCGAGGGTGCCGGGGAAGGTGATGACGCCGACGCGGGCGGTCACCGGTTCTCCCGGGTCACGGTCCAGTCCTCGATGACCGTGTTGGCCAGCAGCGATTCGGCGATCTCGGCCAGCGCGTCGTCGCTGATCGAGTCGTCGACTTCGAGTTCGAATCGCTTGCCCTGCCGCACGTCGGCGACGCCGGCGTGCCCGAGTCGGGCCAGCGCGCCGACGATCGCCTGCCCCTGCGGGTCGAGGATCTCGGCTTTGGGCATGACGTGCACAACCACCCGGGCCACGCGCGGCTCCCTACTGTCGACTGCGGATTGGTCGGCGTCAACGATACCGGCGGGGTGTTCGCCGAGCAGATCACACACTGATATCGGCGGTCTGCGCCGCGATCTGGCGGATTCTGTTGACGACGGTCGGCACGAACGGCCCGTAGTGGAAGTGCGGCGCGTTGGCTCCCGCCGCGGCGAACGTCAACCCGTTGATGATCGCCTCGACCGTGGCGACCGGGGTGAACAGGTCCTCGGCGATCTCGGCGACGTCGATCACCGTCGCCGTCTGAACGATGTTGTAGATGTTGGTCTCCACCCGGCCGGGCGCCGCCTCGTCATGCCACGGGTCCGCCCCGACCGGCGCGCTGGCGTACAGGTCACCGTCGAGCGCGAAGCTGTAGAGGAAGTCCGGGGTCTGCGCGGGCGTGAGGTCCGCCGGCCCGGCGATGCCCCCGGTGACCACACCGTCGAGGTCGGTCGGCAGCGGCGCCCCGGCCAGCAGGTTGCCGTTGGCGATGCCCGGGCAGCGCAGCGGATCGCCGAAGTTGAAGATCGCCGCCACGTCGGGCAGGCGGTCGTGGATGACGCCATCCGCGGCCAGTAGGTCCAGCGACCAGACCACGTCGGTGACGATCGCGCCCTGGCTGTACCCGCACAGCACGATCGGCCCCGGCGTACTGCGGATGGCGGCGACGAGGTTCTCCCGCCCGCCCTGCACGCTGGGCGCCATCGGGTAGACGGCGGCGGGGTAGTTGATCGGGAACCAGTTCACCGGCGAGGTCGCCGCCAGCCCGTCGAGTTTGTCGGCGACGATCTGCCAGGGTGACGGCATCAGCGCCTGCGCGACCTGCACCGGGAACTGGTTCGGATCGGTCGGCCCGGCCTGCCCGGTGCCGCCGACGGTGAACAGTGCCAGGGTCACTTCTGCCCTTTGTAGTTCACCGAGTTGATCTCGTCGTCGTTGATGTGCGGGTTCTGCGTGAGCACCCACTTGGTGAGCGTGAAGACGCAGTCCCACAGGTCGTAGTCGTTGCCATCGGCGAGTTTCTGCTTGCGGGTGAGCAGCTTGGCCATGCTGGTCGCCTGGTCCAGCAGCGACGGCGACGCGTTGGCGCCCTCGGGGAAGGCGTAGTCCTTACTCAGCCCGAACATGTTGGCGTCGTAGAACATCGCCGCCTGCCGGTAACCGAGGATCTGCCCGACGAAGTTGGTTCCGTCGAGTTTGTCGGACACCGTCTGCGCGGTCGCGTCGACGTTCGGATCGGTCATGGCCTGCCTCCTAGTGGTTTTCGCTCTCGACGTCGTTCTTCACCGCGGCCAGTGCGTCGACGACGGTAAGGTTCTGCCCCTTGCTGTTCTGTCCAAGTTGCGGCCAGCCGGCCAAACCCGGTCCGCGCAACTGGGTCTGGATGTCCAGCACCGCATTGAGCAGTTGCAGCTGTTGCTCATCGGTGAGCGCCATCAGTGGTCCTCCTGTTCCCAGCAAACGATGCAGATCTGACACGGTTCCGCGGAAGGCGTCGGCGTCGCAGACCAGACCGGCGACCTGCGCCTGGTCGGTGAACTGCAGGATCGCCGGGGTGGCGCCGCCGTAGGCGTTCCAGCCCGGCCACGACGAGCCCGGGTAAAGCACTGAGGCATAACCGGTTCCGGCGACGTAGTCCGAGGCGATCAACCCGACGACCTCGGAGATGTCCGGCGAACCGATGTCCTGCCAGTACCAGTGCGGGATATAGGACAGCCGCATATTGACCCCGGCGGCCACGAACGCCCGCCACACCGCCCAGAAGTTGTCGATGTCGCCACCGAGGTCCTCGAAGTCGAGCATGCAGGGCACTTTCGGGTCGCCGGCGTTGGACAGATACGTCGCGGCCTGCTGCGCGGCGTCATTGGTGGTGACGTAGTGGTAGCCGACGACGATGTTCTTGGTGGACTTCGCCCACGACAGCACCGTCGGCCAGTAGGGGTCGGTGAAATAGTTCCCCTGCGACACCTTGTGTTCGATGAACGTGAAGCCCTCACGGATGATCTCGTTCAACACGGGCACTATCGTCGCGGGCGCCCGGCCACCCCAGTTGTCGTTGGACAGGTCGACGCCGTACAGCGGATTCACAGTCCTCCCGTCCGGGCTCGTGATTGCTGAAAGTCTACGTCTGCGAGCAGGATTCGTCATCCCCGACGCATCCGGCGAGTCCGGCTGCGGCCGTCCATCGCCGCGGCGCACAATCGAAGGTATGCAACTGACCCACTTCGGCCACTCCTGTCTGCTCGCCGACTTCGGTGGCACCGCGATGCTGTTCGACCCGGGGAACTTCTCGCACGGCTTCGAGGGGATCACCGGTCTTTCGGCCATCCTCATCACCCATCAGCACCCCGATCACGTCGACGTGGAACGGTTGCCGGCACTGCTGGACGCCAACCCCGGCGCGGCGCTCTACGCCGACCCGCAGACCGCCGCCCAGCTGGGGCCGCCGTGGCGCGCGGTGCATGCCGGGGACCTGTTCAGCGTCGGGGATCTGGTGGTGCGCGGCGCCGGCGGTGAGCACGCGGTGATCCACCCGGAACTGCCGCTGATCGACAACATCTCGTATCTGATCGGCGATGCTGAACATCCGGCCCGGTTCATGCACCCTGGCGACGCGCTGTTCGTGCCGGATGAGCCGGTGGATGTGCTGGCGACTCCGGCGGCGGCGCCGTGGATGAAGATCTCCGAGGCCGTCGACTACCTGCGGGCGGTGGCGCCGGCGCGGGCGGTCCCGATCCACCAGGCGATCATCGCCGCCGAGGCCCGCGGCATCTATCACGGCCGGCTCGCGGAGATGGGCCGCACCGACTTTCAGGTGCTGCCGGCGGAGGACGCCGTCACGTTCTGATCTCCCGCCCACCCCGCCGAACGTGAACGTAGGCGCACGCTCGGCCGTCGAACGTGAACGTAGGCGCCCGCTCGGCGCAGAGAAAAGGACGCGAGGGCGCTCAGGCGATGTCGCCGGCGGCGCCGCGGCCCGCCGCCCGGCCGGAGAAGATGCAGCCGCCCAGGAAGGTGCCCTCCAGCGCCCGGTAGCCGTGCACGCCGCCGCCGCCGAATCCGGCTGCCTCGCCGGCCGCGTACAGTCCGTCGATCGGCTTGCCGTCGGCGCCGAGCGCGCGTGAATCCAGGTCGGTCTCCAGTCCGCCCAACGTTTTCCGGGTCAGGATGTGCAGCTTGACCGCGATCAGCGGCCCCGCGTTCGGGTCGGTGAGCCGGTGCGGCGCCACCACCCGGCCCAGCCGATCGCCCAGGTACGAGCGAGCGCCCCGGATCGCGGTGATCTGACCATCCTTCGTGAACCGGTTGACCACCTCACGGTCGCGGGCGGTCACCTCGGCCTCCACCGTCGCGTAGTCCAGCGGGGTCACGTCGGGCACCTTGTTCATCGCGGTCACCAGCTCACGCAGCGAGTCCGCCTGCACGAAGTCCACCCCGCGGTCGACGAAGGCCTGCACCGGCCCCGGCGCCCCGGACCCGACCCGCGACCGCGCCAGCTTCAGCAGGCTCCGCCCGGTCAGATCCGGGTTCTGCTCCTGGCCCGACAGCGCGAATTCCTTCTCGATGATCTTGCGGTTCAACAGGAACCAGGTGTAGTCGTGTCCGGAGGCCGCGATGTACTCCAGCGTGCCGAGGGTGTCGAAACCCGGGTACAGCGGCCCGGGCAGCCGCCTGCCGGTGGCGTCCAGCCACAGCGACGACGGTCCGGGGATGATCCGGATCCCGTGGTGCGGCCAGACCGGGGCGTAGTTGGTGATGCCCTCGGTGTAGTGCCACATCCGGTCCCGGTTGATCACCCGGGCGCCGGCGGCCTCGGTGATGCCGATCATCCGGCCGTCGACGTGGGCGGGCACCCCGGCCAGCAGTTGGCCGGGCACCCGGCCCAGCCGCGCCGGCCAGTTCTGCCGCACCAGATCCAGGTTGCCGCCGATGCCGCCGCTGGTCACGATCACCGCCGGTGCTCGGAGTTCGAACTCCCCCACGGTGTTCCGCGACGACGACACGCCTCGCGCCGCCGATGACGGTTCCAGCACCGCACCGCGCACCCCGGCCACCCGACCGTCCTCCAGGATCAGTTCGTCGACCCGGTGCCGGTGCGCGAACCGGACCCGCGACCGACCGCGCAGCCGGCCGGCGAAGATCTCGACCAGTGCCGGCCCGGTGCCCCAGGTGATGTGGAACCGCGGAACCGAATTGCCGTGGCCCAGTGCGTCATAGCCGCCGCGTTCGGCCCAGCCGACCATCGGGAAGATCCGCAACCCGCGGGCCCGCAGCCAGCTGCGCTTCTCCCCGGCGGCGAAGTCGACGTACGCGTGCGCCCACTGCCGCGGCCAGTAATCCTCATCCCGGTCGAACCCCGCGGTGCCGAGCCAGTCCTGCAGCGCCAATTCGTGACTGTCCCGCACCCCGAGCCGTCGCTGCTCCGGACTGTCGACGAAGAACAGCCCGCCGAACGACCAGAACGCCTGGCCGCCCAGATTCGCCGCGTTCTCCTGGTCCACGATCAGCACCCGCTGGCCGCGGTCCACCAGTTCGCAGGCCGCCACCAGACCGGCCAGGCCCGCTCCGACGATGATCGCATCGGCGTCCGCATGATCGCTCATGGCGGTCCAGCCTAACGACTCAGGCGCTGCGCTCACAGTGCCGATCGGCCGTCATCGGCCACCGGTACACGGCGGGCTCGCAACCCTGGTCCAGTGCCGCGTCGACGGCGTCCAGCGCTGCCCGCACCACCGCCGGCCGGCTCAGCTGACGGGCGGTGAGCGCGAGCCGGACCACACCGCCGCGCCGGGCGACCCGCTCGGCGGACAGCACCACCGTCGAGCACCACCACGGTTCGGCCAGGAACGCCCCGCCGATGCCCAGCACCCGGGCCCGCACGGTGGCGCCCGACACCAGGTCGGTCATGCTGTACATCCCGAGCAGCAGGCGGAATCCGTTGCGCGGCAGCGCACGCAGCGCCCCGTCGGACACCTCCCAGCCCGGCGGGGCGAACAGCCGAGTCCGCAGGCCGAGGTGTTCGAGCACCCGGTCGGCGCCGATCAGCCGCAGGTTGGCCTCGTGCGCGGGCAACGTCGCGAACTCGCCGCGCCGCTTGCGGGTGGCGGCCTCGTCGAACCCGTGCAGCACGATCCCCGCGCCCGCCGCCCGGCGTGCCGTCAGCCAGTCGGCGGTCACCGGGTCGCGGTCCAGCCGGTAACCGCCGCGCAGCCGCGGCGCGACCAGCAGCGACGCCGGTACGCCGCGGTCATCCAACTGGGCGCAGAACGCGGCGGCGTCGGCGCGGGTGTCCGCGGCGATCCCGGAGACGGAGACGATCAGCTGTCCGGTCACACCGCCAGTGTGGCGCGCCAGGGTGTCGGGCAGGTGACGGGCGGGCAGACGGCGGGCGTCAGCTCGGCAGCACGGCCTCGATCGCCGCGATCACCTCGGGGGCGTCCGGCACGGTGGTGGGCCGGAACCGGTTGACGACGGTACCGCCCGGGGCGATCAGGAATTTCTCGAAGTTCCACTGCACGTCACCGGCGGTGCCGTCGGCGTCGGCCGTCTTGGTCAGTTCGGTGTAGAGCGCGTCGCGCCCGTCGCCGTTGACCTCGGTCTTGGCCAGCAGCGGGAAGGTCACCCCGTAGTTGGTGGAGCAGAACGTCTGGATCTCCTCGGGCGTGCCGGGCTCCTGGCCCATGAACTGGTTGCACGGCACCCCGATGACGGTCAGCCCGCGGTCGGCGTAGTCCTGCGCGAGTTTCTCCAGGGCGCTGTACTGCGGGGTCAGCCCGCATTTGGAGGCGACGTTGACGACCAGGACGGCTCGGTCGGCATAGTCGGCCAGTGAGGTGGGCTGACCGGCGAGGGTGGTCAGCGGGATGTCGGTGATGCTCATTGCCGCGACGTTACCCGCGCGGCGACGCCACGCCGGACGATCCGGGATCACCGCGTCGAATATTCTGCCGTCATGCACCGTCCGCTAACCCGTCCCCGGATCAGGCGGACATCGTCGTCACCGCCGCCGGCCTGATCACACCCCCTGGTGACACCGCCGCGCCCGACCGTCCCCACGCCTGTTGTGCAACTCATCGGTGCCCTCGGCAGCCTGGTCGCGCCCTATGCCGACCTGCTCGGCAACACCTGGGCCAACCTGGTGGCGCTCGGCAAGGTCTGGAGGGCCAACCCGTTTCCGTTCGCACGCCGGGTGCTGGCCAACCAGATCGGTTATGCCCGGGACATCGTCGGCGCGCTGTTCCACGGCGACTTCGCCGGCTTCGGCCAGGCGATCCTCGACACCGGAAAAGACATGCGGCAGAACTTCGTCAACGTCCTGCGCACCGCGTTCGACTTCTCGGTGGGCGTGGACCTGCCGGCACTGCGGGACGGCATCGTGGAGCCGTCGGCCGGGGAGATCATCACGGCGGTGCTCAGCGGCAACTTCCACGACCTGATCCAGCGCGTGGTCGACAGCATCGGCGATCCCGACGTTGTCCATCGGAGCGCCGCTCGTGATGCTGATCGACGCGCTGGGCGCCCCCATCCTGGGCTGGAACGCCGTCGTGGACAGCATCAAAGACGTCTTCGGCGATCTGCGCGACGGCGACTGGTGGGGTGCGTTCACTGGCGTGTTCACCGCACCGGCGCATTTCTTCGACGCCGTGCTCAACGGGTCCGGGGTTTCACTGAACGTCCTGGGTGCGTTCGGTCGCTCCCCCGGCGACCTGGTGGGCCAGCGTTTCGATCTCGGATCGCAACCGGTAGACGTCCCGCTGCTGGGGTCGGGCACCGCTCGCCTGGGTGACATCACCGTCAAGTCCCTCGCCGGCACCATTCCGCTGGGCGGCATCCTGACGCGGTCAGCACACCCCGACGTCGAGGCGACCGTGGAGTACTCCGGCGGCCGGGTCGTCTTCCACGAACGTCTCCTGACGATCATCGGCGGCACAACGCCGCCGCCGATCAACATCAACGCCTACCCCGGCACCTTCGACATCTCCCGGGAACTGGCCGGCACTCCGCTCGGCGGCATCATCCCGGCGCTGCTGAACTGGCTGCCGCAGCAGTTCGCCGAGGCGATCACGCCGACGGACTAGGACCGCGTCGTCCCGGCCGCGTTCAGCACCCAGGCGTAGCAGAACGCGGTCTCCTTCCAGCGTTCGTAGCGCCCGGAGATCCCGCCGTGCCCGGCATTCATCTGGGTCTTCAGCAGCACCGGGTTGGCCCCGGTGGTGGTGTGCCGCAGCGCCGCAACCCATTTCGCCGGTTCCACGTAGTACACCCGAGTGTCGTTGAGTGACGTCATCGCGAGGATCTTCGGGTACTCCCGCTCGGCGATGTTCTCGTAGGGCGAGTAGGACTTCATGTAGAAGTAGACGTCCTTGTCGCCCAGCGGGTTTCCCCACTCGTCCCACTCGGTGACGGTCAGCGGCAGGGACGGGTCCAGGATCGTGGTCAGCGGGTCCACGAACGGCACCTGCGCCACCACCCCGGCGAACGCCTCCGGCGCCAGGTTCGTCACCGCGCCCATCAGCAGCCCGCCGGCGCTGCCGCCCATCGCCACCAGCTGCGCCGGTGTGGTCGCGCCGGTGTCCACCAGATGCCGTGCCACCGCGACGAAGTCGGTGAAGCTGTTCTTCTTGGCCAGGATCTTGCCGTGCTCGTACCACAGCCGGCCCATCTCGCCGCCACCGCGGACGTGCGCCACCGCGAACACCATGCCGCGATCCAGCAGTGAGAGCCGGGCGATCGAGAACGCCGGGTCCTCGCACATCTCGTAGGCCCCGTAGCCGTAAATCAGTGTCGGCGCCGGGAATTGCAGGTCCGCCCGGTGCACGACCGACACCGGGATGCGGGTGCCGTCGGCCGCAACAGCCCAGTCCCGGCGTTCGACGTAGTCGTCGCGGCGGTAGTCGCCCAGCACCGGCTGCTCGCGCAGCAGGGTGCGCGCACCGCTCACCAGATCGACGTCGTAGACCCGCATCGGGGTGATGAACGACGTCGCGCCGATCCGCAGCCGGGGACCGTTCCAGTTCGGATTGGCGCTCAGCCCGGAGGACATCAGCTCGGTGTCGAACGACACCTCCTGCGGCGCTTGGTATTCGCCGTCCGCGCTGATCGGCCACAGTTGGATGCGGGGCAACCCGTCCGCCCGGTAGCTGATCACCAGGTGCTCGGCGAACGCGTCCACCGCGTCGAGGCGGACGTCGTCGCGTCCGGGGATCAGCGTCTGCTGGTCGCCCGGCTCGCCGACCGGGGTCTGCACCAGGGTGAAGTTGACCGCGCCGTCGTTGTGCAGGATCAGGAAGCGGTCCTGCCCGGACACGACGGCGTGTTCCACGGCGTATTCGACGCCGTCCCGGCGCGGCAGCACCACGGTGAACTCCGCGTCCGGGTCGCCGGCGTCGGCGTAGCGCACTTCGGAGGTGATCGACGACCCGGCCGCGATCAGCACGTAGGCGTCGCTGCGGGTGCGGCCCACCGACAGCCAGAACCGCTCGTCGGCCTCGTGGTAGACCTGCTCCGCGGGCTGACCGGCGCCGATCCGGTAGCGCCACACCGTGTCCGGACGCCAGGCATCGTCGACGGTGCTGTAGTAGACGGTGTTGCTGTCGGTCGCCCACGTCACTCCGGCGCCGATCCCGGGGATCTCGTCGTCGTAGAGCTCACCGGTGCGCAGGTCCTTGAACCGCAGCGTGTACCGCTCGTCGCCGACGACATCCACCGAGTACGCCAGGATGTGACCGTCGGGGCTGACACCGGCCGCGCCGAGTGCGAAGAAGTCGTGCCCCTCGGCTTCCACGTTCTGGTCGAGCAGCACCTGCTCACCGGGGATGTCGATCCGTTCGTCGAGCACCGGCGGGTTCCAGTCGGCTGCGTCGGCCACCGGGCAGCGGCACTGCACGCCGTACTGCTTGCCCGCGAAAGTCCGTGCGTAGTACCACCAGTCGCCGCGCCGGGTGGGCACCGACAGGTCGGTCTCCTTGGTGCGGGCTTTGATCTCGTCGAAGATCTGCTGCCGCAGCGGTTCCAGCGGTGCGGTGACGGCCTCGGTGTAAGCGTTCTCCGCCTCCAGGTGGGCGACGACGGCGGGGTCGGCCTTGTCGCGCAACCATTCGTAGTTGTCGACGAAGACGTCCCCGTGATGGGTACGTGTGTGCTCCACCCGCTTGGCGACGGGTGGGGTCGGCCCAGAGGTCATGCGGTCGGGCCGATCCAGTCGTCGAAGCGCAGGCCCGAGATCCGCTCGTAGGCTTCGACGTAGCGCGCCCGGGTCGCGGCGATGACGTCGTCGGGCAGCGCCGGCGGCGGCTCGGTGCCGTTGCGGTCCCAACCGGAGTCCGGTCCGGTCAGCCAGTTGCGGACGAACTGCTTGTCGAAGCTCTGCTGCACCACCCCGGCCCGGTAGCCATCCGCCGGCCAGTACCGCGACGAGTCGGGAGTGAACACCTCGTCGGCCAGCACCAGGTTGTCGTTCGCGTCGACGCCGAACTCGAATTTGGTGTCGGCGATGATGATTCCGTTCTTCAGCGCATGCTCGGCGGCCTGCACGTAGATCTGCAGCGTGCGATCCCGCAACTGGGTGGCCCGCACCGGGCCGACCAGTTCGATGACCTTCGCGAACGAGATGTTCTCGTCGTGGGCGCCGATCTCGGCCTTGGTGGCCGGGGTGAACAGCGGACTGGCGAACGCGCTGGCCTCCACCAGTCCCGGCGGCAGCGGGATGCCGCACACCTCACCGGTGGCCTGGTAGTCCAGCAGCCCCGACCCGGTCAGGTAGCCGCGGGCGACGCACTCCACCGGCATCATCTCCAACCGGCGCACCACCAGGGCGCGGCCCAGCACCGCCTCGGGGATGCGCGGGTCGTCGGGCGGCCCGGCCAGGTGGTTGGGGGCTTCGACGAGGTTGAAGAAGAACACGCTCATCGCGGTCAGGATGCGGCCCTTGTCGGGGATCTCGCTGTCCAGGATGTAGTCGAACGCCGAGATCCGGTCGGTCGCGACGAACAGCAGGTGGTCGTCGTCGATCCGGTAGAGCTCGCGGACTTTGCCACTGGCCAGGTGCAGGTATTCGGAGAGCTCGGGGCGTGCCATCAGGCCAGCCTATCCCCCTGCGATTTCGGCGCGGTAGGGCTCGCTGAGCGAGTCGAACCGCGCCGAAATCACCCCGATGGTGCTGGGATCGAATCCATGAGCTCACGGTTTCTGCCCTACGCCACCACACCGGCCCGGTTGCTGGCCCAGCTGCTCAGCGACGCACTGATCGCCGCGTGGACGGCCGGCTGGGTGCTGGTGGGCCTGCTGGTGCACCGGGCGGTCGCGGTGTTCGCCACGGTCGGCGAGCAGGTGGAGTCCGGCGCGCATGGCGTCGCATCGAACCTGCAGTCCGCCGGCGGTAGTGCCGACCGCATCCCGCTCGTCGGTGACGCGCTGAGCAAACCGCTGACCGGGGCGAGCGCCGCCGCCCTGGAGATCGCGGGCGCCGGGCAGACCCTGCACGCCACCGCCGGCTGGCTGGCGGTGCTGCTGGGCCTGGCGGTGGCCACCGCGCCCATCGCGATCGTCGGCGCACCGTGGCTGATGCTGCGGCTGCGGTTCTTCCGGCGCAAGCGCGCGGCGCTGGAGCTGGCCGCCACCCCGGGCGGCGAGCAGCTGCTGGCGCTGCGGGCGCTGACCGGCCGTCCGCTGGGGAAGCTGATCGCGGTCAGCCCGGACCCGGCCGGCGCCTGGCGGCGGGCCGACCACCGGGTGATCCACGGCCTGGCCGCCCTGGAACTGCGGTCGGCCGGCTTGGCGCGACGCCACCATCCGGCGCACCTGAGCGGTTAGGCTGCCGGTGTGAACTTCGAGAAGGTGGTGTTCGGCTTCTTCGTGCTGCTGGCGGCCACTTTGAACTTCGGGTTCTTCGTCGGCGACGTCGGCGACCCCATCATCCACAATCCGTGGGAGTTGTTCCTGGCGCTGATCGTGGCGCTGATAACCACCATCCTGAAGTTCGGCGACCGGACCCAGATGGGGGCGGTTCACCTGTCCACCAGCCTCGTCGCGCTGCTCCAGCTCGCCGCCGCCTCAGGGATGTGGGTCTACTACACCCAGGTGTCGGTCTACGGGCTGGACCGGCACGCGACGGCGAGCGTGGTGTCACTGTCGGGAGGCGCCCTGCTGGCCAACATCGTGTCGGTGACGCTGCTCGTGGTCGAGACGGCGTCCTTCCGGCGCCGATAGCCACCCGAGAGCCGGCCGATGCCGAATCCGCTGCAGCTGTTCGCGTTCTGGAACCGGCGGCGACCGCGCCCGGTGCTCAAGCCGGTCCGCGTTCCGAGTAACGCACCGACCACCGACGCGATCTTCCTGTTCATGCGGCGGATGCGGGCGCCGTTCATCGTCGTCATCACCATGTTCAGCGTCTGCACGATCGGGCTGATCCTGATGCCCGGCGTCGACGCACAGGGAAACCCGTACCGGCTGACCGTGTTCGACGCGTTCTATCAGATGACGATCACGCTGACGACGGTCGGCTACAGCGAGGTGCCGCACGCGTTCAGCTACCCGCAGCGGATGTGGCTGTCGATGTCGATCTACCTGGTGGTGATCAGCTGGGCCTACGCCATCGGGGTCTTCTTCGCACTGGTGAATGACACCGCCTTCCAGGATGCGATTGCCGCTCAACGCTTTCGGCGGCAGGTGCGCCGACTGGTGGAGCCGTTCGTGATCGTGGCCGGCTACGGGCACGCCGGTCGGGCCGTCGGCACCGAGCTCGACAAGCACGGGCGCCGGTTCGTCGTCATCGACAAGCAGGAGTCCCGGGTGCAGGCGGTGGTCGCCGAGCAACTCGGTTTCGACGTGCCCGCGGTAGAGGGCGATTGCGCCGTCCCGGCGATGCTCGGCATGGCCGGGCTCGCTCACCGCGACTGCGAGGGCGTGCTGGCGCTGACCGACGACGACGAGACCAACCTGGCGGTGGTGATGACGGTGGCGCTGCTGCGGCCGGAGATCCCGGTGTTCGCCCGCTGCACCGACAGCCGCGCGCAGGCCCGAATCGAGCACTTCTCCCCGGCGGGCGTCATCAATCCCGACGACCGGTTCGGCGACTACCTGGCACTGTCGATCCACCGCCCGGTCAACCACCAGTTGGTGCGCTGGCTGATGGACAACGACGAGGACGTGCTGCCACCGCTGCGCCGGGACCTGGCCGACGGCCGCTGGGTGGTCTGCGCGGGCAGTGGGTTCGGGCGGGACGTGGCAAGCGATCTCACGGCCAGTGGCCTCACCGTGGACCTCGCCAACCCCGGCGACACCGCCCCCGACGTCGCCGGCGCGATCGGGTTCATCGCCGGAACCCGCAACGACACCACCAACATCGCGCTGGCCGAGCAGGCCCGGCTGGCCAACCCCGATGTGTATCTGGTGGTCCGCCAGCAGCGGAACGTCAAGAAGTCGCTGCTGGACGCGCTGCAGATCGATGAGGTCTACATCGCGACCGAACTCATCGCCCGCGAGACCCTGGCCCGGGTGCTGACGCCGGTGTTCTGGAGTTTCGTCACGCACGCGTTCGCCCGGGATGAGCAGTGGGCCACCGAGGTCCGCGACCACCTGGAGCAGCGCTGCGGGCGCCGCACCCCCAAACGCGACGTCGTCGAGTTGACCGACGAGCACGCCCCCGCGCTCACCGCCTGGCTGCGCGACGGGAAGACCCTGGCGCTGCGCGACGTGCTGCGCCGGCCCGACGACCGGGAGGCGATCCTGCCGCTGGCGGCCCTGGTGCTGGTGCGCGGCGGCCGGCGCCGGTTCATGCCGCCGGAGGACACCGCGCTGGTCCTCGGCGACCAGGTGCTGCTGGTCGGCAGGCGTGACGGCCTGGCGCAGGTCCGGGAGGTCTGCCACTACCCGTCGACGGTGGAGTACCTGGTCACCGGCCGGCAGGTGCCGTTGACCTGGGCGTGGACCTGGCTCACGCGATTTCGGCGCGATTCTGCGCGCTGAGCGGGACGCAGCGCGCCGAAATCACGGGGGAACCGGGCGGGCAGTGGCTGCGTCCAACCCGATATGGACGATTACCTGCGCCGCCACGACGGCGTCATCACCCGCATCCAGGCGCTCGAATGCGGCCTCAGTAGATCCGGCATCAGCCGCCGGGTGCGATCCGGGAGGTGGCGACGGGTCGGGCCCGGCGTGTACTTCGTCGACGACCGGCCGTTCACCATCGCCGCACGCATTCGGGCAGCGGTGTGGGGGTACGGTCCGGACGCCGTCGCCAGCGGCCTGGCCGCCGCCTTCTGGCACGGTCTGATCAGCACCGCGCCGAAGCCCATGGAGGTCACCGTGCCCCGCAACTCGCACGGTCGATCGCGTCCGGGTGCAAGGGTTCGGCGTCGGGATCTGCTGCCCGCCGACATCACCGAGTGCGACGGACTGCGCGTCACGGGTCTGGCCCTGACGGTCATCGAAGCGGCGGCCCGGCGCGGCGGCGGACCCAAGGTGCTGGACACCGCCCTGCAACGCCACACCGAACTGCCGCAGCTGTGGCGGGCGCACATGCGCAACACCGGCCGCTATGGGTCGCCGACTGCCCGCCGGATGTTGCAGGCGGCGGAGACCGGCGCGCGATCAGCTGCGGAGCGGTTGCTGGTACAACTCCTGACCCGCGCGGGTATCACCGGTTGGGTGGCCAACTACCCGGTCGGCGGGTACCGGGTCGACGTCGCATTCCCCGACAGCAAGGTCGCGATCGAGATCGACGGCTACGCCTTCCACAGCAGTGCCGCCGACTTCCAGAACGACCGTACTAGGCAGAACACGATCACCCTGGCCGGCTGGACGGTGCTGCGCTTCACCTGGCTGGACCTGACGGAGAACCCGGAGCGAGTCCTCACCGAGATCCGTCGTGCGATTTCGGCGCGTTAGGGCCCGCTGAGCGGGACGCAGCGCGCCGAAATCGCAGGGCGGCGGCGACCACGACGATCCCCCAGGCGGCCAGTGCGTCCCAGAAGAACACCAGTGACACCGTGCCCATCGACGGTCGGCCCACCTCGGCGGCCATCGCGTCGGTGGCCACCGAGTACATGCCCAGCGGGAACACCAGCGCCCACCACACCCCGGTGTATTGCAGCACCGCCGGCCGCTGGTTGACCCGGTGCAGTACGAAGTAGATCAGCGGCGCGATCCACAGGCTGGCCACCACCCAGGTCACCTCGGTGACCGCCCGCACCGGGCCGGCCAGCCAGTCCGGTGACACCGCATGGATCCGGTCGCCGGCGAGCGTGGCGATCGCCAGCGCCCCCATCAGGATCCAGTCGTCCGGCTGGAAGCCCTCCCGGTCGGTGCGTTCGATCACGGTGCGCCACAGGATCAGCCAGGTCATCAGCCCGTACACGCACAGCGCCAGCACCCACGCCGGCACGGCCACCGCCAGCCAGCCCGACGCGCCGGTGCGCGCCGCGACCTGCGCGGCGATGATCGCCAGCCCCGACGTGCCGACGCTGGCCAGCTCCCAGGCGCCGTGCGCGTGAGCGCGTAGCTGCGCCCAGGTTCGGGATCTCATGGCGCGCACCGTCAGCCAGGCCAGCGTCAGCCACGCCGCCAGCGCCAGTACCCCCAGCCCGCGCACCACCACCGGGTGGGCGACCAACCGCGAGTCCAGTACGGCGCAGGCCGCGACGAACGTGAACAGTCGCAGCGTGACGTCGGGGGCGTGCAGGTCCCAGGCCGGCCGCCGGGCCAGCACCAGCACCACCAGCACCGCCAGCAGCGCCGTCGCCAGCACCCCCAGGGCGTCGCTGATCCACGGGTAGTGGTGGTTGCGCGCGGCGATCGACAGGATCCCGGTCGCCATCACCGCGGCGAACACGTCCGGCTGCGGGCGCGGCGTCACGTCAGCTCCACCGTCAGGTGCCGGATCCCGGTGTGCCGGTTGCTGCGGGTCCACTCCACCGGCCCCACCACGTTCACCTCGGTGAAGCGGGTGAACAGCTCCTCATAGAGCACCCGCAGTTCCAGGCGGGCCAGGTGCGAGCCGAGGCAGAAGTGCGCGCCGTGCCCGAACCCGATGTGCGGATTGGGTTTACGGGTGACGTCGAATTCGTCGGCCCGCTCGAAGACCGCCGAGTCGCGGTTCGCCGAACCCTCCCACACCAGAACCTTGTCCCCGGCCGCGATCGAACATCCGCCCAGCACGGTGTCCCTCGTGGCGGTGCGGCGTTTCGACGGCGACGGCGTGGTGTACCGGATGACCTCCTCGACCGCGGTGCCCAGCAACCCGAAATCGCCACGCAGCAAAGCTAATTGCGAAGGGCTCTCGGCCAGTGCCAGCAGCCCGCCGCTGATCGCGTTGCGGGTGGTCTCGGCGCCGGCCGAGAACAGCAACTGGAAGAACAGGTACACCTCCAGATCGCTCAAAACCGGGTCCGTCGAATTGGCCACCACCGAGAGCATGTCGTCGGTCGGTGCGGCACGTTTACTCGCGATCAGATCACGGCCGAACGCGTACACCCGGTTGCCGGCGTCTTCGATCGACAGCCGCGGCATGGTCGCCGACCGGGAGCCGCGGAAGTCGAAGGTCGGCTCGATCGCCTCGAACAGCCAGTGCCGGTCGGCTTCGGGCACGCCGAGCAGAATGCAGATCATCTGCATCGGCAACTCGGCGGCGATGTCGACGACGAAATCGAAAGGCGTAGAAGGCCTCGCGGCGTCCAGCAGCACACCGGCCCGTCGGCGCAGGTCCTCCTCGACCCGGCGGATCATCCGCGGGGTGAGCCCGGAGCTGACCAGCTTGCGGATCTCGGCGTGCCGCGGGTCGTCCATCATGTTCAGGATCTGCCCGGCGACCGGCAGGTCCTGCAGCACGGTGCCGCCGTAAGCCCGGGAACCACCGGTCACCGACGAATAGGTGTCGGCGTCGCGCAGCACTTCCAGACAATCCCGGTACCCCGCCACCGACCAGAAGCCGTCGCCGTCCGGGGTGTGCTCGGTCGCCGGGTGCCAATACACCGGGGCCACCCGGCGGTGCAGCGCAAACAGTTGGTGCGGGAACCCGTCGGCGAAATTGTCCAGGTCGGTGAGGTCGACGTCAGCCAAATCCCGGACGGTCATGGGCGGCTAGAGGATCGCGCCGGGGGTGTAGGCCGCCGCCGCCGGATAGGCGGCCACCAGTTCGGCCACCGCCGCGGTCACCGTGTCCACCTGATTGCCGGCCGCCCCGGTGAACGCCGCCCGGTCGGCCACCGCCGCATCGAGTGCGGCGCGGTCCAGCGGCAGCCGGTCATCGGCGGCCAGCCGGTCCAGCAGGTCGGGTTCGGCGCCGCGTTCCCGCATCGCCAGCGCGACGGCCACCGCGTGCTCCTTGATCACCTCGTGAGCGGTTTCGCGGCCCACCCCGGCGCGCACCGCGGCCATCAGCACCTTGGTGGTGGCCAGGAACGGCAGGTAGCGGTTCAGCTCCCGGTCGATCACCGCCGGGTAGGCGCCGAACTCGTCGAGCACGGTCAGGAACGTCTCGATCTGGCCGTCCAGAGCGAAGAACGCATCCGGCAGCGCCACCCGGCGCACCACCGAGCAGAACACGTCACCCTCGTTCCACTGGGCGCCGGCCAGTTCGGCGGCCATCGATGCATAGCCGCGCAGCACCACCTGCAGGCCGTTGACCCGCTCGCAGCTGCGGGTGTTCATCTTGTGCGGCATCGCCGACGAGCCGACCTGTCCGGGCGCGAACCCCTCGGTGGCCAGTTCGTGGCCGGCCATCAGCCGGATGGTGTGGGCCAGCGACGACGGCCCGGCGCCGAGTTGCACCAGCGCGGAGAGCACGTCGTGGTCCAGCGACCGCGGGTACACCTGCCCGACGCTGGTCAGCACCGCATCGAATCCCAGGAACTCAGCCACGGAACGTTCCAGCTGAGCCAGTTTCCCGGCGTCCCCGCCGAGCAGGTCCAGCATGTCCTGGGCGGTGCCCATCGGGCCCTTGATACCGCGCAGCGGGTAACGCTCCAGCAGCTCGGACACCCGGCGCAACGCGATCAGCGTCTCCTGCGCGGCCGAGGCGAACCGCTTACCCAGTGTGGTGGCCTGCGCGGCGACGTTGTGGCTGCGTCCGGCCATCACCAAGTCGCGGTATTCGACGGCGTGCCGGGTCAGCCGGGCCAGCACCGCCACCGTGTGGTCGTGCACCAGCTGCAGCGACTGGCGGACCTGCATCTGCTCGACGTTCTCGGTGAGGTCTCGGCTGGTCATGCCCTTGTGCACGTGCTCGTGGCCGGCGAGCGCGTTGAACTCCTCGATGCGGGCCTTGACGTCGTGGCGGGTGACCCGCTCGCGGGCGGCGATCGAGTCCAGGTCGACCTGATCGAGCACCCGCTCGTAGTCGGCGATGACGGCCGGACCGGCGGCGCCTTCCACCCCCAACTCCGCCTGGGCGCGCAGCACCGCCAGCCACAGCCGGCGCTCGGCACGGATTTTCGCCTCCGGAGACCAGATCTCGACCATGGCGGTGCTGGCGTAGCGGGACGCCAGGACGTTGGGGATGCTCACGGATGGCTACCCTATCGCGGCCTGGAACGCGTGCCCGGCCGGTCAGCTGCCCAGATCGGCAAGACCGTCCTTGCCGGGTGTGCCGTCGCTGCCGCCGTTGGTGCCGTTCGCACCGGCCAGTCCGTCAGGTCCGCCGAGGCCGCCGTTGCCGCCTGCACCGTCGCCGTTGGGGCCGACCTGCCCGCCGTTACCGCCGTTGCCGCCGATCCCGGGGTTGCCGCTGTCGCTGCCGCCGTTGCCACCGTTGCCGCCGGCACCGCCGGAGGTGGTGGTGCTGCCGGCCCCACCGTCGCCGCCGTTGCCGCCCTGCCCGACCAGCGGGCTACCCCCGCTGGAGCCGCCGACAACCCCGCTGATGCCGTTGCCGCCGTTGCCACCGTTACCGCCGACGCCGCCGTGCCCGCCGTTCCCGGCGCCGCCGTCGCCACCGTCGCCACCGCGACTGCCGAAGACCGCACCGAAACCGTTGCTGCCGTTGCCACCGTTGCCGCCGACACCGCCGTCGCCGCCGGTTCCGCCGTGTGCGTCACCGCCGAGGCCACCGGTGCCGCCCTGGCTGGCGCCCTGGTCGACGCCGCCGAAGATGTTGGGCACGTTGCCCCGGCCGCCGGCCGCACCGTCACCACCGGCACCACCGTTGCCGCCGGTGCCACCGTCGCCGGCGCCACCACCGCCACCACCGCCTCCACCGCCGTGGGCGGCCGGGAACGTCAGGTCACCATCGCCGATGGCATATTGCCCCCCGGCACCACCCTGCCCAGCGGTGCCGCCGCCGCTGACCCCGCCGTCCCCGCCCGCGCCGCCGACCCCGGCGTGGCCGGCACCCAGACCGGAACCACCCCCGTAGCCGCCGTTGCCACCATGGGCGGCCAGGGCCCCGTCGGTGCCGTCACCACCGGTGCCACCGTTACCGCCGGCGCCGCCGCTGCTGAAGGTGCTGCCGAACAGGGCGCCACCGCCGCCGTTGCCTCCGTTGCCGCCGATACCCGCGGTCGCACCGGCACCACTGGCGTCGGCACCGTCGCCGCCGTTACCGGCCGCACCGCCATGGCCGCCGAAGATCCCGGCCAGCCCGCCGTTGCCGCCGTCGCCGCCGTCGCCGTGGTCAACCCCGGTCAGCCCGGCTCCGCCGTCGCCACCGGCGCCGCCGTTGCCGCTGAGGTGCCCGCCGGCCCCGCCGTCACCGCCGTTGCCGCCGTCGAACCCGCTACCGCCGTTGCCACCGTTGCCGAACAGCGACGCCGAACCGCCGTCACCGCCGTTCATGGCCGCACCGTCGGTGTCGGTGGCCGCGGTGTAGCTGAAGCCGTTGCCGCCGTTGCCGAAGAGGTATCCACCGTCGCCACCGTCGGGATCGGCGGCGGTGCCGTCGGCGCCGTTGCCGATCAGCGCACCCAGGCCGGCGTCGGCGGCGGCGGCGTTGGCCTGCTGATCGAACCAGTCACCGAAGGTGGTGCCGATCCAGTTGCCTTCCAGCCAGGTGTTGAGGTCGTGCATCTCGGCCAGGAACGACGGGTCGATCTTAGCGATGTCGTCGACCGCGCCGGTCAGAGCCGTCACAAGATCACCCGGGTCGACCGCCGCGGACCCCGCGGTCGGGTCGATGCCGAACAGCGGGTCGAGCAGGTCGGCAAAGGCATCGACGTCGGCGTGGGCGGTCGGCGTAATCGCCGGCGAGGCGAGGCCGAACGCCACGATCGCAGCCGTCGACACCCCCAGGGCAGCCGCCCGGTTGCGGCGGTGCGACGTCGTTTTACGCGGGCCTGTCATGGCGGACCTCCGGAGATAAGAACAGCTATCTATGCGGATGGCCACGCTAACGAAGCAGAACGGTGCCTATCAATCTGAGACAGACCTATTCAGACGCTTTGCAGGAAACCCTACCCAGCCTTACAGCGCGTGCAGGATGTCCTCGACGCGGTCCTTGGCGTCGCCGAACAGCATCGCCGAGTTCTGCCGGAAGAACAGCGGGTTCTGCACGCCGGCGTAACCCGACGCCATCGAGCGTTTGAAGACGATGACGTTGTCGGCGTCCCACACCGTCAGCACCGGCATACCGGCGATCGGGCTGGACGGGTCTTCGGCTGCCGCCGGATTAACGGTGTCGTTGGCGCCGATCACCAGCACCACCGAGGTGTCACCGAAGTCGTCGTTGATCTCGTCCATCTCCAGCACGATGTCGTAGGGCACCTTGGCCTCGGCCAGCAGCACGTTCATGTGGCCGGGCAGTCGGCCGGCGACCGG
Organism: Mycolicibacter acidiphilus; assembly: GCF_018455725.1. Lineage (GTDB taxonomy): Bacteria > Actinomycetota > Actinomycetes > Mycobacteriales > Mycobacteriaceae > Mycobacterium > Mycobacterium acidiphilum. Next base: position 186,997 of record NZ_JAHCLR010000003.1, read on the forward strand.
GTGGATGCCGAACCGGACCTTGACGCCGCGGTCCCGCAGCTTGCGGGTCAGCTCGGCGACCCCGTACTGGGCCTGCGCCACGGCCATGCCGTAGCCGGGGGTGATGATCACCGAGTCGGCACCGGCGAGCAGTTCCGCCACGCCTTCGGCGGTGATCTCGCGGTGCTCGCCGTAGTCCTTGTCCTCGGCGGGCCCGGCCTCGATGCCGAAGCCGCCGGCGATCACCGAGATGAACGACCGGTTCATCGCCTTGCACATGATGTAGGACAGGTAGGCACCCGAGGAGCCGACCAGGGCGCCGGTGATGATCAGCAGGTCGTTGCTCAACAGGAAGCCCGACGCCGCCGCGGCCCAACCGGAGTAGCTGTTGAGCATCGACACGACCACCGGCATGTCGCCGCCGCCGATGGACGCCACCAGGTGCCAGCCCAGCGCCAGCGCCAGCACGGTCACCAGGATCAGCAGCCACAGCGTCGGCTCCTGCACGAACCACACGGTCAGCGCCAGGAACGCCACCAGGGCGCCGATGTTGAGGAAGTTCTTCCCCGGCAGCATCAGCGGGTTGGACTTCATCCGCCCGGACAGCTTCAGGTTGGCCACGATCGAGCCGGTGAAGGTCACCGCACCGATGAACACGCCGATGAACACCTCGGCGGAGTGGATGCCCAGCAGACCCTGGGCGTCCAGGGCGCGCGCCTCGCTGCCGCACGGGCAGGCCTCGACGTGCAGGTAGCCGTTCCAGCCGACCAGCACCGCGGCCAGGCCGACGAACGAGTGCAGCAGCGCGATCAGCTCCGGCATGCCGGTCATCTCGACGACCTTGGCGCGCCACAGGCCGATCGCAGCGCCGATCACGGTGGCGCCGATCAGCAGCGACAGCGCCACCGGGCTCAGCCCGCCGTGGGCGGCGAGTGCGATGGTCGCGACCAGCGCCACGGTCATGCCAGCGATGCCGAAGCTGTTGCCGGCCTTGGACGTCTCGTGCTTGCTCAGTCCGGCCAGCGCCAGGATGAACAGCAGGGCCGCGACGATGTAGGCCGCCGAGGCGGCGGTTGCGACAGAGAACATAAGCGGGGTCTACTCCAACTATTCGGGTGCGCAGGCTAGCTGCGGGAGAACATGGCCAGCATGCGGCGGGTCACCGCGAAGCCACCGAAGATGTTGATGCTGGCGAGCAGGATCGCTGCCGAGGCCAGCACCGTGATGGTGGGGGCGCCCAGCCCGATCTGCAGCAGCGCGCCGACGACGATGATCCCGGAGATCGCGTTGGTCACGCTCATCAGCGGGGTGTGCAGCGCGTGGTGGACGTGGCCGATCACGTAGTAGCCGATCACGATCGCCAGCGCGAACACCGTCAGGTGCACCTGCAGCGCGGCCGGCGCGGCCGCCACCAGCACGAACAGCACCGCGGCGCTGCCCAGCACCAGCGCCAGCCGGCGGGCGGCCGACATCGGCTTGTGCGCCGGCGACGCGACGACCGGGGCGGGTGCGGCGACGGCCGGTGCGGCCGAGACCTGCACCGGCGGCGGCGGCCAGGTCTTGGCGCCGAGCCGGGCGACGGTGATCGAACGCTGCACCACGTCGTCGAAGTCGACGACGAACTGCCCGTCCTTGCCCGGCGTCATCAGCTTCATCAGGTTGACCAGGTTGGTCCCGTACAGCTGGGAGGCCTGCGCCGCCAGCCGGCCGGCCAGGTCGGTGTAGCCGATGATCGTCACCCCGTTGTCGGTGACGATCGCCTGATCCTTGACGGTGCCCTCGACGTTGCCGCCGTTGGCCGCGGCCATGTCCACGATCACGCTGCCGGCCTTCATCGACGCCACCATCTCGGCGCTGATGATCTTCGGCGCGGGCTTACCCGGGATCAGCGCGGTGGTGACGATGATGTCGACGTCCTTGCACTGATCGGCGTAGAGCTGCGCTTCGAGCGCCTTGTAGTCGTCGCCCATCTCCTTGGCGTAACCGGTGGCCGACACCTCGGTCTCCGCGGACTGGATGGAGAGGTACTCCCCGCCCAGCGAGCGGACCTGGTCGGCGACCTCCGGGCGCGGGTCGGTGGCCCGCACGATCGCGCCCAGGCTGCCGGCGGCGCCGATCGCGGCCAGCCCGGCCACCCCGGCGCCCACCACCAGCACCTTGGCCGGCGGCACCTTGCCGGCGGCGGTGACCTGGCCGGTGAAGAACCGGCCGAAGGCGTGCGCGGCCTCCACGACGGCGCGGTAGCCGGCGATGTTGGCCATCGAGCTCAGCACGTCCAGCGACTGCGCCCGGGAGATCCGGGGCACCGCGTCCATCGCCAGCGCGGTGATCGGCCGCTTCGCCAGGTCCTCGACCAGGTCGGGGTTCAGTGCCGGTGAGAGCAGGCTGACCACGGTGGCGCCGGACTTCATCGCGTCGAGCTGCTGCGTCGACGGGGCGTTGACGCCGAAGACGACGTCCGCGCCGGCGGCGTCGCCGATGGTCGCGCCGGCTTCGACGTAGGCGGCGTCGGAGAACGACGCCGCGGCGCCGGCGCCGGCGTCGACGACGACCTCGTAGCCGAGTTTGAGCAGCTGGGCGATGGTGGCAGGGGTCGCCGACACTCGCGTCTCACCGGGCTGAGCCTCGGAAAGGACACCGATAATCATGACGTCGCTCTCTCGCAATCGCATCTCGGGGGCATACCGTCAGTCGGCTGCAACCGGCTGATAGCCAGCGTCGTACCGACAGATCGGGACACCCTACCGTGTGCCGGCCGCTGCGGGTTCCGCGAGACCCCGGGGCGGGTACGGCGACGTGGACCGGCAGGGGAGCCGCCGAGCGCCGGCCGCGTGGGATCGTAAGTGCGGAACCGACGAGCGAAACCGTGCTACAACATCGATGTTTCACAGTGAAAACCGTGACGTTCATCACTGAGATGCGCCATAATCAGGTATTTTTCATGTAGACAGCCGCCACGCTTGACGGCAAGACATCGTTCTCTGCTAGCTTTCACCCGGCATAAGTTAAGGATGAGTTGCACTGGAGAGACAGTCGCATCTCAGCATCGGGAGGAACTACATGAAGAACATCAAGGGTCTGGCCCTCGGCCTCGGCGTCGTCGCCGCCGGCGCGCTCAGCGTCAGCGCGGTGGCCGGTGGTGCCACGCTGGCGAACCACGACATCACGCTGACCGCCGCAAGCGCGGCTGACATCACCGCGGGCGTCACCGCGTTCGACCCGACGCTGGCCGAGGCGTTCCACGCCACCGCGGCCGAGGTCGTCAAGGGCCAGCCGGTGAGCACCCCGCTGACCACCGACCAGTTGAGCGAGCTCGCCGCGGCGTTCAACTCCGCCAACGGCTCCGGGGACAACCAGCTCGCCGACCTCAGCGGAACGACGCTCGGCACCGGCGAGAACGCCGTCGAGTACTACGGGTTCGTCAACGGGGCCGGGGATGGGACCGGAACGGAGACCGGAGCCCAGGACCCGTCGGCGTACCTGTACACGCTTGACAAGGACGGCAACCTGGCCGCCAACACCGACTTCAAGGCCGGCGACCTCAGCGCCAACGACCTCGGCAACTTCGAGCACTCCCAGCTGGGCGACATCTGGAGCCAGCTGAACACCGGCGACACGACCGGCTTCAGCGACATCCAGACCTACTACGGCGGTATCGCCTCGCAGCTGCCCGAGATCGCGGCCCTGATGGCGAACCCGTGGTACGTCTTCGGTCAGTCCTACGAGACCGTGATGGATGACTTCATGGGCAAGAACGGCGGCGAATTCGCCGACCTGTTCTCCAACTCGGCGAACCTCAACGACGCGGGTGACCTGACGGTGATGTTCACCGACCTGAACGACGCACTGGGTCTGAACAGCCTGTTCTGATCCTGCTCTGACCGCGGGCCCCGGCTTCCCACCCAGGAAGCCGGGGCCCGTCGGCATCTCCGGGGCCACGCGTCAGCGCGGGCCGCCGACGGTGAAGGCGTGGGTGGCGCCGCTGAACGAGGTGTCGTTGCCGCCGGCTCCGCGGGCGGTGCCGTGGTGCAGGATCCGGTATCGGCCCGGCGACGCGTCCGCCGGGATCACCCATTCCACGCCGGCTAATGAGCCGCCCCGGCCGGTGCGCCGCCACCGGAACCGGGTGGTCCAGTCGCCGTCGTCGGCGATCCGCACCCAGGTGTTCTCGTCACGGCGCTGCACCTCTAAATAGGTCCCGCCGTTGTGGAGATCATTGTTCGGGTTGGCGCTGACGAACTCGGCGCGCACCTGCTGCCCCGGCAGGTATTCGGTCTGCGGCTGGGTGACGACGGCCCCGAACTCGCCGGTGTCGGGGCGGGGCTTGCGCAGCCAGCTGGCCCGGGTGGTGGCCGCCGGGGGCGCACTGGGCCCGGCCGGCACCCCGTCACCCATCGCGGTGGCCAGCCCGGCCGCGGTCTGCATCAGCGCCGGCAGCTCCCAACGGCCGAACAGCGTGCTGCCGCCCTCGTAGCGCTGCTCGGTGTACTCCTCGGGCGTGGTGACGTAGTGGATGTAGGCGTTGGAGTAGCCGACGCAGAGGACGTCGGCCAGGTCCGCCCCGACGATGCCGGCGACCACGCGGCGCAGCCGCAGCCCGGCGACGATCGTCACCTCGCCGGGGATGCCGATCAGGTACAGCCGGCCGATCCGCAGCAGTTGCACCGGCACGCGCTCCTGCATGAACGGCCGGAGCCGGTTCAGCAGGCTGCCCGGCGCGATCAGGCCTTTGGGGGCATGGGCGTCGCGGAGCCGCCGGTTGAGCCGGTAGACGCCCGCCGAGACGGTGTCGAAGAGCAGGTTGCGGCCCTGGTGGAAGCCGGGGAACCCCTCCCCCTCGTCGGTGCCGGCCAGCGCCGCCGCCGCCACCATCGGCCGGCCGGTGCGATGCGGCTTGCCGTCCGGGGTGAACTCGCCGCGGACCTGCACGTCACCCAGGTCGACGCGGATCATCCTCGCCTCGACGGTGTCGCCGATCGGGGTGCCGCCGGGCAGCCCGGCCGCCGCCTCGTACTGCCGCAGCCCGATGATGCGGGTGTTCTCCACCTCGTCCTCGGTCGGCCCCATCCCGAGGCGGCCGCCGACGTTCGGGCTCATGTCGGCGGTGTTGGTCTGGGCGAACGCCGCGATGAAGTCCAGCGGGCCGGCCAGGTAGTCCTGGGCCTGCACCAGGCGCTCCCAGTGATAGGCGGCGTAACCCTTGTTGTCGCTGGAGATCAGCGTGTTGTGGTTGGTCATGGACGTGCCGTGGGTGGCGAAGAAGTTGATCGCCCCCACCGGCGCACCGTCCCGGTCGATGCGCAGCAGGCTGGTCTGCGGGTCGATGCCGTCCGGGAACACCGCCCGGTCGGCGGCGGGGTTGCGCGCGAACGCGCTCGGGGAGCGGTTGGTGCTGGCGTCGTGCAGTTCCCCGCGGGCCAGGCTGACCTGCGCCGGGGCCAGGTCGGCGTCGGCCTGCTCGACGGCGGCGACGATCCCGCCGACGATCGCCTCGAACGTCGCCGGCCGGAATCCGCCGGTGGTCATGTTGTAGAGCAGATGCCCGCAGTAGCCGCCCGGCCCGGAATGGGTGTGGGTGACGGTGATCAGCGTGTTGGATTCGGTGTAGCGGCCGGCGAGGCTGCGCCGCAACCGGGCGAGCACCTCGTCGGTGACGCTCTGCATCGGCAGCGGCAGTTCCGCGACGACCAGCAGCACCCGGTTCGGTTCGGCCTCGAAGACGAACGCCCGGGCCCGCAGTCGCAGGTGGATGCCGGTGGTGCGCTGCTCGGCCTTGCCGTAGCCGAGCATGCCGCAGTCGGCGGGTTCGCCGGTGATGTCGGCGATCCCGCGGCCGACCCGCATCACGCCGATACCGCGCGCTGGTCCAGCGGGGCGAGCATGTCGATGACGTCGATCACCGCGGCCCGGGCAGCGGCCCGCGGCCCCACCCGGTCGTCGACCAGTGCCGCCATCACCGCGCCGTCCACCATGCAGACCAGGTCATACGCCATCTCCATTCGCGTGACGCGGCCGGATCGTTCGACGACCTCCACCACGGCGTCGGACCGCTGATGCAGGATACGACGCTGGATGTCACGCAGCGCGGGTTGGCGCGCGCAGGCCATGTAGCGCTCGTAGCGGGAGATCAACTGGTCGATGCCCTGGGCGTCGGAGTCCTCGTCGACCAACAGTTCGACCAGCATGTCGGCGGTGGTCTCGGCGCTGCGCCGGCGCCGGGACAGCCCGGCGATCCGGGCCCGCAATTGCGCGACCTCCAGCATTCCGATGTGCTCCACCGCGCTGGCGATCAGTTCGTGCAGCGACGAGAAGTAATAGGTGGTCGACGCCAGTGGCAGGTCGGCCCGCTGCGCCACCGCACGATGCCGGACCGCGTCGAACCCGCCTTCGCACAGCAGCTCGGCGGCAGCGCTGACCAGCGCATACCGTCGACGTTCCCCCTTGGGGGTGACCGCTGCCATCACGGGTAGAAATGCTGCCAGCCGGGCGGGCGGCGCAGGGTGGTTTCGCGGTTTTCCGCCCGCTGGCATGATGGCCGGGATGTCTGAACTGAGCCGACGTTCGGTGCTGCGCCTGAGTGCCGGCGCCGCCGCCATGCTGGCCGCCGGGGCCGTGCCGCGGGCCACGACCTCCCTGGCCGCCCCCGCGGCGCCCACCATGGTCAGCGGATCGTTCGCGTCGGCGGCGCGCGGCGGGGCCGTCACCAACTGGGCGATCGCCCGCCCGCCGGGCCAGACCGGCGCCCTGCGCCCGCTGATCCTGCTGCACGGCAAGGGCAGCGATGCGGGCACGGTGATGGCCGGCGGCGTGGAGCACGGTCTGGCCGAAGCGGTCGACGCCGGCCTGCCGCCGTTCGCGGCCGTCGCCGTCGACGGTGGCGGCGGCTACTGGCACCAGCGGGCCTCCGGGGACGACGCCGGGGCGATGGTCACCGACGAGCTGCTGCCGCTGCTGGCCGACCAGGGTCTGGACACCTCCCGGGTGGCGTTCCTGGGCTGGTCGATGGGCGGCTACGGGGCGCTGCTGCTCGGCGGCCGGCTCGGGGCGCGCCGCACGGCGGCGATCTGCGCGGTGAGCCCGGCACTGTGGCTGTCGCCGGGGGCGACCGCGCCGGGGGCGTTCGACGGCGCCTCGGATTTCGAGGCCAACTCGGTGTTCGGGATGCCGGCGCTGGCGTCGATCCCGATCCGGGTGGACTGCGGGGATTCCGACCCGTTCTACTCGGCGACGAAGGCGTTCATCGCGCAACTGCCGCACCCGCCGGCCGGCGGCTTCTCCCCCGGGGGGCACGACGGGGCGTACTGGAGTTCACAGCTGCCCGCCGAGATCGCCTGGATCGCACCGCTGCTGACGGCCTGATGAGCACACCGTTCTCCTGGGACCTCCCCTACCGCTGGCCGCGCACCCCGGTGCTGGCCGGCAATGTGGTGTGCACGTCGCAGCCGCTGGCCGCGCAGGCCGGCCTGCGGATGCTTCACGACGGCGGCAACGCGGTGGACGCCGCGATCGCCACCGCGATCACGCTGACGGTGGTGGAGCCGACGATGAACGGCATCGGCTCCGATGCGTTCGCGATCGTCTGGGACGGCCGGGAACTGCACGGCCTCAACGCCTCCGGCCGCTCACCGGCGGCGTGGACCCCGGAGTTCTTCGGCGACGCCGGCGTGCCGGCGCTGGGCTGGAACTCGGTGACGGTGCCGGGTGCGGTCGCCGGCTGGGCGGAGTTGCACACCAGGTTCGGTGCGCTGCCGTTCGCGCGGCTGTTCGCCCCGGCGATCGGCTACGCCCGCAACGGTTTCGGACTGTCCCCGCATGTGGCCCGGCAGTGGGCGGCGCAGGCCCCACTGCTGGCCGACCAGCCGGGTTTCGCCGAGACGTTCCTGCCCGGCGGTCGGGTGCCTGTGGCAGGCGAACAGGTCCGGCTGCCGCAGCACGCGGACACCCTGGAGTTGATCGCGGCCACCGCCGGCGAGGCGTTCTACCACGGTGAGCTGGCGGCGAAGCTGGTGGCGCACAGCGCCGCTCACGGCGGGGCGCTCAGCGCCGACGACCTGGCCGCGCACCGCTGCGACTGGGTGGGCACGATCAGCGCCGGCTACCGGGGCTACACGTTGCACGAGCTGCCGCCGAACGGGCAGGGGCTCGTCGCGCTGATCGCACTGGGGATTCTCGAACAGTTCGACATGGCGTCGCTGCCGGTGGATTCGGCGGACAGCGTGCATTTGCAGATCGAGGCGATGAAGCTGGCGTGCGCCGACGGCTACGCGTATGTCGGTGACGCCGACCACCTGCCGGTGCGGCCCGATCAACTGCTCGACCCCGGGTATCTGCGGGAGCGGGCGGCGCTGATCGACCCACGGCATGCCCGGCCGACGACGGCGGGCACCCCGCACGGCAACACCGTGTACCTGACGGCCGCCGACGCATCCGGGCGGATGGTCTCGATGATCCAGTCGAACTACGCAGGTTTCGGTTCCGGCGTGGTGGTGCCGGGCACCGGCATCTCGCTGCAGAGCCGCGGTTCGGGTTTCGTCACCACGCCGGGGCACCCCAATCGGGTCGGCCCGCGGAAACGCCCGTACCACACCATCATTCCGGGCTTCCTGACGAAGGACGGCGTCCCGGTGCTGAGTTTCGGCGTGATGGGCGGCGACATGCAGCCGCAGGGGCACGTGCAGGTGGTGAGCCGGATCGCCGACCACGGGCAGAATCCGCAGGCGGCCTGCGACGGGCCGCGCTTCCGCTGGGCGGGGGGCTTGGACGTCAACTGCGAGAACGGCTTTCCCGCTGCCACGCTGGACGGGTTACGCGACCGCGGGCACCGCGTGACCGTCCCCGACCACCATGAGGAGTTCGGCAGCTGCCAGGCGATCTGGCGGCTGGGTGACGGTTATCTCGGGGTAAGCGATCCGCGGCGCGACGGGCAGGCCGCCGGGTTCTAGCGGCGATCGCAAGCTCGGCGAAGCCGAGTGCAGCGGGTCGCCGTCATCGAACTGAGCTGAATCCGGTGCAGGCTCAACGGTGGTCACTGCAGCATGGTGCGGCGTCCGATCGCCGCGGAGAGCACATCCAACTCGGTGAGGACAGCTGATGCCGCCCACACCCGGTTGCGCGGGTACGCGGGTACGCGGGTACGCGGGGTTGCATCGCTGTGGTGAGGTGGCCAATTCATGCTGCACCTTCCGCCGGCAACCGATACCAACGCCACCCTTAACATACTTTGACCCAGTCAAAGTTTGTTATAGCTGGACTCTTTGGAGCGATCCGCGCCCTGCGACCTACAGCTGAATCCGGCCTTCGGCCGCCGCCAGTGCGATGTCGGTGCGGAAGTGACTGCCCGGCAACCGGATCGAACCGAGGATGTCGTAGGCCGCGGCCCGCGCCGCGTCCAGGTCGGCGCCGGTGCCCACCACCGACAGCACCCGGCCGCCGGACGACACGATCGCGCCGTCGTCGCGGCGGGCGGTGCCGGCGTGCAGCACCCCGTCGCCCTCGGCGCCGACGATCACGTCCCCGACCCGCGGCCGGCCCGGGTAGTTCTCGGCGGCCAGCACCACCGTCACCGCGGACCCGTCGTGCCAGCGCAGCGCGCCGAAGTCGGCGAGGGTGCCGGTAGCCGCGGCGTGCAGCAACTGTCCGAGCGGGGACTCCAGCAACGCCAACACCGCCTGGGTCTCGGGATCGCCGAAGCGGCAGTTGAATTCGACCACCGCCGGCCCGTTCGACGTCATCGCCAGCCCGGCGTACAGCAGCCCGGAGAACCGGCTGCCACGCCGCACCAGTTCGGCCGCAACCGGTTCGACGACGTCCGCGACGATCTCGGCCAGCGCGCCCGCCGGCAGCCACGGCAACGGCGCGTAGGCGCCCATGCCGCCGGTGTTGGGTCCGGCATCGCCGTCGGCGACCCGCTTGAAGTCCTGCGCGGGCAGCAGCGGCACCACCGTCGCCCCGTCCACCACGCAGAACAGCGACAACTCCGGGCCGTCCAGGAACGACTCCAGCAGCACCGGGTGCCCGTCGTCGAGCAGGCCGGCGGCGTGGGCGCGCGCGGCCGCCCGGTCGGCGGTGACCACCACGCCCTTGCCGGCGGCCAGGCCGTCGTCTTTGACCACCCAGGCGGGCTGGCCGGCGGACGGCCCGAACCGGTCCAGCGCGGCGTCCAGGTCGGCGGGGTTGTCAACGGTCTCGCTGGCGGCCGTGCGCACCCCGGCGGCGGCCATCACGTCCTTGGCGAACGCCTTCGAGCCCTCGATGCGTGCGGCGTCCTTCGACGGGCCGAAGCAGGCGATCCCGGCGGCCCGCAGCGCGTCGGCTACCCCGAGCACCAGCGGCACCTCGGGCCCGATCACCACCAGGTCGGCGCCGACGTCACGGGCCAGGGCGACGACGGCGTCGGCGGAGGAGATGTCGACGTCGCGCTGCTCGGCGACGGCGGCGGTGCCGGCGTTGCCGGGGGCGATCACCAGCTTGTCGACCTGCGGGTCTTTCTTCAGCGCCAGCAGCAGGGCGTGTTCGCGGGCACCGGAGCCGATTACGAGAACGTGCACGGTTCACCAGCCTATCGGCAGGCGGCGGCGGTCAGACCAACTCGGTCCGGCAGGGTAGCCCGGGCGCCCGGCTGAGCCGGGTGTCGACGGTCAGCAAGGGAATGCCGAGGTGGGCGGCGAGCGCGACGTAGAGGCCGTCGTAGAAAGTCACGTTGCGCCGCAGCCCCCACGCCCGCTCGGCGAGCGCGCCGGTGTGCGGATAACGGTGGTCGACGAGCCGGCCGGCCGCGCGCAGTGCGGTCTCGGCTTCATCGCCGCTGATCCGCCCTGCCTGCTCGTGCCGACGAAGCACGCTGCCGACCTCCGCGTCGATCAGATGCGGTGCGTGACGCCGCGTCTCCGGCAGCCGCGCCCGGAGTTCGTCGGCGTCGGAAGTCTTGCCGATCAGTGCGAGGAGAAGCGCCGACGCATCGATGACGTAGTCGGTCACCGCCGGTCCGCAGCCAGGTCCTCAAGGATCGATTCCCTCGTCGCCCCCGGAGTGCCACTGGCGTCCCGCACCGCGGCCATCGCCGCCAGCACCTCGTCGGCGGTGGAGTGGCCGGCGAAGTCAACCACCCAGTCCCGCATATAGGACTGGATCGAGCGTCCGGCGGCCCGGGCGCGTTTCCGGATCACCTCGTACGCGTCCTCGGGGATCTCCCGAATCTGAATCGTCGCCATAGCGCCACTGTAGCGCTCCGGCGCTTGCCTGCCGGCTTGTCTGAGTCCCGCGCTACCGCCCCCGAACGCGGGAACACCCCGCACGCGGAGGGGGATCCACGTGCGGGGTGTTCCGGTTTGAAGCGGTACTGCTACTTGGCGCCCGCACCGCCGATACCGCCGGTGCCACCGGTGGTGCCGCTCGGTGCGACGTTGGTGTTGTCGGCAGCACCGCCGGGGGTCGTGCCCGACGCGCCGCCGGCCGCGCCGGGGCCACCGGTGCCGCCGGTGGTGCCACCGGTCACGGCGTCGCCGCCGTTACCGCCGCTGCCGCCGTTCCCGCCGGCACCGGTGGTGCCGGCGGTGCTGACACCGCCGTTGCCGCCAAGACCACCACCGCCGCCGTTGACGCCGTTCGTGAAGCCGCCGGTGATACCGCCGCCGCCCTTGCCGCCGTCACCGCCGACGCCGCCGACGCCACCGTTACCGGTGTTGCTGGCCCCACCGGCACCACCGGCACCGCCGAAGCCGCCGGCGTCAGCGTTCACACCGGTGGAGCCGTTGCCGCCGCTGCCACCGGCTCCGCCGTTGCCGCTGTCGCTGGCCCCACCGGCGCCACCGATGCCACCGAATTGACCGGTCGCGCCCCCGGTGTGGCCGCCGTCGATGGTGCCTGCGTTGCCGGCATTACCACCGGCGCCGCCGTTGCCGGTGGTGCCGGTGCCACCGGCGCCGCCGCTGCCGCCGGCGCCGCCGAAGCCCCAGTGCGTATCACCCTCGGCACCACTGCCGCCACCGTTTCCGCCGGTACCGCCATCACCGCCGGTGATGCCGTTACCGCCGGACCCACCGGCGCCGCCGGCGCCGGAAGTGCCGATGCCCAACGTGGTGCTACCGACATCGGTGCCGCCGTTACCGCCGTTACCGCCGTTACCGCCGGCGCCGTCGGCACCGGAGGTGCTGGTGCCGCCGTTACCGCCGGCACCACCCGCGCCACCGAAGGAACCGTTGATGTTGCCGGCGGTGTTACCGCCGCCGCCGACACCGCCGGCACCGCCGGTACCGCCCGCACCGCCGTTGCCGGTGTTGCTGGCACCACCGGCGCCCGCAGCACCGCCGGCGCCGCCGGCGTCACCGTTCGCACCGGTGGAGCCGTTGCCGCCGTTGCCGCCAGCCCCGCCGTTGCCGCTGTCGCTGGCTCCGCCGGTGCCACCTGCGCCACCGGTGGCACCGATGGCGCCTGCGAGATGGCCACCGTCGATGGTGCCCGAGTTACCACCGGCACCGCCGTCGCCGCCGTTGCCGGTCGTGCCGGCACCACCGGTGCCACCGGCGCCACCGGCGCCGCCGAAGCCCCAGTTCGTGTCGCCGTCGGCGCCATGTCCACCGCCGTCGCCTCCGGCACCACCGGTGCCACCGGTCACGCCGGCGCCACCAGAGCCACCGGCACCGCCGGCACCAGCAGTACCAATGCCGGCCGTCGTGGTGCCGAAGTAGTCGCCGCCGCTGCCACCGGCACCGCCGTTGCCACCGTTGGTGACGAAGTCGCCCGCGGCGTCCTTGGCGCCGGTGCCACCGGTGCCGCCCTTGCCGCCGGCAGCACCGTTGGTCGCCGTCGCTTGACTGGTGGTGTCGCCGTTGGCGTTGCCGCCGTTGCCGCCGGTGCCGCCGTCGGCACCGTTGGTGCTGGTGCCGACGGTGCCGGCCGTGCCGCCGGTGGCGGCGGTACCGGCGGCGCCGCCGGCGCCACCGTTGCCGCCGTTGCCGCCGGCCCCGCCGGCGGTGGCGAGGGCGGTGGATGTCTCGTCAACCCCGTTGACACCGTTGCCGCCGTTGCCTGCGGTGCCGGCGTTGCCGCCGTCACCGGCGTTGAAACCGTTACCGCCGGCACCGCCAGCACCGGCGTTGCCGCCGCTGCTGCCGTTGGTGTTGATCGTGCCGTCGAGGAACTTGCCGCCGCCATTGACCCCGGCGCCACCGGAACCGCCGTTACCACCGGCGCCACCGTTGCCGTCGTTGCCACCGTCACCGGCACCACCGTTACCACCGGCACCACCGACACCGCCGTTGCCGCCGTCGAGCACCCGGTTGGCGCCCAGGTTGCTGAGCGGGCTGATGCTGGTCAGGTTGCCCGCACCACCATCACCGCCGTTACCACCGACACCGCCGTTACCACCGACACCGTCGCCACCGTTGGCGACCGAGACCGCAGCACCACCGTCGCCACCCTTACCACCGGCGCCGCCGTCCTGCGAGGCACTGTCAGTACCGCTGAAGCCGTTACCGCCGTCACCGCCGTTACCACCGATACCGGCGTGCAGACCGGTACCGCCGACACCACCGGCACCACCGGTGCCACCCGGGCCCGCCGAGTTACCCGGGTCGATCGCGGCCTGGTACGGCGCCGCATCACCACCGGTACCACCGTTGCCACCGTTACCGCCGACCCCGAGGAGTCCGTCGTGGCCGTTGACCGCGCCGGCACCGGCAGCACCGCCGTCGCCGCCCGCGCCACCGACGCCACCGGCACCCGCCGCGTTATAACCGTGCACCGGCGGGATGCCGTCGTTGTTCACCCCACCGAGGCCACCGTTACCACCGGTGCCACCGTTGCCCGCCGCACCGCCGTTACCACCGTTACCGGTGGTACCGCCACCGGCACCGCCGGCGCCACCGTTGCCGCCGACACCACCAGCCTGGCCGGTCCCACCATCGGTGCCGCCGAGGTCGTTGGGCCCGGCGATCACACCGGGCGTACCCGCGGCACCGGTGGCGCCGTTACCACCGACGCCACCGTTGCCACCATTGCCGTCCGCACCACCGGCACCGGCGACACCCTTGGCGCCGAGCATGCTGCCGAAGCTGCTGCCGGCCACACCGCCCTGGCCACCTGCGGCACCGGCACCACCGGCACCACCATCGCCGCCGTTGCCGCCGGCGGCGGTGGCGTCAAAGCCCGCTCCGCCGTTACCGCCGGTGCCGCCAACCCCGCCTGCGCCACCGGCGCCACTGGAACCGACGAACACCCCGCCGTTACCGCCGTTACCGCCGTTACCGCCGGCCGTCGCGTCCATGGCGGCCTGACCGTTGATGCTGGTCGCGGTACCCGCCACACCGTCGAGAGAGCCGTGGCCGTCAGCGTCGATGACGTTGGTCAGGCCGTTACCACCGGCGCCGCCGACACCACCGTCGCCGGATGCACCGATCGCGAAGATGTCCAGTGCCTGGGCGCCCTTGCTGTAGGGGTTGTCCACCGCGTTCGGCGGGACGTGTGCGCCCGGGTCGGTCAGGTTGCTCGCGGAGTCACCACCGAGCCCACCGTTGCCAGCCGCGTGGATACCGCCGCCGGCGTCGATGTATGCATTCGCACCGGCACCACCGGTGCCACCGTTGCCCAGCCACTCACCACCGGAACCACCGGCACCGCCGTCACCGCCGACAATCAGACCGTTGGCACCCGCCGTGCCAAACGCCGCCGTCGACGCGGTGCCGGTGAAGCCCGCACCACCGTCACCACCGTTGCCGAGGCCGCCGGCGTCACCACCGATACCGCCGTCGATATGCGCCGCGGTGCCGATCGCACCCGCACCGCCGTCACCGAGGAACAGCCCACCCATCTGACCCATACCGTCGCCGCCGTCAGCCCAGGTGCCGGCCGCACCGTCACAGATCAGACCGCAGGTGTCAAGATGGAAGCTCTGCGCCGCCATCTGCGACACGATGTTGTTGATCGGCGCGAACGCGGCCTCCGTGTTCGCCACGAAGTCCTCGATACTGGTGTGGATCGGCGTCCAGAAGTCAGCGAAATCAAAGTCGGCACCAGGCGCGGCTATGCCCGACACATCCGGCGCATCGAACAGTGCGCTCCACGCACTCGGGTCGAAGATGTCCTCCAAGCCATCGGCTTGGGCGCTCGGCAACGCCAACGGCGTCAGGCCCAACGCAAGAAACGCTCCCACCGCCGAGGACGCCCCGACGAACCGACGTCGCCCACCACCTTTGCCGCTATGTGAACTTGCCATCACACTCCCCTTAGACGCACTGTGACGAAGATCTAACCGTGATTAGGATTACCAGTTAGTCTCAGCAGGTACAAGGAAATGGACATTTTTTTTCCGACGAATCGTCTTGACTGACCAGAGAGACATACGCCAAGTACTCATGACGCCAGAGCGCGGCGCTTTTCGAACGCACGCGTTCAGATGTGCATATCCGTGCTTGAGCCGCCCAACATGATTACCCAGGTATTACGCAGGTTCAGATGCTTCGGGCGTGCCGCCGTGTCTGCCCAGCACCGCCTCGACGTTGGCCTGTTTGTCCTCGGACCGCCCGGCCGCGGCGGCCTTCTTGCGCTTGGCGATCACCTTCTCCACCACCGCGTTGAAGCCCGATCCGCGTGGGAAGCCGACGTAGTGGGTGATGAAGATGGCCATCTCCCGCAGTTCGTCGTCGGTCATCTCCTCGTTGTGCAGCGCGGCGTTGACCTGGATCTCGGCCAGGCTCTGCTCGCCGAGCGCGGTGACGACGGCCAGCGTGATGAGCCGCTTGTCGCGCATGGACAGCCCTTCGCGGGTCCAGATCCGGCCGAACAGGTGGTCGGCGGTGAGCGCGAAGTACTCGCCGGGCATGTCCGGCATCTCCCAGGCGTAGACCTCGTTCATCTTGGCCAGGCCGGTGCGGCGCAGTTCGTCCATGACGTCTCCCCTAGTCGGTGTGCGGCACGCCGAGCGCGCCCGCCAGTTCCCGTAAGGCCAACTGCGCCAGCGGCAAATCGACGCCGGTGGCCTCGCCCAGCCCCAGCGCCAGCGAAAGGTCCTTCTCGCCGAGCCCCCGGGTGTGGGTGAAGATGCCGTGCAGGAAGTGATCCGCCGGCAGCGGACCCGCCGAGTCCCGTCCCATGATCGCGCCGGGCCCGCCGGTCAGCGCGTCGGTATGCCGCACCACCCGGCCCAGTGCCTGCAGGTCCAGCCCGGCCGCCTCGGCCAGCCGCATCGCCTCGCCGGCCGCGGCGTACGCGGTGAACGTCAACATGTTGCGGGCCAGCTTCATTCGGGTTCCGGCGCCGGGTTCGCCGGCATGGATGACCACCGCCGCCCACTGCTTGAACACCGGCTTGACTCGCTCGTAGACGGCTCGCGGCGCACCGACCATCGTCGCCAGCTGACCGTTCGCGGCCGCGCCGGCGCCGCCGCTGACCGGTGCGTCGATGACGTGGATGCCGTGCGGCGCAAGGTCGGCGGCGAGTTCGACGGCCGTGGTGTCGCTGATCGTGGAGTGGATCGCGATGACGGCGTCCGGCTTGGCATGCGCAGCCAGTTCGGCGACGACGGACCGCACCTGGGCGTCGTCGAGCACGGTAACGCTGATGACGTCCGCGGCCGCGGCGACGTCGCCCACACTGCCGGCCTGCGCGGCCCCCGCGTCGACCAGCGGGGCCATCGCCTCGGCGCGCACGTCGAACACCGTCAGCCCGCCGGCTGCGCCGGCCAGCCGTTTCGCCATCGGGGCGCCCATGTTGCCCAGCCCGATGTAGCCCAGTCGCGGTTCGCTCATGACCGGATGATCTGTCCGCCGTCGACGTTGAAGATCTGCCCGGTGATCCACCCGGCCTGATCCGACAGCAGGAACAGGCACATGCCGATCAGGTCGTCCGGAGTTCCCATGCGCGACAGCGGGATCTGCTGCACCAGTTGCTTCACGATCGCCTGCGGGGTCGACGTGCGATTCGCCTCGGTGTCGATCGGACCGGGGGCGATCGCGTTGATCCGGATCTTGCGCCAACCCAGTTCGCGGGAGAGCTGCTGGGTGAGCCCGTTGATCCCGACCTTCGCCAGCCCGTAGTAGTTGGCGTACATCCATGCGGCGGTGGAGGATTGGTTGACGATGGCCCCGCCGCCGCGTTTCTCCATCTGCTCGAAGACCGCGCGGGTGCACACCAGCGCACCGTCGAGGTTGACGCTCATGAACTTCTGGTAGTAGTCCCACGGCACCGTCAGCAGGCCGTCGATCTTCATGCCGCCGAAGATCGCCGCGTTGTTCACCAGGTGGTCGATACCGCCGAACTCCGCGACGGTGGCGTCGGCCATCGCCTGCGCCGACTCCGGGTCGGAGACGTCGACGGTGACCGCGAGTGCCTTGCCGCCGTCGGCGACGATCTGCTTGGCCACCGCCTGCGCGCCGTCGGTGTTGATGTCGGCCACCACCACCGCCGCGCCTTCGCGTGCCAGCGCCTCGGCGTAGGTCTGCCCGATCCCGCCGCCCGCGCCGGTGACGATCGAAACCTTGCCGTCGAACTGTCCCATGTGCTGGCCTTCCCTAATTAGCCGAAGTGGCAATCGATTTGATCTCCAGGTATTCCTCGAACCCGGCGATCCCCATCTCCCGGCCGTTGCCGGACTGCTTGTAGCCGCCGAACGGCATGTCCGCGGAGTACCAGACACCGCCGTTGACGTTGACGGTGCCGACCCGCAGTCGCGCCGCCACCGCCGCGGCCCGCTGCGGATCGCCGCCGTAGACGGTGCCGGAGAGCCCGTACGGCGAGTCGTTGGCGATCCGGACCGCGTCGTCGTCGCCGTCGTGGGCGAGCACGGTCAGCACCGGGCCGAAGATCTCCTCGCGGGCCACCCGGGATTCGTTGGTCAGCCCGGCGATCACGGTCGGAGCGATGAAGTAGCCGGCCGGCTGATCGTCGGGACGCCCGCCGCCGCAGGCGAACGTACCGCCTTCTGCCACCGCCAGATCCAGGTAACCCTGCACCCGGTCGCGCTGCCGGGCGGAGATCAGCGGCCCGCAGACGGTGTCGGGTTTGGCCGGGTCCCCGGCCTTGATCGACCCCATGACACCGGCGGCGGCCGCCACCGCCTCGTCGTAGCGGGCCCGCGGCACCACCAGCCGGGTGGTGATCGCGCAGCCCTGCCCGGCGTGCAGGCAGGCCGAGAACGCCGCCACCGAGCAGGCGGCGCCCAGGTCGGCGTCGTCGAGCACGAGGAACGCGGACTTGCCGCCGAGTTCCAGGAACACCTTCTTGACGGTGGCCGCCGCGTCGGCCATCACGGCGCGACCGGTCGCGGTGGATCCGGTGAACGAGATCATGTCCACCCGTGGGTCTTTCGCGAGTATCGCACCGAGCCGATGGTCGGTTCCGGTGACGATGTTGACCACGCCCGGCGGGATGTCGGTGTGTTCGGCGATCAGCTGGCCGACCGCGGCCGCGCACCACGGCGTGTCCGGGGCCGGCTTGAGCACCACCGTGTTGCCGGCGGCCAGGGCTGGACCGAGTTTGGCCAGGTTGATCTGGTGCGGGAAGTTCCACGGGGTGATGGCGCCGACGACGCCGACGGCCTCGCGGACGATGGTGCGCCGGGTCGGGATGCCCAGTGGGGCGGCCTGGCCCAGATCCTCGGTCCAGGAGTAGTTCTCGGCCGTGTCGGCGGCGAAGCCGAGGTCGTTCACCGGTCCTTCGAGTTGGGCGCCGGCGGTGAGCATCCGGGGCGCTCCCGCCTCGGCGATCGTCATCTCCCGCAGTTCGTCGACGTGCTTGAGCAGCACGTCGCGCAGTTGGCGCACGCAGCGCACCCGCAGCGCGGTGTTGCGCGACCAGTCGGTGTCGTCGAACGCGCGGCGGGCGGCATCGATGGCCCGGTCCATGTCGGCGGCGTCGGCGTCGGCCGCCTCCCCGAGCACCTCCTCGGTCGCCGGGTTGATCGTGGCGAAGGTCCCGGCACCGCCGGGCACCAACTTGCCGTCGATGAGCAGGCTGCTGATGCCGTCGGCCGGTAACGCCATGTGCACTCCCCGAGGATTAGACAACTGTCCGACTTACCGAGCCGAACCCTAGCCCCGCCGTGCGGCGCAACGCAAGGGCACATCCGAGTTTTACCAGCATACTTGTCGACCAGACTCAACTCGGTTAACTTGGACAAGTGTCCAGTGAAACCGTGGTTCCCGTCACAGCACGCAACCGTCGCCAGGAGGAGACGTTCCGCAAGGTACTGACCGCGGGCGTGGAGATGCTGCGGGAGAAGTCGTACGCGGACCTGACCGTGCGTGCCGTCGCCGCAAGAGCGCAGGTCGCCCCCGCCACCGCCTACACCTACTTCTCGTCGAAGAACCACCTGATCGCCGAGGTCTACCTCGACCTGGTGCGCCGGGTGCCGTTCTTCACCGACGTCAACGAGCCGATGCCCAGGCGGGTCAACCAGGCGCTGCGGGAGCTGGCCCTGGTGGTGGCCGACGAACCGGAGGTGGCCGCGGCCTGCACCACGGCGCTGCTCAGCGGCGGCGGCGAGCCGGCCGTGCGCACGGTGCGCGACCGGATCGGCGCGGAGATCCACCGCCGGATCACCTCGGCGATCGGCCCCGACGCCGACCCGCGGACGGTGTCGGCCCTGCAGATGACGTTCTTCGGCGCGCTGGTCAACGCCGGCAGCGGTGTCTTCACCTATCAGCAGATCATCGACCGGCTCGGCTACGCGGCCGGCCTGATCCTCAAAGCCGAACCAGGAGAACACCAGTGACCGCTCAGCTCACCGAGCCCGTGCTCAACCCGTACGACTACGACTTCCACGAGGACCCGTTCCCGTACTACGCCCGCCTGCGCGAGGAGGCGCCGGTCTACCACAACGAGGAGCTGAACTTCTGGGCACTGTCCCGGCACGCCGACGTGCTGGAGGGCTTCCGCGACGACGGCGTGCTGTCCAACAGCGAAGGCGTGTCGCTGGATCCGATTTCCCGCGGGCCGCACGCCCACCGGGTGATGTCGATCCTGGCGATGGACGACCCCGGCCATCTGCGGCTGCGCACCCTGGTGTCGCGGGCGTTCACCCCGCGCCGCATCCGGGAGCTGGAGCCGCAGGTGCTCGCGCTGGCCCGGGGGCATCTGGATGACGCGATGGCGCTGGGTGATTCGTTTGACTTCATCGGCGACTTCGCCTCGAAGCTGCCGATGGACGTCATCTCCGAACTGATGGGGGTGCCGAGCGCCGACCGGATCCGGGTGCGTGACCTCGCCGACGGGGTGCTGCACCGCGAGGAGGGCATCAACGACGTGCCGCCGTCGGCGATGCAGGCGTCGGTGGAGTTGATGACCTACTACGCGTCGATGATCGCCGACTTCAAGAAGACGCCCGCCGACAACCTGACGTCGGCGCTGCTGTCCGCGGAGATCGACGGTGACCGGCTCACCGACGAAGAGATCATGGCGTTTCTGTTCCTGATGGTGATCGCCGGCAACGAGACCACCACCAAACTGCTTGGCACGTCGATGTACTGGGCGCACCAGAACCCCGACCAGCTGTCGACGGTCTTCGCCGACCCCTCGCGCATTCCGCTGTGGGTGGAGGAGAGCCTGCGCTACGACACCCCCAGTCAGATCCTGGCGCGCAAGTGCGTCAAGGAGTTCACCCTGCACGGCGTGACGGTGCCCGCCGATGCGGTGGTGCTGCTGCTGCCCGGCTCCGGTAACCGCGACGGCCGGGTGTTCGACGAGCCCGACGAGTTCCGGATCGGCCGTGACATCGGCGCGAAGCTGCTGAGCTTCGGCAGCGGCGCGCACTTCTGCCTCGGCGCGCACCTGGCCCGGATGGAGGCCCGGATCGTGTTGGAGGAGTTGTTCGCCCGGATCGACGGTTACGAGATCGATGAGGCGAACGCGGTGCGGGTGCACTCGTCGAACGTGCGCGGCTTCGCCAACCTGCCGCTGACCGTCACCCGGAAGGCCGGTGCCTGAATGCCCCGTTTCGACGCTCCCCCGGCACGCCGCCCCGCCATCGTCGCCGGCGCCTCGTCGGGGATCGGCGCGGCGACCGCGGAAGAGCTGGCGCGACGCGGCTTTCCGGTCGCCCTGGGCGCACGGCGCACCGACAAGCTGTCGGAGCTGGTGGCCACGATCAACGACGCCGGCGGTGAGGCGGTCGCGTTTCCACTGGACGTCACCGACGCCGACTCGGTGAAATCGTTCGTCGCGCAGAGCATCGACGCGCTCGGCGAGATCGAACTGCTGGTGTCCGGTGCCGGGGACATGGTGCCGGGCCGCATCCACGAGATGAGCACCGAAGCGTTCAACGACCAGATCCAAGTGCACCTGGTCGGCGCACAGCGGCTGGCCGCCGCGGTGCTGCCGGACATGGTGGCCCGCCGGCGCGGCGACGTCATCTTCGTCGGCTCGGATGTGGCACTGCGGCAACGCCCGCACATGGGCGCGTACGGCGCCGCGAAGGCCGCCCTGGTCGCGATGGTCACCAATCTGCAGATGGAGTTGGAGGGCACCGGGGTGCGGGCGTCGATCGTGCATCCCGGCCCGACGCTGACCGGGATGGGCTGGCAGCTCACCGCCGAGCAGGTCGGGCCGATGCTGGAGGACTGGGCCAAGTGGGGGCAGGCCCGGCACAGCTACTTCCTGCGGCCGGCCGATCTGGCCCGGGCGATCGCGTTCGTCGCCGAGACCCCGCGTGGCGCGCACATCGTGAACATGGAGGTCCAACCGGAGGCGCCGCTGAAAGACACCGCCTCCGAGCGGCAGCACCTGCAACTTCCCGACGAAGGGATGCCGTCATGACGACGTCGACCACCGAGGTGCCCCGGGTCTCCGGCGGACAGGCCGAGCACGGCCACCTCGAGGAGTTCCGCACCGACCCGATCGGGCTGATGTCTCGGGTCCGCGACGAGTGCGGGGACGTCGGCTGGTTCGACCTGGCCGGCCGGAAGGTGGTGCTGCTCACCGGCGCCGAGGCCAACGAGTTCTTCTTCCGGGCCACCGACGAGGAACTGGATCAGGCTGAGGCGTACCCGTTCATGACGCCGATCTTCGGCAACGGCGTGGTGTTCGACGCGCCCCCGGAGCGCCGTGCGGAGATGCTGCACAACACCGCGCTGCGCGGTGACCACATGCGCAGCCACGCCAAAACCATCGAGCGCGAAGTCCGCCAGATGATCGACGGCTGGGGCGACAGCGGCGAGATAGACCTGCTGGAGTTCTTCGCCGAGCTGACCATCTACACGTCCACCGCGTGCCTGATCGGCCGGAAATTCCGTCATGAACTCGACGGCCGGTTCGCCGAACTGTATTACGAGTTGGAGCGCGGCACCGACCCGCTGTGCTACGTCGACCCGTATCTTCCGATCGAGAGTTTCCGGCGCCGCGACGAGGCGCGGGTCAAGCTCGTCGAACTGGTGCAGGGAATCATGAACGGCCGCATCGCGAATCCGGAGGAGGACAAGAAGCGTCGCGACATGATCGACGTGATGGTGTCGATCCCCGACGAGAACGGCGATCCGCGGTTCACCGCCGACGAGATCACCGGGATCATCATCTCGATCATGTTCGCCGGACATCACACCAGTTCCGGCACCACCGCCTGGACGATGATCGAACTACTGCGCAATCCGCAGGTGCTCGCCGACGTCGTCGCCGAACTCGACGAACTGTACGCCGACGGCAGCGAGGTGAGTTTCCATGCGCTGCGGCAGATCCCGCACCTGGAGAACGCCCTCAAGGAGGCGCTGCGTCTGCATCCGCCGCTGATCGTGCTGATGCGGATTGCCAAGGGCGAGTTCGAGGTATGCGGATATCCGATCCACGCCGGCGACATGGTGGCCGCGTCCCCGGCGGTGTCCAACCGGATCGCGGAGTCCTTCCCGGACCCGAACGAGTTCCACCCCGAGCGCTACCTGCCACCGCGGGAGGAGGACGTCGTCCACCGCTGGAACTGGATCCCGTTCGGCGCCGGCCGCCACCGCTGCCTGGGCGCGGCGTTCGCCACCATGCAGATCAAGGCGATCTTCTCGGTTCTGTTGCGCGAGTACTCCTTCGAGATGTCGCAACCACCGCAGTCCTACCGCAATGACCACTCCAAGATGGTGGTGCAGTTGGCCCGCCCGGCCAAGGTGCGCTACCGCCGTCGTGAATCCGCGAGGTGATCGAGATGGGCAAGTACATCGTCGAGGTCGACCTGGACTTGTGCCAGGGGCACGCCATGTGCGAACTGGAATCACCCGACTATTTCCGGGTGCCCAAACACGGCAAGGTGCAGATCCTCGACTCCGAACCACCGGACGAGGCCCGCGCCGAGGTCGAGCGCGCGGTGCGCGCCTGCCCCACCCGGGCCCTGTCCATCCGAGAGAAAGAGTGACCATGCCTGCTTTCCCCCGTGCTGAGCTCGAGGATGTCGTCGAGCGCTGGCTGCAGGCCAACCGGGATGCCGAAAAGACCGGCGACTGGCGCGATCTGGCCGCGTTCTACACCGACGACGCCACCTACGGTTGGAACATCGGGCCGAAGGAGGACGTCATGTGCGTCGGGATCGACGAGATCCGCGACATCGCCCTCGGATTGGAGATGGAGGGTCTGCACGGCTGGAGCTACCCGTACCAGCGGGTCATCATCGACGACAAGCAGGGTGAGGTGGTGGGATTCTGGAAGCAGGTCGCGACCGATGCCGACGGGAGCCAGGCGGAGATCCACGGGATCGGCGGCAGTTGGTTCCGCTACGCCGGCGACGGCAAGTGGGACTGGCAGCGGGACTTCTTCGACTTCGGGCACGTCTCGGCGCTGTACCTGGAGTTGATCAAGGCGGGCAAGCTGTCGGAGGGCATGCAGCAGCGCATCCAGCGCAGCATGGCCGGCGAGAAGCTGCCCGGCTACTACCCGCTCGGGAAAACCCCGGCGCCGCTGTGGTGATGGTGTCGATGCGGTTGGGGCGCAAGTGATTTCACGCTAACCATTCCGCTACCGGGTGGTCCGCTATACGCTGCAGGAACAGGGTCCAGGTCGGGTTTTCGACAGGAAAGCAGGTTCGCAGGTGAAGACGAAGGGCGCGCTGCTCTGGGAGTTCAACAAGCCGTGGTCGGTCGAGGAGATCGAGATCGGGGACCCGCAGAAAGACGAGGTCAAGATCCAGATGGAAGCGGCCGGGATGTGCCATTCCGACCACCATCTGATGACCGGGTCGATTCCGATGGCCGGCTTCCCGGTGCTCGGCGGGCATGAGGGCGCCGGGATCGTCACCGAAGTCGGGCCGGGCGTGGAGGACTTGGCGCCCGGCGACCACGTGGTGCTGTCGTTCATCCCGTCCTGCGGGAAGTGTCCGTCGTGCCAGGCGGGGATGCGCAACCTGTGCGATCTGGGTGCCGGACTGCTCAGCGGCGTCGCGGTCAGCGACGGCACCTTCCGGGTGCACGCCCGCGGGCAGGGCGTCTACCCGATGACGCTGCTCGGCACGTTCTCGCCGTGGATGGTGGTGCACAAGACGTCGGTGGTGAAGATCGACCCGTCGGTGCCGTTCGAGGTGGCGTGCCTGGTCGGCTGCGGCGTCACCACCGGTTACGGTTCGGCGGTGCGCCAGGCCGACATCCGCCCCGGTCAGGACGTCGCGATCGTCGGCGTCGGCGGCGTGGGCATGTCTGCGCTGCAGGGCGCGGTGGCCGCCGGGGCGCGCAACGTGTTCGTCGTCGAACCGGTGGAGTGGAAGCGCGACCAGGCGCTGAAGTTCGGCGCCACCCACGTCTACCCCGATATCCACTCCGCGATGGGCGGCATCATGGAGGTCACCGCCGGGTTGATGGCCAAGAAGGTGATCGTCACCGTCGGCGAGGTGCACGGCGCGGACATCGAGAACTACATGATCCTGACGGCGAAGGCCGGCACCTGCGTGCTGACCGCGATGGGCAGCATCCTCGACAACGAGGTCACCCTGAACCTGGCGATGCTGACCCTGCTGCAGAAGAACCTGCAGGGCACCATCTTCGGCGGCGGCAACCCGCAGTACGACATCCCGCAACTGCTGAGCATGTACAAGATCGGCAAGCTGAACCTCGATGACATGGTCACCCGGCAGTATCAGTTGGAGCAGATCAACGAGGGTTACCAGGACATGCTGGACGGCAAGAACATTCGCGGCATCATCCGCTATACCGACGCAGACCGCTAGGCCACCGTTTTCAGTGTGCGTGTAGGGCGGGCTCTACGCCGAAAACCCGCCCTACACGCACACTCAACGGTTAAGAACCGGCCGGCCGGAACACCAGGTTCGCCCGCAGCCGCGTCCGGTTGCCGACCATCCCGAGGAAGTTGCCTTCGACGGCGAACTGCTTGCGGGTCACGGTCGCCTCGGTGTTCAGCCGGATGCCGCCGTCATCGAGCGGGGTGACCTCCACTTTCAGCGGCAACGGTCCGGTGATCCCCTTGACGGTCAGTTCTGCATCCAGCTTGACGACGTCGCCGTTGGCCGGTTCCCCACCCTTGACCACCACGGAGATGTCCGGGTAGCGGTCGGAGTCGAAGAAGTTCGACCTGCGCAGATCGTGGTCGCGGGTGCCCAGGCCGGTGTCGATCGACGCCGCTTTGATGTCGACACGGCCGGACACCGTCTTGGCGTCCTTGATCTCCCCACTGCCGGTGAAATCGGTGAAAGCGCCACGCACCTTCAGCGCGCCCCACATGGTGCCGTTCTCGAATCTGATGGACGACTGCCCGGTATCCAGGCTCCAGACGCCCACGGCATCGCGGCTGCTGAGAAAGGTTGTGACAGCTGACATGTCCTCTCCTTTTCGTGAAGGCTCGTCCGTGGGCGATCGGTCCGGCTCGCATTCGATGATAACCAGCGGCGGCCGACTGCATCCGGTACTCGGCAATATGCTCGAACCCGTGAAATCCACCGTCCGACCAGCCCAGCGGGCGGCGCCGCGGATACTCGGGGCGGTGGCGCTGACGGTGCTCGGCGCCTGCGGCGTGCTGGTTCTCACCACTGCGCCGCGATCGAACAGCCTGGTGGGCCGGTCCAACTGGCAGCTGGCGGCGACGCTGCCGGTGCAGGCGGATTTCCCCGCCGAATGGAACTACGCGATCCGGGGGTCGGTGGGGTGGGCAACCCCGCCTGATTCCACCACGGCCGAACCCGACGGCCCGCTCATCCCGACCGCCGCCTACACCCCGGCGGACTGCGGGTCGCTGCCGGCGGCGCTGGCCGTAGCGGCCGACTCGCCGGCCAACGTCCATGTCGACACCACGCCGGTGGGCATCGCGTCGGCGAAGCTCTACTGGCGCGATTCGGTGGCCGCCGGTGAACCCGACACCGACGAACCCGACACCGACTTCGTCATCACCGCCCCGGGCGAACCGTCGTCGATCGGCGAATACCGGGATTGGCTGCGCCGCTGCGACGCGTACCGGGTCACCGTCTTCGACCCGCAGACCCGGACCCGCGTCGAGCGGTTCGCCACCACCACCGTCGAGGCCCCCGATCCAGGCGCCGCGCTGACCGTCACCCGGACCTTCGTCGACGTCAACGGCGGCGCCGAGCCGGTGAGCCACCGGGTCAGCTACTACCCGGTGCGCGGGCTGCTGCTGACGTGTTCGACGTCGATGCGCGGCGCCGACGCGGACCTGGTGCGCGAACTGGGCGCCCGAACCGCCCGGAAGCTGGCCGCACTGTGAACCGCCGACAATGGCTGCTCGCCGCGGCGGTGTGGGTGGTCGCGCTGGCCGCGGTGGCACTCGTCGTCCCGGTGAGCATCGCCCAGCGGCCGCAGCCCGCCGCGCCGGGATCAGCGGCGCTGAGCAACCAGCAACTCGCCGAAATGCTGCCAGGCGCAGGCGATTTCCCCGCCGGCTGGACCCTCAAGGCTTACCCCGGATACGCCGAGAACTTCGGCTACTGGCGCTATCACCGGGCCGACGACCTCGGACCCACCACACCCGAGGAGTGCGCAGACGTGCAGTTCGGCGCCTCACCGGACAGCTCCACCGCCGTCGACATCGCCGGGGCCGCCACCGCCTCCGGCTACCCCGGCGACGTGCGACTGGCGATCGAGCGGGAGTTCCAGCCGGCCGGGTTCGACGAGATGATCGCGCGGGTAGCCCGCTGCGGTGAGATCACCAGCGGCCCCAGGCTCCTGCGCACCCGGGAGATCGTGCGGATCGTGACGGACTCCCGGCCGCGCGGCCGGCCGCAACTCTTCCGGTACACGGTGACCGCCGACTACGGCGACGGGCAGGCCCGGATCCGGCACTACGCCTATGCCCGCACCGGACGGCTGATCCTGACCGGCGAGTGCGTCGACGCCGAGCGGCAACTGCTGGACCGACTGTTCGCCCAGACCCTCGGCCGCATGCAGGCCACACCCGGCTGACCCAGTCGGACCCGGCCATATGCTGAACGCCATGGCCACCGTCTTCACCAAGATCATCAACCGGGAACTGCCCGGCCGGTTTGTCTACGAGGACGACGACGTCGTCGCCTTCCTGACCATCGAACCCATGACCCCGGGGCACACCCTGGTGGTGCCGCGCGCCGAGATCGACCAGTGGCAGGACCTCGACGGCGCGGTGCTGGCCCAGGTGATGCGGGTCGCGCAGCGGATCGGCAAGGCGGTGTGCCATGCGTTCGACGCCGACCGGGCCGGGCTGATCATCGCCGGGCTGGAGGTGCCGCACCTGCACGTGCACGTCTTCCCGGCCCGCGACCTCAGCGACTTCGGCTTCGCCAACGTGGACCGCAACCCGTCTCCGGAATCCCTCGATCAGGCGCAGCAGAAGATCACCGACGCGCTGGTCGAGTTGCTGTAGCGCTCAACCGATCTCGGCCGAAGCCTGGTCCACTTCGGGGTCGTGTTCGTCGGCCAGCCGGCGCACCGCAACCCGGAACAGGCAGCCCTTGCCCGGGGCGGTGGTGACGGTGACGGTGCCGTCGTGCGCCGTGATCAACGAGTTGACGATCGCCAGCCCCAGGCCGGTGCCGCCGCTGGCGCGGTCCCGGGAGGAGTCGGTGCGATAGAACCGCTCGAAGATCCGCCCGGCATCCTCCTCGCTCATGCCGGGGCCCTCGTCGATCACCTCCAGCACCGCGTCGTCGCCGTCGGTGCCGACCCGCACGGTGACGGCGGCGCTCTCCGGAGTGTGTTGCAGTGCGTTGGACACCAGGTTGCTCAGCACCTGACGCAGCCGCGCCTCGTCGCCGAGCACCTCGGGAGTACCCGGCCCGTCGAACACCTCCAGCTGCACCTTCCGGTTCGGGGCGATCGCCCGGGCGTCGTGCACGGCGTCGGTGGCCAGCACCAACAGGTCGACCCAGTGATGCTCCAGCGGCCGCTGCGCGTCCATCCGGGCCAGCAGCAGCAGATCCTCGACCAGCAGCCCCATCCGGCGTGACTCGCTCTCGATCCGCGACATCAGCATCTCGACGTCGCGTGCCGCACCCTGGCGGTACAGCTCGGCGAACCCGCGGATGGTGGTCAGCGGGGTCCGCAGTTCATGGCTGGCGTCGGTGATGAACCGGCGCATCCGGTTCTCGGAGGTGCGCGCACTGTCGGCCGACGCCTCCGACTCGGCCACCGCCTGCTGGATCTGGGCGAGCATTCCGTTGAGCGCCAACGACAGCCGGCCCACCTCGGTGCGCGGATCGCGTTCGGTGACGCGGCGGTCCAGCTGGCCGGCGGCGATCGCGGCGGCGGTCTCCTCGACCTCGGCCAGCGGGCGCAGACTGCGGTTGACGATCACATATCCGGCGACGCCCAGCACCAGCAGCACACCGGCGCCGATCGCCACCCGCGACCAGGCCAGGTAGCGCATCGTGGCGTGCACGTCGGACAGGTCGCGGGCCACGGTGATCAGCCCGCCGTGCGGACCGCGCACCGACACCGCCCGCCACTGCACCCGGGATCGGTCGATGGATCCGACGGTGACCGGTTCGGGGCCGACATCGTTGTCCGGCGGCAGCAACGGTTCGGCGTGCTGGTCGTTGACGACGGTGAAGACCCGCCCGTCCGGGTCGACGGCGCGGACGTAGAACAGCGACGGCGGCCGGTCCGGGTTCGGGTTCTTGTGGGCGACCGGCAGCGCCCGGCGCTGGGCCTGCGCCCAGCCGTGCGTCGCGTCGATCAGGGTCTCGTCGATCCGGTTGACCAGCCGGTGTTCGAGGATCGAGGTGACGGCGAACCCCTGGGCCACCAGCCCGAACGCCACCAGCGCCAGCGCGGCGGCGACCAGGCTCACCCGCAGCGGCAGCCCCAGGCCGCGGTGACTATCCATTCCGTAGCGTCGGTTCAGCGCGGCTCGCGCAGCACGTAGCCGACCCCGCGCAGCGTGTGCAGCAGCCGCTTGTCACCGGTGTCGATCTTGCGGCGCAGGTAGGAGACGTAGGACTCCACGACGTTGACGTCGCCACCGAAGTCGTAGCGCCAGACGTGGTCGAGGATCTTCGGCTTGCTCAGCACGGTGCCGGCGTTGATGACGAAGTAGCGCAGCAACGTGAACTCCGTCGGCGACAGCGACACCGGTTCGCCGGCCTTCCAGACCTCATGGGTGTCCTCGTCGAGTTCGATGTCGGCGAACGTCAGCCGGGAGTTGCGCGGCTCGCTGGCGCCCTTGCCGGAGCGGCGCAGGATGACCCGCAGGCGGGCCACCACCTCCTCCAGGCTGAACGGCTTGGTCACGTAGTCGTCGCCGCCGAGGGTGAGGCCGGTGATCTTGTCCTGCAGCGAGTCGCGCGCGGTGAGGAACAGCGCAGGTGCGTCGATCCCGTCGGCGCGCAGCCGGCGGAGCACGCCGAAGCCGTCCATGCCGGGCATCATGACGTCGAGGATGACCGCGTCCGGACGGACCTCCCGGGCGCGATCCAGCGCAGCCGGGCCGCTGGAGGCAGTGTACACCTCGAAACCCTGGAACTTCAGGCTCACCGACAGCAGTTCTACGATGTTGGTTTCGTCATCGACCACCAGCACTCGGGCTTCCGGCGCAGCCTCCTGCGCAACTGTTGCTCCCATGCGTTCAATTACCTCGTGGTCCGGTAAATACTCCCTGGATACCAACTGTGTGTTTGTTGTCAACAAAACTACCGGATACGGGCGGGTGAGCGCCATACACTGGCCGAATGAGCCTGGTCAATCAGCTGATCGCCGCATCCACCGCACCGGCCCGGATGGGACTGGCGATCGCCGAGACGGGCCTGGGCATCGCCGGAGCGGCGCTCGGCATGGCGAAGCGCAGCCTCGGCGAGGTCTCCGGCGGCACGGTCGGGGGCAACTCGATGGCGCAGATGCTGGGCCTGGAGGATGCGATCGGCCGGGCCAACCGGCTGGCGAAGCTGATGGACGACGACGCCCCGCTGGGACGCGCGCTGGCACCCGGCGGGCCGGCGGACCGGCTGCTGGCCCCCGGCGGCCTGGTCGACCAGCTGACCGGGCCGGGCGGGCTGATCGACCGGCTCACCGCCGAGGGTGGCGGCCTGCAGCGGGCGCTGCAGCCGGGCGGCCTGGTGGACCAGCTCACCGACGAGGACGGGCTGATCGAGCGACTGCTGGCCGAGGACGGGCTAGCCGACCGACTGCTGAGCGAGGGCGGGTTGATCGACAAGCTCACCGCGCGCAACGGGCCGCTGGAGCAGCTCGCCAACGTCGCCGACACCCTGGCCCGGCTGGCACCGGGGATGGAGGCCCTGGAACCGGCGATCGAGACCCTGCAGGACGCCGTCGTCGCACTGACGCTGGTGGTCAATCCGCTGAGCAACATCGCCGAGCGCATCCCGTTGCTGCCGCGCCGGGGCCGGCGGGCGGCGCGGGAACTGCCGAGTGGCCCCGACTCGCGGTAGCGACCGCCCGCCACCCGCTTGCCCCGCCGAGCGTGAAGTTAGGTTCACGTTCGACGGTCCGCAGTGAACCCACGCTCACGTTCGGCGGGGACGGAGCATGGAGCCGCGTGAGAGACTCGAACTCTCGACATCCGCTTTACAAGAGCGACGCTCTACCAACTGAGCTAACGCGGCCAACACCGGCTCAATGAGCCGTGACGATTGTACGACGGGAGTCGGCGCCCGAGCCGCCCGCTCCCGGGCATTGAAACCCCGCCGCCACCTCGGGCATCGTGATGTGACGGCTCCGGTTCACCGCGGCCGCCCCCACGACAGAAGGCGGTACCCGTGCACGGCGAATACAAGGTCCCCGGCGGCAAACTCGTCACGGTCGACGTCGACATCGAAGGTGAGCGCCTCACCAACGTGCGGGTGGCCGGCGACTTCTTCCTGGACCCGGACTCCGCACTGGACCGCATCACCGGCGCCCTGGAGGGACTGCCCGCGATCGCCTCCGCGCAGGAGATCGCGCAGGCCGTCGCCGACGCGCTGCACCCGGGCGACACCCTGCTGGGTTTCGACGGCGACGCGGTCGGCGTGGCGGTACGCCGGGCACTCGGTCACGCACTCGACTGGGACGACCTCGACTTCGAGGTGATCCACTCCCCCACCGTCGCCCCGATGCTCAACGTCGCCCTGGACGAGACGATGGCCGAGGACGTGGCGGCCCGCCGGCGCAAGCCGTTCCTGCGGATCTGGGAGTGGGATTCGCCGTGCATCGTGATCGGCTCCTTCCAGTCCTACGACAACGAGATCAACCAGGCCGGCATCGACCGGCACGGCATGACGGTCTGCCGGCGGCCCAGCGGCGGCGGCGCGATGTTCATGGAGCCGGGAAACTGCATCACCTACTCGCTGGTGGCGCCGACCGCCCTGGTCGACGGCATGAGCTTCGCCGCGTCGTATCCGTTTCTGGATCAGTGGGTGCTCGAGGCGCTGGGCAAGGTCGGGGTGGACGCGCACTACGTTCCGCTGAACGACATCGCCTCCGACGCCGGCAAGATCGGCGGCTCGGCGCAGAAACGGTTCGCCTCCGGGGTGATGGTCCACCACGCGACGATGGCCTACGACATCGACGCCGACAAGATGCTCGACTGCCTGCGGATCGGTCAGGAGAAGATCCGGGACAAGGGAATCCGGTCCGCCGCCAAGCGGGTCGACCCGATGCGCTCGCAGACCGGGATGGCGCGCGCCGACATCATCGCGGTGTTCCTCGACCACTTCACCGCCCGATACGCCGCGACACCGGGCGAGGTGACCGAGGCGGATCTGGCCCGCGCACAGGAGCGCTGCGCGCAGAAGTTCAGCCACGACGAGTGGACCCGGCGCATTCCCTGACTCCCGGCCGCCGATCGCGGGTTGCGAGAATGCCTTGCATGGTTGAGCAGAGTCTCTGGATGCAGAAAGTCGCCGCCGATCCCGACCACTCACACTGGTACATCGAACGCTTCCGCGCCAAGGCGCTCGCCGGGGAGGATCTGGCCGGCGAGGCGCGGATGGTCGACGCGATGGTGC
Source organism: Mycolicibacter acidiphilus (assembly GCF_018455725.1). GTDB lineage: Bacteria > Actinomycetota > Actinomycetes > Mycobacteriales > Mycobacteriaceae > Mycobacterium > Mycobacterium acidiphilum. Next base: position 219,299 of record NZ_JAHCLR010000003.1, read on the forward strand.
CCCGCGGCGCCCGCATCCTCGACGCCGGCTGCGGCCCCGGCCGCCTCGGCGGCTATCTGTCGCGGGCCGGCCACGACGTGGTCGGCGTCGACGTCGACCCGGAGTTGATCGCCGCCGCCGAGGAGGACCACCCCGGCCCGCGCTGGCTGGTGGGCGACCTGGCCGAGCTCGACCTGCCCGCCCGCGGCGTCGCCGAGAAGTTCGATGTGATCGTCTCCGCCGGCAACGTGATGGGGTTCCTCGCCCCGAGCACCCGGCCGCTGGTGATCGAGCGCCTGCGCGCCCACGTCGCCGATGACGGCCGGGTGGTGATCGGTTTCGGCGCCGCGTTCGGCTACGACTACGGCGAGTTCTTCACCCACGTCGAAGCGGCCGGCCTTGCACCGGATCTGCTGCTGTCCACCTGGGATCTGCGGCCGTTCACCGCCGAGTCGGACTTCCTGGTGGCGATCCTGCGACCGGCGTAGTCAGTCCGATTCGTCGTCGGTCCACTCCATGCCGTCGGCGTCCTGGTGCAACCCGTCATGCCCCTCAGCCAGCATGCACCGCATGCCGTCGGACTCCGCGTAGTACAGCTGACACTGCCCCATCTGAACCTCCCCATTCGTGCTTACCGGGTCAGTCTGCACCCTGGGTACGACAAGACAGAGACGAAGCCGTCATCGCACCCCTAGGCTGGACTCCATGCGCTCGGCGGTGGCGGAGTGGGGCAAGCGTGCCGACATGGTCGTCCACAACGACGACCCGTTCAACTGCGAGCCGCCACCGGCGGCGCTGGCGGGAAACGAGATCACCGAAACCCCGGCGTTCTACTGCCGCAACCACGGGCACATCCCCGCCATCGCGCCCGAAGACTGGCGGCTGACGATCACCACCGACGGCTCCGAACCGCGCACGCTGACCTACCACGACCTGACCACCTTCCGATCCCGCGACGTGATCGCCACCCTGCAGTGCGCCGGCAACCGGCGGCGCGAGTTGCTGCAGGTCCGCCCGATGCCGGGCAAGGAGCCGTGGGCGCAGTGCGCGATCTCCACCGCGGTGTGGCACGGCGCGTCGCTGTCAGATGTGTTGGCGGCGGCGGGTATTCATCGCAGCGAAGGGCATGTGGCGTTCACCGGTCCCGACCTCGCCACGCAGGTCCACCAGGTGTTCGGCGCCTCGATCCCACTGGCCACGGCTCTCTCCGGTGACACCCTGCTGGCCTGGGAGATGAACGGCGAACCGCTGCCCCGCGTGCACGGTGGCCCGGTGCGGGTGGTGGTGCCGGGCTTCATCGGCGCTCGCAGCGTCAAATGGTTGACCGGCGTCAGCGTGCAGACCGACCCGTCGGCGAATCATTTTCAGGCCGTGGACTATCGGTTGCACGGCGAGGCGCTGTCGACGTTGCCGCTGAACTGCGCGATCCTGACCCCCGACGACGGCGCCGGCGTTCCAGCCGGAAAACTCACGATCCACGGCTACGCGATCGGCGCGGACTGCGAGCGGATCACCCGGGTCGAGGTCTCCCTGGACGACGGCCACAACTGGCAGGAAGCCACACTGAGCGCACCCCGCAACCGGTGGACCTGGCGATTCTGGACGCTGGACACCGTCGTCGCCGAAGGTCCGCTGGGCATCACCGCACGCGCCGTCGACGACACCGGCGCCAGCCATCCGGAATCACCTGCGACGCTGTGGAATCCCGGCGGCTACGCGAACAACGCCTGGGCGCGGGCGACCGTGCGGGTGCAGGCCACGCAGCCGGTCTGATCGTCCCCGAAATATATTCACTAGCCATGGGCGCCGGTCACGATCACAGCCACCGCGATGCGCGGCTGTCCCGGATGGTCATCGCCGCGACCATCCTCACCGCGTATTTCGCCGTCGAGGTGACGACCGCGCTGGCGATCAACTCGATCGCCCTGCTCGCCGACGCCGGTCATCTGCTCACCGACCTGGCCGCCCTGTTCATGGGTGTGGCGGCGGTGATGCTGGCCCGCCGCGGCAGCTCGTCGCCGTCCCGCACCTACGGCTGGCACCGCGCCGAGGTGTTCACCGCGGTCGCCAACGCCGTGCTGCTGATCGGGGTGGCGACGTTCATCCTCACCGAGGCGATCCGCCGGATCGGGTCGGCACCGGAGGTCCCCGGGGTGCCGATGATCGTCGTCGCACTGCTGGGCCTGGTGGTCAACGCCGGCGTGGCACTGCTGCTGCGGTCGCATTCAGCGCACAGCCTCGCGGTGCGCGGCGCCTACCTGGAGGTCGTCGCCGACACCGTGGGCAGTCTCGGGGTGCTGATCGCGGGTGTGGTCACGCTGACCACCCGGTGGCCCTACGCCGACGTCGTCGTCGCGGTATTCGTCGCGCTGTGGGTGCTGCCGCGGGCGTTCTCACTGGCCGGCGCCGCGCTGCGGATCCTGTCGGAGGCCTCCCCGAGCCACATCGACGTCGGCGAACTGCGGACGGCACTGGCCGCGGTCGACGGGGTCACCGACGTCCACGACTTGCACGTCTGGACCCTGGTGCCCGGTCAGGACATGGCCACCGCCCACCTGCGGAGCAGCGCTGACGCGGGACGGGTGCTCACCGACGCGCACGCGGTGCTGGCTGCGCGCGGGCTGCGGCACGCCACGGTCCAGGTTGAGCCACCCGGCGCGGGCGGCGAGTGCGGCGTCGACTGCTGAGCCATCTCCACCGCCGTCTGTCGGCACGTATACCGCTGACTGGCAGGTGCGGTCAGTAAGCTGCGAACTAGCGTCAGCCGATCCCCGAGCCGGAGAACATCAGCCACCCATGCCAAAGCAACCGGAGCCGGACCCCAACGAGGCCGCCGAGCCCACCGAAGTCATCAACATCGCCGAGATCACCGAGGCCACCGAGGCTATTGAGGCCACCGAGACCTTCGCGGCCATCGAGTCCATCGAGAGTGCCGAGACCGCGCAACCCACGGCCGCGGCCGAACCGAACCCCGATGAGCAGGTCACCGAGGTCATCACCACCGACCCCGCCCCGGCGCCGGAAGCCCAGCCTGAGCGCCGGTTCACCGCGCCCGGCTTCGACGCCAGCAAGACCGAGGTGATGCCGACCCTCACCGAGCAGGCCACCGAGATGATCACCGCCCAGCCTGGCGTCGAGGCGGGCAAGGCCGCACCACGGCAGATCTCCGCCCGCTTCGGCGGTCGGTTGCCGGCGACGACGCCGCGCAGCTGGGGCTGGGTGATGGCACTGATCCTGATCATCCTGGCGCTGGCGGTGGTCGCCGTGCTGGGCACCCTGTGGCTGACCCGGGACAGCCGGGCGCAGGCGTCGCAGGAGGAACGGGTCCGCGACACCGTCCAGAGTTTCGACGTCGCGGTGCAGAACGGGGACCTCGCCTCGCTGCGCAGTCTGACCTGCGGTGACATCCGGGACCGCTACGACAATTACGACCAGCGCGCCTGGAACGACACCTACAGCCGGATCGCGGCCGCCAAGCAGTACCCGGTGATCGCCAGCATCGACCAGGTCGTCGTCAACGACGGGCAGGCGGAGGTCAACGTCACCGCGTTCATGGCCTACGAGCCGCGGACCCGGTCGACCCGCAGCCTCGACCTGCAGTACCGCGACGACCAGTGGAAGATCTGCCAGGCCCGCAGCTGACGCAGGGCCGACCGAAACCGGCCGACCCTGCGGGAGTCAGGACTAAACGCCCAGCGACTTACCGGCGCTGTGCAGGTCGTTGCAGGCTTCCACGACGCGCTCGCTCATCGCGGCCTCGGCCTTCTTGAGGTAGCTGCGCGGGTCGTAGACCTTCTTGTTGCCGACTTCGCCGTCGACCTTGAGCACGCCGTCGTAGTTGGTGAACATGTGCGCGGCGAGCGGGCGGGTGAACGCGTACTGGGTGTCGGTGTCGACGTTCATCTTCACCACGCCGTGCCGCAGCGACTCCTCGATCTCGGACTTCAGCGAGCCCGAACCGCCGTGGAAGACGAAGTTGAACGGCTTGGCGTCGGCGGCCAGGCCCAGCTTGGCGGCGGCGACCTTCTGGCCCTCGCCGAGGATGTCCGGGCGCAGCACCACGTTGCCCGGCTTGTAGACGCCGTGCACGTTGCCGAAGGTGGCGGCCAGCAGGTACTCGCCGTGCTCGCCGGCGCCCAGGGCGGCGATCGTCTTCTCGAAGTCCTCCGGTGAGGTGTACAGCTTCTCGTTGATCTCGGCCTCGACGCCATCCTCCTCGCCGCCGACGACGCCGATCTCCACCTCGAGGATGATCTTGGCGGCCACCGCGGCGGCCAGCAGCTCCTTGGCGATGGTCAGGTTCTCGTCGATCGGCACCGCCGAGCCGTCCCACATGTGCGACTGGAACAGCGGGGCCTTGCCGGCCTTCACGCGCTCGGTGGAGATCGCCAGCAGCGGGCGGACGTAGCCGTCCAGCTTGTCCTTCGGGCAGTGGTCGGTGTGCAGCGCGACGTTCACCGAGTACTTGGCGGCGATGACGTGCGCGAACTCGGCCAGCGCGACGGCGCCGGTCACCATGTCCTTGACCCCGAGCCCGGAGCCGAACTCCGCGCCACCGGTCGAGAACTGGATGATGCCGTCACTGCCGGCGTCGGCGAAACCCTTGATCGCGGCGTTGATGGTCTCCGAGGAGGTGCAGTTGATCGCCGGGAACGCGTAGGCGTTCTGCTTGGCTTTCGCCAGCATCTCGGCGTAGACCTCGGGGGTTGCGATAGGCATGGAACTCTCTCCTCGTCAGCTGACCGGACCTGACGTCGAGTATCTCAGCAACGGTTTCACCGGCACCCCCCGGTATGTTGGTGCGTCATGAGCACCACCGTTGTCGCGATGCCCGGCCTGCTGGACCCGATGTATTGGCTGGGCGCCGGCGGCGTCTTCCACGGCGCCGTGCTGCCCGCGATCCTGGTGGTCGTCTTCATCGAGACCGGCCTGCTGTTCCCGCTGCTGCCGGGTGAGTCGCTGCTGTTCACCGGCGGCCTGCTGGCGGCCAAGGGCCTGGCGCCGGACATCTGGGTGCTGGCGCCGGCGGTCGCGGTGGTGGCGGTGCTCGGCGATCAGTGCGGCTATTTCATCGGCCGACGGATCGGCCCGGCGCTGTTCAAGAAGGAAGACTCCCGGTTCTTCAAGAAGCACTACGTGACCGAGTCGCACGCCTTCTTCGAGAAGTACGGGCCGTGGGCGATCATCCTGGCCCGGTTCGCCCCGTTCGTGCGGACGTTCGTGCCGGTGGTGGCCGGGGTCTCCTACATGCGCTACCCGGTCTACCTGGGGTTCGACATCGTCGGCGGTGTGCTGTGGGGCGGCGGGGTGACGACGCTCGGCTACTTCCTGGGCAACGTTCCGGTCGTGCACGAGAACCTGGAGAAGATCATCCTGGTGATCTTGTTCGTGTCGATGATTCCGGCGTTCCTCGCCGCCGGTAAGGCCTACCGGAACCGGCACCGCGTGGCCGGTGAAGCCGAGGCGGCCGACGAGCCGGCGACGGAGAGCACGGCTTAGCTGCTCACGGTCGCGACACTGACTGCGTGCGCGGCCTCCATCAGCATCCACCCGCCCAGCTGCACCGACAGGTCGCGTTCGGGCACCTCGGATTCGGTGACCGCCCCGCCGACGGACCGGGCGGTGGCCCCCTCGGCCCGCGGCACCTCGGCGGTCTGGTCCCAGAACGCCCCGAACAGTGGCAGCCCGGCAACCGACTGCCGGTAATCCCACGCCGATTTCGCCGACGACAGCACCATCTTGGCGGCGGTGGCACGCGCCGCATCGTCGTCGGCGGACTCCCCCGGCAGGTCGGTGGCGACCAGCGCCAGGTAGCGGGCGGTGATCCCGGCGAACAGCCCGCCGTCACCGCCGCCGGCGCCCTTGAGCACCCCGCCGGGCGCCATGTGCTCGGCGACGGCGGCCACCAGCCGGTGCACCCGGGGCGCGTGCCGCGGGTCGCGGGTGCGCACGGCCAGTTCGGTCTCCAGCCCGAGCACCACACCCTGGCAGTAGGTGTACTGGGCGCGCACCATCGAGCCCGACCGGATCCCGTCGAACACCAGGTGGGTCTCCGGGTCGATCAGGGTGGCGTCGAGCCAGTCGCCCATCGCCTGGGCGCGCGCCAGCCAATCCGGGTGGCGGGCCAGGAAGATCCCGGCCGGCCCGTTCGCGGGCGCGTTCAAGAAGGGCGCGACGCCCGGCTCCTCTTTGCGCCACGGGATGCCGCCGCCCGCCTCGGGCATCCACGACTCGGCCAGCTGCCGGGTGAGGGCGTTCAGTGCTCGGTGCCGGTCGATCCCGGTGACCCGTTCGGCCCGCTGGATCGCCAGCGCCAGCCACGCCATGTCGTCGTAGTACTGGTTGGTCCATCGCAGGGCGTTGTGCACCCAGTGTCCGCGGATCTGCCGTTTGATCCGCACCGCCCGCTCGTGCTGCGGGTCGCGCAGTTGCGCGTCGATCAAGCAGTCCAGCAGGTGCGCCTGCCACCAGTAGTGCCAGTGCGGGGCGCGCCGGATCGGCGGCCACGCCACCACGCCCAGCTGGGTTCCGGGGAGATGCCAGAGCGATTTGAGGTGGCGTGCGGTGACGGCGGCCTCGGCGCTCTCCGCCCGGTTGGCCCAAACCTGATCCATGGTTTCCGATCCTGCCCTACCGGGCGGCGTAAGTTCGGTGATGTCGAGATGGCGAGCCGAGGCGGAGGCGACACGATGACGACTGCGGAACCGATAGTGCCGAAGCTGGGCCTGCTCACCGACCTCCCCGGAACCTGGCACGGCACCGGCTTCAACATCGCCGCCAGCCCGGATTTCGGCGGCGGCGGTGATGTGTTCCTGAACCTGAATCTCACCGTCGACACGGTGACGTTCGATCCGGTGCCGGCGATCATCCACAACCGCGGGTTCGCGCAGGCCGACATCGAACTGTTCGGCATGACGTATCTGCAGCACAGCACCGACGCCACCACCGGCGGCCCGATCCACGCCGAGCCGGGGTTCTGGATCAACCAGCCGCCGACGACCAGCCCGGCGGCGGCTCCCCCGCCGGGCGGGCAGTTGATCGCCCGGATGTGGAGCATTCCGCACGGCGCGTCGATGGTGGCGCAGGGCTTCGCTCTGCCGTTCTCCGGCCCGCCGGTACTCAATGGCGGTGCCGCCCCGGCATTCTCATGCTTCCCGTCGTTCAACAGCACTCCGCTCTCCCCGGCGTTCCCCGACCCGGCGGCGACGATCAGCCCCGCCGGCGCCGCGGAAGCCGGCTTCGGTGAGTACCGCGTGGAGAGTCATCCGGCGCTGCCGCTCGCGATCACTCAGCAACTGGTCAACGACCCGATCACCTTGCTGCAGAGCGTGATCGAGCAGCAAGTCGCCGACGGTTACGCGTTCGAGGGGGTGGCGCTGAACATCTCGACGGCGGCGTCGGTGCCGTTCGCCTCCGGGGCCGTCGAACTGCCTCAATTCGGCGGCGGCGTCACCAATCTCGGATTCCTGCGCGGTGCTTCAGACCGGCAGCCCAACCTCAGCGTGGCCGGCGTCTACGCGACGTTCTGGATCCAGCGGCTGAGCCACCCCGACGGCCGTCCCACCCTGCTGCAATTGCAGTACGTGCAAACGGCACTGGTGAACTTCCCGGCCCGCTCCCGGTCCGGGCAGCCGAACCTCAGTTGGCCGCACGTCTCGGTGTCGACGCTGCACCGGGCGGTCTAGCCTCACCAGGCGGCGTCGAGGTGCCCGTGCTGAGTTATCCAGGCGTGCATGGCGATTCCGGCCGCCACCCCGACGTTGATGCTGCGGGTGGAGCCGAATTGGGCGATCGACACGGTCAGGCCCGCACCGGATTTCATATCCTCGGTGATGCCTGGGCCCTCGGAGCCGAACACCAGCAGGCAGTCGGCCGGCAGCGCGGTCTGCTCCAGCCGTGACGAGCCGGCGACGTTGTCCACCGCGACGACGGTCAAACCCGTTGCGGCTGCGAAGTTCAGCAGGTCGGCGGCGGTGTCGTGGTGGGCCAGCCGCTGGTAGCGGTCGGTGACCATGGCGCCGCGCCGGTTCCAGCGCCGTCGCCCGACGATGTGCACGGTGTCGACGGCGAACGCGTTGGCGGTGCGCACCACCGAGCCGATGTTGGCGTCGTGGCCGAAGTTCTCGATCGCGATGTGCAGCCGGTGCCGGCGGGAGTCGATGTCGGCGATGATCGCCTCGCGGGTCCAGTACCGGTAGGCGTCGACGACGTTGCGGGTGTCGCCCTCGCGCAACAACTCCGGGTCGTAGCGGGGGTCGTCGGGTAGCGGTCCCGGCCACGGCCCGACGCCGTTGGGCGGCGGGAACCATTCGGTGGGCCCCGGCGGTTGCTCAGGCACCGATGGTCCACACCGCGGCATGGGTACCGACCACCGACACCGAGGCGTACAGCAGCGCCGCGCTGATCTCGCCGTGCGTGCACAGCGACGCCGGGACGTGCACCGAGCTCAGCGATGCCTCCGGCAGGATCAGCACCGAGGAGCCGAACGCCTGGCATTCCGGGCTCAGCCCGGGCACCGGCGTCGCCGGGCCGGCCAACAGCATCAGCGGTCCACCGCGGGCCAGCGCATCGGTGCGGTACTGCGCCGCGGACGCGTCCGCGACCAGGCTGATCACCATGAATCCGTTGCCGGTGAACGCCTTCGGATCACCGAGCGCGGCCGGCGCCAGCGGTACCCCGTCGGATCGCCACGCCGACAGGCCCTGGGTGGTGAGCACCAGTCCGGTGTCGGCCGAGTTGTCCGGGGCGATGCCCACCGGGAACGCCGCGGCGTAGGCGACGGTGCTCTCCTTGATCCGATCGGCCGGTGAGTAGACGTAGACCCCGCGCGCCGCGCTGCGTTCCTTCAGCGGCCCCAGGCAGACGGTGCCGGACAGTCGGTCGGCCTCACGGTTGTCCAGCGGGCTGGACGTCAACGCCAGCAGCGGGTCGCAGCTGTCCAGGCCGGTCGCCTCGATCGGGTGCAGCGGATTGCCGTAGATCCCGAACCGCAGGTCTTTCGCCGCGGCGTGCGGGGCGTTCGCGTCGGTGACGTGCCCGGTGACGTCGATCAGCACCCGGTCGGACTGCCAGCGCAGGTTGGACACCGTCAGCTCCCAGCCGAGCACGCTCAGCGCGGTGCCCAGCGTGCCGCCCTGCGCGCCGTACGGCCCGGTCGGTCCGTGCGAGCCCGAGCACGCCGTCAGGGCCAGCGCCAGCAGCGTCGCGATCAGGGTGCGCACGGCGGCTACTGCAGCCCCAGATCCGACAGACCGAGCACGCTGCGGTACGGCAGGCCTTCGGCGGCAACGGCTTCCGCCGCCCCGGTGGCCCGGTCCACCACGGTCACCACGCCAACCACCTGGCCGCCGGCCTCCCTCACGGAACGCACCGCGGTCAGCACCGACCCGCCGGTGGTGGAGGTGTCCTCTACCACCAGGACCGGACGACCGGCGACGTCGGCGCCTTCGATAAGCCGTTGCATCCCATGGGCTTTCACCGCCTTGCGCACCACGAACGCGTCGATCGGTCGGCCCGGTGCATGCATGACGGCGGTGGCCACCGGGTCCGCGCCCAGGGTCAGCCCGCCCACGGCGACGTAGTCCCAGTCGTCGGTGAGCTCCCGGATCAGCCGGCCGATCAGCGGCGCGGCGCGGTGATGCAGGGTGGAGCGGCGCAGGTCGACGTAGTAGTCGGCTTCCTTGCCCGACGACAGCGTGACCCGGCCGTGCACCACCGACAGTTCCTTGACCAGCCCGGCCAGCTCGTCACGTGCTGTTGAATTAAGTGCGCCCACGGCCCCGTCCGAATGTGTTGGTCATCGCCCGCGACAGTCCGCGCGGCAGCAGCCGGCTGACGGTGGTGAGCGTCTTGTACTGGATTCCCGGGACGCTGAGGACGTCGCCCCGGGCGATGTCGGCGAGGCTCGTCGACACGACGTCGTCGACCTCCATCCACATGAACGACGGCAGTGAGGCCATGTCGATCCCGGCCCGTTCGTGGAATTCGGTGTGCACATAGCCGGGGCAGACGGCGTGGATGCTCACGCCGGTGCCGTGCAGCCCGCCGGCCAGCCCCTCGGTGAACGACACCACCCAGGCTTTGGACGCCGAATACGTGGATCCGCGCCCGGACAGCAGGCCCGCCACGCTGGACACGTTGATGACGGTGCCGGCGCCGGCGTCGATCATCGCCGGCAACGCCGCACGGGTCAGCTGCATCACCGCGGTGACGTTGACGTCCAGCTGAGCCTGTAGCAGCGCCGGGTCGGCGGTCCAGAACTCCCCGGAGGTGCCGAATCCGGCGTTGTTGACCAGCACCCGCACCCCGGCGGCCAGCCGTTCGGCGACCCGCTCGCGCCCGGCGGCCTCGGCCAGGTCGGCGGGGAGAACCTCGACGGCGCCGCCGTGGGTGCCGCGCAGTTCGGCGGCCAACTCTTCCAGCCGGGCGGCGTTGCGGGCGACCAGCACCAGGTCGTAGCCGTCGGCGGCGTAGCGGCGCGCATAGCCGGCACCCAGCCCGGAGGTGGGCCCGGTGATCAGGGCGGTGGGTTTCTGCGACATCAGCGCGGGTAGTGCGCGGTCTGACGACCGTTGCGGCCGGCCGGCGCGTGCCGCATGCTCGGTTCGGCGTGCCCGTTGGTCTTGCGCACCGGGTCGGCGGAGTCGATCGGGCGGCGGCGCGGCCGCGGCTGCGCGGGCGGGGCCGCGTTGCCCAGCGGCGGTGTCATGGCCTTCGAGGGTGGGGTGACCCGCTCGCGGGCGGCGGGCTTGGCCGGCCGGTCCTCGGCGGCCTCCGAACCGTTGGGGCGGCTGGGCTCCCCGTTGCGCCGGGACGCCGGTGCGGCTTTTGCCTCCACGCGGGCCTGGCGCGGCACCGGGGGCAGCACCCGCAGCAGGTCGTTGAACTGGCGAACGCTGCGCAGTCCTTCGTCCCACTGGGCGCGGTTGCTGGACACCGGCATCGACACCAGCGTCCAGTTCTCCTCGTTCCACATGATCTCGGAGCAGTCCGGTGCGGTGTGGGCGAAGGTGACCATCCGCCGGTCGCAGACCCGCCGGGCGGCGTCGAGGTTGGTGGAGTACACCATCCGCGGGCCGATCGCGCCGAGCAGCCAGACGTCGCCCTCCCGGGGCTCCTTGAGGCCTTTGAGGCGGACGTCGACGACGACGTTGGTGGCGACCTTGCGGTGCAGGGCGATCACGGTCGCCACTTCCTCCAGGTCGAAGATGTACACCGCTTCACCGCGGATCTGGCCGAGCACCACGTTGCGGGCGGGCACGTCGCCGACCGACGACATCACGCCGCGCTTCCAGCGTTTGACGATGTCGGTGGACTCCGGTTCGAAGTCGAAACCATGCGAGCGGGCCCACGATCTGCGGCGCCTGCTGCGGCCCCGACGCTGGTCGAGGTCCACGTACAGCAGCACGGCCGCGCCGACGAAGCACAGCGCGGACAGGGTGAACCAGAGGGGGACCATCGGGCCTAGCGTATCCGCTTCGAGGCGCGATAGACGAATGCTATCGGGTCACAACCGTGCATCACCGGCGCCGCTAGGGCGTCACCGTCTCGTTCGGGACAATGTGCATGGACCCGTTGCCTGCCATCGAGACGTACACCTGGTTCTGCTGGAACAGCCAGTTGCCGGTGTTCATGTACGAACCCATCTGACCAATCACCGGGCTGTTGGTTCCAGTGGAGTTGACGGTGTAGTCGTACAACTCGGTCCCACCCTTGGTCGGGTCGCCGTTGTAGACGGTCACCTGCTGCCCCGATGCCAAGATGTCGCCGACCTTGCCCTCGGTCAGGTTCTGCGGGATGGTGCCGAACACGCCGCCGGAGTCCATGATCCCGGTGACCTGGTGTGCCGTCTGCCCGCCATCGAACGACACCCAGAGCGGAGTGATCGGTGCACCCGCGATCGTGACCCCACCGGTCAGCGGGTCGGCACCGAACGTCATCGTGCCGTTGGCCTGATCGATCAGCACACCCTTGCCCAGGTCACCGGGCAGGTCCTGAATGGGGTTGTGATCCATCGGGCCGCTCGCGTTCGGCCCGATGCCCAGGATGCCGGTGGCGTCGGCCGGTCCGAGCATGCTACCGATCGTCCAGTGGCCGGCGAACATCTGCTGCAGGGTGGTCGGGAACGAGAACAGCACGACGTTCACGTCGGTGTCGGTCGCCGTCAGGTCGACGTTGTGACCGAACTCCACCGTGGTCGGCACCGTCATGTAGACGTAACCGACACCGCCGGCAAAACTGCCGACCCCGAAGTTGGTCGGCATACCCGCGCCCTGCCAGCCGTAGTCCTGCCACGGGATCACCAGGCCGTTGGAGCCGGTGTCGACCAGGACGTTGGTGTCGTGACCGCCGCCGACGTTGACGTTGATCACCGGCTCGCCGCCGAGTTTCGTCGCACCGTCGGCGCTGACGTACGACGGGTTGACGGTGAGCGGGATCTGGTCCGGCCCCAGATTAGTGGAGCCGCCGGCCGCCGCACTGCCGGAGATATCCGCGGTGGACGTGCCGTTCAGCCAGCCCAGGTCGTGCTCCAGGCTCTGGAACGGCGCGACGATGTAGTCCTGGTAGAAGTCGTCGAACGAAGCGTCGGACGGCGTCAGTGCGAGGGCCGATCCGGCCGTGTCCGCGCCGGAGAACAGGTCGGCGATCGGCTGAAGCCAGTCGTCCCAGTCGGCGTTCGCGGCCGGCGCCAGTGGCACCACCCCGATCGCCAAGAACGCACCGACGGCCCCCACCGCCCCGACAACACGACGACGTGACATCGCTTACCCCTCCGCTGAACCGCGCCCTAAGCGACGCCGCAACCTTCTCAGTAGCCGTTAGGCTAACCGATCAGTCCGACAAGCGCACCTGGAGATTCCCCCGCGAAGGTGAAAATCAGCCCAGTTTCAGCGACTCACCGTCGGGACCGAGGTTCACCGGCACCACGTCACCGTCGTGCACCTCCCCTGCCAGCAGCAGCTTCGCCAGCTGGTCACCGATGGCCTGCTGGATCAGCCGGCGCAGCGGCCGCGCCCCGTACACGGGATCGAAGCCACGGTCTGCCAGCCACTTCTTGGCCTCCAGCGACACCTCCAGCGTCAGCCGGCGCTGCTGCAGCCGCTTGGCCAGTTGCTCCAGCTGGATGTCGACGATATGGACCAGTTCGTCGGAGTCGAGGTGGCTGAAGATCAGCACGTCGTCGAGCCGGTTGATGAACTCCGGTTTGAACGCCGCCCGCACTGCCGCCATCACCTGCTCGTCAGTGCCGCCGTGGCCCAGGTTCGAGGTCAGGATCAGGATCGTGTTGCGGAAGTCGACGGTGCGGCCCTGCCCGTCGGTGAGCCGGCCCTCGTCGAGGACCTGCAGCAGCACGTCGAACACGTCCGGGTGCGCCTTCTCCACCTCGTCGAACAGCACCACCGTGTAGGGCCGGCGGCGCACCGCCTCGGTCAGCTGCCCGCCCTGGTCGTAGCCGACGTATCCGGGGGGCGCCCCGACCAGCCGCGCCACCGAGTGCTTCTCCCCGTACTCGCTCATGTCGATGCGGACCATCGCCCGCTCGTCGTCGAAGAGGAAGTCAGCGAGTGCCTTGGCCAGTTCGGTCTTGCCGACGCCGGTCGGGCCCAGGAACAGGAAGGAACCGGTGGGCCGGTTGGGGTCGGCGACCCCGGCCCGGGCGCGGCGCACCGCGTCGGAGACGGCGGTGACCGCATTGCGTTGCCCGACAACGCGTTTGCCCAGTTCGTCTTCCATCCGCAGCAGCTTGGCGGTCTCACCTTCGAGCATCCGGCCGGCCGGGATTCCGGTCCAGGCGCTGACGACGTCGGCGATGTCGTCGGGACCGACCTCCTCCTTGAGCATCACGTCTTCGCGGGCCTGCGCGTTCGGAATCGCCGACTCCAGCTTCTTCTCCACCTCCGGGATCCGCCCGTAGCGCAGTTCGGCGGCCTTGGCCAGATCCCCGTCGCGTTCGGCACGATCGGATTCGCCGCGCAGGATCTCCAGCTGTTCCTTGAGTTCACGCACCACGTCGATGGCGTTCTTCTCGTTCTGCCAGCGGGTGGTCAGCTGCGTCAGCTTCTCCTTCTGGTCGGCCAGTTCGGTGCGCAGCTTCTCCAGCCGCTCCTTGGAGGCGTCGTCCTCTTCTTTCTGCAGCGCCATCTCCTCGATCTCCAGGCGGCGCACCAGTCGCTCCACCTCGTCGATCTCGACGGGGCGGGAGTCGATCTCCATCTTCAGCCGGGATGCGGCCTCATCCACCAGGTCGATTGCCTTGTCCGGCAGGAACCGCGCGGTGATGTAGCGGTCGGACAGCGTGGCCGCGGCGACCAGTGCGGAGTCGGTGATCCGCACGCCGTGGTGCACCTCGTAGCGGTCCTTGAGCCCACGCAGGATGCCGACGGTGTCCTCCACCGACGGTTCACCGACGAACACCTGCTGGAAGCGGCGTTCCAGGGCGGCGTCCTTCTCGATGTACTTGCGGTACTCCTCCAGCGTCGTCGCACCCACGAGCCGCAGCTCGCCGCGGGCCAGCATCGGCTTGATCATGTTGCCGGCGTCCATCGCACCCTCGCCGGTGGCACCGGCGCCGACGATCGTGTGCAACTCGTCGATGAACGTGATGATCTGCCCGGCGGAGTTCTTGATGTCGTCGAGGACGGCCTTGAGGCGTTCCTCGAACTCCCCGCGGTATTTCGCGCCGGCCACCATCGAACCCATGTCGAGGGAGACGACGGTCTTGTCGCGCAGGCTGTCCGGCACGTCACCGGCGACGATGCGCTGGGCGAGACCCTCCACGATGGCGGTCTTGCCGACGCCGGGCTCACCGATCAGCACCGGGTTGTTCTTGGTGCGGCGGCTCAAAACCTGCACGACGCGGCGGATCTCGGTGTCACGACCGATCACCGGGTCCAGCTTGCCCTCGCGGGCGCGGGCGGTCAGGTCGGTGGAATACTTCTCCAGCGCCTGGTAGGTGTTCTCCGGGTCGGGGCTGGTGACCCGGGCGGAGCCGCGGACCTTGACGAACGCCTCCCGTAACACCTGCGGGGAGGCGCCGTGGCCGGTGAGCAGCCTGGCGACGTCGGAGTCCCCGGTGGCCAGACCGACCATGACATGTTCGGTGGAGACGTACTCGTCGTCCATCTCGGTCGCCAGCTGTTGGGCGGTCGTGATCGCGGCCAGCGATTCGCGGGAGAGTTGCGGCTGTGCGCTGGCGTTGGTGACCTGCGGCGCGGTGTCGATGAGGCGCTGCGCCTCGGTGCGGATGGTCGCCGGGTCGACGCCGACCGCCTCCAGCAGGGGTGCGGCGATCCCGTCGTTCTGGGTCAGCAGCGCCTGCAGCAGATGCGCGGGCCGGATCTCGGTGTTGCGCGCGGCGGTGGCCGTCTGCAACGCCGCCGTCAGCGCCGCCTGCGTCTTGGTGGTCGGGTTGAACGAGTCCACAAGGCCTCCATTCGGGTCTGAAACGATTCTTGGCTGTCCAACGCACGAGATGTTGAGTCTGTTCCGCTCAACTCTAACTTTTCGGTATCGAGCGTGCGGTTCGATCCGCAACGTGCGAGTGCGGCCGTATCAAACCGCACGTTCGGATGCTTATCGGACAATCGGTTGGATGATTCGCATGCCGAAAGAGAAGATCTCCGTGACGGTGGATCGGGCGGTCTTGGCCGCGGCAGACTCCGACGCCAAGGCGGCCGGTTTGAATCGGTCCGAGCGGATCGAGCAGGCCCTTCGCCACGAGCATCTTCGGATCTCCCTCGCGAACTACGCGGCACACACCGTCCCGGCTCTGGGCATCGAGGACTACGCGCAGAAGGTGTGCCGGGCCAACCTCACCGTCGGTCTGAGCTGAACCCGGGCGACATCGCATCGTCGTGACACCGACCATGAGCTCTCCTGGGGCACGGTAACTACCCACATGGGGCGGTGCTGTCGGCGGCCGGCCGTACGGTCAATCGCGTAGCCGACCTGCCCGATCTTCTCGACGGCATCCGAGATGAGCAGCTGCCCGCCGACTGTCTGCTGCTGCGGGGCGGCCCCGACTCGGTTGAGAAGCTTCTTCGGCACGCTGAGCGAACGCGTCGCATGTTTTGCCTCGACGGCGATCCCGTCCTGGGCATCTCGATGTTCGCCGCAATCGACGACATGGGCCCCGATTCGCTGGACGGATTACTGGCCGGCCAACTGGCCACCTACCGGCTCATCCACACGGTACAGGCCGAAGACCTGATGACAGCAGGATTCCGAGTCGTCCCAACGTTTCGCCGGCCGCACGTCACGGTGCTGGTCGGATCCATCAATGAGATACCGGCGCTACTGGCCGCGCTTGGCCCAACGCACGGCAACGACCACTATGGTGGGAGCAAGCATTGGAGGTCGACCGATGACCGTCGTTGATATCGCTGCGGACCTGAACGCGCAGGACCAGACCGGGTATGTCTGGACGTTCCTCGACGAAGCACGCGAGCCGTCGATCATCACCCCGGGTGCGCTGGTAGTCGCAGGTGATCCCGATACGGCTGCGGTCGCAGTCGTCGTCGATCTGGTCGCGCACCCGAACGGCACGATCGTGCACCTCAACATCCTGCCCGGCTCAATCGAGGATTACCTGGCGCTGGCAAAACGGGTGCACTCAGCCGCCTGACTCGTGGCCGACGCCGGTGACGGCGCTCATCTCCTGAACCGGCGGACCTCGTAGATAGGATCGCGGCCGTGGGCATGGACGACCGCGACGCGCTGCGGGTGCTGCAAGATGCGGTCACCGGCTCCGATGACTTCGCGGCGCGGCTGTTCACCCGCTGGTTCGGCGCCCGCCCCGAAATCCGCGACCTGTTCCCCACCGACCTGGGGAGCATTCGCAGCGCGTTCGCCCAGGCCATCGGCTGGGTGTACGGCGAGTTCGCCGCACACCGGGCGCAGCAGCCGGTGGCGTTCCTCGCCCAGCTCGGTCGCGACCACCGCAAATACGGTGTGACACAAGATCATTACGACGCCCTCGGTGCGGTGCTGTACGCCACGCTGCGCGACGCGCTGGGTGACGGCTGGACTCCCGCCGTCGACGAGGCGGCCCGCGAGTCGCTGCAGCTGGTCATCGGTGTGATGAGCGGCGCCGCCGACGCGGAGGATGGCCCGGCCTGGTGGGATGGCACCGTCGTCGAGCATCTGCGGGTCTCCCGCGACCTGGCCGTCGTCCGCATGCAACTCGAGCAGCCGCTGCCGTACCACCCCGGCCAGTACGTGAAAGTCGAGACGCCGCAATGCCCCCGGCTGTGGCGCTACCTCAGCCCGAGCATGCCCGCCGACGAGACCGGCGCCATCGAATTCCATGTCCGCGCCGTCTCCGGCGGCCTGGTCAGCACCGCGATCGTCAACGAGACCGCACCCGGTGACCGCTGGCGACTGTCCAGTCCACACGGCGGCTTGCACGTCGACCGGGACGGCGGCGACGTGCTGATGGTGGCCGGCAGCAGCGGCCTGGCACCGCTGCGCGCGATCATCATGGACATGTGCCGGTGGGCGGTGAACCCGCGGGTGCAGCTGTTCTTCGGCGGCCGCTACCCGTGCGAACTGTACGACCTGCCGACCCTGTGGCAGATCGGTGTGCACAACCCGTGGCTGTCGGTGACCCCGGTGTCGGAGTACCCGGGCGACCCGGACTGGGCCGCGGACTACCCGGATCCGACGCCGCCGCGGGGACTGCATCTGCGGCAGACGGGGCGGTTGCCGGAGGTGGTCACCCGGTACGGCGGATGGGGCGACCGGCAGATCCTGATCTGCGGCGGCCCGGACATGACCCGGGCCACCGAAGCGGCGCTGCTAGCGAAAGGTGCTGCACCAGAGCAGATTCGGCACGATCCGCTGCTGGCGTAGCGATCAGCACGAGTTCAGTCACCGAACACCGGCCAGCGGGTCAGATCAGCCCACTGCGGCCCGAAGCCTGACTGAAGTGACGAGCAGCGCCTCCACTGCGAGAGCACACCCTCGTCGAGGACGTCGACCTGACCACAGCCCAGATCTTCGTCGACGGCGAACGTCTCACCGACGAACGCGCCGCACAGATCGCCGCCGATGTCCTGGCCAAGGCACGCTCACGCAACCTCATTCCGGGCGGAAAGTCGTTGTCAGGCGGCGCCAAACACTCGCCGGTGGTGCAGGTGCGCGTTTCCGAGAACACCAGGGCCAGGCTGCAAGCGATCGCCGAGGCCCGCAACATGAGCGTCTCCAGATTGTCTCGACAGGTGCTCGACGAATTCGTCTCGCAGCAGGACTGAAGGCGCAACCCGGTCAGAACGTGTCGACGAAGCGCGGCCTCGGCTCGCCTCTTCCGACACCGGCGGATGCCGCCAGAGCAGCCGCGACAAGACTCCGGGTCTCCGCGGGGTCGATGACGTCGTCGATCTCGAAAAGCGCTGCGGCGTTGAGGGCTTTGGCGTTCTCTTCGGCGACGGCGGTCGCCTGCCGGACCACCTGCTCCCGCTCATCGGGGTCAGCGATCGCGGCCAACTCCTTGCGCAGCCCCAACCGCACGGCTCCTTCGAGTCCCATCGGACCCAGATGCGCGCCCGGCCACGCCACCGTCAGCACCGATTCATGCAGACTGCCGCCCATCATGGCCTGCGCACCCAACCCGTAGCCACGACGCAGGATCACCGCCACCATCGGCACCCGCAGCGCAGCACCGGCCACCAGCAGCCGAGATCCCCGTCGTACCAGCGCTTCTGCTTCGGCGGCCGGACCGACCATGTAGCCCGGGCAGTCGACCAGCGACAGGATCGGCAGCCCGAACGCATCGCACAACTGCAGGAAACGCGCGGCTTTGTCGGATGCCGCGGCGGTGATCGCACCGGCCATCACCATGGTGTTGTTGCCGATGATTCCGACCGGGCGGCCCTCGATACGGGCCAGTGCGGTGACCATCTCGGGTGCGAACCGCTCCCGCAGCACGGTCACCGAGTCGGCGTCGGCAATCGTTTCGATGATCGGCTTCAGCGGATAGGCACGACGGGCACGTTCGGGAATCATTGTGCGCAAGGCGTTCTGATCTGCGGCAGCACCGGGCGCAGTCGCGCCCTGGAAGTAGCCGAGGACCCGTTTCGTCACCGCGACGGCTTCGGCTTCGTCGGCCACCACGACGTCGACGACGCCGTTGGGCGCCTGCACACTCAGCGGCCCGACGTCATCGGGGGCGACGTCGCCCAGTCCGCCACCGGCGATCATCGCCGGACCCGCCATCCCGATGGAGGTGTCCGCGGTGGCGATGATCAGATCGGAGGTGCCTGCGATGACGGCGTTCCCCGCGAAGCAGCGCCCGTTGACCACCGCTATCCGCGGCACCAGCCCGGAAAGCTTGGCCCACAGCGCGAATGCCGGAACGTTCAGCGACGATACCGTCGGGTAGTCGGTGTCGCCAGGCCGTCCGCCACCGCCTTCGGCGAAGAAGACCGTCGGCAGGCGCAGCCGGGCGATCAGGTCGAACAGCCGATCCTTCTTCAGATGTCCCAGGGCACCCTGCGTGCCCGCCAGCACCGTGTAGTCATAGGCCAGCACCGCGCAGGTGCTGCGGTCGGGCCCGAACTGCGCGGCGTTAATCGTGGCGGTCCCGGCCAGCAGGCCGTCGGCGGGGGTGTTGGCGATCAGGTCGTCGACGCTCCGGCGGGCACGCTGCGCGGCGATCGCGAACCGGCCGTACTCCACGAACGTCCCGGGATCGACCAGGTCGGCGATATTCTCCCGCGCTGTGCGTCCGCCCGCCTCGTGCCGGCGCCGTACCGCCTCCGGTCGCGCCGCATCCTCGGTCAGTGCGCGGCGGCGCAGCAGTTCCAGGTGGTCGTCGCGCAGCGAGTCGTCGGACATGGGCTGAGTTCCTTCGTCAGTCGGCAGCGATCACGTAATTCGACGGGTCATCCGGATCGACGAACACCGTCACCAGGTCCCGGTCGACGACGATCCCGCGGGGCTTCTGCGAGTAGTTGCGTTTGAAGCGCAGCACCCTGTTGTTGGCCGGGTCGTCGTAACGGGCGGTGAGGACCCACTCGGTGCTGCTGTCGCCGTTCGGGCTGTAGGTGGTGTTCTCGACGATGGACTCGACCACACAGGTGAGGGGTTCCCCGATCCGGACGGTGCGTTCCTGGCGGCGGCGGTCGCGGCGGGTGAAGAAGATGAAGGTTCCACCGAGCAGGCCGAACACCGATCCGAGAAACGTGAAGATGAGCGCGTTACTCCAACCCGCGAAGCCGCCGAGTCGCGCGTCGCCGGGATTGTCCGGCCGATAGAACACCGACAGGTGCTCCCCCACTTCCGGTTCCGAGTTCGAGCGATCACCCGGCGCGTACCGGTAGCTGCGCCCGTCCACGGTGTATTCGACGGTGATCGCGTACACGGTGGAGCCCTCCTTGTCGCGGGACTCGATCCGCTCGACCACCACCGCGTCGGCGGTCTGTGCCCCGGCCCGGAAGTTCACGGTGCGCCAGGCCACGCCCACCCCGATGACCAGGAACAGCACCCCCAGTATCGCGAATGCCCAGGGGACGTAATCCATGACATCCCGCTTCCGAGCCGCACGCAGCGCCAACTGTCGTTTCGGGTCGGTCACCGCCTCGTCCTCGGGGTGCTGCATCGGTCTCCTTTCGTCATCGAACGACGATACGCACGCAGGACTGGCTAGGCTGACAGCGTGCAGATCCTCACGCTCCGCGACCCGGTATCCGCGCTGACTGCCATGTATGTTCCAGATGCAGGAATGATCTGCACGTCACTGGCCGACGACGGCGTGGAGTTGCTCGGGCAGCGCCGCGGCCTGGACGCCTACGTCACCGAGCACAAGACGATGGGCATCCCGCTGCTGTATCCGTGGGCGAATCGGTTGAGCGGCAACGACTACCGCGTCGGGGATACGGCGGTGACGCTGACCCCGGGCACCGGCGGGGTGCACACCGACGAGCACGGCTCCCCCATCCACGGCACGCTGGCCGCCTGCCCCCGGTGGCGGGTCAACGCGCTGTCGGACTCACAACTGGTCGCAGAGCTGGACTTCGGCGCCGACCCGGAGCTGCTGGCGTCGTTCCCGTTCCCGCACCTGCTGGAGATGAACATCCTGCTGGCCGAACGCACGCTGCGGGTTCGCACCACGGTGACCGCCACGACTGATGCCGCGGTGCCGCTGTGTTTCGGGTTCCACCCGTATCTGACGATTCCCGGGGTGCCGCGCAACGAGTGGCGGATCGAGGCACCGGCGATGCGCCGGCGCGAGGTCGACGCTCACGGCCTGCCCACCGGCGTGGTGGCCCCGCAGCCGGCGCTCGATGAGCCGTTGGGCGACAACACCTTCGACGACGGCTACGACGAGGTTCCGCCCGGGGCGGTGTTCGCGGTCTCCGGTGGCGACCGCCGCATCACGGTGCACTTCGACGGCGGCTATCCGGCCGCGCAGATCTACGCCCCGCACAGCGACGACGTCGTCTGCTTCGAGCCGATGGCCGCACCCACCGATGCGCTGCGGCAAGGCGGATATCGGGTGGCGCAGCCGGGCGAGCCGGCTGTCGCACAGTTCTCGATCCGGGTCAGCTGAACGATCCCGCCGATCACCAGGGAATCAGATCGATGATCCAATCCCACACATCCCGCACTCGGCTCCGCCTGCGCTCCGCGCGCTGCTCCGGTGAGAGTTCCTGCTCATCCTCGTAGCCCCACAGCCAGCTGCGCCGGCGCTTCCGGGGGTGGTCCTGGCCGTCTGGGTTCATCGCCGCGGCTGCCAGACCACCACGGCGGTGCTCTTCGGGATCACCGCGACCTCCCGGCGCTGGTTGCGCCGCAGCATCTCCACCTCGGCGGCCATCTCCTCAACCCGCGACTGCAGCACCTCGACCTGATTGGTCAGCTCGATGATCCGCTTGATGCCGGCCAGGTTGACGCCTTCGTCGTGGGAGAGCCGCTGCACCTCCCGCAGCAGGTCGACGTCGTGCTGCGAATAACGCCGCCCGCCACCGGAACTGCGCCGCGGACTGACCAGGCCGAGCCGGTCGTAGGTACGCAGCGTCTGCGCGTGCATCCCGGCGAGCTCGGCGGCCACCGAGATCAGGAACGTCCGCGAGCTCTCCGAGGGACTCATGGCCGGTTGCCCGCCCAGCCCGCCCTGGGGTCGAAGCCGCTGGACCGCTCGGCCTCCGCGTACGCCTCCAGCGCCTGCTCCGCCGCACCCTCCAGGTTCGGCGGCACCGCGACCTTGACGGTGACCAGCAGGTCGCCGTTGCCGCCGCTGCGTTTCGGCACACCCCGGCCGCGGACCCGCAGGATGCGGCCGTCGGCGGTGCCCTTGGGCACCCGAACTCCGACCTTGCCGTCCAGCGTCGGCACCGAAAGCGTTGTGCCGAGCGCCAACTCGGAGAAGCTGACCGGGATCGTGACGGTCAGGTCGTCGCCGTCGCGGCTGAACACCTTGTCCGGGCGGACCCGCACCGTCACGTACAGGTCGCCGGACGGCGCACCGCGCAGCCCGGCCTCACCCTGACCGGCCAGCCGAATCCGTTGGCCGTCTTCGACTCCCGGCGGAATCCGCACGTTGATGGTGCGGGTCCGCGCCGCCCGGCCGGTGCCCTTGCACTCCGAACACGGGTGCTCGATGAGTGATCCGCTGCCGCGGCAGTCGGTGCACGGCTCGGAGAACCCGAACGCGCCCTGGTTGCTGCTGATCACCCCGGAGCCGTTGCACGCCGCGCAGACCTTGGGGCTGGTGCCCGGACGTGCGCCGCTGCCGTGGCAGTTGGTGCACGGCGCCGCGCTGGTCAGCCGCAGCGGCATCTCGACGCCCTTGGTGGCCTCCAGGAAACTCAACTCGGAGTCGGTCTCCATGTCATTGCCCCGCCGCGGCCGGCTGGGCCGCTGCTGCGCGCCGCGACCGAACAGTCCACCGAACAGGTCGCCGATGTTGGCACCGCCGGTCTGCCCGGCCTGGCCGAACAGATCGTTGAGGTTGAACTCCGCACCGTCGGCACCGGGGCTGAAACCACCGCCCCCGCCGAAACCGCCGCCGCGCCGGCCGAAACCGCCGCCGGCGAACAGTCGCCGGGTCTCGTCGTACTCCTTGCGCTTGGCCTCATCCGACAGAACGCTGTAGGCCTCCGACACCGCCTTGAACCGCTCCGCAGCCGCCGGATTGTTCGGGTTCTTGTCCGGGTGCAGCTCCGAGGCAAGTTTGCGATAGGCGCTCTTGATCTCCTTCTCGCTGGCGCCGGAGGAGACGCCCAACTCCTTGTAGAAGTCCTTCTCGACCCATTCACGCTGGGCCATATCGCGTCACCCCCTCTGCGGTGTCAGTCGGCCGTCGGTTCTGCGGTGGCGCCGGTGGCGTCGGCATCCGGCACGGTGTCGACCACGCCGACCATCGCGTGCCGCAGCACCTGCTCGCCGAGCCGGTAACCCTGCCGCAGGACGGCACCGATCACCGAGTGGGTGCCATCGCCCTCGTGCTGCACGGCCTCGTGCAGCGACGGGTCGAACTCGTCACCCTCGCTGCCGAACGGTGCCAGGCCGAGTCCGGTGAGCACACCGGTCAGCTTGTCCCCCAACGCCTTCAGCGGTCCGGACTCCAGGTCGCCGTGGGTGCGGGCCCGGTCCAGGTCGTCGAGGACGCCGAGCAGTTCGGTGACCACCGCGGCCTTCGCCCGGTCGCCGGCGACCTGCGCATCGCGCAGCGCGCGCTTGCGGTAGTTGGCGAAGTCCGCCTGCACCCGCTGCAGGTCGGCGGTGAGCTCCGCGACCGGGTCGGCCTCGGGAGCCTCTTGCGATTCAACGACTTCCGGCTCGCCCGGCGCCGGCCCACTGGGGGCCGGGCCGGACGTGCCTTCACGTGCTGCACCGGTTTCGGGATCGATCCGCCGCTTGTCGGTGACGGTGATCACCTCGGGTTCGGGTTCGGATTCCGCACCGGTTTCCGAGGTCACTTGGCGGCTCCGTCGTCCTCGACCACTTCGGCGTCGACGACGTCGTCGGCACCGGCGTGCCCGGCGTGACCGTCAGCGCCCTGCTCGGCCTGGGTGGCCTCGTAGATCGCCTGACCGAGCGCCTGCGACTCCTCGCCGAGCTTCTCCATCGCGGACTTGATCGCGCCGATGTCGGTGCCCTCCAAGGCCTTCTTGGCGTCGGCGACCGATGCCTCGACCTTGGCCAGCACGTCCTCGGGCACCTTGGAGCCGCCTTCGGCCTCCTTCTGCTCCTTGACGAACTTCTCCGTCTGGTAGACCAGCGACTCGGCCTGGTTGCGCACGTCGGCCTCTTCGCGACGCTTGCGGTCCTCGTCGGCGTGCGCCTCGGCGTCCTTGATCATCCGGTCGATCTCCTCCTTGGACAGGCCGGAGCCCTCCTGGATCTTGATCGTGTTCTCCTTGCCGGTGCCCTTGTCCTTGGCGGTGACGTGCACGATGCCGTTGGCGTCGATGTCGAAGGTGACCTCGATCTGCGGCACGCCGCGCGGGGCCGGCGGGATACCGGTCAGCTCGAAGGAGCCGAGCAGCTTGTTGTGCGAGGCGATTTCGCGCTCACCCTGGTAGACCTGGATCTGCACCGACGGTTGGTTGTCGTCGGCGGTGGTGAAGGTCTCACTCCGCTTGGTCGGGATGGTGGTGTTGCGCTCGATCAGCTTGGTCATCACGCCGCCCTTGGTTTCGATACCCAGGGACAGCGGGGTGACGTCAAGCAGCAGAACGTCTTTCACCTCGCCCTTGAGCACACCGGCCTGCAGTGCGGCGCCGACCGCGACGACCTCGTCGGGGTTGACGCCCTTGTTGGGCTCCTGACCGCCGGTGAGCTCCTTGACCAGGTCGGTCACCGCGGGCATCCGGGTGGACCCACCGACCAGCACGACGTGGTCGATCTCGGAGACCGAGATGCCGGCGTCCTTGATGACCGACTGGAACGGCTTGCGGGTGCGGTCCAGCAGGTCCTGGGTGATCTTCTGGAACTCCGCGCGGGTCAGCTGCTCGTCGAGGAACAGCGGGTTCTTGTCGGCGTCGACGGTGATGTAGGGCAGGTTGATCGAGGTGCTCTGCGAGCTGGACAGCTCGATCTTCGCCTTCTCGGCGGCTTCACGCAGCCGCTGCATCGCCATCTTGTCCTTGGTCAGGTCGATGCCGGACGTGCCCTTGAACTTGTCGACCAGCCATTCGACGACGCGGTCGTCCCAGTCGTCGCCGCCGAGGT
The DNA here is from genome assembly GCF_018455725.1 of Mycolicibacter acidiphilus. Taxonomy (GTDB): domain Bacteria; phylum Actinomycetota; class Actinomycetes; order Mycobacteriales; family Mycobacteriaceae; genus Mycobacterium; species Mycobacterium acidiphilum. Next base: position 244,451 of record NZ_JAHCLR010000003.1, read on the forward strand.
GGTTGTCACCGGAGGTGGCGCGCACCTCGACGACACCCTCGCCGATCTCCAGCAGGGACACGTCGAACGTGCCGCCGCCGAGGTCGAAGACCAGGATGGTCTGCTCGTTCTGGCCCTTGTCCAGGCCGTAGGCCAACGCGGCGGCGGTCGGCTCGTTGACGATCCGCAGCACGTTCAGGCCGGCGATCTGGCCGGCCTCCTTGGTGGCCTGACGCTGGGCGTCGTTGAAGTAGGCCGGCACGGTGATGACGGCGTCGGTGATGTCCTCACCGAGGTAGGCCTCCGCGTCACGCTTCAGCTTCATCAAGACGCGCGCGCTGATCTCCTGCGCGGTGTAGTCCTTGCCGTCGATCTCGACTTTCCAGTCGCTGCCCATGTGGCGCTTGACCGAACGGATGGTGCGGTCGACGTTGGTGACCGCCTGGTTCTTCGCGGGCTGGCCGACCAGCACCTCGCCGTTGCGCGCGAACGCGACGACCGACGGGGTGGTGCGCGAGCCCTCCGAGTTGGCTACGACGACGGGGTCACCGCCCTCAAGCACCGAAACGCAAGAGTTGGTGGTCCCGAGGTCGATTCCGACCGCACGAGCCATGGTGTTTTCCTCCCTGGTAGAGATTGTGAAGTCTGAGCGGACTGCGCTCAAGGATGCGCTTACCGCAACCCTGCTGTCAACTCCGACTTGAGTGACTATCACTCAACTTGTCGATGTGGTCAACGGGCGGTGCCGCAGATTTGTTCCGGGCGCCTTCCTAACTGTAGGAACCCGCGTGTCGTGTCCAAATCCCACTTACGTGTCCAAGACGTGTCCTGAGCGTGTCGTTGTCTCAATACGGTGTCCACGGAGCGCACACTTCCGGATATGGCCCGAGGCCAGCTCAGCGCGACGCAATGTCACTACGTGTCGGCTGGCGGAGACGAGCAGTCGACGACCGTCGGCAAGGTCCAGTTGGCATCGGTGGTTCAGGGGCTGCCCGTTCGTCCGATACGGTCTTTCGCCGGGCAGCGGCACTACCCGGGCTTGTTCTGGTCCATGACCACCAAGAGCCACTTGGGTTACGAGAGCCTTCTTGAACGCGACCGTCTGCTGCTCGCCGATTTCGACTCGGACGTTGTCGGCATCGCGGCCCAGCCGCTATGGCTTGTCGGGGAGGACAACGGTGCGGCCCGCCGACATGTTCCCGACCTGCTGCTGGCCCGCCGCGACGGCAGCTTCGTGGTGGTGGACGTAAAACCTGCGGACATGCTGACGCATCCCAAGGTCTCGGCTGTCTTCGCATGGACTTCGCGAGTCTGCGCATCGCAGCAATGGAGGTACGAGGTCTGGACTGGTGCTGACCCGATCGTGCTCGCCAACGTTCGTCAGATGGCGGCCGGCAGGCGAGGCGAATTCGTTGACGGTGCGAGCGTCGCCGCTGTTCGATCCGCCATCCGTCCCGGACTGACGTTCGGTCAATTGGAATCTGCGGCGAGACGGCCTCGTTGGGCGGTCCGCAGAGCGATGCTCTGGCTGCTTTGGCGCCATGAACTCCGGACGGACCTGACGCGGCCTCTGAGCCCGGATTCGATCGTTGAAATTGCGGTTCCATCGTGACCGCCTCCGTCGAATTAGTGCTCGGCAGCCAGGTGTGGTTTGACGGTGATGTTTGGACCATCACCGAGTTCGGTCGGGGAGTCGTCACCTTGTCGTCGGGGCAATCGGTCCGCACTGCCACCATTTCGACGTTGGCGATGTCCGCCCAGCCAATAACGGAACCTTCGCCAAGCCCCCAGGACCGCGAATTGGTGCCCGTCGTCCTCGGCATGCTCGACTCGGCTGCGTTAGCCGATCTTGAACGGCGCGCCAACGCTGTCCGATCGATTCTTGACGAGCCGTGCCTCCGCAAGGGAGACCGAGGACGCGCGATCGAACGCAAAGCCGCCGAGCTATCCGTCTCCACAAAAACCATGCGTCGGTGGATAGAGGGTTACACGCAGTCGGGCGTGGCCGGTCTTGCGGATTCGAAGCTAACGCGAAAGCGTGCGCCGCAGGTTGATCCCCGGTGGGAAACAATGCTCAAGACCGTACTGGTCAGCTTCGCAAACGCGTCGACGCCGACGCGGGGCGCCGTGATCGACGCGACACATCGAGCAGTTGTGACCGAGTACGGCGCCGACGCCGTTGTGCTGCCTTCCCGCTCCGCCGCTTACCGGCGTGTGGAGGTGCATTCCAAGGGGATGTACACGTTCGGCAGTGCCAAGGCACGTCGTTCGGCCGCCGGTCGTCCTGCAGGTCCATACGGCCGCCTACGGGCGACCCGGCCTGGTGAGTACATCGTCTTGGACACCAATGCCCTCGATGTTTTCGCGATGGAGCCGGTGACATTGCGATGGGTTCCGGTGGAACTCACGGTGGCGATGGATCTCTACACCCGCTGTGTACTTGGCTTGCGCCTGATGCCGGTGTCGACTAAGTCCCAGGACGTCGCGAACGTGCTCTACCAGTCCGTCACCCAGCAGTTCGGAATCGATGACGGCGAACAGTCCGTGTGGCCATTTCACGGCGTACCGAAGAACGTTCTGCTGGGCTCCGAGGACATCGAGGCGATCGCTGAATCGTCACCGGATCGTCGTCCCGCTCTTGTGCCAGAGATCATCGTGGTCGATCACGGCCGCCAGTACCTCTCGGCTCATGTCATCGGTGTGTGTGCACGATTCGGCATCTCGATCCAGCCGGCAATCCCGAACAAACCGACGGACAAACCGACGATCGAACGCTTCTTTCTCACCCTGCGGCAGTCGCTGCTGCAACACCTTCCGGCGTACAAGGGCCCGGACGTCTACTCGCGAGGCAAGGACGTGGAAGGTCAGGCGTTCTACTACGTCGGAGAACTCGAACAGATCATCCGCGAGTGGGTCGGTTCGGTGTATCACCGTACGAAACACCGCGGACTGTGCGTGCCAGAGCTGGGTCCGGGCAACTTCTCCCCGGCCGAGATGTGGGAGATAGGTTTGGCTCGTTCTGGCGCATTGACCTTGCCGGCACGTCGCGACTTGGCCTACGAATTCCTCGACGTTAAGTGGCGCACCATTCAGCACTACGGCGTCGAAATCAACGGGCAACGCTATGACGGCGAGGGCCTCAACGGCTTCCGCGGTGCCCGGTCTCCCTACGGCGGCAAGCACGCGGGTCACTGGCCCTTCAGTATCGACACCCACGACGTGAGATTCGTCTATTTCAGGAACCCCGATACCAACGAATGGCACTGCCTGGAGTGGGAACACGCTGCTGGGCTGCACGGTCCATTCGGCCAGGACGCCGCCGACTACGCCAAGAGCATCAGTCTGCGCCAAAACCGCCACGTCGACCCCTCGCAGGCGGTACATGACCTGTTGGAGGCATGGAGTCGAGATGCAGTCCGGACCCGACGAGACCGGGTTCTTGCGAAACGGATCGCCGCAGGTCGCGTCTCCCACTCTCAGCCCACGATCGAAGAAATCAGCGATGAAGACGAACGCATGTCGGCCTCGCTACCGGCAGTCATCGATCTTGTTGCGCGACGCCAGCAGACACGAACCCATGTAACGGACGATCTCGATGACGTGTTCGACCGCTACTACGACGAGCACCCCGACGAAGCCGCATTCGAGGTTTTCGACGAATGACGAACCGGTGGGCCCGCTGGCTGGCAAGGAACGGCACTGCCTCATACCAGCTGTCCCGCAAACAGGGGTGGAACGCGTTCGCCAGTTCGGGGCCTCGTGACGACTTCGAAGTCTTGAGTCGCAAACAAATGGACGCGCTCCCCGACGATCATCGGGAGGACTACAACGAGGCGCGGATGGTATGGAACGCGAATCTTCCGACGGTGAAGACGGCACAGCTCAAGGCCGCCTACGGCATCATCGACCAGGTCATGTCTTCCAATCGACGCGACAGTGACCGCCTGCGCGGTTCGGTGGTGATCGACGCCGAGCCCGGGTTGGGTAAAACAACGATCGCCACTCGTTACGCGCGAGGTTTCCACCGTGCGGTCTACCGGCGCCAGGGACCTAAAACACCTGAAGGCCACCAGCGTCTGCCGGTGGCCTTCGTTTCGCTCAGCGCCGGGATCACGCTCAAGGGGCTCAATCAACAGATCCTGCGGTTCTATGGGCATCCCGCCGTCGACCGAGCCTCCACGTCGAAACTGGGGGCCTTGGCCGTTGACTGTGTGACGTCGTGCGCGACGAGGTTGATCGTGATAGATGACTTGCACTTCATCGACTTTCGACATCGCAACGGCGTAGAAGTGTCTAACCACCTCAAGGGGTTGGCGAACGAGATGGCGGTCACGTTCGTTTACGTCGGCGTGAAGCTGCGCGAAAAACGCTTCTTTGACGAGGGGCTCATCGGGGAGCAAGCCAGCTACGCGCAGACGAGCCGCCGTGCCACGCGGTGTCCGGTCGCGCCGTTCGCGGTCGACAGTGACGCGGGGTTCCGCGGTTGGGTCAGCGTGCTTGGCGCGTTCGAAAGTCACATCAAGCTCGCCGACGCCAAGCCAGGCATGCTGGTCGATCACGCCAAAGAGCTGTACCGGCGAACCCAAGAAAGAATCGCGTCGCTGACCAATCTTCTCGACCGCGTCAGCTACCTCGCGATCACAACCGGCGTTGAAACCATCACTGATGAACTGATCGCGGCAACAACGATCGACAATGCGGCCCAGATCAGCAGCAGCTCAACCGTCTAAGCCGTCCGGCCGGGGCCGCTTGCTTCGGTCGGTGCCGGCCGGCTATGACATCGATCGCTGGCCGGTCGCAGTCGCGATCCGCCCTGATGAGACGATTGAGTCTTGGTTGACGCGCGCCGCCAAACGGTACGGCATCACACCGCGGGAGTTGATCTCCGAAGCGGGCGCACAGGATCGCTTACAGCGCCCAGGCCAGTTGACGAGGCTGATTCGTCAGCACGCCGGCGTGCTCGCGCTCAAGCTCGGCTGTCCGGAAGCCGACACGATCGCGACTGCGGCCGAGATGGCGCCCAATGCCGCCGTCGTGGACTACCTGGCCCGCTATCGCGGGGTTACTCGGCCAATACCGGCGGGGAGCGCGTTTTGTCCTGTCTGCCTGGCGGTGCCCGACCCGCATTGGAAGCGCGAATGGTCCAGCATGTTGGCGATCGCCTGTGTCCGGCACGCGTGTTTGCTCGTGCGCACCTGTCCGCGCTGTGGTGAACAGCCCTGGTCGACGGTGTCGTGGCTGTCGCTCGACGCCGATGCTCCGCTTTACCGTTGCCCAAACCGGCCGCGTCGTCCCAGTGGCCGCATGCGGCGCGGGCGCCGCTGCAACTTCGACCTGCGAACGATCAGCCCTTACGGCATGGACGCCGAGGCGGTCGATGCGCACAGACTGGCGTTTCGACTCTGGCAGCAGTACGTCCACGATCCCGCCAGCCTGCTGCGCGTTGTCGGTATCGAGATCACCGCAACGATCGCCTTCGACGGGCTGTGTCAACTCGTCGACGAATCCATCAGGATCGTGACCCTGTTCGAAGACACCTACGATCGCACCGCATTGGTGCGTGCGCTGCGCAACGCCGGCCAGGTGCTCTCCTCCACCTCGGCGACGGTCGCCGCGCAGCAAGCGGACGCTGTGGGGCTACTGAACCCCGCCGGATCTGTCACTCCCGTCGGTCCCGACAACGTGTTGCTGCGCCGCAGACGCAATCCGCTGCTCGCCGCGATACGCCTGGGTTCTGTCCGCGCGACGTTCAGTCCAGCCGCCCAGCTCACGTTCGACTGCGGCAATCGCCATCCTCGCTACCCAGTTCGTGAAAATGATGACCGCACCTGGCTACGGCTCCCCGAACACCACCCCGAGCTGGCCGAGATCGATCACGCACAGATTCCCCAAGTTCTCTGGTCTGGCACCGTATGGACCGGCGCCGAAGATGCCACCACCTTGGCTGCTGCGGCCCAAGCGATGGCGCTGGCCAAGATCGGCAACACCCGCCCATGGGCCATCATCGCTCTAGACCTCGGACTACCGAAGGGCATCGCGGTCCCGGTAACGCAGTATTGGCGACGAGTCGTTCGCGACGGACTGTGGCCGGAAGCCCTTGCTGCGTTGACGGAGCTGAAGGAGCAGCTGCGCCGCAACCCACCCCCGATCGACTACCAGCAGCGACGCATCATCGCCGACGACCCTCGGCGGCTAGTGCGTGCACTGAAATCTGCCGGTGTCGGCGGGCGCACCTGTGACGGTAGGGAGTTCCACGGCGTTGTCCGCCGCTACTGGGAACTCTTCACCGGCGGCGATATTCGCTATGCAGCTCCCCCGTACACGCTCCCCGCCGAGCAACACAGGGACTGGCCCACGAAGCGAGCTGACATCGACGACGACCACAATGAGACCTTTCGGAATGCCTACGCGCTCATGACCGCTGCGAATGCGCTCCCCCCCAGCGGTCCTCTGACGTGGCAGCCGCCATGAATAGCCAGTGTGAACCCACCCAGCGCCTGTGGTCAGGTTGCCGTTGGTCCTGCCGTCTACAGGCGGGCAAAACTGCAAGACCTGGTGACGGTAACGGTGCTGAAGCTTCAATCGCGGGACATCCGCTCGCTCTCAACAGCTCAGCTACTCAACGAAGTAGAAGAAGAAGTCCGCGGTTGGGCGATATCGAAACCTATTCTCGCCGCACGTAGGCTTCGAAGCGACGGGACTCGTGGCGTCAGGCTTGGCCAGATCGTCGAGATCCACGATTGGCTGGCCGATAGAACGCTAGACATATCGCTCCACGATCGATCCCGAGTTTCGCATATCGTTGCTCGCGCTAACCACACTCTCGGCTACGGCCGAAGTCTTTGGTCTGATGTACTCGCCGGCAGCGAACACGGTCCGCCGACTCAAGGCGCACGGCGGTGAGATCGTTGCAAGTCGGCGATGCGGCGGTCGAGGAATGGGAGTGCCTCACGGTATGCACTCCCCGACCAGACGAGGTTGAGCCCCTTGGGGTGTACTCACCTCAACTCCGTCGTTACCACCGCAGCCCGCCGAAACGGCGCTTTGCCTACCGCCCTCTTCAACACCTCATAGGCACTCACCCCCGACCAGTCCTGCGACTACCGCGGCCCCCGCCTTACCCAACAATGCGTACATCGCTACCAGCACCCTTTCATCTCCGTTCCCCCGATCGGCAAAACGTTTGGCCTTCGCCCGCATTCGCATCATCATATTGCAATATCAATATATGCCGTGGGCCGGCAACGCCACGGCTGTCGGTTCCGGTTGAATCCCGAGCGTGGGCTGCCCAGGGTTCAACCGGAGCCGACAGCGGCGACCCTGGGACACGCAGCCTCGCTCGGCTCGCTGACGGCTTATCGGCAAGATGTGGCTTGACCTCGGCCGCGCCGACGCATGCGGCCAACCAGGGCGGGCCCTCGAAATGCTTGCGGCGCAACCCTCCACCTGATCTACTATCTACGTACGTAATACGTAGTTCGATTGTGGCGCATCTGGCGCACCGGTCAGAAGGGAACAGATGATGGGGTTGTTCGGCACGGTGGGAGTCAAGTTGCGGCAGCGTAAGGCCACGATCGCGGCGGTCCTGGCGTTCGCAGTCATCGGTTTGGGGGTCTTCTTCGTCGGGACATGGGCCGGCTCCACCGGCACGCTCACCTTCGGCACGGTGACCGCGTCGGCCCCGCCGGTCAACGATGCACCCGCCGGACACGGCCCGGATGAGCCGTGCTGTGGAAAACCGATGATGATGGACAAGGACCACCAGGGTCCGAAGATGCGCGAAGGCATGCCCATGGACAACATGCCCATGGACAAGATGGGACCGAAAGCCGGTATGGACTGCTGCGACAAATAGCCATCTGCGACCGGGAAGCGAAGTTCTGCATGGTTGGGATGGTTCACGGGCTGCCGACACATCCGTTTTTGGCACATCTGGTGGCGGCGTTGGTGCCACTGGCCGCACTGCTGGCGATCCTGGCGGTGGTGTGGCCCGCAGCGCGGCGCCGCATCGGTGCGATACCGCTGTTCGTTGCCACGGCGGCGCTGCTATTGGTTCCGCTGACCACGGCAGCCGGTGGCACGCTGCGAGCGCAGGTGATGATGGGCGGAGCGGTGCTGAGTCGACACGTCACGCTGGGAGGGCAGGTCATCGTCTGGGTTGCACTGTTGACCATCGCACTGACCTGCTGGTGGGCGTTGCACACCCCGATCTTCGCCGGCACCGTGGGCGCCGTTGCGCCGGCGGCCCGCCGGATCGGTGCCACCGGCGCCGGTGCCGCAACATTGCTGTTTGCGCTGGCCTGCGTCTGGTCGACGGTGCGGGCCGGCGACAGCGGAACACAAGCGGTGTGGGGCACACTGCCCTGCTGTGCAGGCATGGCAATGTGAAGCCATGAGTGCGGCACGCGAGTTCGGGTCTTTGGAAGCGGTGATCATGGACCGGTTGTGGGCCAGCGACGGTGCCACCAGTGTGCGGGAGGTGTTCGAGGAGTTGCAGGCCACTCGCGCCATCGCCTACACGACGGTGATGAGCACCATGGACAACCTGCACTCCAAGGGCTGGCTGGACCGAGATCGGGACGGCCGGGCTTTCCGGTATTGGCCGGTGCTCAGCCGCGAAGAGCACAGCGCCCGCCTGATGCGCCAGGCATTGGCGGGCGCCGCTGACAACCCCGACATGGTGTTCGCACATTTCGTGCAGGAGATGACCGCCGAGGAGTCGGCGGCGCTGCGCAAGGTGCTCGATCAAGCATCCCGGGGGCGTTCCCGGTGAGCGTCGCCATGTGCCTGCTGCTCTACAGCGTCCTGGCCCTCACCGTCGGCCCACTGGCGCTGACTTGGCTGACGCGCGGCGGAGATGCCCCGGGGCTCGGTGTGTCGGTTTGGCTGGCCGCAATGCTCAGTGTGCTCGGGTCCTGGATTTCAGCGACGATATTTTTAGCCGCGGACGTGGTACACACCGGCTGGACCGGTGTGGCGATGTGGCGCGCCTGTTTGGCAGTGGTGCGTAACGTGGCGGCGGGCGAGCACGGCTTCCTCGTCCAGGCCATCGCCCTGGCAATCGTTGCGTCCGCGATGTTCGGTCTCGGCCGGCTGGGTTGGCGGGTGCATTGTGCACTCAGCCGGGCCGACCGGCAGGCAGCCGAACATGCTCACGCGGCCAGAATTGTGGGCCGCCGTTACCCCGGACTGGATGCCGTCGTGCTCGATGGCCGCACACCGGCCGCCTACTGCGTCGCCGATCCGACACGGACCACGATCGTCACCACCGGCGCACTTCACGTCCTCGACAGCGCCCAACTAGACGCCGTCCTCACCCATGAACGTGCCCACCTCGACGAACACCACCACCTGCTGATCACCTTGACCCGCAGCCTGGCCACCGCCTTGCCCTGGATTGCACTGTTCACCCGCGGTGCGGCCGAGATCGCTCGACTGCTGGAGATGCGGGCCGACGATGCGGCCGTGCGCGCACACGGCCACCAAACGCTACTCGAAGCTTTCGCAGCACTCACCACAGGTTCGGGCGTACCCGCCGCAGCACTTGCCGCCACCGGCGGCGACATGCTCAGCCGCGTGCAGCGGCTGATGTCCCCACCGCGTGGCCATCGTCTGCCACTGGCGGTGTGCAGTCGGCTCGTCGTAACCGGGGTGCTCATAACGAGTCCGATCGCGGTGGCAACAGTGACCGCGGTGAACTCCGGGCTCTGCGGCTTTGCGGCACTTTAAGCCATCGAGTACATCGACATGCCGGGGTGTGTGCGATCTTTCCCACACTCGTTGACCAGGGCAGGGATTCGGATTAGCTGAACCTTGACCCATGCCGCGCCTAGCGGGGTCGCCACCAGTGCACGGCGGCGACAGCGACGGCCAAAGGCACAGGGTGAACAAGACCGGGGCCCCCTCCAGGACCTCTGCCTGACTGTAGGAGGGCGGGCCCGCCACGGTGCTGGCAACGATCGCGTGGTGTGGATACGCTCCTCCTTAGGCCCACGCTTCGCTCGCGGGCTACCTCAGCGGCCGGCCGGTTGTGCATCGATCACCATGTGTGCGGCCTTGACCCGATGCTCCGGGTGAGCGAGCGCCGATGTCGTGGTATACCAACGTCATTCACCGGTTCGCCGTCCTGCGACAGCGATGTTCACTGTGTGGAGCGCATCGGGTGGCGGTTGTTTACCCATCAGCCGACGGGGGATTGGGGCGGCCGGGAGCGCCTGGTGGGTGTCGCGGCCGAAGCGGCGTAGCCGCAGGGAGTTGGTGACCACGCTGACCGAGGAGAGTCCCATCGCCGCTCCGGCGATGACCGGGTTGAGCAAACCGAGTGCGGCAAGGGGGATCGCGGCGGTGTTGTAGCCAAACGCCCAGCCCAGGTTCTGATGGATAGTGCGCAGGGTCTGCCGCGAGAGTTGGATCGCCTGCACGACACCGTCGAGCCGGCCGGACATCAGCGTGATGTCGGAGGCCTCGATGGCCACGTCGGTGCCGGTGCCGATGGCGATGCCCAGATCGGCCTGCACCAGCGCGGGGGCGTCGTTGACGCCATCGCCCACCATCGCGACCACCCGGCCCCGATCTTGTAGTCGCTTGATCTCGGCTACTTTGTCCTGCGGCAGTACCTCGGCCATCACCTGGTCGATGCCGACCTGCTGGGCGATCGCGGCGGCGGTGCGGGCGTTGTCGCCGGTGATCATGGCGACCTGCAGCCCCATGGCGTGCAGCTGCCGGACCACGTCGACTGCGTCGTCCTTGACGGTGTCAGCCACCGCGAGCACGCCCACAACGTGGTCGTCGCGGCCGACGAACACCGCGGTGCGGCCCTGCTCTTCGAGCTCCTCGGCGGCTGCGGCGAGGTGCTCGGGCAGCAGCAGATCGTGGTCGTCGACCAGCTTGCGTCGCCCAACCAGCACTGTCCGGCCGTCGATCTGGGCCCGCACTCCGTGCCCGGCGACGTTGGTGAATTTCGTGGCGGCCGGAATCTGCAATCCCAGCTCACGCGCACCGGCAACGATCGCCGCGCCGATCGGGTGTTCGGAGCCCGACTCGACCGCGGCGGCGATCCGTAGCACCAGGTTGGGCTGGCGCCGCTTGTCGGCAATCACATCGGTGACCCGCATCTGGGCGCGGGTGAGGGTGCCGGTCTTGTCGAACACCACGGTGTCGATCGTCTTAGAGGCCTCCATCACCTCGCCGCCCTTGACCAGGATCCCCAGGTCGGCGCCGCGGCCGGTGCCGACCGTGATCGCGGTGGGGGTGGCCAGACCCAACGCGCACGGGCACGCGATGATCAGCACCGCCACCGCGGCGGTCATCCCGGCGATCGGGTTGGCGGCGATCAGTGTCCACCCGGCGAACGTTGCCGCGGCAACACCGACGACCGCCGGGACGAACACCGACGAGACCCGGTCAGCCAGCCGTTGCACCGGGGCTTTGCCGCCCTGGGCCTGTTCGACCAGGCGCACAATCTGCGCCAGCGCGGTGTCGGCCCCGACGGCGGTGGCACGCACGGTCAGCAGCCCATCGATGTTGACGGTGGCCCCGGCAACACGATCACCCACCGTCTTCTCCACCGGGACCGACTCACCGGTCAGCATCGATTCATCGACGGCGGCGCGTCCGTCGGTGATCTCACCGTCGACCGGGATCTTCTCCCCGGGCCGGACCCGCACCAGGTCTCCGACCTGCACCTGGTCGACCGGGACCAGCAGCTCCTGACCATCCACCAGCAGGCAGGCTTCCTTGGCGCCCATCTCGAGCAGTTTGCTGATCGCCTCCGACGCCTTGCCGGTGGCTCGGGCCTCGAAATAGCGGCCCAGCACGACGAACGCGATGATCAGCGCCGAGGTCTCGAAGAACAGCGGGCCACCGGCGAGCAGCTCATAGGTGGAGTAGAGGAACGCGGTCAGCGTGCCGAGCGTGATCAGTGTGTCCATGTTCGCGCTTCTCGCCCGGGCTTGCTGTACCGCACCGGCCAGAAACGGCCACCCGGCGACGAATTGCACCGGCACCGTGGCGGCGAAAGCCAGCCAGCCCGCCCACGGATAAGCACCAAAAACCATCGTCGAAGCAGACGCCAGTAGCGCCAACGGCATCGCCAGCCACAGTCGCCGCAACCACTTGCGCCGCTCGCGCCTGTTGAGCTCACCTGACGACGGCTTGCCGCACGCGGCGACCGGCCCGGAACCGCAGCCGATGCGATCCTCGACGTCTGACGGAGCGTCCGTCACCTGACGGCGCATGCCTAACAACGCCACGGCGATCCCGCCGGCAATCTTGCGCACCACACCGGTCTTGCGCACCTGAGCCGAATGTGGGGCCCGTGCGGGCACCAACTCTGCAGGGATGTCCTGCGCGTCAGCGATCGCGGACAGCATGGCCGCGGTGTCACAGAGCTCCGGCGAATACCAGATCACCACCGAGGCCGTCCGCGGATAGGCTTCCACGGCCTGCACGCCGGGCACCTTAATGACGGTGTCCTCGATCGCGACGGCCCGAATCGCATCGACACGAAATCCGGTGATGTGCACCCGCATCCGCCCCGACGCGTCCGATACGACCTGCAGTGTGGCGTCGGCGGCCGGCAGGACATCAACGGTCATGGTCATCACCCGAATCCGTTACCGGTTCGATGACCTCGCCGGCGTGCTCGCGTGCCTCGGCCATCACGTCGGCGACCGTCAACCGCGCCTGCTCGGCGCCGTGTTCGGCCTTGCGCTGCGCCTCGCGGGCAGCGCGGATGCCCCACGCGGTCACCGTGACGGTTGCCTGACGCAGCGGAGCCTTCGCCACCACCGTGCGCACCGCCTCATAGGCCGCAACCCCCACCACCCCGGTCACCACCGTGGGCGCCGCTTTCACCACGAATCCATGCCATGCCATTGCTTGCACTCCCTTCCTATCGTTTCCCGCCGAACGGTGAAGTGCCTGACGCTCTTGCCGTGGGGCAGCTTCGCCGTGTGGCGATACAACCCATCCTTGACCCTCCACTACGCTGGAAGGTCAAGGATGGGTGCCATGCAGATCGGTGAATTAGCGAAACTCAGCAATACCAGCGCGAAAACCATTCGTTTCTATGAGGACTCGGGGCTGTTGCCGCCGCCGGCGCGCACCCCATCCGGATACCGCGACTATGGACCGGAGGTCGTGGAGCGAATCCGGTTCATCCATCGGGGTCAAGCCGCCGGGCTGACCTTGCAGAAGGTGCGCCAGATCCTGGCGATCCACGACCGCGGCGAGGCACCGTGCGGGCACGTCCGACAGGTCCTGGGCACTCGCCTCGACCAGGTCCGCGCCCAGATCGCCGAACTGATCGCCCTCGAAGGTCACCTGCAGACGCTGCTCGACCACGCATCGCACGCCGCGCCCACCGAACACGACCATTCCACGGTGTGCTGGATCTTGGAAAACAACCTGGACGCCGACGCCGACGCCGCCGCTGAACTCAGCCACCCCGCGACTAGGACGAGACGGTGAGCGATAGCGAAGTGCGTGGACGGTCATGGACCGATACCTGGTTGCCGGCAGCCCTGCTGGGTGTGGCGGGTGTGAGCTGGTGGTGGACCGTGATCAGCGCCGGCGACATGAGCGGCGACGAAATGTCCGCAATGTCCATGGATACCCAGCCGGAAATGCCCATGGGCACCATGGCGCCGATGTCGTTCGCCGCGTTCCTCCTCGCGTGGGCGGCCATGATGGCCGCAATGATGCTTCCCCCGGTCCTACCCGTTGTGCGCCGCTATGCCCGCGCCGCCGGCGGCGGCGCCGCGCCAGGGGTTATCTTCGTCGCCACATACCTGGCCCTGTGGAGTGTTGCGGGAATCCCCGCGTTTCTAGCGTGGAGCCGCCTCAATGAACCACTGGCACACGCCGATCCGTGGGCCGGCAGGCTCGCCGGCGCCGTGGCGGTGGCCGCCGGGCTGTATCAGCTCACACCGCTGAAAGCGACCTGCCTGCGGCACTGTCACGCGCCGACTTCCTTATCCCTGCCGGCGGGGACGCACCTCGACAGTCTGGCCCGGGCCTTTGGTGCGGGCGGCCGCTACGGCACGTTTTGCCTCGGCTCCTGCTGGATGCTATTCGTATTGCTCATCGCCCTGGGCACCATGCAACTGGCGTGGATGCTGGCGCTCTCGGTGCTGATCTGGCTCGAGAAAGTAACCCCTTTCGGTGATCGGCTCACCCGAGTAACAGCGGCCATGCTGATCGTCCTTGGTCTCGTGTTGCTGGCACACCCCGCACTTGTCACCCACCTCGTCTAATTCAGACACGTCGTGGCGACGACGCAACAGCGAACCCGCGCGCTCCCCCGAGGGGGGCCGCCATGAGTTCCGTGCGGCCTGCCCGGTTGCGGCAAGAGTTGCGGCGTCGTTACCTACCCGACCGACCGTTGCCTGTGGTGGGCAGGAGTTCGGCGATCAAGGCTTGGACGCGGTTGGCGATGTCGTCGCGGATGGAGCGGACGGTGTCGAGGGGTTGGCCGGCGGGGTCGAGCAGTTTCCAGTCGCGGTAGGCGACGCCGGGGAAGTAGGGGCAGGTGTCGCCGCAGCCCATGGTGATCACGACGTCGCTGGTCTGCACTTGATTGCCGGTGAGCACCTTGGGGGTGGCGGCGGTAATGTCGATGCCCAGCTCGGCCATCGCCGCTACGGCGACCGCGTTGAGCTGATCGGCGGGTTCGGTACCGGCGGAGCGGACCTCGATGCGGTCACCAGCCAGGTGGGTCAGCAGCGCGGCCGCCATTTGGGAGCGCCCAGCGTTATGAACACAGACGAACAGCACGCTGGGTTTGTCGGCCATCAGCGGGCACCGCTTGGTTGCGGCTCAGGTCGGAAGAGGCGGGTGCGTAGCGCCAAGGAGACGTAGATCAGACCGACCAGCACGGGTACTTCGATGAGCGGTCCGACAACCCCGGCAAGGGCCTGCCCGGATGTCACGCCGTAGGTGGCGATCGCCACCGCGATCGCCAGTTCGAAGTTGTTGCCGGCGGCGGTGAACGCCAACGTGGTGGTGCGCTCGTAGCCCATGTTCAGCACAACCCCGAGCAGGTAGCCGCTTGCCCACATGATCGCGAAGTACGCCAGCAAGGGCACGGCAATGCGGGCGACATCCCCTGGCCGGGAGGTGATTTGGTGGCCCTGCAAGGCGAACAGGATGACGATGGTGAACAGCAACCCATACAGTGCCCACGGGCTGATGCGGGGCAGGAACCGCGACTCATACCAATCGCGGCCTTTGGCGCGTTCGCCGAAGCGCCGCGACAGGTATCCGGCTAGCAAGGGGATGCCGAGGAAGATCAGCACGGATTTGGCGATCTGCCACACCGAGACGTCGATTCCGCCCTGCGGCAGGCCCAGCCAGCCAGGCAGCACCGACAGGTAGAACCAGCCCAGTACGGCGAACATGACCACCTGGAAGACCGAGTTCAAGGCGACCAACACCGCGGCGGCTTCGCGGTCCCCGCACGCCAGGTCATTCCAGATGATCACCATGGCGATGCAACGGGCCAACCCGACAATGATCAACCCGGTGCGATATTCGGGCAGATCGGGCAGCAGCGTCCACGCCAGTGCGAACATCAACGCCGGCCCGACCAGCCAGTTCAACACCAGCGAGGACACCAGCAGTTTGCGGTCCGCGGCGACCTCGCCGAGCCGGTCGTAGCGGACCTTGGCCAGCGGCGGGTACATCATCACCAGCAGTCCGAGCGCGATCGGCAACGAGATCCCGTCGATCCCAACGGCGCCCAGTGCTTCGCCCAGGCCGGGCACCACCCGGCCCAGCGTCAGGCCGGCGGCCATTGCTAGCCCGATCCACACCGGCAAAAACCGGTCCAGTGTCGACATTTTGGCGGCCACTGCGGATCCAGCAGTCGCTACGGCGGTGTCGCTCATCCGCAGCACCCAGCGTCGGCTTTGGTGGCGCGGATGATCGCGCCGTGCATCCCCTCGGCGATTTCGTGGGTGAACTCGACAGTGGCGTCGGTGAATCCGACCGCGGCCAGTCCGTCGAGGTACTCCTGGCGTGACAGTGCCCCGGCGATGCAGCCGACGTAGGAGCCGCGTTCGGAGCGCTCGGCTGCGCTGAGGTGGTCTTCGGCCACGACATCGGAGATCCCGATCCGTCCACCGGGGACCAGGACGCGAAACATCTCGGCGAGCACGGCCGGTTTGTCGGCCGACAGGTTGATCACGCAGTTGGAGATCACCACGTCGACGGCGCAGTCCGGCAGCGGGATGTCCTCGATGGTGCCCTTGCGGAACTCGACGTTGGTGGCGCCGGCCTTGGCTTTGTTCTCCTCGGCCAGGGCGAGCATTTCGTCGGTCATGTCGACGCCGTACGCGTACCCCTGCGGGCCGACCCGACGTGCCGAGAGAAGCACGTCGATACCGCCACCGGACCCCAGGTCGAGTACTCGTTCGCCCGGGCGCAGGTCGGCGACCGCGGTCGGGTTGCCGCAGCCCAGGCTGGCTTCAACGGCTGTGATGGGCAGCTCGGAGTGCTCGTCGGAACCGTAGAGGCCGGCGCCGAAGATGGTGCCGACATCGGCTGAATCGCTGGACCCGCAGCAGCTCGCTGCGCTCAGCACGTCGCTGTTGGTGTCGCCACTGCGCACCGCGTCGGCGGCGGCACCGTAGCTCGCCTTGACCTGGTCACGCAGTGCGTCGTGTTCGGTGGTCATTCGTCTCACTTCCATTCATCGACAGATGTCTATGGGTGCAGTCTGCACAATCCATCGATGACTGTCAATACGTATGGCATAATGTGATCATGCCCGCTGTCACCACCTCCACTACCGTCCCGCTGCTGGCGGCCGACGTGGCAGCGTGTTGCAGCCCGCTCACCGACGGCGTGCTGGACGTGGCGGCTGCCGAGCGGCTGGCGGGCGTGCTCAAGGCGGTGGCTGAGCCGACCCGGCTGCGGCTGGTATCGCTGATCGCGGGCTATGAGGGTGCCGAGGCCTGCGTGTGCGACCTGACCGCACCGGTGGGACTGACCCAACCGACAGTGTCACACCACCTCAAAATTCTGGTCGAAGCTGGCTTGCTGGAACGAACACAACGCGGCAAATGGGCCTATTACCGGGTGGTGCCGGCCGCCCTGGAGGCGCTGGCTGGGGTATTCGCCCGCGCTGGTCGTCACTGAGATACGGACCCGGCGCCGCAGACACGTCCGTGCGGCAGTGTTGATCGTCCGCAGCAGGTTTGAAGCCCCTGCGTGGCGCGCCTTGAACAACCGGCAGTCAGTGGGCCGGCTGTGAGGTGGCGGGCTTGGCGGCCCAGGCCAGACCGGCCAGTGCGGTGGCCATGCACGCGGCGACATAGCCGAACGCAACTGTCGGCGACGCAACGGTGTAGAGCAGACCGGCGATGGCGCTGGCGAGCAGATTCCCGGCGGCCTGCACGGTGGCCAGCAACCCGAACGCCGATCCGCGCACCTGCTCGGGTGCGAGCGCAGCCACCGCGGCGTGCTCGGCGGTTTCCGCGCAGCCGATGCCGATCCCGGCGGCGATGAACGCCACCGCCAGTACCGCGATCACCGGGCCGGTGATTGCGAACAGCAGGTAGGCCACTAGGAACGCCACCACCCCGGCGCCAACGACCAGCAGCGGTCCCCGGGTGCCCAGCCGGTCGGCGAGGTGGCCGGCGGGAAAGGACACCACGGTGGCGGCGATGTTGTAGGCGGTGTAGAGCGCAAGCGCAATCTGGGTGCCCGCTTGCGTGCCATGGTCGGGGGTCAGGAGGTCGATCGCGCGCAAGATGAGCAGGGTCGCGGCGAGGTTGCCGCACTCGAATAGAGCGAACGCCCCCAGCAGTCGCCCGAGCTGTCCGCGCAACACTGGCCGGATCTGCACACGAAGCTTGCGGCGTTCCCGCACGGCGGGAAGCTTGGCCTGGCGAATCGCGTACACGATGGCAGCCGCAGCGAACAGGCCGGGGATAACCGAGAGCAGGATTGCGGTGCGTACCGAGAACACCGCCACCAGGCCCAGCGCGAGCAGCGGCCCCAGGATCGCGCCGAGGTTGTCCATCATGCGCTCAAACCCGTAGGCGCGCCCATAGGCGGCGGCCGGGACGACATCGGCGAGCAGCGCGTTGCGCGCTGGAACCCGCAGACCCCGGGCGGCCCAGGCCCCACCGCGCAGCAAGCCAGCGGTGACCACGCTGCCGGCCGTCCCGATCAGCGACGAGAGCACCGCGGTGGCGGTGTAGCCGCCGACCGCCACCCGGCGGCGACGGCCGACGTCATCGGCCAGCGGGCCACCCAGGAATCGGCCGGCCCCGGCGAGCCCATCGGAAATCCCCTCGATTAGCCCCAGCGCCGACGCGGGCGCACCGAGAGTGCCAGTGACCAGGCTGGCCATCAGCGCGGTCGGTACCTCATGTCCGACATCGGCCAGCAGACTCGCCATGCCGATCCCGCCGACCCCCCGCGTCATCCAGACCGGCCGCGACCCCGCGGCGTTCTGCACGGTCTGGATCGGATCGGGGTCCCCACCCTGTTGTGTCACCCGCTGCGCTCCTCTGATCACCGAATCCCTGCAGACAACAGGGCCAACTCGCCGAGCTCGCGAGAACCCCAGCCCCGCGCGGCGTGCAGCGAGAATCCTCGCGAGCGTAACCCTCGGGCTGAGGGCCGTTGGGGTCGACAACCACCAGGCATCGACGGTCCCCACCGACTAAATTCTGCTGATTTGAGCATCGGTCCCTGTTGCCAGGCTGAGGCGATCTGCGGGCAGTTCGGCTCCGACGACATAGTGCGCTTCCTGTCGGAGCCTCTTCGTAGGCTCCATCACTGTGACGACTGACGATCCGTATCTACCCTTAGCGTTCTCGTTGGCTTCCAGCCCGGGCGCGTACGCGGTGCTGGCTGGCGCCGGTATCTCGAAGGGCGCTGGCCTACCTTCGGCGTGGGACATCGTGGTCGACCTGGTCCGCCAGATCGCGCAACGAGACAAGGCCGCGATCACTATCAACGACACCAACGCCGAACAGTGGTATTCGGACAACTACGGCAAGGCGCTCACGTACAGCAGCGTCATTGAAGAGGTCGCCCGGACGCCACATGAGCGGCAGGCTCTGCTGCGGGGCTACTTCGAACCTGCCGACGAAGAGACTCAGGCAATCGTCCCCAAACCGTCACCAGCACATCGAGCGATCGCACAGCTCGTAGAGATGGGAATCATCAGAGTGATCGTGACGATGAACTTCGATCGACTCTTCGAACAGGCACTCGCGGAACGGGGCATCCAGCCGACCATCGTTGCGACCGAAGCCGACGCCCAGGGAGTGGGACCACTTCGCCTGGTCCAGGCTTGTGTCATCCATCTGCACGGCGATTACCTCAACCCGACCTCGATGCTCAACACTGAGGCCGAACTCAGGGGCTACCCCCCGCACATGGGCCAGCTGCTCACCCACATCCTGGGCGACTACGGCCTACTCGCAGCGGGCTGGTCAGTAACGCATGACATCGCACTGCGTGAGGCCGCTGCGGCCCACTGCACCAACCGCTTCAGCCTTGGATGGATCGAACCGGGCCAAATCACAGACGCCGCCCGTGAACTCATCGACACCCGCTCTGCGACCGTCCTTAGCACCACCGCCGATGACGCGTTCGCGCGCCTCGCGGATCAGATCATTGCGATCCGCGAAAAGCGGGCCCGGCACCCCCTAACAGTGCAGGTCGCCGCCAGCCGTATCAAACGCCAACTCGACGGCCAACGACCAGCAATCAGTGCGCACGACATGCTGGCCGACGAATTGACTCGGCTCCGCCAACAACCGGCATTCGCCCTCACCGACTACAACGGCAATGATCAAGGCCGCTTCGAGCAACTACTGAGCCAAGTCATCGAAGCCAGCCGGGTACCCGCGGCGGCTATCGCAGTGCTGGCCTACTGGGGGGAATCGACAACCGACCGGTGGTGGACGCCCGACTTGCAGCGCTTCGCCCGCCCAGCCCCACAGAGTGGGAGTTTGTGGCTGATCAACCTCCCCCTCGTCGCTGCTTCGATTCTGTTCTATTCAGCCGGCGTGGCCAGCGTGGCGGCACAGGACTACACACGCGTGGCGAGATTGTTCGGCCTCGATGGGGAGCCAATCAGCAGTATTGGCGGTCCTGCACCCCTCATGACGATGCTGGCGCCGAATCCTGGCGCGACAGGGTTGAGCGAACCTGACCACCACGATGCGGTGGCCACGGTACTAACGGAAGCGTTGGGAGTTGGTGGCGACGTTGTTGACGACGCCTGGCAACTATTCGAAATCGTGCGACTGGCAAAGCAACTGATGAACGACACTGACGTCGCTGCTGCCGCAGTCGCACTCGCAAGCGCGGATCGGCGCGCCGAAGCCACGCGAGAACACGACCCGGCAGCAATAGCCACCGCCGCGAGGGAGAAGCGCGAAATCCTCGACCAGGTCGCGTTCCGATGTCATCCGACCGGTCTGCACTTGCTGGCCGCAGACAAGTCCTACGCCGCTGGCGCCGGTCGGCGGTGGGGTTCTCCTAGCGCCGAACGGCTCGCCGCCGAAGTAAACCGCGAAGGACAACTGCACCCGCTGGTAATTGCGTTCGATGCCGAACCCGTCAACATCGAACTAGCTCTGCACGCTGTAAGCCGTGCTGTGGGGGAAGCCGCCGAAAAGCACCCGGCCAACTGGGTTAGCGGCATTCTGCCCAACGAGATCTGGCTGGACACCAACCACTGAAACGCATCCGAAGTTGGGCTCTGCGCACGAGGAGCTGGTTCCGTGAAATACATTGATAAAGATCGCATCGTCGAGTTAACAGCACGCAATGTCACCGCATTATTGGCCAAGTTGGACGATCGAGCCTCAACACGCAGGCTAGTAGCTCCCGCTGGCAACCTCGTGGTCCAGGCCGTCGAAGACGACAATGTGCGTGCCAGCGAGACCGCAATCCGAGCAGCCAGCTCCCAAGTAGTCGTGCTGCTAATCCGAGACGAGCTTTGGCGTCTTGCTATACCCGGAACGACAGTGATAGTGGCTGGATTCGAAGTACGGTCAGTGCCCGACGAATCCCACTACGGGGATCGTCCGCCAGGGGCGGTCTACATGCCTGAATCGCGAATCAGCTGGTAGAGCGCAAAATCCGGGGCGCGGGTAGCACTGAAAGGTGGAAAAGCGACCGTCCACAACACCTCACCGACAGCGCTACGTGTCGCCGTGGGGCGGACAAGCGCCGTAGCCCCGTGGGGACGGTGTCCGCCATGCGATCACCGATCTGAGGATTCCGACACGGTAGTGAGAACGCCCGCACGACACGCTGGCGAGAATCCCCAGGTCGCCGGCTCTCAGATCCGACAGGATCGGTGACTTCCTACACTAACGTGACGAACGGCCGACGAGTGCGCGCGCATCGTCCATCAACAGCAGCAGGTGCAGCGGATCCGTCGGCGATGCCTCGAAATCGAAATGCCGGTAGAACGCGCGGGCCTCGTCGTGCAGGGCGTGCACCAGTAGCGCCCGGACGCCGATCAGGTCGGCCGCCTGCACGCTGCGGACGATCGCATCCCGCAGCAGGTGCTTTCCGAGGCCTTTCCCCCGCTCCGCACGGTCGACCGCCAGACGGGAGAGCAGGATGACCGGCACCAGATCAGGCACATTGCGGCGGACCCGCCCCGGCGCGGAACTGCGTTCCACCGAAGCCGATGCCAGCGCATAGAAGCCGACCACCCGGCCATCGCGGCACGTCACGAAACAACGGGACACGCCCCGCAGATGGTTGAGCAGCGCGCGAGAGCGCAGGTACGCATCCAGACTCGATTCGCCGCTGTCGAACGCGGCGACGTCGTCGTCCTCGCGGATCGGGCGCGGAGTGCTGTAGCCGCTCACGCTCCGCCGTCGAACACAGACTGTTCGCCGAAGAGCTTCTCCAGCGACGCCTTGTGCGACACCGGCCGGTCCAACACGGCCAGAAAATCAGCCCAGGTCCCGTCGTCAAGGACGAACAGTCGGCGATCCGCCAGTACATCGCGGGCGTGCGCCAGCGTCGCGGTCACCGTGAAATTCGTCAGGTCCGTCCCCTCGACCTCTGCGGCTCTGCGGATCAGCGCATCCTGCTCGGCGGTCAGTCGCACGGCGAACCGCTCCGTTTTCACAGCCATCCGTCGATTGTGTGCCTGATAGGCGCACTGGTCAATCGTTTTCCTGCAGCAGTTCCCGCACCACGGCGGTGACCAGGTCCGGCCGGTCGATCGGCACCAGGTGGCCGGTGCGGTCGGCCGGCACGAGCCTCCCCCGCGGGAACCGCCGGGCCAGCGCCGCGTGGGCGGCGTCGATCCGATGGGCGTAGGTGGGCGGCAGGCCGGTCCGGTCACGCGGCACCACCACCCGCACCGGAATGTCCGGCACCGGGCCGTCGGCCAGGGCCGCCGCCGTCTCGGTGACGTACCGGTCGAAGCGCGGCATGGCCCGGGCGAGCTGCCAGATCGATCGCGGGTCGTTGCACGCCCGGTATGCATAATCCAGGCCCGCGGCACTGGCCTGCGGGCCGGCGGTGTACCGCGCGAACCTGCGACCGAGGCGACCCCGCAACAAGCCCAGCCGGGCGGCCAGCGCTCCCGCAGCCAGCTGAACGGCACCGAGACTCAGCCGCAGGAACTGCAGCCCGCGGGGCTCGTCGGGCATCGCGCAGGTCGGGTCCAGCAGCACCAGACCAGCGACCCGCCCGGGATGGCGCACGGCGAACATCTCCGCGACCAGCCCGCCCGCCGACCAGCCCACGACCGTCACCGGCGCCGCGCAGCCCGTCGCGTCGAGCACCGCGGCCAGGTCGTCGGCCATCGCCGCGACGCTGCGCCGGGGAGCGCCGCCGAGGCTCCCGCTGCCGGCCCGGTCATAGGTCAGCACGGTCGCGAAGCCGGCCAACGCATCCTCCAGGGCCGCACCGAAGCCCATCGCCGTCGTCCCCTCGCCGGCCCCGCCGGCTTCCAGCACCACGGTCGGCCCTTGTCCGCGCACCTGCACGCGCAGCGCCCGTTTCCCCACGTCGACCAGGCGGCACTGCGACGGACTCACGGCCCCGACCCTAATCTGGATCGGTGCCGACAACCTCGCTGGACCGCTGGGAGCGCAGCGCCGAGTGGCCGATGGCCGCGATCGCCCTGGTGTTCCTGGCCGCGTACTCGATCCGGGTGCTCGTTCAGCCGCAGGGCTGGCTCACACACGTCATCGACGCCCTAACGGTGGTGACGTGGCTGGCGTTCGCGATCGACTACGGCGCCCGGCTGTGGCTGGCACCGAACCGCCGGCGCTGGTTCGTACGGCATCTGCTGGACCTGGCGGTCGTCGCGCTGCCGCTGCTGCAACCGCTGCGGGTCGTGCGGCTGATCATCCTGGTCGGCGCCCTGCAGAAGACGATCGGCAACGCCATCCACGGTCGCGTCACGATCTACACGCTGGCCAGCGCCGCCCTCGTCATCTACGTGGCGTCGCTGGCCGAACTGCAGGTGGAGCGGCACGACCCGCACGCCACGATCAACACGTTCGGCAAGGCGCTGTTCTGGGCAATCACGACGGTGACCACCGTCGGGTACGGCTTCGAGCATCCGACCACCCCCACCGGCCGGCTGATCGCGGCGCTGCTGATGATCGGCGGCATCAGCCTGGTCGGGATGGTCACCGCCACCGTCGCATCCTGGATCGTCCGGCGGGCCGGCGCGCAGGGTTCGGCGCAGCCGGCGGTCACCGCCGCACACATCGAAGAACTGCGCAGTGAGATCCGTGCGCTGCATGCGCACCTGCGCGCGGCCGGGGCGGTGCCCACCCAGCCGGAACCGCCCGGAACAACCGGCTGATCCGTTACCCTCGCACCGATGTCACACGCCCCCGACCCCCACTTGGCGCCGCCGGCCCAACTCGCCCGCGAAGACGAGGGCTACCACAAGGGCCTGGCGCCGCGGCAGCTGCAGATGATCGCGCTCGGCGGCGCGATCGGCACCGGCCTGTTCCTCGGCGCCGGCGGGCGGCTCGCCTCGGCCGGGCCGGGCCTGTTCCTGATCTACGCGATCTGCGGCGGGTTCGTGTTCCTGATCCTGCGGGCCCTGGGCGAACTGGTGCTGCACCGCCCGTCGTCGGGGTCGTTCGTCTCCTACGCCCGGGAATTCTTCGGGGAGAAAACGGCTTTCGTCGCCGGCTGGCTGTACTTCCTGAACTGGTCGATGACCGGAATCGTCGACACCACCGCGATCGCCAGCTACTTCCACTACTGGCATCTGTTCGATGTGATCCCGCAGTGGACGCTGGCCCTGGCGGCGCTGCTGGCGGTGCTGGCGATGAACCTGATCTCGGTGAAGCTGTTCGGGGAGCTGGAGTTCTGGGCGGCGCTGATCAAGGTCGTCGCACTGATGACGTTCCTGGTGGTCGGCACCATCTTCCTCGGCGGCCGCTACACGGTCGACGGCCAGAGCACCGGCCTGCACCTGTGGAGTGAGAACGGCGGGTTCCTGCCGACCGGACTGCTGCCGCTGATCCTGGTCACCTCGGGGGTGGTGTTCTCCTATGCCGGAGTCGAACTGGTCGGCACCGCGGCCGGCGAGACCCCCGATCCGGGGAAGATCATGCCGCGGGCGATCAACTCGGTGGTGGCCCGCATCGGCGTGTTCTACGTCGGATCCGTGGTGCTGCTGTCGCTGCTACTGCCCTACACCTCCTATAAGGAGCACGAGAGCCCGTTCGTCACGTTCTTCTCCAAGATCGGGTTCACCGGCGCCGGCAGCCTGATGAACCTGGTGGTGCTCACCGCGGCGTTCTCCAGCCTGAACGCCGGGCTGTACTCGACCGGACGCATCCTGCGGTCGATGGCGGTCAACGGCAGCGGGCCGGCGTTCACCGGCCGGATGTCACGCAACGGGGTGCCCTACGGCGGCATCCTGCTGACCGGTGCGGTCGGTTTTCTCGGGGTGGTACTCAACGCCGTCAAGCCGGGACAGGCGTTCGAGATCGTGTTGAACATCGCCGCGCTCGGGGTGATGGCGGCCTGGGCGACGATTGTGGCCTGCCAGTTGCGATTCCACCGGCTGACGAAGTCCGGCGTGCTGACCCGCCCGTCGTTCCAGATGCCACTGGCTCCCTACAGCGGCTACGCGACGCTACTGTTCCTGGCCAGTGTGCTGGTGCTGATGATCTTCGACGAGCGCAGCGGCCCGTTCGTGCGCGCAGTGCTGCTCATCGGCACCCCGGCACTGATCGTCGGCTGGTTCCTGGTGCGCAGCCGGGTGCTGACCCTGGCCGGACAGGCCGCCGCCGAACCGGACCGGCCCACCGCGGCGCTCTGCGAATCGGAAGAGTGAAAGCCATGTCCCGCAACCGTTATGCCGCCCGGCCACCGCTGTACGGGATGGTGCTGATCTTCCTGGCGATCGCGACCGTCGCCGTCACCGCCTACCTGCACGCCGGCGGCTGGTCGCTGGTCGGCTACGGAGCCGCGGCGGTGCTCGCGGTCACGGGTTTCGCACTGGCGTTCCGCGACTTCTCGTGAACTGATCCGCCGGCGCCTGCCACGGCCACGGCACCGCCCGCTCCAGTTGACGGGCCACCCGCAGCAAGGTGTCCTCGGCCCCCATCCGCCCGACCAACTGGACGCCGATCGGCAGACCGTCGTCGTCGAATCCGGCCGGCACGCTGACCGCCGGCAGACCCGTGGCGTTGCAGAATGAGGTGAACGCGGCCAGCGCGGGGCTGTGGGCGAACACCGCCATCGGATCGGCGGTGTCCAGCACCCCCAGCCGCGGGACCGGGACCTGCAGCGTCGGGGTCAGCCACACGTCGTGGTCGGCGAAGAACGGCGCCACCTGCCGGCCGGTGGCCTCGATGGTCTGCAGCGCGGCGTACACGTCGGCACCACTCTGGGCCGGCAGTTCCTCCAGCAGGAATCGGCTGAACGGTTCGATGTCGTCGGCGGCGAGTTCCCGGCCCAGCGCCGCCAGCCGCTCGGCGATCCGCACCCGGGCCTGGGTGATCATCAGCGCCGCGCCAGCCATCGACGCGGCCACTGGATCCCATTGCGGCGCAGCCTCATCGACACGGTGACCGAGGTTCGTGAGCACGCCCGCGATACGCCCGACGGCAGCCGCACCGGCCGGGAACGCAGGCACACCGTCCGCCGACGCGATGGCTGTCCCGACCCGCAGCGGCCCCGGTTCCCGGTCCACCCCGGCCAGGAAACTGCCGAACTCCGGGGCGGGCAGCGTCGCGTACGGGTCACCGGGCAGCGGTCCGGCGACGGCGTCGAGCAGCGCCGCGCTGTCCCGCACGGTGCGGGTCACCGCGTGGTGGGCCGGCAGCGGGTAGGCGAACGCGCTCCCGCCGTGGTCGTCGGGGACCCGGCCACGGGACGGCTTGAGCCCGAGCAGCCCGCAGCACGCCGCCGGGATGCGCACCGAGCCGCCGCCGTCGCTGGCGTGGGCTGCCGGCAGCAGGCCACCGGCGACCGCGGCCGCTGAACCGCCCGACGAACCGCCCGGCGAATGGGTGAGCCGCCACGGGTTGCGGGTGGGCCCGAACAGCGCCGGCTCGGTGCTGGCGTTCAGGCCCAGCTCGGCCGCGTTGGTCTTGCCGACGATCACCAGCCCGGCCCGGCGGTACCGCGACACCAGCACGCCGTCGCGCTCGGCGACGGCGTCGGCGAACAGCCGCGATCCGGCGGTGGTGGGCAGCCCCGCGACGTCGCAGTGCAGGTCCTTGACCGCGAACGGCACCCCGCGCAGCGGCCCGTCCGGCAGACCCGCGGCGATCTCGTCCCGCGCCTGCTCGATGCGGGTGGCGACCACCGCGTTCAGGTCGGAGTTGCGCTCATCAATGCGACGGGCCACCGCCTCCAGCAGTTCTGCCGGGCTGATCTCGCCCGCGCTGACCAGTTCCGCCAATCCGACGGCATCGGTGCGGTCCAGAAGTCCGTCATCGCTCACGGCGCCAAACCTACGCGGCCCCCGGAAACCGGAGGTGCTGGAATAGACAGCATTGTCCCAGTAAGCCCAATGAGTCACTTCAGTCACTCATGCCACAGGCTGCGTACGCTGGGTGCCGGTATGTGTCGCAGTCGGGGGAGTGCAGTGCGCGGATCGGATCGAACCAGGCCGGGCCGGGCCGTCAGCTGGCCTGCCCTGACCGTCGTGCTGCCGGCAACAGCAGTGCTGGTCGGCGGGTGCAGCCACACCACCGACGGCACCCCGGTCGCCGGCCCGACCACGCCCGCGACGTCCACCAGCAGCGTGCCGGCGCCGACCACGCCGACGACACCGCCGGCGCACCCGCGGCAGCCCGGCCGCCCCTCCGACGCGGTTCCCCTGCTGCCCAACGCCGACGGCTACGTCTTCATCGAGACGAAATCCGGCCGGACCCGCTGTCAGATCTCGCCGGACACCGTCGGCTGCGAGGCGGAATTCACCAACTCACCGCTGCGGGACGGCGAACACGCCAACGGCGTCAACATCACCTCCACCGGCACGATCTCCTGGATCCTGGGCAACCTCGGCAACATCCCGGCCGTCACCATCGACTACCTCACCTACCAGGCACAGGGCTGGACGATCGCCGCCACCGTCGACGGCACCCGGTTCACGAACGACCGCACCGGGCACGGCATGTTCGTCAGCATCGACGACGTCACAGCGTTCTAACCACCGCCCGACCCGGGCGAAACCGCGCAGCGGACATTACGATCATTCGAATGGCGCGCTTCGGCTCTTCCAATGGCCCCGGCAACCCGGGGGACGATCCGTTTCAGACCACCCGGCACAGCACCCAGGGGCATCAGCAGCCCGGGCCGTCGCCGGTCCCCTTCGGCCCGCCGAATCCGGCGCAGCAGCCCGACAGCGCGCCGACGCAGTACGCCAGTTACATCCCGCTCGACCAGCAGCAGCCGCCGCCGGCCGCACCGGGCCTGGGCGATCTCGCCGCGCCGCCGCCCACCCCGTGGTTTCGCCGGCGCCCGGTGCTGATCGCCTGGATGGCACTGATCGTCGCGATGCTGGCCCTGGTGATCTGGGGGATCATCCAGCTGACCAGCCGCGGCCCGGGCGGATCGACCAGCCCGGGCACCAGTTCGTCGAGCAGCACGTCGTCGACGACGTCGTCATCCACGTCCTCCAGCACGTCGTCGTCCACCACGTCGTCGTCCAGCACGTCGTCGTCCGCGTCGCCGTCGACCTCCGCATCCAGCGAGCCGGGGCGCACCGCACCGCCGGCCGCGCCGCCGCGGGCGCCGCAGCAGCCGGTTCCGGAGGAGCCGACGCACCACCATCACCTGCCGCCGCTGCCCTCGACCATCACCATCCCGCCGGTGCCCCGGCTGCCGGAGCTGCCGACGGTGATCACGCTGCCGCCGCACCTGTAAGGCGCCGACTCGGTGTCGCACCGGCATTGCGGCGGCGCAGTGCCTACCATCGGTTCCCGTGGAGCGTTACGAACCGCCGCAGGACCCGAACAACGAGCCGACCCAGTTGGCGAACGCTGTCGGTGGGTCCTCGAACGACGCCTACAGCGCCCCGGAGAGCTACTACAGCGAGTACCGCCAGCCGCCGGAGCGCATCGAGCCGCCCGAACCGGCCGAACCGCCGCCGACGCCCTGGTACCTGCGGCCGGTGGCGATCGTCGGTTGGGGCGTGCTGTCGGCGATCCTGATCACGGTGCTGGTGTGGAGCATGGTGCGGCTGATGGGCAAGGGCTCAGACCACACGCCGCCGCCCGCATCAACCTCGGTATCGTCCACCGTCACCTCGCCCGGCGCGCCGGCGACCGAGCCGACCGCCGCCACCAGCCAGGCACCGGATAACGGCACGGCCCCCGCCGGCCCCGCACCGAGCAGCGCGACCGAGGCGCCGACGACCACGGAGGCGCCAGCCAGCACCGAGACCAGCACCGCGGCGCCGAGCACCTCAACACAGACCCAGACCCCGACCACCACCGCCGCCCCGACCAGCACCGAGGCCCCCGCCAGCTCCGCCGCACCCACCAGCAGCGCACCCGCGCCGTCGTCCCGGCCGTCGGAGATCGTCATCCCGCTGCCACCCGGGCTATGACCGAACCGCTGGGCCTGTCGATCGGGACGATCAACCTCGTCGCCGCGCGCATCGGCCAACCGCCACTACTGGGACCGGCGACGCTGACACTGCCCGACGGCACGGTGATGCGCGGGTTCGTCGAACGCGTCGGCTACCCGGCGCCGCTGAAGGCCGCCGACGGCTCGACCCACCGGGGTGAGGACCTCACCGCCGCAGCACTGGACGCACTGGCCGGCTCGGCCGGGTACGGCGCACCGGTGACCGTCGCGGTGCCCGCCCATTGGGGCCCGGGGCCGGTCGCGGCGCTGCGCACCGCGCTGGGGTCACATCCCGGCCTGATGGTCGACGGTGTGCCGCCCACCCTGATCCCCGACGCCGCGGCGGCGGTCGCCGCACTCGAACCGCGTCTGCCCCGGACCGGCGTCGTCGCGCTCTGCGATTTCGGCGGCAGCGGCACCGGCATCACCCTGGTCGACGCCGCGGCCGGTTTCGCGCCGATCGGACCGACCCTGCGCTACGGCGGATTCTCCGGCGAGCAGGTCGACCAGGCGGTCCTGACCTACCTGCTGGCCCGGCTGCGTGACACCAGCGGTGTCGAACCGGCCGGGGACACCGCCCTGCGTTCGCTGACCCGGCTGCGGGAGCACTGCCGGTCCGCCAAGGAACAGTTGACCGGGCAGACCGCGACCACCGTCGTCGTCGACCTGCCCGGATTCACCGGTGAGATTCCGTTGACCCGCACCGAACTGGCCACCGTCATCGCGGTGCCGCTGGACGGGGTGGTCGACGCCGTCTCCGACACCCTGGCCCGCCACGGCGTCGCGACGGGCCATCTGACCGCGGTCGCGATCGTCGGGGGCGGGGCCGCGATCCCGGCCGTCGGCACGCAGTTGACCGAGCGCTTGGGGGTGCCCGTGATCGCCGCGAGCGACCCGGCGTGCGCCGCCGCGACCGGGGCCGCGCTGCTGGCCGGGCAGCCGGTGACGGACACCGGCCGCACCGCACCGACCGCCGCCGGATCGCTGGCCTGGTCGAAAGACGATTCGAAAGCCGGCGAGCCGCTGCCGTACTCCGAGAGCGACTACACCTTCGCCGGCCCGCACACCCGGGTCAGCGCGCCGAAACCGGCCTACCCCGACGGCCCTGATTCCCCCGCCGCACCCGAGCGCGCGGGCCGCCGGTCGTTGCTGCTGATCACATTGGCCGCGGTGCTGGCCGCGGTGCTGAGCCTGACCGTGCTGTGGGGTGTCACCCGCTCGTCGGACAGGCCGGAGCGCCCCGGCGCCGACACCGCGCAGACGACGTCGGTGACCACCACCGGTCCGACCACTGCCGTGCCGCCGCAGACCACCCCGCCGTCATCGACGACACCGCACCGGCAGCACCGCCCCGGCCGCTAGCGCGAGCGCGTCGGAAAGCCCAACCGGCACGCGCCCAGCGGATACAGTTAGGCCATCCTGTGTCGCGGCCGACGCCTTCAAGGTGGCACTATAGGCAGGTTGATCAGGACTTGAAGCTAAGTTACTGACGAGTAATAAGACGAAAGTTACCCAAGGGTAACTTACGGATGGGAGAGGGCGTTCCGTGGATACCGAGAACACCCAGATATTGATCCGACTCGTGGTCGGTCTGTCTGGCACCGCGATTGTCGGCTTGTTCGCCGCCAAACGGATTCTCTGGCTCTATCGGTTGATCATGACCGGGCAGAAGACCGGTGGTGAACGGACCACCGAGGTCCTCACCCGCGCATGGACGAACATGCGTGAGGTCGCCGCGCAGTCGAAACTGCTGAAGTGGTCGATCCCCGGCGTCGCGCATTTCTTCACCATGTGGGCGTTCTTCGTACTGCTGACGGTGTACATCGAGGCGTACGGGCTGCTGTTCAAGGAAGACTTCGCGCTGCCGATCATCGGCCACTGGAACGCGCTGGGCTTCCTGCAGGACTTCTTCATCACCGCGGTGACGATCTCGGTCATCGTCTTCATGATCATCCGCATCCTGAAGAACCCGGCCGAGCAGGGCCGCGCGTCCCGGTTCTACGGCTCGCACAACGGCGGCGCCTGGCTGATCCTGGTGATGATCCTCAACGTCGTCTGGACCTACTGCCTGCTGCGCGGCGCGGCGGTGAACAACCTCGGCAAGCACTTCCCCTACGGCAACGGCGCGTTCCTGTCCCACCTGATGGGCCACGTGATGGAACCGCTGGGCACCGGCGGCACCGGCCCGAACGTCTGGATCGAGACCACCGCGCTGCTGCTGCACATCGGCGTCGCACTGGCGTTCCTGCTGATCGTGCTGCACTCCAAGCACCTGCACATCTTCCTGGCGCCGATCAACGTCACGTTCAAGCGACTGCCGAACGGCCTGGGCCCGCTGCTGCCGGTGGAGTTCGAGGGCAAGCCGATCGACTTCGAGAACCCGCCGGAGGAGGCGGTGTTCGGCCGCGGCAAGATCGAGGACTTCACCTGGAAGGGCATGCTCGACTTCGCCACCTGCACCGAGTGCGGTCGCTGCCAGTCGCAGTGCCCGGCCTGGAACACCGGCAAGCCGCTGAGCCCGAAGCTGCTGATCATGGACCTGCGCGACCACTGGATGGCCAAGGCGCCGTACCTGCTCGGCGACAAGGCGATGCCGGAGGGCGAGTTCGACCTGTCGAAGGCGGAGCGTTTGCCCGGCCACCACGTGCCGGAGAAGGGCTTCGAGCGGGTCGGCGGGCACGGCGCCGAGCAGGCCACCCGGCCGCTGGTCGGCACCGAGGAGCAGGGCGGCGTCATCGACCCGGACGTGCTGTGGTCGTGCACCAACTGCGGCGCATGCGTCGAGCAGTGCCCGGTGGACATCGAGCACATCGACCACATCCTCGACATGCGCCGCTACCAGGTGCTGACCGAGTCGGAGTTCCCGTCCGAGCTGGGTGTGCTGTTCAAGAACCTGGAGAACAAGGGCAACCCGTGGGGGCAGAACGCCAGCGAGCGGACCGCCTGGATCGACGAGCTCAACTTCGACATCCCGGTCTACGGCCAGGACGTGGAGAGCTTCGACGGGTTCGAGTACCTGTTCTGGGTCGGCTGCGCCGGCGCCTACGAGGACAAGGCCAAGCAGACCACCAAGGCGGTCGCCGAACTGCTGGCCGCCGGCGGGGTGAAGTTCCTGGTGCTCGGCCAGGGCGAGACCTGCACCGGTGACCCGGCCCGACGCTCCGGCAACGAGTTCCTGTTCCAGCAGCTCGCCACCCAGAACGTGGAGACGCTGAACGAGCTGTTCGACGGTGTGGACACCCCGAACCGCAAGATCATCGCCAGCTGCCCGCACTGCTTCAACACGATCAGCCGGGAATACCCGCAGCTGGGCAGCGAGTACACCGTGCTGCACCACAGCCAGGTGCTCAACCAGCTGGTCACCGACCAGAAGCTGGTTCCGGTCAAGCCGGTGTCGCAGGACGTCACCTACCACGACCCGTGCTTCCTGGGCCGGCACAACAAGATCTACGAGCCGCCGCGTGAGCTGGTCACGGCGTCCGGCCGCAACCTGATCGAGATGCCGCGCAGCCGTGACCGCAGCTTCTGCTGTGGTGCCGGCGGTGCCCGGATGTGGATGGAAGAGCACATCGGCACCCGGGTCAACCACGACCGGGTCGACGAGGCGCTGGCCACCGGTGCGACGCAGATCGCGACGGCCTGCCCGTTCTGCCGGATCATGCTGCACGACGGTGTCGGCGACCGGCAGGAGGCAGCCGGCCGCGAGGGCGTGGAGGTCCGCGACATCGCCCAGATGCTGCTGGACTCGCTGGACCTGACCGGCGTGACGCTGCCGGCGAAGGGCACCGCTGCTGCTGCGGCGGCCAAGGCGGCCCCGAAGAAGGTCGAGGCCCCGGCGGCCCCGGCAGCGTCGGCGGCCACCGAGACGCTGGAGAAGCCGGCGGCAGCACCGGCGGCGCCGAGCAAGCCGGTCACCGGGCTGGGCATGGCCGGCGGCGCGAAGCGGCCGGGCGCCAAGAAGGCCGCCACACCCGCTGCCGAGGCACCCGCCACGGCAGCACCGGCAGCCCCCGTCAAGGGTCTGGGGATGGCCGGCGGCGCGAAGCGACCCGGTGCCAAGAAGGCCGCCGCACCCGCTGCCGAGGCTGCCCCGGCGGCTCCGGAAGCCGCCGCTCCGACGGCACCGGCCGCACCCGCTGCGCCCGCCAAGGGGCTCGGCATGGCGGCCGGGGCTCGCAAGCCCGGCGCCAAGAAGGCCCCGGCGGCAGCCGCCCCGGCAGCCCCGGCTGAGCCGGCTGAGCCGGTCCAGGCCGAGCCCACCGCCGCAGCCGAAGCTCCGGCAGCCGAGGCCGCTCCCAAAGCGGAGCCGCCGGTGAAGGGCCTGGGCATCCAGCCCGGGGCCCGTCGTCCGGGCAAACGCTGAGATAACGAGTCGGGGCCGTATGCGTGTGCATACGGCCCCGATTTGTTTTCGCAGGCAAAAACTGATTGGACAGCCGTGGGACCATGGTGGGCGTGACTACTCATCAGCTGCCGTGGCACACCACCGGCGGCCCGCAGCGGCAGCGCACGTTCGCGCAGTCCACCAAGCTGCAGGACGTCCTGTATGAGATCCGCGGCCCGGTGCACGCCCACGCAGCCCGGATGGAGGCCGAGGGGCACCGGATCCTCAAGCTGAACATCGGCAACCCGGCGCCGTTCGGGTTCGACGCACCGGACGTCATCATGCGCGACATGATCCAGGCACTCCCCTACGCGCAGGGCTACTCCGACTCCAAGGGCATCCTGCCGGCCCGTCGCGCGGTGGTCACCCGCTACGAGGTCATCGAGGGCTTCCCGCGCTTCGACGTCGACGACGTCTACCTGGGCAACGGGGTCTCCGAGCTGATCACGATGGTGCTGCAGGCACTACTGGACAACGGCGACCAAGTGCTGCTGCCGGCCCCGGACTACCCGCTGTGGACGGCGTCGACCTCACTGGCCGGCGGCACCCCGGTGCACTACCTGTGCGACGAGACCAACGGCTGGCAGCCCGACGTCGCCGACATGGAATCGAAGATCACCGAGCGCACCAAGGCGCTGGTGGTGATCAACCCGAACAACCCGACCGGCGCGGTCTACAGCCGCGAGGTGCTGACCCAGATCGTGGAACTGGCCCGCAAGCATCAACTGCTGCTGCTGGCCGACGAGATCTACGACAAGATCCTCTACGACGACGCCGAGCACATCAACCTGGCATCACTGGCGCCGGATCTGCTCTGCCTGACGTTCAACGGCCTGTCCAAGGCCTACCGGGTCGCCGGCTACCGGGCCGGCTGGGTGGCGATCACCGGCCCGAAGGAGCACGCCAGCAGCTTCCTGGAGGGCATCAACCTGCTCGCCAACATGCGGCTGTGCCCGAACGTGCCGGCGCAGCATGCGATCCAGGTGGCACTCGGCGGACACCAGAGCATCGACGACCTGGTGCTGCCCGGCGGGCGGCTACTGGAGCAGCGCGACGTGGCGTGGACCAAGCTCAACGAGATCCCCGGCGTGTCCTGCGTGAAGCCGGCCGGCGCGCTGTACGCGTTCCCGCGGCTGGATCCCGAGGTCTACCCGATCGAGGACGACGAGCAACTGGTGCTGGATCTGCTGATGTCCGAGAAGATCCTGGTCACCCAGGGCACCGGGTTCAACTGGCCGGCACCGGATCACCTGCGGATCGTGACGCTGCCGTGGGCTCGTGACCTGTCGGCGGCCATCGAGCGGCTGGGCAACTTCCTGGTGGGCTACCGCACGTAGTGCGCGGCGTACTCAGTTGATGTAGTGCGGGACGTGGTACGGCGGCGGTCCCGGCGGCCAACTCGGGTCGTAGGTGCCGCCGCCCTGCCAGTACTCCGGGGTGTGCGGCACGTTGTCCAGGTAGTGGTTGTCGTGGCAGTAGCTGCCGTTCCAGTTGCCGCCCATCCAGCCGCTCCACTGCTCACCCGGGCACCAGTGGTAGCGCGGCTCGGCCTGTGCCGCGCCCGCCGCACCCAACGCGACCAGCCCTGACGCTGCCGCGACAAGGGCGATCCGAGCGATATTCCCCATGTGGGTTTTCTACCACCGCCGCAGCGTCAGCGGAAGGTTATCGGCAGGGTGAGCGGCCCCTACCGTCCCGCCGGCACCCAGTTGCCGTGGAATCCCGCGGGAACCCGGTGCGGCAGTTTGATAGCCGCCACGTCGTCCATTGTCTGCGCGTCCAGGATGGCCAGTTCGCTGCGGTCGGTGGCGGCGTCGTAGACGAATCCCATCAACACGCCATCGTCTTCACCGGCCCCACCCGGTGCGTTCTGGAAGACGAACTCGCCCAACTGCTTTCCCACGCCGAACGAGCGCATCGCGGTCGTGCCGCCGATCAGGTCGTGTTTGAACAGCGTCGAGTCCGGCGCTGCGCCGTCGATCCCGACCGAGTAACCGAACCGGTGCCGCTTGCCCAGTCGGCGTTCGTCGATGCGGGGGAACTCCTGCCCGTGATCATCGAACCGGGACTCCCGGACCTTGCCGTCGGCGAGGTCGATGACCCAGCGGTCCAGGGTGGGCGTCCCCTCGTTGGGGCCGTTGAAGTCGGTGTCGAACATCTTCGGGTGGCGCACCACGTCGAGCACGATGGCGTCACCCTCGTCGTACGCGTTCATCGGGTGGAACACGTAGCAGGGCTCCACCTCGAACCACCGGACGTCGCCATTGCCACCCTTGCGGGGCATGACCCCCACCCGCGCAGGGTATTTCGGGTTCCACCGGTAGGGCATCCGCCGCTCGGCACTGTTGCCCGCCGGCAGCCGGGCGGTGATCGGGTCGGGGATGCGGACTCGGCCGATGAGCGCGTTCAGGATCAGCCGGGTCGCCAGTCGCAGCCCGGGCGGAGCCGTCGCCTCGGCGACCTGGCGCGCGTCGAACGTCACCGGCAGGTCAAGGAAGACGACGTGGTTCTCGGTCAGCGCGAAGTCATGCATCATCGGTGAGCCGGTGACCTCGATGTCGACGGTGCGCCGCGCCCGCCCGTCGACGCCGATCACCGAGTACTGCACGGTGTTGCCACGATTGAACGCATACGAGACCGCGTGCAGCTCACCGGTTTCCGGGTCGCGCTTGGGGTGCGCGGTGTAGCCGCCCGGCAGGGTGCCATCAAAGTCGCAGGCCCCGACGGTGTCGAGTTCGTCGGTGAGCTCGTAGCAGGTCAGGCCGCCTTCGACCAGCGCGAGCGTCCGTCCGTTGTGGCCGATCACGTTGGTGTTGGCGCCGATGCCGCGGGCGCCGAAGCGGCGGTCGGATGCCGTCGGCTCGCCGAGCGCCAGAGCCGTCTGCGGGCCGCGCACATAGCGGTTGCGATACCACTGCGCCGTGCCGTCGCGCAGTCGCAGACCGTGGACCATGCCGTCCCCGATGAACCAGTGATAGACCGCCGGGTCGATCTCGCCGACCGGGTTGGGTCCGTTGCGCAGATAGCGGCCGTCCAGGTAGTCCGGGATCGTTCCGGCGACCTCGAGGTCGGTGAGGGTGTACTCGTGCTGGATCGGGGCGAAGCCGCCCGCCAGGTAGGGATTGTTCATCGTAGGGCCTCCAGACCAGCTATAACGATGTTATGTGATCAGGTATAACAGCGTTATGGCAGGATGGCAAGGGTGAATCCGGGTCCCCGCGAGCGGTTGGTCGAGGCGGGCACCCGACTGCTGGAGCGCGAGGGCCCCGAAGCGCTGCAGGCCCGCAAGGTCGCCGCCGAGATCGGGGCGTCGACGATGGCCGTCTACACCCATTTCGGGGGGATGAGCGGTCTGCTGGAGGCGATCGCCGCCGCGGCGTTCGAGCGGTTCGGCGCCGCGCTGGCGTCGGGGCCGGTGACCGACGACCCGATGGCCGACTTCTTCGTCATGGGTTATCACTACCGGCAGTTCGCACTGGAGAGCCCGCAGCGCTACCGGCTGATGTTCGGCCTGACGGCGCCGCAACTGATCCGGCCGGCGAACGCCGCGATGCCGGTGGCGGCGGCTACCTACCAGCAGTTGGTCACCGCGGTGGAACGGATCGTCGCGACCGGGCGGATCCGTGCCGACGACGCCGGCGATCTGTCCGGACGGATCTGGGCGCTGATCCACGGCGTGGTCCTGCTGGAGACACACGGCACCTTCGGCCACCACGACCGCGCACTGCACCACATCCTCAGCCCGATGCTGGTCGACATGTTCGCCGGCATGGGCGATGATCGCAGCCGCGCCGAGGCCTCCCTGGAGCGGGCGGCGACGGTGATCACGCGGCCGCCCTGACCATTACACCTAGGACCCTGGGCGCGGATGTGCGGGCTGACGGCCCTTGCGGATCAGACCGGCGGTGGTTCAATCCGCTCGATCGTGGTGATGCGATCGATGGACCGATCGAATGACGCCACCTTGCCGACCCCGGTACTTTCGGCACACGCGACCAGATACGCTTCGGCGAAGTCGATCCGGTCGGTCTCATAGATCTGGATGGCGCGCAGAAGAAGTGCCGGGTCCACGCACACCATGGAATCGAACGCGATCAGGGATCTCACGGCTTCGGCAACTTGGCTACGCGGCGCTTGATAGAAGGACTCCAAGACGTACACCGTCTCCGCCACGATGAGGTCGGCCAGTAGCAGCTCCGGCTCGGTTTCGAGGTAGGCCGTAGCGCGCGCGGCCATCTCCGGTGGGTCGCCGGTCAGATGACGAACCACGATGTTGGTGTCGATGATCGCGATCAACGGCGGTGCGCGGTCCGGGCCGCCCTGCTGCGGCGGACCACCTCATCCCAGGCAACATTGCGTTTGTCCGCCGGAACACGGATCGTTCCGGCAAGGGCCAGGAAGTCCGGTGTCCGGGCCAGCACCGCTCGATTGCCTTCCACCCGAAAGATAACGTCGTCGCCCTCTTTGAGACCGAGTGCATCCCGCACTGCCTTCGGGACGGTCACCTGCCCCTTCGATGTCAGCTTTGCCGCAACGTCCATGACGATTCCTTACGTTTCGCTCGCAGTAAGGATATCCGGCGAAGGTGTTGTGCGCCCCCGTCGTCACTGCACGCCGGGCCGGTGAAGCAATCGACGACCAAGGCGCGCAGCACTCGGCGATAGTAGAATTCCGCCCGTCGGCCAACCCGCCGGCTCACCGATCAGGAGGGGCGATGATGCGCAGGACGATGGCGGCGCTCGCGCTGGCAGTCGGTTTGCTGCCGATCGCACCCGGTGTCGCCCACGCCGACGACGCCGGCTACCTGCGCATACTCCACAACCTCGGCAAGTGCGACACCGACCGGTGCAACCTGAAGATCGACGACCAGGACGCGCTGAACCTGGGTCGGACGGCATGCCAGGGGATGACGTCCGGCATGAGCGACGGTGACGTCGACTCGACGATCATGCAGACCTCGCCGATGAGCCTGCGGGACGCCGACACGGTCCGTCTCGCCGCGAAGATGGAACTCTGCCGCAAGCATTAGGGGCTACCGCCGCTCCAGCAGCCCCAGCAGGTAGTCGCCGTACCCGGACTTGCGCAGGCCGCCGGCGCGCTGCGCCAAGTGCTCGTCGTCGATGAAGCCCATCCGCCAGGCCACCTCCTCGGGGACGCCGATCTTGAGCCCCTGCCGGCGTTCCACCGTGCGGACGTAGTCCGCGGCGTCCAGCAGCGAGTCGAAGGTTCCGGTGTCCAGCCACGCGGTGCCGCGGGTCAGCACCTCGACGGTGAGCCGGCCCTGGTCGAGGTAGGTCTGGTTGATCTCGGTGATCTCGTATTCACCGCGCGCGGAGGTTTTGAGACCGCGGGCGATCTCGACGACGTCGTTGTCGTAGAAGTACAGGCCGGGTATCGCGTAGTTCGACGGTGGCACCGGAGGTTTCTCCACCACCGACACCGCCCGGCCGTGGGCGTCGAACTCGATCACCCCGTACGCCGACGGGTCGGCCATCCAGTACGCGAAAATCGTTGCACCGCTGACCGATTGGAGACGACGGAGACTGGTGCCCAGACCGGATCCGTAGAAGATGTTGTCCCCCAGCACCAGTGCGACCGAATCGGTGCCGATGTGGTCGGCCCCGATGACGAACGCCCGCGCCAGTCCGTCGGGCTGCTCCTGGGTCGCGTAGCTGATGTTGACGCCGAACGCGCTGCCGTCGCCGAGCAGGCGGTGAAACGCCGGGGCGTCGTGGACGGTGGTGATCACCTGAATGTCGGTGATACCGGCCAGCATCAGCGTGCACAGCGGGTAGTAGATCAGCGGCTTGTCGTAGACCGGCAGCAACTGTTTGCTGGCACCCAGCGTGATCGGGTGAAGGCGGGTGCCCGCGCCGCCGGCCAGGATGATCCCGCGCATGCCCGTCAGTCGATCCGGTCGGCTTCGGTCAGCTCGGTGGCGCTCATCGCCGCATCGAGGTCGTCGTGCCGGAAGACCGACGTGACGTGGTCGTGCACCACCCGGAACGCAGCCGCCTCGACGGGGTCGGCGTTGGCGGGCAGCAGCTCGACCACCACGACACCCTCGTGCACGTACATCCGGCCGATCCCGGTGGTGATCCCGGCGTCGGCGGCCCACTGCCGCAACGCGGCGTGTCCCTGCCCGGCGCCACTCGAGTCGCCGACCTCGATGTCGTCGCTGGACAGACTCACCAGGGTGTCCAGATCACCGGCGGTGAGGGCGTCGTGCCAGGCCAGGACGGTAGCGATCTCCGATGTCGTCATGCTGAGCAAACTACCGTGCGCTCAGAACGCCGTGTGGTCCAGCCAGTGCCGCCAGACCGCTTCCTCACCGAAGACGGCGATGCCGGTGTCAGACACCGGAACCCGGCGCAGGATCGCCAGCAGCAGGTCGGTGGCCGGGCCGCGCAGCGCCACCGAGCCCTTGCCGTGCGCGCGCGACCAGCTCAACCGGCCCGCCTCGGCGGCGACGGTCCACTCCCCCGCCTCACCCAGCCCGGCGTCGGTGGCGTGCAGGTGCACGGTCTGACCGTCGGCCAGCGGCGGCGGCGTGCCGTCCCGCACCGGCAGCGCCGTGACCAGGTCCAGCCATTCGCTGATGCCGTCGGCCGCCAGCTCCGGCGCCAGGGTGAATCGACGGCCCAGCGCCAGTGCGGCGTCGGCGCGGTGCACCGTCGCCTCGTGCACCCGCCGGCGCAGCCACCAGGCCGCGGGCCGCGGGCCGATGAACGTCCAGGCCGGGGTGTCCGGACCGATCAGAGACACCGCTTGGATCATCTTCTGGGCGCCGTCGGTCAGCCAGTCGATCGCCGCGGCCATGTCGGCGGGCGGCTTACCGTCGACGACGTCGCGCGGGTCGAGCGGGTGATCCAACCGGTCGGCGACGATCTGGGCGGCCCAGCGGTTACCGCGACCGACGTGCCGGAACAACTGCTGCAGGTTCCAGTCCGGGCAGGTCGGGATCGGCAGCATGGGATCACCGGCGCGGATCAGGCCTGCGAACGCGCGAGTCTCGTCGAGTAACGCTGTGGCGTAGTCCATGTCGTCAGGTTAGTTGACCGCCCCGGCCGCACCCAGTGGCTCAGAAGTGGAAACCGCCGCCACCCCAACCGCCGCCACCGCCGTGACCACCACCGCCGCCATGGCCACCACCGCCGCCCCAACCGGGGAACAGACCGCCGCCACCGCCACCGTCGTGACCGCCACCGCCACCGTGGCCACCACCGCCGCCCCAGCCCGGGAACAGACCGCCGCCGCCGTGGCCGCCGTCGTTGCCACCGCTGCCGAGGCCGGGGAACCACGGGTTTCCTCCGCCGTGACCGCCGCCGCTGTTACCCGGCGCCCACGGGTTCGGCGGCGCACTGTCATGACCGCCGCCGTTGTTGCCCGGCAGCCACGACGGTCCGTTGTCATGCCCCGACTTGGGCGGTGTCTGCGGCTGCGGGTTGAAGATCGACGGCGGCTTGGGCGCTTCCGGTTGCTTGGGCGGTGCGGCGGGAACCTGCACCGGTTGCCGGATCGGGGGCGGCGCCTCGATCGGGGCGGGGGCCGGTATCTGAATCGGGATCGGGATCGGGATGGGTACCGGGGCGGCCGGTGCCGGCGCCGGGGCGGGGGCGGCCGGGGCCGGGGCCGGGGCCGCAGGGGCGGGCGCGGGCGCAGCGGGTGCCGGGGCCGGCTTCTGAACCGGCGCCTGCACGACGGGCGCCGGGGCCGCCGGCTTCTGCACCTTGGGTTCCGGCACGGCCGGCTGCATCTTGGGTGGCGGCGCGGGTGCCTGCTGCGCCGGGACCACGACGTGCTGGATGGGCGCTG
Organism: Mycolicibacter acidiphilus; assembly: GCF_018455725.1. Classification (GTDB taxonomy): domain Bacteria; phylum Actinomycetota; class Actinomycetes; order Mycobacteriales; family Mycobacteriaceae; genus Mycobacterium; species Mycobacterium acidiphilum. The sequence goes on from NZ_JAHCLR010000003.1 coordinate 285,690, forward strand.
GGCGCTGATCGGCGGTCGGCCGGATGCCGACCGCCAGGGCGACGACCAGCGCGGAGACCCCGAAGACGAAGAACGCCGCCAGTCCGCTGCCGGCCAGCAGGAACGGCTTGCGGCTCGGCGGAATCGGCACGGCGCCGGTGCGGTCGCCGGCGCCGGGCTGTGCGCCGGTCGGCGGGTAGCCGGCGGCTTCGACGGTCGCGTCGTCGGTGAACGGAAGATAGTCGTCGTCATCATCGTCGACCGCGCTGTAGGCGAGGGCCTGCTCGCCCATGGTGGCCTCGTAGTCGGTCGTCCCGCTCGATGCGTAGGCGTAGCTCAGTGCCAGCAGGCTCGGGTCGATCATCCCGGTGCCCGGATCACGCGCCCAGGCCATCGCCGACGTCGACGAGTCGAAGAGCGGCGCATGTGCGCTCGCCAGCGCCGCCCCCCGCGCCAGCGCGGTCTCGGGCTCTTCGGGGACGCTGACCGGGATCGGGCTGGCCGCGTCCAGTTCCGGCTTGACCACGCCGACGTTGACCCCGGAACCGACGACGAACATGCCGTCGCCGATAGCCTGCCGGGCCATCGTCGTCAGCCGGGCCACCGCCACCGTGTCGTCGGCCGGCAACTCCACCCGCTGCACATCGGTGATCGAACCGTCGGTCGAGTCGACCACCGCCAGGGTCGCGCTGTCGGGTTCGATGAACATCAGCGCGACGCGCCGGTAGCCGATCGACCCGCCCACCGTCTGCGCCAGCGCCGCCGCCGCCAGGAACGCCGACACCAGCATCACGTTGTCGACCCGGCGACTGGCCAGCGCGTCGCGCAACTGGCCGGCCTGTGTCTGGTTGGCGACGGTGACCCCGGTGGACGTCAGCCGGTAGCCGCCTTCCAGCGCGCTCTCCCGGGTGCCGAGGATCGCCGACACCACCCGGTCGGGCAGCGCCGCACTGTCGGCGTCGACCTCGAAGCCGTCCTCGTCGACGGTGACGCCGTCGGCGTCCTGGCCTTCAACGAGAACCAGGTGCACGGACGGCGCCGCCATCGACACCCCGAGAACGATGTCCACCGCACCTCCCTCCGCAGCGCCGGCCATCGTTAACTAATTAGTCAATCTTAGCTCTTTGTGGTCGACTACCCCAGGTTCAGATTCAGACCGGGCATCAGCGGGATCTTGATGCCGCCGTCACCACCACCGCCACGGCCGTGGCCGTGCCCGCCGCCGTGACCCCAGTCGTCATCGTCGCCCCAACCGCCCCGGCCGGGTGGCGGGAACAGCGGCGGACCGCCGGGCAGACCCGGGATGTCGAGGTTCGGCAGTCCCGGCGGCGGGGGCGGCGGGGCGGCCGGCGGGGGCGGCGGCGGCGCGGGTGCCTCCCGCACCGGGGCTTCCGGGACCGGCGCGG
>NZ_JAHCLR010000030.1 GCF_018455725.1 Mycolicibacter acidiphilus
CCAGGTGCAGCCGACGCCGGACCTCCGCCGGCAGCGCGACAACACCCCGTGATTGCACCCCGACATACCCATGAAACGCCATGACGACAGTATCCCGACATTGCAGTAATGACGCAATGCAGTTCTGCGCAAAACCCGCACCTTTGGCGGTATTGACGGGACGCATGCAGCAGGTAGGTTCCCGACTTGCCACCACGATGTGATGCCTGTGCCGCCCGAAGCGCCCCGCGCCGTACGTGTACTCGTGGCGCGATTTGCGGGGGGCAATTTTCCGAACTGGTTACACGCTCGGAGGGTCAGGGTCCGTCAGCGGTGGGGGCAGATCCCCGCCCCTGACGATGCCCGCTCACCCCATCAGCATCACGGCCACCGTCGCCCCCAACTCCCAGCACGCCGCCAACTGCTCCTTGGTCGGCTTGCCCGACACCACCACGTAGTCGGCGGCCTTCACCCAGCCCAGCCCGGTGGTGATCGACCCGACGGCGCGTTCGGCGCCCTCGGTGCCCTCGTTGCCGTGCAGGTACAGCCCGAACGGTCGGCCCCGGGTGGCGTCCAGGATCGGGTAGTAACAGACGTCGAAGGCGTGCTTGAGCGCACCGGAGATGTAGCCCAGGTTCGCCGGGCTACCCAGCAGATACCCGTCGGCGTCGAGCATGTCGGTCGGTGACACGGAAAGCGCCGGCCGGCGCACCACCTCGACCCCTTCGATCTCGGGATCGGTCGCCCCGGAGACCACCGCCTCGAACATGGCCTGGCAGAACGGCGACGGCGTGTGGTGGACGATCAGCAGGCGTGGCATCGGCGGATCCTCGTAGTCTGACGAAGGATTACGGCAGGTGTGACTCACGGTAATGGAGGTGGATGCGTGGCGCTCGGAGGGCGATCGATGTTCACGGTTGCCGCGGCGGCGACGCTGGCGCTGGCCGGCTCGGGTGCGGTGCCCACGGCAACCGCCGACGGTGGAGTGGTGATCGGCGGTGGTGCGGCGATCCTCGTCAACAACACCACCTGCACCCTGGGCGCCATCGGCACCGACCGCGCGGGCGACGTGGTCGGACTGACCTCCACCGCCTGCGGCGGACCCGGTTCACCGGTGGCCGCCGGATGGCAACCCGGCACGCTGGGCACCGTCGTCGCCGTGGAACCGAGCCTGGACTACGCGGTGATCAAGTTCGACGCCGCCAAGGTGGCGCCGACGTCCGACTTCGCCGGGTTCGCGATCAACGGGGTAGGCCCGGATGCCACCTACTTCCAGTGGGCCTGCCGGGACAGCCAGCGCAACGGGATCAAATGCATGCGGGTTTCGACCGCGGGGGTAGACCCGGACACCGTGGTGATCCACGCCTGCGGCAACCCCGCCGACAGCGGCGCCCCGGTGACCGTCGACAACCTTCTGGTCGGGATGACGCGCGGCTACTTCCCGGACGACACCCGCTGCCCGGTGTGGGACACCACCATGATCGGGGACCAGATCATGGGTGACTGGGAGGTCCCGCAGCGCGACAAGCCGGAGGTCACCTCGATCAACGCCGTCCTGGCCGACCTCAACGCCAAGGGGGGTCCGGGCGCCGGGTTCACCCTCACGCCACCGGTTCCCGCACCTAACCGTTAGCCTGCAACTCCGCGGCGGTGCGCAGTGCTTTGCGGGCCCGGCCCCGGTCCCCGGCGTACTCGTAGGCGCGGCCCAGCCGGTACCAGCGCCGCCAGTTGTGCGGGTCGGCGTCGAGCTCGGCCTGCACGGCGCCGAACAGTGCGTCGGCGGCCTCGCGTTCGATGCGGCCGGACGGTCGCCGCGGCAGTTCGCTGACGTCGAGTTCCATTCCCTCGGCGGCGATCAGCCGGGACAGCCGCTGATGGGTGAAGCCGTCACGCAGGGTGGCGTACAGCGCCCACCCGCCGATCACCGGCATGATCAGCACCGCCAGACCCAGCCCGATCGATGCCGGTGAGCCGGAGGCGATCAGCAGGATCGCGATGCGGCCGAGCAGCGCCAGGTAGACCACCAGCGCCAGGCACATGAAGCCGAGCAGCAACTGCATCTTCGGGATGCGTGACACCTGTGGTTCTCCCGGCTATTTCAGGTCGAGCAGCGGTTCGATGCCGATCGTCAGACCGGGGTGCTCGGCAACCTTGCGGACCCCCAGCAGCACACCGGGCACGAACGAGGTGCGGTCGATGCTGTCGTGCCGGATCGTCAGCGTCTCCCCCATCGTGCCGAACAGCACCTCCTGGTGGGCGACGAGTCCGCGCAGCCGCACCGAGTGCACCGGAACCCCGTCGACGTCGGCGCCGCGGGCGCCGGGCAGCCCGGTGCTGGTGGCATCGGGGTTGGGCGGCAATCCCTTTCGGGCCTCAGCGATCAGCTGGGCGGTGCGGGTGGCGGTGCCCGACGGGGCGTCGGCCTTCTGCGGGTGGTGCAGTTCGACGACCTCCACCGATTCGAAGTGCCGGGCGGCCTGGGTGGCGAAGTGCATGCACAGCACCGCCCCGACCGCGAAGTTCGGCGCGATCAGCACCGCCACACCGGGTTTCGCGGCCAGCCAGGTGCGCACCTGCTCCAGGCGCTCCGCGGTGAACCCGGTGGTGCCGACGACGGCGTGAATACCGTTGTCGATCAGGAACTTCAGGTTGTCCATCACCACGTCGGGGTGGGTGAAGTCGATGACGACCTGAGTCTCGCCGTCGGTGAGCAGGCTCAGTGAATCACCGGCGTCGACCTCGGCCGACAGGGTCAGATCCGGGGCGTCACGCACCGCCTCGACCATGGTGGCTCCGACCTTGCCCTTGGCGCCCAGCACTGCAACTCGCATGGCTGTCACCCTACTGGCCGGCAAACGTCAGGATGCGTCCCGGCGGGTCTGCCCGGGTTCGGCAGCCTCGGCCAGCCGCTCAGCGATGAAGGCGGTGATGGCGGTCACCGCGGCCCTGCTCTCCGGCAGGAACGGCAGCACGGCGGGGAAGGCGTGGATCTGGCTCGGCCAGACCAGCAGTTCGCACGGCCGGTTGTGACGGTGCAGCGCCGCGCAGAGCCGCTCGGCGTCGCAGCGCAGGATCTCCGACTCGGCGGCGGTCAGCAACGCCGGTGGCATGGTGTCCAGCGCGCCGTTGATCGGGTCGAGTTCGCGGCGCATCTGCGGCGACGGGCACACCTGGTCCATCAGGTCCGGCAGTGCCACGTCCACCCCGAACGCGTCGCGCCCCAGGTTCTCGTGCCCGACCCGGCCGACACCGTCCAGTTCCAGCAGTGCCGAGATGCCGATGACCCCGGCCGGTGCCGGCATCCCCTGCTGCTGGGCGGCGAGTGCGGTGGCGAAGGTCAGGTAGCCGCCGGCCGAGTCGCCGCCGATCACGGTCTTGGCCGGGTCGGCGCCCCGGGCCAGCAGCCAGCGGTAGGCCTCGACGCAGTCGTGCACCGACCCGTCGACGGTCACCCGCGGGAACTGCCGGTAGTCGACGTGCACCACCGGCAACCGGGTGCGCCGGGCCAGGGTCGCCACGAAGTGCAGGTGGGTGTCCAGGCCGCCGGTGAAGAACCCGCCACCGTGGAAGTAGAGGATTACGCCATCACTGAACGGCGCATGGCAGTCGGTGCGGCGGACCACCTCCATCGGAACCGGCGAGTCGACCGCACGCTCGAACCGCACCCCGAAGAACGGCCGCACCCGCTGCAGTCTCGCCAGGGTGTTGGTGCGCCGTCCCAGTGCGACCAGTTGTCCGGCGGTGGCCTGCGGGCCGCCGCGCCGGTTCACCCACCGCACCAGCCGCGGCATGATCGCCGCGAAGACCGCGTAGATGATCCTGGCGAGCAGGCTGGCCTTCTGCGGCGTGGCGACGCTGGGCATCTGCGCAGTCTAGGGCGGATCAGGCGTCGATGACGATGCGCCCGCCCTTGGCCCGCGACACGCAGACCAGCATCTCGCCCTCCCCCTCGGCGGTGCGGCCGCGACGGTCCACGTCCCCGGAGACCACCGTGACCTTGCAGGTCCCGCAGAACCCCTGCTTGCAGGAGCACGCCGTAGTGGGGTCGGCGTCGAGCATGACGTCCAGCGCCGACCGGTCGGCCGGGATCAGCAGGAGGCGCTTGGCGCGGACCAGTTCCAGTTCGAACGGCACCCCGTCGACCACCGGCGGCGGGCTGAACCGCTCGTAGTGCAGCGGCGCCTCGGCGTGCTCGTCGCGGGCGATGCGTACCGCCTCCAGCATCGGCGTCGGCCCGCACACGTACACGGCGGTGGTCGGGCCGGCGTCGGCCAGCAGCTGCTCGGTGGTGGCGAAACCGTCGTGTTCGTCGTCGGCCCAGACGGCGACGCGGTCCGGGTTGACCGCGATCACCTCATCGAGCAGCGGCATGTACTCCCGGCTGCGCCCGGCGTAGACGGCCCGCCAGTCGATTCCGCGGGCCTGCGCCTCGCGCAGCATCGGCAGGATCGGCGTAACCCCGATGCCACCGATCACGAACAGCACGTCGGTCTCGCCCGAGCCGAGGTAGAACGCGTTGCGCGGGCCTTCGAAGACCAGGGTGTCGCCCTCGGCGTACGCCTCGTGCATCTCGATCGACCCGCCGCCGCCGTCGTCGAGGCGGCGCACCGCGATGCGGTATTCGGTGCGTTTGCCGGGCACTCCGGACAGCGAGTACTGCCGGCGTCGGCCTGACGGCAGCTGCACGTCGATGTGCCCGCCCGGCGTCCAGCTGGGCAGCAGGCCGCCGTCGGGGTCGGCGAACGTCAACGCCACCACGTCGGGGGTGACCATCTCGCGCTTGGTGATCACCGCGGTGATCGTGCGCGACACCGGTTGCACCCGATCCTCGGTCCACCGGGAGGCGAACGGGAAGGCTTTGAAGATCGTCACCGCGCCGTACAGCATGGCGTAGAACCGGTCGTGCTTACGCCGGCCGTACAGATCAGCAGGCCGGCTCTTCCAAATGTGTTCAGACACAGGCGCTCTCAACTCAATTCTGGCGGATGTCGTAGCGGGCCAGCAGCCGCAGCGCGGTCGGGCTGATCCGGCGCATGGCGTAGCCGATCTTCGACTCGATCGCGATCGGCAGCACCGGCGGCCCGCTGTGCACGGCCTTGACGATCGCCTTGGCGGTGGCCTCCGGGGTGTAGTTGCGGCGCCGGTAGGCCTTGTCGGCCTTGACCCGCGCACGGTCCTGCTCCTCGGGTGACATCCCGGCGTAGACGGTGCTCTTGGCGATGTTGGTGTTGACGAAGCCCGGGCAGACCGCGGTGACGGTGATGCCCTCGTCGGCCAGGTCGGCGCGCAGCGACTCGCTGAACGCCAGCACCGCGGCCTTGGTGGTGCTGTAGGCGATCATCGACTTCGACGGCAGGTACGCCGACGCCGACGCCACGTTGATGATCGTGCCGCCCTGCCCGCGCTCCACCATCTGCGCGGCGAACGCCCGGCTTCCAGAGATCACCCCGCGCAGGTTGACGGCCAGGATCGCGTCCCAGTTCTCCGGCGTGGTCTCCAAGAACCGGCCGGCCATCCCGATCCCGGCATTGTTGACCAGGATGTCGACGACTCCGTGCTCCGATTTCACCTGCGCGGCAAGCGCATTGACGGCGTCCGCATCGGTGACGTCGACCTGGTAGGCGGCGGCTGCCGCACCGGCTTCGACGACGGCCGCGGCGGCTTTCTCGGCGGCGGCCAAGTCGCGGTCGACGACGATGACGGTGGCCGCGCCCTGCCGGGCCAGTTCGATCGCGGTGGCCCGGCCGATGCCGGCTCCGGCACCGGTGATCAGTGCCAGTTTGCCGCGCACGTCACGCGGGCCGGTCCGCACGGCTGCCGCGCCGGCGGTGGCGTCGCCGGCCTCGGCCCGGTCCACCCAGTCGGCGGTCAGACGCGCGACGACGTCAGGCCGGCTGGTGACGACCCAGTGCCCGCCCTCGATCGGCACCACGCGGCTACCCGGTGAGATCGCCCCGGTGAACCGCTGCAGCGCGGGGCTGACGAACAGGTCCTTGCGCGGTGTGATCGTCTGTACCGGAACGGTTGTCGACGGGAGCGGGTCGGCGGGGAACAGCATCGGGGCGGGCATGTTCGCCCGATACAGGTTGAGCCCGTTGGTGTAGTCGTTCACCGCCCGGTAGTCCGCCTGACGCCGGGTCCGGGTGCTGGACCGCCCGATCCGTTCCAGCGTGTCGATGACCCGTCCCCCGAGCCCGGATCGGAACAGCGCCTCCGGCAGCCGCGGCGTCAGAAACAGCCAGATGTAGCCGGACTCCAACAATTGCCGGCCGACGTCGGCGACCGCGCGCGGCCGGCGCGGCGAGCGCAGGAACTTGCCTGCGTAATCCAGGTGCGGACCCGAAATTGAGGTGTAGGACGCGACTTTCGGCATCTGGGCGGGGTCGGTGACGGTCGCCCAGCCCTGGATCGAACCCCAGTCGTGGCCGAGCAGGTGCACCTTGTCCACCCCGAGCGAGTCGATGACCGCACCGGCGTCGGCGATCAACTGCGGGAACAGATACCCCGCCCGGTCGTCCGGTGCCGACGAGTCGCCGGCGCCGCGCACGTCGTAGGCCACCATGTTGTAACGGCCGGGGTATTGCGCGGCGAGTTCCTCGGCCACCCCGTCCCAGATGTGGTGGTTGTCGGGGTAGCCGTGGATGGCAAGGATCGTCGGCCGGTTCGGGTCGATGTCGGTGTAGGCGTGCACGGCCAGCATGACGCCGTCGGTTGCGGCGACAGTGGTGTCAATAGTCATGTCAGTGGGTAGCCCTCGCTGCCGGGGAGATCGCCAGGTAGTCGACCGCCTTCTCCACCCCGCCCAGCTGTGCCGGGTGGAAGTCGCGCTTGTAGTAGGCGGTGATCGCCGGGACGAATTCGAAAGGCGCCGGGACGATCCCACGCTTGGACACGGTGAACCAGTCCCGCCAGCGGGCCTTGGTGCCCGGCGGCAGCTCCGGGTCGATCCGGTACATGAACCGCAGACCGCGCACCCACAACCACAGCATCAGCGGGGTGACGACCAGCTGGGTGCGGACCTGGCGCCAGTAGCCGGCCTGCAGGTGCTTCATCACGTCGAACGCGACGGCCTTGTGCTCGACCTCCTCGGCGCCGTGCCAGCGCAGCATGTCCAGCATCACCGGGTCGCAGCCGACCTGGTCGAGAGCCGGCGAGTCGAGCACCCACTCACCGAGGATCGCGGTGTAGTGCTCGATGGCCGCCACCAGCGCGATCCGCTCCAGCAGCCAGCGCTGCTGACGCCGCTTGCTCCACTTGGGCTTGTCGCCGAGCAGCTTCTCGAACAGCCATTTGACCTGGTCGGTGTAGGGCGACATGTCGATGCCCTTGGCGGCCAGGTGGTCGACGACCCCGGCGTGCGCCTGGGAGTGGGTGGCCTCCTGGCCGATGAAGCCCTGCACGTCGAGGCGCAGCTGATCGTCTTTGATCAGCGGCAGCGCCTGTTTGAAGACCTCGACGAAGAACTCCTCGCCGGCCGGCAGCAGCAGGTGCAGGACGTTGCAGAAGTGCGTCGCGAACGGCTCGCCCGGCACGTAGTGCACCGGCAGCTTCGACCAGTCGAACCAGACGTCACGGGCCTGCAGCACGATCCGCTCGTGGTCGATCGAGGCGTCGTGCGGACCAGCTGCGGTGTCATCGACTTTCAGCATGTCAAACCCCCTGTCAGGATTTACATTTCTATATAGATTGTCTTCATTTTCGACAGACTGCTTGCAAAAGTATAACGATCCGATTGGCGTTCCCTCAGACCATTGTGGCGGAGGTCACGCAACCCGCAACGCCTCGGCGATCACTCGCCCGTAGAGCTCGGCCAACTGATCGGCGGTCCAATCCACCTGCGGGTCCAGCAGCGACCGCACCGCGGCCTCGCACGACGACACGAACAGTTCGATCAGCACCGGCAGCTTGCGGTCCAAGTCGGCGGTGTCCCACCAGCGCGCCAGCGCCGGCCGGATCCATCGGGCGGATTCAGCGGCCAGCCCACTGCGCGAACGCTGGAACCGGTCGGCGACCGCCGCATCCGGTGCCGCGGCGAAGATCAACTGCCATGAGGCGGGGCGCTCCCCGACCGCACTGAGCAGCGCGCGGTAGCCGTCGGTGAAGGCCGCCTGCGGATCGTCGCCGCCGGTGGAGTGCAGCGCGGCCAGCACGTCGGCGACCAGCTGAATGTGTTCGCGCTCCAGCAGCGCCTCGATCAACTCGACCCGGTCGGCGAAGCAGGCGTACACCACCGGGCGGGTCACGCCGAGACGGTCGGCGACCGCGCCGATCGTGACCGCGTTCACGCCGTCGCGCACCGCGATGTCCAGCGCCGCGTCCAGCACCATCGGCCGGCGCCGTTCCGGCCCCAGATGACTGGCTCGGGATTTCGCGGGTGCGCTCATGGTGTTCGCCACTCTAACCGATTCCTACACGAATGAATATTTTTCCTTCAATGCTGTAGCTTTACCCCATGCCTGAGCTGTTCAACCCGCACTCCCCCGACTTCACCGAGTTCGACACCCGCACCCGGGAGTTGTTCGCCGCCACCATCGACTTCTTCGAGGGGCGCGGCAAGGCTTGGCTCAAGCAGCAGGACTGCGATCGCGTCTGGTACGCGGATTTCCTGGACATGGTGCGCCGGGAGCGGATCTTCGCGACGTTCCTGACCCCCGCAGCCGACGCCGGTGGCGACCCGGACAAGCGCTGGGACACCGCTCGCAATGCGATGTACAGCCAGATCCTCGGCTTCTACGGCATGCAGTACTGGTACGTCTGGCAGGTCACGATCCTCGGGCTGGGTCCGATCTGGCAGTCCGGTAACGCAGCCGCGCGCAAGCGGGCCGCCGACGCCCTGGAGGCCGGGGAGATCTTCGCGTTCGGGTTGTCCGAACGCGATCACGGCGCCGACGTGTACGCCACCGACATGGTCTTGACCCCGACCGGCGACGGCGCGTTCACCGCCACCGGCGGCAAGTACTACATCGGCAACGGCAACGCCGCCGCGATGGTGTCGGTGTTCGGCCGCCGCGCCGATCAGCCGATCATCGACAGCACCGACATCGACCGGCACCGCCCGGAATCGGATTACGCCGGCTACCTGTTCTTCGCCGCCGACTCACAGCACCCGGCGTACAAGTTGCGCCGCAACGTGGTCGACGGCCAGATGTACGTCGCCGCATTCGATCTTGAGGACTACCCGGTGGCGGCCGAGGATGTGCTGCACGAAGGCAAGGCCGCCTTCCACGCCGCGATCAACACCGTCAACATCGGCAAGTTCAACCTCGGGTTCGGCGCGATCGGCGCCTGCGAGCACGCCATGTACGAGGCGCTGACCCACGCCGAGAACCGGGTGCTGTTCGGCCACCGGGTTACCGAGTTCCCACAGATCCGCGCCATGACCGCACAGGCCTACGCCCGGCTGGCCGGGATGAAGCTGTACTCCGAGCGCGCCGTCGACTACCTGCGCAGCGCATCGGCCGGCGACCGGCGGTACCTGCTGTTCAACGCGATCGAGAAGATGACCGTCACCCGCGAGGGCGAGAAGATCATCACGCTGCTGGCCGACGTCATCGCCGCGCGGGCGTTCGAGTCCGACATGTACTTCCCGATGGCGCTGATCGGGGTGACCGGGCTGCCCCGACTGGAGGGCACCGTGCACGTCAACATGGCGCTGTCGCTGAAGTTCATGTCCAACTACATGTTCCGCACCACCGACGGCGGACTGGCCGCGCTGCGCGCACTGGGGGTGCAGCGGGCGCCCGGACCGGTGGTGCGGGCGCTGTCCCGCGGGTTGCACCGCGCCGGCGCCGCGGTCATCCCCCTGGTCACGTCGCCGTTCCCGCAGCCGGCGGTGCCGCGCCGACGGGACGCCGGCAACGACGACTTCCTGTTCGACCAGGGCCCCAGCAGCGGGCTGAGCAAGATCGCCTTCGCCGACTGGCGACCGGTGCTGGCGCAGTTCGCGCACATCCCGAACGTGGCTGTGTTCACCGCCCAGGCCGAGGCGTTTCAGACGCTGCTGGCCGTCGCAACCCCCAACGCCGAGCAGCAGCGCGACGTGGACTTCCTGTTCGCCATCGGCGAGCTGTTCACGCTGCTGCCCTACGCCCAGTTGATCTGCGAGCAGGCCGCGATCGAGGGCACCGACCCGGACCTGCTGGATCAGCTGTTCGAAGTGCTGGTCACCGACTTCTCCACGCACGCAACACGTTTGCACTGCCACGCCGCGGCGACCGTCGCGCAGCGCGCCCGCGCCCTGGATCTGATCCGTCAGCCGGTGGCCGACCCGGAGCGGTTAGACCGGGTGGTGACGGCCGTGCGCGGACTGGCCGGCGCGTACGCGATGAACCCGTAACCGATCAGCGCACCGCTTCGGCCGGGACCGGCGCCGGCACGACATCGGCGGACCTCCCGGCCACCCGGGCCACGAAATCGCCGGCCCGCAGCCGTCGCATGCGGTTCTGGAAGCTGCGGGCGAAGCCCGGCCAGAAGGTGACGTTGCGGCCGCCCGCACCGAGGTAGTAGCTGCTGCAGCCGCCGCTGTTCCACGCCGACCCGGCGAGCACCCGATCGGTCTTGGCGACGAATTCACGCTGCACCTCTGGGCGCACCTCCAGGCTGCGCAGGCCGCGACGCCTCATCAGATCGAGCGCCGACATGATGTAGTCGACCTGGGCCTCGATCGTGACGACCTGGGAGGTGTAGATCGCCGAGTTCGGCCCCAGGATCATGTAGAGGTTCGGGAAGCCGGCGATGGTGGTGCCCAGGTGCGTCGACATCGCGTCGTCCGCCCAGGTCTGCGCCAGCGTCCGGCCGTGGCGACCGCGGATCCGGTTGAAGCCGTCGTTGCCGGTGATGTCGAAGCCGGTCGCCAGGATGATCGCGTCCAGTTCGTAGTGCTGCCCGTCGCGGGCCTGGATTCCGGTCGGCGTGATCCGCTCGACCGGTGCCGTCTCGACGACGGTATTGGCCGCGGCCATCGCCGGAAAGTACTTGTTGGAGAACGTAGGCCGCTTGCAGCCGAAGGTGTAGTGCGGGGTGAGCTTGGCGCGCAGATCGGGGTCGGCGATTTGACGGCGCAGGTGCCAGCGGCCGATGGCCTCAGCGGACTTCAACAGCGCCGGCTGATAGATCAGGCCCGGAACCATCGCCTCCTGCACCAGGTTCACCGATTCGCGCAGCGCGCGCTGCAGCACCGGGAGGCGGCGGAACGTGCGGCGCGTCCTCGGGCTGACCGGCCGGTCGGGGTGCGGCATGATCCACGTCGCGGTGCGCTGGAACACCACCAGTTGTTCGACGGCCGGTTGCAGCTGCGGGATGATCTGCACCGCCGAGGCGCCGGTCCCGATCACCGCGACCCGCTTGCCGGTCAGATCGACCGAGTGATCCCACTTGGCCGAATGCAGCACGGGGCCGTCGAAATCGGCCATCCCATCGATCACGGGCACCGACGGCTGACTGAACGGACCGGTCGCGGCGACCAGGGTCGACACCGTGCACCGGTGTCCGGACGCGGTGGTGATCCGCCAGAGTTGGGCGTCGTCGCTCCACTGCGCGTCGGTCACGTCGTCGTTGAACCGGATGTGCCGTTCGACGTCGAACCGGCGCGCGCAATCCTGCAGATACCCCTTGATCTCGGCCTGCAGCGGGTACAGCCGGGTCCAGTCCGGGTTGGGCGCGAACGAGAACGAGTACAGCGCCGACGGAATGTCGCACTGCGCGCCGGGGTAGGTGTTGGCGTGCCAGGTGCCGCCGATGCCCGAGTCCCGCTCGAAGAGCACGAAATCGTCTGAGCCGCTTTGCTTCAGCCTGATCGCGGTGCACAATCCGCCGAATCCGGCGCCGATGATGCCGACCTGATGGTGGGACGTGGTCATGGGTTGCCTCGCTGTCGGAATCGGGGTTGCTTACAGGTCCAGGACGACTTGGCAGCCGCCGGCGCCGCGTGACACGCAGATCATCATCGAGTCCGCCAGTTCGTCGCCGACCAGCACACGGTCCCGGTGGTCGACCTGGCCGTCGAGCACCGTGGTCTTGCAGGCGCCGCAGAAGCCCTGCTGGCAGGAGTAGTTGACGATCGGCAACTGCCGGCGGATCGCGGTCAGCGCCGACTCATCCGGACCGACTTCCACGGTCAGGCCCGAACGCGCCAGCACCGCGGTGAACGGCGTCTCCCCGCGCACGGCCGGCGCGGTGAACCGTTCACTGTGCACCCGGGGGCGGACAGGCTGCCCGTCGAGATACGTCGTGACGGCATCCATCAGACCGGTTGGGCCGCACAGGAACACCGGGGTGCGGTAGTCGTCACCGGCGAACAGGTCGGCGATCTCCGGCTCCCCGTGCTCGTCGTCGCAGCGGATGCGCAGGGTTCCGGTGCGCGCCAGCGACTCCAGTTCACTCAGGAACGGCAGGGTGGACCGGCTGCGCCCCAGGTAGTCCAGCGTCCAGCGGGAACCCCTGGCAGCCGCGACCCGGATCATCGGCAGGATCGGGGTGATACCGATACCGCCGGCGATGAAGTGATAGGCCGGCTCGTCGGTGACGCGAAACGCGTTGCGCGGACCGCGGATCCGCACCGTGTCGCCTTCGCGCAGGTCATGCATCTCCGCCGATCCGGCGCCGTCGGGGATACGGCGCACCGCGATGCGATAGGAACCGCTGTCGGCGGGATCTCCGGTGAGCGAGTAGTGCCGCTGCCGTCCGATCGAGGTGAACACGTCGATGTGGGCACCGGGAGTCCACGCCGGCAGCGCGGCGCCGTCGGGACGGACCAGGGTGATCACCGCGACGTCGGTTGCGGCGACGTCGACACCGGCTACCTGCAACTCCGCGGTGAAACCGGTGCGGCGCACCGGCTGAGCATCGGTGAATCGCGAGGCGGACCCGGGATCGGCCACGATCCGGCGGTAGCGCTGGGCCAGCGAACCCATCGCCCGCACCAGGGAGCCGGCGTCGCTGATGTCGGTTGTCGGAGCGCCGAGGTAACTCATTGCTTCGTCGCCTGCACGGCCGGCGACTGCGCGAGGTAGCGGATCGCCTTGTCGATGTCACCCATCTGCGAGGGATGGAATCCCGGTTGCAGGTACAGCCAGGTCTGGCGCACCAGGAACCACAGGTTGGGCACCAGCTTGCGATGCGCGGAGCGGAAGTACGCCAGCGGCCACCACAGCTGGAATCGCCGTGGCCCCTTGGCCTTCCGGTACAGCTCAGCCGATGTGACGAACCACAGCATCGCGAGTCCGAGCGACGCCAGCACGGCGGTGCGCGCCCGCCGCCAGTAGTTTCCGTCGACGTGGTTGAACGCGTCGAACGCCACGTTGCGATGCTCCAATTCTTCGCTGCCGTGCCAGCGCAGCAGGTCCAGCATCGTCGGGTCGGTACCGCGACGGTCGAATTCGCCGTTGTCCAACAGCCATTCGCCGATGACCGCGGTGTAGTGCTCGGCGGCGGCGTAGATGCCCAGACGCTCGGCCAGCCACTTGTCCGCCGCCCGGCCGGTGAGACCGTGATCGCCGAAGATCTTGTGCACGATGTACTCGATGCGCCGCACCATCGGGGTGACGTCGACCCCGTTGGCGTCGAGGTAGCGCCGAAATCCCTCGTGCGTGGCGGCGTGCGTCGCCTCCTGTCCGACGAAGCCGACGACCTCCTCATGCAGTCGTTCGTCGTCGATCAACGGGAGCGTCTGGGCGAAGACGTCGGCCATCGCCCGCTCACCCTCCGGCAGCACCAGATGCATCACGTTCCAGAACTGGGTGGCATACGAGTCACCCGGGATGTACTCCAACGGGACGCCGCCCCAGGAGAACTGGACGTGCCGGGCGTTGATCGCCAGCGACTCCTCGGCGTACTCGTGCACCTCAACCTGGCGCAAAGCGTTCATCGGATCTCCTTCGGCCTCGTCACGAACCCCGCGATCGTGATGATACAAAGTTATTCGGAATGTATCAATGATTCGTTGTAACATGGCGTGCGTGGCCGCACTAACCGCACCCGGACCGACGGTCGAAGGATCGGCCGATACCGACGTGATCATCGACGCCGCACTCGCGGTCTTCGGCGAACTGGGACTTCGCCGGGCCACCATCGATGACGTCGCCAAGCGGGCCGGCGTCGGGCGGGTCACCGTCTACCGTCGGGTGGGCAGCAAGCAGGACCTGATCGACGCGGCACTCGGCCGCGAAGCCCAGCGGCTGTTCACGGCGGTGATGGCCGCCACGGACGCCGCCGACGACATGTGCGAGCGCATCGCCGTCAGCTTCGCCGCCACCGTGACCGCAGTGCGCAACAACGCCGTGTGGCAGCGGCTGCTGACCCTGGAGACCGACTCGGCCCTGCAGCAACTGACAGTCAACGGACAGTCGGTACTGGTCGCCGCGGTCGGCGTCACCCTGCAGATCCTCTACCCGGACTTGGGCGATGCCCTCCCGTCGGCCGAACAGTTGGCCCGCGCAGAGTTGCTCGTGCGCGTCACCCACTCGGTGCTCCTGACCCCGCACGCGGTGGTTCCGCTGGCCGACTATCCCGAACTCACCGCGTTCGCCCGAGCGCATCTGGTGCCGATCGCCGTCGCCGACAGCGCCGCGCGGCCCGGCAATTGAAGGACACCCGATGGCTTCTGACTTCGACGCATCCGCGGTTATCGATCTGACCGAGCAGGCGGTACGCGGCTACCTGCGGGCCGCGCTGTGGACTGAACGGCGCATCTTCGACATGGTCCGGTCCCGGCTGGTCGGCGGTGCCACGCACGACCGCCCGGCCCCGACGACCGTCGAAGGCGAGAACCCGTCGAGCCTCGGCGCAAAGATGCACGGTCTGCTCGACCGAGCCGTCGAGCAGAGCACCGCGGCAAGCTGCGATGAACTATTCCACCGGATTCTCGATCAACTGGTTCCCGACGAAGCCCGGGTCATCAGTGCCCTGTCGGACGGGTCGTCGTCAGCCCTGCTCAGTGTCTACGCCCGCACCCGCACCGGCCAGGCGGGCGAGGCGATACTGGAGAACATCGCGCTGATCGGCAAGAGTGCCAACCTCACGCTCCCCCGCCTGACGCCGATGTACGTCAGTCATCTTCTCGCCCTGAGCCTGGTCGAAACCGGCCCGGAGGACGCCGCACTCAAGGACGAATACGAGATCCTCGCTGCCGACACGGCGGTGCTGCAGGCCGTCAAGACCGCCGGCCGCGGCCCGCTCCCGGCTCGCATCGAGTACGGCACCCTGCGGTTGTCCGCGCTCGGAATGGAACTGTGGGCCGCGGCGAACCGAGCGCGAGACCCGGAGTGATGCCGCCGGCGACAGACTGGTCCCGGGTCTGGAGCGACATCGTCGCGGACTTCGGCCTGAACTGGTTCATCTACCTGTCGATGCCGCTGATCGCCGCCTTCGTCGGCTACATCACCAAGCTCGTCGTACTGCAGATGCTGTACCGGCCGCTCGGATTCATCGGAGTGGGACCGATCGGCTGGCAGGGCGTGGTGCCGCGCCGCGCCGGCAAGACCGCCGCAATGACAATCCAGACACTCACCGACAAACTGCTGCGACCCGAGGACATCCTCGCCAAAGTCGATGCCGCACAGGCCGTGCGGGATCTGCAGGAACCACTGTCGCGGACGCTCGACACCATGGCCCGCGAACTGAGTGAGCAGATCCGGCCGGGCGTGTGGGACGCCCTGCCGAATGTGGGACGGCAGGCGGTCCTGTCCCGTCTGCAGGCCGCCGTTCCGGGCATCATCGACAACCTGCTCACCGAAATGCGTCAGGATCTGCCGCGGTTCATCGACCTGCAGTACCTGGCGGTCACGACGCTGGTGAAGAACAAGGCTCAGCTCAACAAGCTGGTCATGGGGATGGGCGATGCGGCGATGAAGTTCATCCGCCGCAGTGGGATCTACCTGGGTTTCGGCATCGGGATCGTGCAGATGGTCGCCTGGGGGCTGTTCCACAATCCGTGGATCATGCCGGGTTTCGGATTCGTCACCGGTTTCGCCAGTGACTGGCTGGCGCTGAACCTGATCTTCGTTCCGCGTGAGCCGCGGAGACTGCTGGGCTGTGTGACCCTGCACGGCGTGCTGCACGCCCGACGGGCACAGGTGACCCGCGACTACGCCCGCATCATGGCCGACGACCTGTTCTCCACTGACGTGCTCATCGAGGCGATCCTGCACGGCCCGGCGGCCGACCGGCTGTTCGCCGTCGTCGAGCGCGAGGTGTCGGCAGCACTGGACCGGCAGGTCGGGATGGCAGGATCCGCACTCAGCCTGGCGATCGGAACGGCACGGTATCGCCGTTTGAAGGACTCCGCCGTACAGACGGTCCTCAAGCACTTGTCGGAGACGGCGGCAGAGACCGACGACGTCAGGGGTTACGCGAAGAAAACCCTCGGCATCGAGGACCTCATCGTCGAGAAGATGGACCAGCTCTCCCCGGAGCAGTACGAGGACATCCTGCGACCGGTGTTCAAGGACGACGAGATGCTCATGGTCGGTGTCGGCGCTGCGCTCGGTTTCGCGGTCGGCGAGCTGCAGGTGGTCCTCATCGAGCACTTGGCGCGCTGACCGGCCGCGCGCGTCTCACCGTGCTTGCGGCGAGCCGCTTTCCAGTTGATCGACCAATCCCCGGATCACCGGGCTCTTCGCCAGTGCGCCGTCCAGGATCGGATTGACCATCCCGCGCAGCCAGCTGTACTGCCGCCAGCCCGCCGGCGCCATCGTGCTGGCGGCCCGCCGCCGGATTCCACCGGCTATGGAGTTCGCCGCCTGCTCGGCGGTGATCCGCCGGCTCAGCGGCCAGCACAGCATCGCATCCAACTGACGGCCGAGCGGGTCGTCGTCCAGCACCGCGTGCGTCATAGCGGTGTCGACGATCCCGAAGTAGGCGATCTGCACGCTGGCGCCGTGACCGGCCAGTTCCAGCCGTAGGCTGCGGCCGAGTTGTTCGACACCGGCCTTGCTGATCATGTACGGCGAGCCGCCCGGCGAGGGGGTGAACGCGGCCGCTGAGGACACCACGACCGCGTGCCCCCGGTTGGCGATGATCTGCTCCAGGGCGGGCGTGACGGTGTTGTAGACGCCGACCAGGTTGATCCCGAGCACCCGGTCGAAGTCGCTGTCGGGACGCATCCGCAGGGTGGCCGGCGTCGGGGTGACCCCGGCGTTGGCCACCACGATGTCGAGTTTCCCGAACCGGTCGACCGCGGCATCCACCGCAGCGGCCATCGCACCGCGGTCCCGCACGTCGGCGGCGATCCCCAGCCCGCGCTCACCTACCGCCGCAGCGCCTCGCTCCGCCGCAGCCTGATCGACGTCGACGAGCACCACCGACGCGCCGTCGGCGTGCAGCCGACGGGCCAATGCCAGCCCGATGCCCTGGGCGGCCCCGGTGATCAGGGCGACGCGGCCCCCGATGTCCAGGCCCTGATTGCGGTTGCGGAAGACGACCACGGCTCACCCCTTGACGAATCGATCCGATACACAGGAAACAGATGATTCCTATTATGTCGGCGCAAGTCAACCTCAGCTGAGAGAATCGAGCCCGTGACCTCCCCGACCGGCGACCCGTGGCGAGGCCGCCCGGCGGCCGAGCGGGCGGCCGACCGGCGCGAACGCCTACTCGCCGCGGCCCTGGAGTGCATGGGCACAGCCGGGTGCGGCGCAACGTCCCTGCGCGGGGTCTGCCGCGGTGCCGGGGTGAGCCTGCGGTACTTCTACGAGAGCTTCCCCGACGTGCCGGCGCTGCTCGTCGCGGTGTACGACCGGGTCGCCGACGATCTGGCCACCGCGGTGTTCGAAGCCCTCACCTCCGGCGATCCGGCCGCCACCCGGGAACAGCGGACGCGCTCAGCCTTCCGGGCCACCGTGGAGTTCCTCGACGCCGATCCTCGGCGCAGCCGAATCCTGTTCCGGGAGACGCTGGCCAGCGACGCCCTGCGGGAACACGGCGCAGTCAGCTTGTCGGAATTCGTGGCGGGGGTCGTGGCAGGGCTCACCGGCGAGCCGGCGCAGACCGCCGAGGCGCATCCGATGCAGATCAGTGCGTTGTCAGGTGCGCTGGTTTCCCTGTTCTTGGATCGCCAGGCCGGAACCCTGTCCGCGACGAAGCACGAACTGGTCGACTACTGCACGGCGCTCATGACGACCGTGCTGAGCACCTGATCAGCCGGTAACCAGGGGCACCAGATAGACGCGGGCGAACTCCGCCAGTTCTGCATCGGTGGTGAGCCGGATCGTTCCGAACGGTGCGACGAAGAACGAGTGGATCATCCGGCAGAGCAGTTCCACGCGGGTCACCAGATCGTCAGACGCCGGCAGCAGCCCACGCTGGACCGCGTCCCGGAAAACCGCGACCATCGCTGCGACGCCCATGTTCGACGTCTCCTCACCGTCGGTGGTCAGCTTGGCCATCAGACGCTCCGGTTCCAGGGCCAGCATCCGATTGACCAGCGCGTGTGAGCGCCACCGGGTCATGATCACGCTGAAGACCGTCACGACCAGGTCCTCGACGGTGTCCTGCTGGGCGGCGCCGGCCGCCAGGTCGGCGAGCACCGCCGCCACCTCGCGCCTGGTCACCGCGCCAACGACGTCATCACGGGAACCGATCCTGCGATACACCGTCACCCGGTCGACACCGGCCTGGCGGGCGATGTCCTCGATGGTCGTCTTCTTGACGCCGACCTTCTCGAACCGGACCAGCGCAGCGTCGAGAATCCTCACCTCCAGGCTCCCGGGCTCCAGAGCAGCCGGGGCCGCCACGATCGTCACCAGTCAACGGTAACAAAACCGCAGGTCGTCACGGAATCCACCGACAATAATCTGCTGCAACATTGTTAAATATTTTGTTGCTTTGTACACTGCTCGTTATGACCCGGAGCACACCGACGCAGCGCCCCTACCGAACCGAAGCACATGCGATCAACGCCCGTGACGTCCAATTCGACTTCTCCGGCGTCCCCATGCACTACGTCCCGGGCGAGGTGCTCGTCACCCACGCGGTCAACGTCATGCACCTGGTGCTGCCGGAGGCCGAACGGGCGATGTCGACCGCCCTGGCGGAGGCACTCCCGCACATCGACGACGAGCGCCTCGCCGAGGAGGTCCGAGGATTCGTCGGCCAGGAGGCGATGCACGCCAGCAGTCACGAGCACGCCCGGGAGCACCTGCAGTCACTGGGGCTCGACGTCGACGGCTTCGTCGGCAAGATCGGCTGGCTGGTTGACCGGATGCTCGGTGACCACGGGCTGACCGGCCGCGCCAAGACGGCCTGGCTCAAGGAGAGGCTGGGGCTGTATGCCGGCCTGGAACACTTCACCGCGGTGATCGGCGACTGGCTGCTCAACGCCGACAGCCTGGTCGATCGCGGTATGCATCCGGCGATGCTGGATCTGGTGCGGTGGCACGGCGCCGAGGAGGTCGAGCACCGCGACGTGGTGTTCGACGCATTCATGTATGTCGACGGAAGCTACGCCCGACGGGTCCGCACCGGTCTGCTGGCCAGCGCGATCCTGCTGCTGGTGCTGATCATCTCGGCGACCCACCTGTACCGTGTCGATCCCGCACCGGACAAGGGTCGCTGCTGGCTGTGGCAACTGATCCGCGCAACCCGCAGCGGGCTGCTGCCGAACGTCACCCTGTTCGGCACTGAACTGCCCCGCTATCTCAGCCGGGGATTCCACCCGTCGCAGATGGGCTCAACCGATCAAGCCGTCCGCTATCTGGCCCAGTCACCGGCCGCACGTGCGGCGCAGTGCGCATGAGCGCCCCGACGGCCCCCGCCGGGGTCCATGTGCCGTTGAGCCTGCGCGCCTGCGGAGTGGCCATGGACGCGTGGCGGCGGTTCTTCGTCACCGGCCAGGCGGCACCGCTGCTGGCCCGGTCGAACCCGGTGCGCTATCACGGGTTCGAGTTCGCCGCGGTGGTGGATCGCAAGCAGCGCATCACCACCGACGTGGTCACGCTCACCCTGCGCGCCCCCGACGGCGGTCCGCTGCCGAGCTGGTCACCCGGGGCACACCTGGACGTGTTCCTTCCGTCGGGCCGGCAACGCCAGTACTCCCTGTGCGGCGACCCCGCCGACCGGACCGCCTACCGGATCGCGGTACGCCGCATTGCCACCGGCGGCGGTGGATCGATGGAGGTGCACGACGAGCTCGCCGAGGGCTCGGCGATCCGGATCCGCGGTCCGCGCAACGCATTCGATCTCGTCGACGCCACGTCCTACCTGTTCGTCGCCGGTGGCATCGGGATCACGCCGATCCTGCCCATGGCGAAGACGGTCGGCGACCGCGGACAGCTGGTGTACACCGGCCGCAGCCGGGCCTCGATGCCGCTGCTCGACGAGCTGCCCGCCGGCGCCGCGATCCACGCCGACGACGAATCCGGCCCGCCGGAGATCGCCGCGCTGATCGCCCGAGCCGAGCCGGGGGCGGCGGTCTACGTCTGCGGGCCGGCGCCGATGCTGGCCGCCGCGCACCTCGCGATGGACCGCCTCAACCCAACCGGTTCGCTGCACACCGAGCGCTTCACCCCACCACCGGTGATCGACGGCCGGGAGTTCGACCTGACACTGGCCCGCACCGGCATCACGATCCGGGTGGCATCGGATGAGACCGCGCTCGATGCCATCCGGCGCGAGGCGCCCGGCGTCTCCTACTCCTGCCGCCAGGGGTTCTGCCGATCATGCCGAGTGGATGTGCTCGACGGCGCGGTGCAACACCGCGACCGGGCACTGACCGAGGCCGAACGCCGCAATCAGATGTGCACCTGCGTCTCCCGGGCGGCCGGCGACCATCTGGTGATCGATCTCTGAGTTCACGACGGATAAAGGAGTGCGCACATCATGACGGCAGACCAGCAGGTGAAGGTGGTGGTGATCGGCGCGGGCTTCAGCGGGCTGTGCGCCGCCATTCAGCTCAAAGCTCGCGGCATCGAGGATTTCGTCGTGATCGAACGGGAACCCGACGTCGGCGGCACCTGGCAGATAAACAACTACCCGGGCGCACAGTGCGACGTGCCGTCGATCGTCTATTCGTTCTCGTTCGCGCCGAACCCGGCCTGGACCCGGTTGTTCCCGTTGCAGCAGGAGTTGCAGGACTACCTGCGCGACTGCGTGGACCGGTTCGGGGTAAGGCGGTTCATCCGGTTCGGTCGCGAGGTTCTCGACTGCCGCTGGGACGAGCAGGCGCAGCGCTGGTCGGTGCGCACCGACTCCGGTGTCATCACGGCCCAGTTCGTGATCGGCGCCTACGGGCCGCTGAGCGCGCCGTCGGTCCCGGATTTCCCCGGTCTCGGCGATTTCACCGGTGCGGTCTTCCACACCTCGCGGTGGGATCACACCCGTGACCTGACCGGCCGCCGGGTCGCCGTCATCGGCACCGGCGCATCAGCCGTGCAGGTGATACCGCACGTACAACGACAGGCCGGATCGCTGACGGTGTTCCAGCGGACGCCGTCGTGGGTGCTGCCGCATCCGGACCGGTCGGTCGGCCCGCTGCTGCGCGGCGCCTGGGAACAGGTGCCGGGGGCGCTGCAGGCATCGCGGCAGGCCATGAAAGCAATGTTCGAGGCGCTGGTGCCCGGGTTCGCCCGCGCGCCGCGGCTGCTCTTCGGGTTCCGCCGCGCCGGGCTGCGGCACCTGAAGCGGGCGGTCCCCGACCCGCAGCTGCGGGCCAAGCTCACGCCGGCCTACACCTTCGGTTGCAAACGGCCGACGTTCTCCAACACCTACTACCCGGCCCTGTCCGCACCCAACGTCGACGTGGTGACCGAGCCCATCGAGCGCGTGACCGCCGACGGGGTCATCACTGCCGGCGGCACACGGCACGAGGTCGACACGATCATCATGGGCACCGGTTTCAAGGTGGCCGACAACCCGTTCACCGCCCGCATCATCGGCCGCGACGGCCGGAGCCTGGCCGACCGGTGGGGCGACAGCGACATGCAGGCCTACCTCGGCATCTCGGTACACGGCCTGCCGAATCTGTTCCTGACGCTCGGCCCGAACTCCGCGCCGTACAACTCCCTGGTCATCACCATCGAGGCCCAGATCCGCTATATCGTCGACCTGATGGTGCAGGTGATCGAGTCCGGGCTCGGCAGTGTCGAGGTCCGCTCGGAGGTTCAGGACGCGTTCAACGACGCGCTGGACCGTCGGCTGGCCGCATCGGTGTGGGCGACCGGCGGCTGCGACAGCTACTACATCGGCAACACCGGACGGATCGTCGCATGGTGGCCGGGTTCCGCGGCCGGCTACTACCGCCGCACCCGGCACGCCGACCTGGCCGACTACCGGGTGCGCTGGCCGGACCCGCAGACCGCGCCCGAAACCGACTCCGTCGGCGAACCCGCCGCCGTCTGACAGGAGATATCCCGTGACCGACAACGGCCTGCCCGCAGCCAGGGCACTGGCGCTGGCCATCGAGCCCTTCGCCGGCCAGGTCTACTTCGCCCCGGAATGCCATCGCGGCTATGCAGCCCTTGGATTCAGTCCCAGCCCCGGCAACGCCGGTGCAGTGGAGATGCCGGACGGCCCGGCCTATTTCTGCAGTCGCGGATCGGTGCTGGGGCAGGTGCCCGGAGAGGTGATCGCCTCGGCCTTCGGGGTGTTCAACCCAGCGGTGGTGATACCCGCCGTCGCCTACGGGTGGACGTTGACCGATGCCGCGACGATCTGCGCAGCCCGCACCGACGGCGCGGTGCAGCAGCTGCAGCGGATCCTGGGCCCGGCGCCGGATGGTGTCGAGCGTGCGGTGGAGTTGCTGCGGCGGGCCACCGGCGATCTGTCCCTGGCCGGTAAATCGCTGTTCGCCGGCCTGACGGCTCAAGGGCTGCCCGGTGAGCCGCTCGCCGACGCCTGGCGCCTCGCCGATCGGCTGCGCGAATACCGCGGCGACGTTCATATCAACGCCTGGACCACAGCCGGTTTCGATCCGGTGGAGATCGGGCTGATCACCGAGTTGTACTGGGGGATTCCGTTGCGCAGCTATGTGCGCACCCGGGCGTGGAGTGACTGCGACCTCGATGCCGCGGAGGACCGGCTGGCCGCCCGGGGCCTGCTTCGCGACGGTGCCTTCACCGACGCCGGCCGGGCGGCTCGGGAGGCGGTCGAAGTCACCACCGATGCCGGGTGTGCACCGATCATCGCCGCACTCGGCGATGACCTCGGCGAACTGCTGAGCCTGGTCGGAGACTGGTCACGCCGAATCCAGTCGGGCGGCGGGTATCTGGCCGGCCCGCAGGACCTGGCCGCGCTCGTTCGCACCGGGCTCGGGTGAGCATGGCCGGCCTGTTCAGCCCGTTCACGCTGAAGGACGTGACACTGCGCAACCGGATCGGCATGTCACCGATGACGATGTACCGATCGGTTGACGGAGAAATGGGTGACTTCCATGTCATGTACCTGGGCGCTCGCGCCGCCGGTGGATTCGCGCTGGTCTTCGCCGAGCAGATCGCGATCGCCCCGGAGGGCCGCACCTCGGTGCACTGCGCCGGCCTGTACGACGACGCACAGATCCCCGGGCATGCCCGGGTGACCGCGATGATCAAGGAGATGGGGGCGATACCGGCCGTTCAACTCGGCCATACCGGACGCAACGGCAGCGAGGTCAAGCCGTGGACTGGCGGCGGGTTGGGCCGGCAATTGCCGCCCGATCATCCGGAGGGTTGGCAGGTGGTGGGGCCGTCGGATGTGCCGTACGGGTTCGGTAAGCGCACCCATCCGGTACATGCCCTGAGCGTCGACGAGATCCGGCAGGTGCATCGGCGATATGCCGAGGCGGCGCGGCGGGCGCATGAGGCGGGGTATCAGTGGTTGGAGATGCATTTCGCCCACGGGTATCTGGCTGCGCAGTTCTTCTCGCCGTTGGCCAACCACCGCACCGATCAGTACGGCGGGAGTCTGCGTAATCGGGCGCGGTTCCTGCTCGAGGCGCTTGACGCGGTTCGCGACGTGTGGCCGGAGCGGCTGCCGCTGACCGCGCGACTGGGCTGCGACGACTTCCACCCCGACGGGGTGACGTTCGACGAGTCGCTGGAGGTGCTGGGCTGGCTCAAAGAACACGGCCTCGACCTGGCCGACCTGTCGATGGGCGGCAACACCGATGACATCCGGGATCCGTTCTTCCTGCGTCCGTCTGCCTGGGTGGAGCGAGGCGCCCGCGTCCGGCGTGAAATAGGTCTTCCGGTGGCGGTGAGCTGGAACCTCGGTGTGCCCGAAGACGCCGACCGGGCGATCCGCGACGACCAGATCGATGTGGTGCTGCTCGGCCGCCCGGCGCTGTCCAACCCGCATTGGCCGGTCTGGGCCGCCCGGGAACTCGGCGTCGAAGGAGAATTCGACCTGCTCCCCGACGATTGGGGGTGGTGGCTGCGCGCTTCGCGCGTCATACAGCCGAATGTCGGCTGGCCACCGCCGATTGCCAGCAAACTTGATTAATAATATATTCGACCAGTGGAATTAATTTCTAGTGGTCATTCGATGCTGCGCAGGAAATCCACCAGAAGTTCGTTGACCTCCGCCGGCCGTTCCTGCTGCAGCCAGTGCCCGGCCCCCTCGATCCGCACCTCGCGGTAGTCGCCGGTGAACATCTTCTGAAGGTTATCGTGCGGCAGGTATCCCAGCACCGGGTCCGCGGTGCCGGCGACGAACATTCCCGGCACCGCGATCTGCTGCGGCGCACCGGCGGTGACCTCCCAGGTCCGGTCGAGGCTGCGGTACCAGTTGAGCGCACCGGTGAACCCGGTCCGAGTGAACTCGCGGACGTAGTGGTCGAATTCCTCGGCGGTGATCCACTCGGGCAACCCGCCGGGTTCCGGCAGGCGGCCGACGAATCCCTCCGGGCCCGCAGCGATCATCCGCTGCACCGTGGCCGGGTCGTCGGTCATCTGCAGGCCGAACATCCGCCGCATCGTCGTCGCCGGATCGGCGCCCAGATCTGCATCGGCAACCCCGACATGCTGGAAGTAGAGCATGTAGAAGAAGTTGTCCCCGAAGATGTTCCGGAACGCCTCCGTCGGCGCAACGGGGCCTCGCGGCTCCGGCGGAACACTCATCCCTACGACGCCGGACAGCCGATCGGGGTGCAGCTGCCCGGCGGTCCACACCGGCGCCGCGCCGAAGCCGTGCCCGATCAGCACGCCGCGCTCCGCACCGGCGTCGTCGAGCAGGCCGATCAGGTCCGCCGCCAGCGTGGGCATGGTGTAGTCGTCGCCGGGATGCGCCGGCGCACTCGACCGTCCGTTGCCACGCTGGTCGGGGGCGTAGACGTGATAGCCGGCCTCCGCCAGTGCCGGCAGTTGGTGCCGCCACGAGTAGCCCAGTTCCGGAAAACCGTGCGCCAGCACCACCGCCGGCGCACCGCGGTCACCGGCCTCGTACGTGTGCAGAACCACCCCATTGCTTGTGATGTCGCGTTCGGTAACCACGGCCACGTTCGCACCCCTGCCCGATCGAATTCTTCTTTGCCCACGAATCTATCCGACAATCCAGCTTCGGTCGATACCGAAATTATCCAGCAAATGTCATGGAGTTATTCATCCACGGTCTTGAAGGGCGTAGCGTAGCCGTATGTTGAACAGTAGGTTCACCGAGATGTTCGAACTCCGCTACCCGGTCATGTCCGCACCGATGGCCATGCACAGCGGCGCCTCGCTCGCCGCGGCCGTCTCCGCCGCGGGCGGGCTGGGTTCGTTCGGCGGGATGAATCCCGCCGGTCCGCAGTGGATCGAACACGAGGTCGCAGCGATCCGCACGCGGACCGATCGGCCGTTCGCCGTCGGCTTCATCACGCCGTTCCTGGAGTTGGGCGCACCCCTGTTCGACGCGACGATCAGCGCTGCGGTTCCCGCGGTGATGTTCTCCTTCGCCGATCCTCGACCCTGGATCGAGCGGGCACGGGCCACCGGGGCACGCATCATCTGTCAAGTGCAGACTCCCGCTGACGCCGACCTCGCCGTCGAGGCCGGCACCGACCTCCTCGTCGTACAGGGCACCGAGGCCGGCGGGCACACCGGCCATCTCGGCCTGCTGCCGTTCCTCACGGCAGTCGCAACTCGCCACCCGGGCGTGCCACTGCTGGCAGCCGGCGGCATCACCGATGGACGCACGCTCGCGGCGACACTGACCGCCGGCGCGGACGGCGCGGTACTCGGCACCGCATTCCTGGCGACACCCGAGGCCCGCCAGGTGCACGAGACACACAAGCGACTGATCGTCGAATCCGACGGTACCGACACCGTCCACACCCGGACCTTCGACATCCTCAGCGGCCTGCCGTGGCCCACAACGATCGGCGAACGGGTGCATCGCAATCGGACCACCGACAGGTGGGCGAACCACGACACCGAACTGCTGGATCAGGACAGCCGCACCGCAGCAGCGCACGCACCGGGCCCGACGGATCACGACCCGCAGACCGGTGAGTTCGCCTACGGCCAGGGGGCCGGGGCGATCGACGCGATCCGGCCTGCCGCCGAAGTGCTGGATCGGATCTGCGGTGCCGCAGAGCAGATCCTGCGTTCCCGCCCGTCGGCACTGTTGCGCTGACGACACCCTGACTGGCACCAGCCGTCCGTGCTCCACCGCCGCCATCAAGACCTGCTGCACCTACCGTCTCAGCCGAGCTTCTCCAGACTGCGTTCGCGCATCTCGCGTTTCAGAACCTTGCCGGCACCGGACAATGGGAGTTCATCGACGAACTCAATGCTGCGCGGCACCTTGTAGTTGGCCAACCGGGTGCGAGCGTGGGCGATCAGCTCGTCGGCACTGACCTGCACGCCGGGCGCAGTGATGACGACGGCGTGCACGGTCTCCCCCCATCGCTCATGGGGCAGTCCGATCACGGCGGCGGCCGCGACCGCCTCGTGCGTGCTCAACGCGCTCTCCACCTCGGCGGAGTACACGTTCTCCCCGCCGGTGATGATCATGTCCTTGAGTCGGTCGACGACGAACAGGAAGCCGTCGGCGTCGAAGTAGCCGGCGTCCCCGGTGCGGTACCACCCGTCGACGAGCGCCGCGGCGCTCTCGTCGGGCTTGTTCCAGTAACCGAGCATGATGTTGTCGCCGCGGCCGCAGATCTCCCCGGTCTGCCCGGCCGGCAACACTTTTCCGGCCTCGTCGATGATCTGCACCTCGGCGTGCGGCGCCGCCCGGCCGGCCGAACCGAGGTGCTCACCCGTGTGGTCCTGCGGCCACAGCAAGGTCAGCACCGGGGCTGCCTCGGTCATGCCGTAGGCCTGAGTCAGGTGAACCTCCGGCAGCAGCCGGATCACCCGGTCGAGCAGGCCGCGGGAGATCGACGAACCGCCGTACAGGATCCGGCGCAGCGAACTCAGGTCGTAGCCGCCGAAGTTCGGGTGATCCACCAGCATCTGAATCATGGTCGGCACCAGCAGAATATCGGTCACCCCGTGCGCCTGCACCGCCGACAGCACCGCGTCCGGCGTGAACGCGGGCACCATGACGTGGGTGCCGCCGAGCATCACCTGGCCGGCCCAGGCCGCCAGATCGGCGAGGTGGAACATCGGCGCGGCGTGCAGGAACACTGAACCTTCGCCCAGCAGCTGACCGGTGGCCACGGTGCCCAGCGCCGAGGTCACCATGTTGCGCTGGGACAGCATCACGCCCTTGGGGAATCCCGTTGTCCCACCGGTATAAAACAGCCCGGCGAGATCATCACCGCAGCGCCGCGCGTCGGGCATCGGGCGGTGGCCGGCGATCAGGTCCTCGTAGCCGATCATCCCGTCCGGGGTGGGTCCCTCGCCGCAGTACACCAGCCACTGCAGGTCGGCGCAGTTCTGCTGCAGCGTGTGGGCCAGCGGGCTGAACGCATCGTCGACGAGCAGGCAGCGGGTTGCGGAATCGTTGAGGGCGTAGGCGATCTCGACGGGACTCCAGCGGATGTTGATCGGGTTGACCGCTGCACCCGCCCACGGCACCGCCAGCAGGTACTCACCGTACCGGTCGCTGTTGAGCGACAGGATGCCGACCCGGTCACCGACCTCGATGCCGAGGTCTCGCAGTCCGCCGGCGAGCCGGGCGATCCGGTCGGCGTGTTCGGCGAACGTTCGCTTGCGGTCGTGGAAGACGGTGGCGGTCTTGTCAGGTGTCGCCTGAATTGCGCGGTGCAGACCCTGGGTCAAGTACATGGCTCCGGCCTTTCGCTGGAAGTGGGCAGGGATGGTTCAGAGCGACCGGGCTAGAGAGAACGGGCGATGAGTTCCTTCATCACCTCGTTGGCGCCGGCCAGCACCCGCAGCACTCGGTTGTCGGCGTACAGGTTCGCAATCGGGTACTCGGTGCAGTAGCCGTATCCGCCGAACAGTTGTTGGCAGCGGTCGACGACCTCCGAGGTCCGGTCGGTGATCCAGTATTTGGCCATCGACGCAGTGGTGGCGTCCAGTCCCCCGGCGCGGTGATCGGCGATGCACTGATCCAGGAAGCAGCGGTTGATCCGGTTGATCGTGGCGCATTCGGCGAGTTCGAACCGGGTGTTCTGCAGGGCGAACAGCGGCTTGCCGAATGCGGTGCGGGATTTGGTGTATTCGACGGCCGCAGTCAGGGCGGTCTCGCTCATCGCCTGGGCGATGATCGCGGTGATCAGCCGCTCCTGGGGCAGCTGCGCCATCAGCTGATAGAAGCCCTTGCCGGGCACACCGCCCAGCAGGTTCGCGGCGGGGATCCGCAGCTGGTCGAAGAACAGCTCAGCGGTGTCCTGGCCCTTCTGCCCCACCTTGTGCAGGATCCGGCCGCGCTGGAAGCCCGGGGTGTCGTCGTCGACCTCGGCCACCAGCAGCGAGAGACCCTGCGCGCCTTCGCCTTCGCCGGTGCGGGCGGCGATGATCAGCAGCTTGCACAGCCAGCCGTTGGTGATGAACGTCTTGGCGCCGGAGACCACGTAGTCATCGCCGTCTCGCACCGCGCGGGTGCTGATCGCCTGAAGGTCGGATCCGGTGCCCGGTTCGGTCATCGCGATCGCGCCGACCCACTCCCCGCTGCACAGTTTCGGCAGCCAGCGGTGCTTCTGCTCGTCGGAGGCGTAGGCCAGCAGGTAGTGGGCGACGATGCCCTCGCTGATCGCGAATCCCAGGCTGCCGGCACCCGCGGACACCTGCTCGTGCACCAGCACCGCCAGGTGCCCGAAGTCGCCACCGCCGCCGCCGAACTCCTCGGGGATCGACATCCCCGACAGGCCGAGTTCGCCGGCACGGCGGTAGAGCGCCGGGTCGGGGTGGCCCTGCTCGGCGTGCCGGGGTTCGTTCGGCAGAACCTCGCTGGTGAAGTAGTTGCGGGCCAGCTCGGCGACCGCCGACAGTTCGGAGTCCACCTCAATCGTTGTTGGCATAACGCCAATAGTGCATCGTCGTTGGCGTATCGTCAACAGGAGATTTTCGGCCGGCGACGACGGGAGGCTGCGATGCCGAAAGCGGAAGCACCACGGTTCCAGCGGTTGGACCCTGCGCAACGTCGGGAATCGATCCTGGCTGCGGCCACCCGGCTGTTCTCGGCGCTGCCCTATGAGGAGGTGTCCACCGCCGAGATCGCCCAGGCGGCAGGCGTCGTCCGGGGCCTGGTCAACCACTACTTCGGCACCAAACGCCAGCTGTATCTAGCAGTCGTAGAGGAAGCGGCCACCGTCCCCCCAACCGCCGTCGACGCACTTCCCACCGGCGACCTGGATACGCGGATCGGCGCCGCAGTGGACTGGTTCCTGACCGCACTGGCAGACAGCGGCGGCAGTTGGCTGGCGGCGAGCGGGTCACTCGGACTGGGCCGTGACACCGAATTGGAGCGGATTCTGTCCGCGGCAGAGGACGCCTCCGTGGACCGGGTCATCGAAGCCGTCGGACTTGCCGGCGACACCGACCCGGCGAAGCTACGAGCACTGATCCGCCCCTACGGCCAGTTGGCCCGCGCCGCGGGCCGCGAGTGGCTGCTGAAGAAAACGCTCACCCGGGGCGAGGTGCACCGACTGCTGACCGATACCCTCTCGACGATCGTGCGCAGTGTCTACCCGACGGTCTCGACCGCCCGGTGATGGTCGCAGCTAGCCGGTGGTCTCGGCCCGCTGCTTCACCCGCTCCAGCGTGAGCCGGATGTGCTCGGCGTTGACCGTCGGCCGGTCCTTGACGCCGGTGACCAGCCCGGCGATCCCGACGAACCAGCCGGGACGGCGGTCCCACATGCTCTCGGTGACCTGGCAGCCGCCGCCGGTCGGCGTGATCCGGTACTCCCAGCGGGCCACCGGAATCACCGCGGAGCGCACGTCGAACGCGAAGGCCTTCCCCGGGTCCGCGTCGGTGATGGTGCAGGTGGTGCTCCACCGCCGGCCGCCGTTGCGGTTGTGACCGACGAACACCGCGCCGGGGAGAGCGGAATCGCCTTTGCGCCAATCCATTCCGACGTTCTCCTCGGCGCAGTCCGCGAGCGCGGCCAGGTCGGTAATCAAGGTGTACACCGCCTCGGGGGCGGCGTTGATCTGCACGGTTCCGGTGGCGGTGGGAGTGGTGTCGGCCATGGCGCCGATGATAGTCGCCGCGGCCCGACCGGCCGAGTGCGCTCAGCTATCGCCGATCAGCGCAGCGATGATCTCAGCGACCGGCCCAGGGCGGATGTCCCGGAAACCCGTGCCGGCCCACAGGCTGGTGCCGTGCGGGTCGCCGTCGGCCACCGCGGCCGCCCGGATCGGCCCGGTCAAATGGTTGATCTCCGGGTACCCCACCGGCGCCAGATCCGCCAGGGTACGGGTGAATTCGTTCTCCAGGCTGCGCGCGTAACGACCGGAGAACGCGCACGTGACGATGGTGGCGCCGAATTCGGGGTTGGTCAGCGCGGCCCGGTGCACCGGGTTGGTGCCGGCCTCGTCGGCCAGCAGCAGCGCCGTCCCGACCTGCGCGGCAACCGCACCCCGGTCCAACACGCCGCGCACGGCCGCCGCGGTGCTCAGCCCGCCGGCCGCCACCAGCGGAACCTCGCCGTGGACGTGGCCGATCTCCGCGAGCAGCTGGTGCAGCGGCGTGCTGCCGGGCAGCACGTCCGGGGCGAACGTGCCCCGGTGCCCGCCGGCGTCCGGGCCCTGCACCACCAGGGCGTCGGCGCCGTGCGCCAGGGCGATCCCCGCCTCATAGGTGGACGTCACCGTGACCACGGTGAGGATGCGCAGGTCGCGCAGTCGCTCCAGGTCTTCCGGCTGCGGCGTGCCGAACGTGAACGACACCACCGTCGGCCGCAGGTCGGCCACCACGTCCAGCTTCTCCGGCCAGCAGTCGTCGTCACCGAACCGCGGCTGACCCAGGTCCACCCCGTAGTGATCCGCCAGCGGCGCCAGCAGTTCTGCGTACTCGTCGAGCAGCACCAGGTCGGCGTCGCTGGGCTGCGGGACGAACAGGTTGACGCCGATCGGCCCGGCGGTCTGCGCCCGAGCACTGGTGATGTCATCGGCCAACTGGTCCGGGGTCCGGTAACCGCCGGCGAGGAAACCGAGGCCACCGGCATCGGACACCGCCGCCGCCAGCGCCGGGGTGCTGGGCCCGCCGGCCATCGGGGCCCCCACCACGGGGACTGCGAGTTCGGAGAAGCTGAATGCCATCGCTCTAGCCTGCCATCAACCAGCCAGTGTCCGCAGTCGGTGCGGTAGCGATCCCTTCGACGTCGGCCCGAGCACCGCAACGCCGTACGGCCGCCGCAGCAGTTGACGGGCCACCGCGTTGACCTCCTCCACGGTGACCGCACTGAGTTCCCGCAGGGTGCGGGTGATCGTGCGGTGCCGGCCGTAGTTCAACTCGGTGCGGCCCAGCCGGTTCATCCGGGAGCCGGAGTCCTCCAGCCCCAACACCAGCCCGCCGCGCAGCGACCCCTTGGCGATCCGGCACTCGTCGGCGGTGATCCCGTCGCGGGCCACCGTTTCGAGCACCTCGGCCGTCACCTTCACGACTTCGGCGAACCGCTCCGGCAGGCACGCGGTGTACACCGACAGCGCGCCGGCGTCGGCGAACGTATCCACCGACGAATAGATCGAGTACGCCAGACCGCGGGTCTCCCGAACCTGTTGGAACAGCCGCGAACTCAGGCCGCCACCGAGTGCGGTGTTCAGCACCGCGAGGGCCTGGCGGTGCGGCCAGTACCGGCCCGGTGCGCGCACGCCCAGGGACATGTGGGTCTGCTCGGCGTCCCGGTTGATCACGGTCAGGCTCGGCACGCCCGGCACCCGGGCGGTGCCCCGGCGCGGTTCGACCGGCTTCTGCCCGCGAATCAGCCTGGGGCCGAAGCGTTCCCGGACCAGTCGGACGACGGTGTCGTGGTCGACGTTGCCCGCGACGGCCACCACCATCCGCTCCGGGGTGTAACGCCGCAGGTGAAACGAGCGCAGTTGCGCCCGGGTCATCGCCGACACAGATTCCACGCTGCCGATCACCGGCCGCCCGATCGGGTGGTCGCCGAACAGCGTCGTCAGGAACACATCCCCCAGCGCGTCCTCGGGGTCGTCGTCGCGCATCGCGATCTCCTCGAGCACGACGTCACGTTCGAGTTCGACGTCGTCGGCCGCACAGGAGCCGTTGAGCACCACGTCGCTGACCAGGTCGACGGCCAACTCCAGGTCGGTGTCGAGGACATGGGCGTAGTAGCAGGTGTGCTCTTTGCCGGTGAAGGCGTTGAGCTCACCGCCGACGGCGTCCATCGCCTGCGCTATCCCCGTCGCGGTGCGGGTCGGCGTCGCCTTGAACAGCAGGTGTTCCAGGAAATGCGCCGCGCCGGCGACGGTCGCGCCCTCATCACGCGATCCGACACCGACCCAGACGCCGACCGACGCCGACCGCACCGACGGCAGGTACTCGGTGACCACCCGCAGCCCGCCGGGCAGGGTGGTGCGCCGTAGCGCCGCGCGATCAGCTGTCGGCGGGGGCGGCATCGGCTGGCGCAGCGGCTTCCGCAGCGTCGTCGGCGACCGGGATCAGCGAGATCTTGCCCCGGTTGTCGATGTCGGCGATCTCCACCCGCAGCTTGTCGCCCACCTTGACCACGTCTTCGACCTTGGCGACCCGCTTGCCCTTGCCGAGCTTGGAGATGTGCACCAGGCCGTCGCGGCCGGGCAGCAGCGAGACGAAGGCGCCGAAGTCGGTGGTCTTGACCACGGTGCCCAGGAACCGCTCGCCGACCTTCGGCAGCTGCGGGTTGGCGATCGCGTTGATCTTGTCGATCGCGGCCTGCGCGGACGGGCCGTCGGCGGCACCGACGAACACGGTGCCGTCGTCCTCGATCGAGATCTGCGCGCCGGTCTCCTCGGTGATCGAGTTGATCATCTTGCCCTTGGGCCCGATCACCTCGCCGATCTTGTCGACCGGCACCTTGATCGTGGTGACTCGCGGTGCGTACGGGCTCATCTCGTCGGGGGCGTCGATGGCCTCGGCCATCACCTCGAGGATGGTGAGCCGGGCGTCCTTGGCTTGGGACAGCGCACCCGCCAGGACCTGCGACGGGATGCCATCGAGCTTGGTGTCCAGCTGCAGCGCGGTGACGAAGTCCTTGGTGCCGGCGACCTTGAAGTCCATGTCGCCGAACGCGTCCTCCGCGCCGAGGATGTCGGTGAGCGCGACGAAGCGACGCTCGGTCTTACCGTCGACCTCGACGTCGTCGGAGACCAGGCCCATCGCGATACCGGCGACCGGAGCCTTCAGCGGCACACCGGCGTTGAGCAGCGCCAGGGTGGAGGCACAGACCGAGCCCATCGAGGTGGAGCCGTTGGAGCTCAGCGCCTCCGACACCTGACGGATCGCGTAGGGGAACTCCTCGACGCTGGGCAGCACCGGCATCAGCGCCCGCTCGGCGAGCGCGCCGTGGCCGATCTCGCGACGCTTGGGCGAGCCGACCCGGCCGGTCTCACCGGTGGAGAACGGCGGGAAGTTGTAGTGGTGCATGTAGCGCTTGGACTTCTCCGGCCCCAGGGAGTCGATCTGCTGGGCCATCTTGACCATGTCCAGCGTGGTGACACCCAGGATCTGGGTCTCGCCGCGCTCGAACAGCGCGCTGCCGTGCGCCCGGGGCACCACGGCGACCTCGGCGCCCAGCGCCCGGATGTCGGTGATGCCGCGGCCATCGATGCGGAAGTGGTCGGTCAGGATGCGCTGGCGGACCAGCTTCTTGGTCAGCGAGCGGTACGCGGCGCTGATCTCCTTCTCCCGACCCTCGTAGGTCTCGGCGAGCCGCTCGAGGACCTCACCCTTGATCTCGTCGGTGCGGTCGTCGCGCTCGGCCTTGCCGGCGATGGTCAGCGCCTTGGCCAGCTCGTCGGTGGCCACCGAGGCCACCGAGTAGTAGACGTCGTCCCCGTAGGCGGGGAACAGCGGGTAGTCGCTGGTCGGGCGCGCCGCGACGTCGGACAGCTCCTGCTGGGCCTTGCACAGCGCGGCGATGAACGGCTTGGCCGCCTCCAGGCCCTCGGCGACCACAGTCTCGGTCGGCGCCTGGGCACCGCCCTCGATCAGCGAGAGGACGTTGTCGGTGGCCTCGGCCTCGACCATCATGATCGCGACGTCGCCATCCTCGAGCACCCGACCGGCGAGCACCATGTCGAACACCGCGCCCTCAAGCTGCTCGACGGTGGGGAACGCCACCCAGGTGCCGTCGATCAGCGCGACCCGCGCCGCACCGACCGGGCCGGAGAACGGCAGACCGGCCAGCTGGGTGGACGCCGACGCGGCGTTGATCGCCACTACGTCGTAGAGGTCGTTGGGGTTCAGGCTCATCACGGTGACCACGACCTGAACCTCGTTACGCAGGCCGTCGACGAACGACGGGCGCAGCGGCCGGTCGGTGAGCCGGCAGGTCAGGATGGCGTCGGTGGAGGGGCGGCCCTCGCGGCGGAAGAACGAGCCGGGGATGCGCCCGGCGGCGTACATCCGCTCCTCGACGTCGACGGTGAGCGGGAAGAAGTCGAAGTGCTCCTTGGGAGCCTTGCTGGCGGTGGTCGCCGACAGCAGCATGGTCTCGTCGTCGAGGTAGGCGACGACGGAGCCGGCGGCCTGGCGGGCCAGTCGGCCGGTCTCGAAGCGGATGGTGCGGGTGCCGAAGGCGCCGTTGTCGATGACGGCGGTCGACTCGAAGACGCCTTCTTCAATCTCGGTTGCAGGCATGGAAGCTCGTACGGCCTCTCTGGTTGATTCAGCTGTTTCGTCACGTCACGCGTGACCCGAGAGAACCTGGATGCGATTGCGGCCGTCGATCGAAGCGGCCGGATCCGAACGGACTGTCAGACCCGGCTGCCACTACCGAAGACCGCCCGATTCAAGCCCGGGGTGTTCGTTGCGAACGTGTCCCGCTGTGACGTGCCGGAATGATGTACGCGGAGTTGCGTAAACCACACCGATGTCCGGGTCAGTGCGACCCGGAACGGTCTCACTCTACATGGAGGACGCCCCGATCAGGGCGTACGGGGACTGCGTCGCGTCAGCGACGCAGACCCAGGCGCTCGATCAGCGAGCGGTAGCGTGCCACGTCGACGTTGGCCAAGTACTTCAGCAGCCGGCGACGGCGACCGACCAGCAGCAGCAGTCCGCGCCGCGAGTGGTGGTCGTGCTTGTGCTGCTTGAGGTGCTCGGTGAGGTCGGCGATCCGCTTGGTCAGCATCGCGACCTGCGCCTCGGGCGATCCGGTGTCGGTCTCGTGCAGACCGTAGCTGCCCAGGATCTCTTTTTTCTGCTCGGTGGTCAGTGCCACGAATACATCTCCATCTTTTCAGTCCGCGTTCATCAGCATGTCGGGCGGCCACCGCGAACCGCAGCACGCGCCGGGGAGGAAGTGTAGCAGGGTCTCAGTCGGCCGCGAGCAGGCCGCGGGTCCGCTCGACGTCGGTGTTCATCACCGCGATCAGGTCGGCCACCGAGTCGAACTTCTCCTGGCTGCGGATCCGTTCGACGAAGTCCACCGCGACGTGTCGGCCGTAGAAGTCGGCGGTGCGGTCCAGGACGAACACCTCGACGGTGCGGGTGCGCCCGGAGAACGTCGGGTTGGTCCCCACCGACACCGCCGCCGGGTAGCGCTGACCGGGCGTGACGTCGCCCTTGATCGGAGCGGGCCCGAGCACGGTGAACCAGGCGGCGTAGACGCCGTCCGCTGGGACCGCCGCGTACATCGCCGGTTCCACGTTGGCGGTCGGGAACCCCAGATCGCGCCCGCGCGCGTCGCCGCGCACCACCACCCCCTCGACCCGGTGCGGCCGGCCCAGCGCCTCGGCGGCCGCCACCATGTCGCCGGCGTCGACGCAGGACCGGATGTAGGTGGACGAGAACGTCACCGCGCGCGAATCGTGCTGTTCGGCGACCAGCGACACCGATTGCACCCCGAAGCCGAACTGCTCACCGGCGCGGCGCAGTGTCTCGACCGTGCCGGCGGCCTTGCGGCCGAAGGTGAAGTTCTCGCCGACGACCACCTCGACGACGTGCAGGCGTTCGACCAGCAGTTCGTGGATGTAGCGGTCCGGGGTGAGCTTCATGAAGTCGTGCGTGAACGGGATCACCAGGAACACGTCGATGCCGGCCGCCTCGACCAGTTCGGCGCGTCGGGTCAGGGTGGTCAGCTTGGCGGGATGACTGCCCGGGTACACCACCGCCATCGGATGCGGGTCGAACGTCATCAGCACCGCCGGTACGCCGTGCTCCCGGCCGGCCTTCACCGCCTGCGCGATCAACTCAGCATGGCCGCGGTGCACCCCGTCGAATACCCCGATCGTGAGCACACATCGGCCCCAGTCCGTGGGGATGTCATCCTGCCCCCGCCACCGTTGCACGCGTGTAAGCCTAAACTGTCGGGTTGTGAGCCCTCGTGAGCAGTCTGCTGGGCTGAGCACGGTCGCTCAGGACTATCTGAAGGTGATCTGGACCGCCCAGGAATGGTCGCCGGACAGGGTGAGCACGAAGATGCTCGCCGAGAAGATCGGCGTGTCGGCCAGCACCGCATCGGAGTCGATCCGCAAATTGGCCGATCAGGGGCTGGTCGACCACGAGAAATACGGCGCGGTGACGCTGACCGACGAGGGTCGACGGGCCGCGTTGACGATGGTGCGCCGGCACCGGCTGCTGGAGACGTTTCTGGTGCGCGAACTCGGCTACAGCTGGGATGAGGTGCACGACGAGGCCGAGGTGCTCGAGCACGCCGTCTCCGATCAGCTGATGGCCCGCATCGACGCGAAACTGGGCTTCCCGCAGCGCGACCCGCACGGCGATCCGATCCCGGCGCCGGACGGGCAGGTGCCCGCTCCCCCGGCCCGTCAGCTGTGGGACTGCGCCGACGCGGAGACCGGGACGGTGGCCCGCATCTCCGACGCCGACCCGGAGATGCTGCGCTACTTCGACCAGGTCGGGATCAGTCTGGACTCCCGGCTGCGCGTGCTGGCCCGCCGCGAGTTCGCCGGGATGATCTCGGTGGCGATCACCGCGGCCGACGGCACCGACAGCACCGTCGACCTGGGCAGCCCTGCCGCACAGTCGATCTGGGTGGTCTGAGCGCCACTTCCGGTGACACCGCGTTGACTGTGCACTCAGGGCGGCGACTGTCGGCGTGTCGCCGCCCTGGTCGCAATCTCAACGCAGATGGTCGGCGAGTTGCCCGTCCGCCCCGAACAGTTCGGCCTGCCATTTCGTGACCAGGCCGGCGGTGTCGATCTGGTCGGGGTGGAAGTCCCGCCGCTTGAACGGCCGCATGTCGCCGTAGAACCCCTGCCACATCGGGTTGCGCAGCATCTGCACCGTCTCCCGCAGGATGCGAACCGGCTTGCGACGCCCCTCTTTGTCGGTGGTGGCGATCGACACCCAGGCGAAGAACACCAGGATCGGGATGCCACAGTTCTGCGCGAACCGCATCCAGCGGATGCGCGTCGACTCGGGTACGCCGACGGCGCGGTAGACGTCGAACGCCACCGACTTGTGCTCCAACTCCTCCAATGCGTGCCAGTTCAGCAGGTTGCGAATCTCCGGGTCGTACATCATCGCCTGCACACCGGGCCGTTTCAGGATGTTCTCCGCCCACACCGCGGTGAAGTGTTCAGCGGCCACGGTGAACCCCAGGAAGAAGTGCCGCAGCCGGGGCAACCGATCCGGGTCGGGGTACTGCTTGTCGAGGAACTTCTCCATCCGCTCGGTGGACTGCAGCAGATACTCGAACCACGCGGTGGGATAACCCATCGCCGTGAGCTGTTCGTTGAGCTCACGATGCTGCAGCCCGTGCGTTTTCTCCTGCCCGATGAATCCGGCCACCCGCTTGCGCAGGTCCGGGTCGGCGATCCGGTCCTGGTAGCGGCGTACCGACCGGACGAAGATGTCTTCTCCGGGCGGGAAGATCGCCGACAGGATCGCCACCAGGTGGCTGAACACCATGTTGCCGTCGGCGAAGTATTTGTCCGTCGGGGCCTGCGTGTCGAACCCGAAGCTGAGTCGCCGCACCGCCGGATACGACACATCACGGGAAGCCGTCATGGTTCCACTCTGATCGAGGTCCGGGACGGACGGAATGCACGAACCGGACAGCTATTTGACCGGATCGGACACCCCCGTCAGGTTCTGCTGCGCCGGTGCCGACTCGGCGGTGTGCCGGTGCACCGACTGAACGCCCGAGTGAAGGCGGCGGTCTCCGAATAACCGAGCTGACGGGCGGTCTGCTCGACCGTGAGCCCGGACTCCAGCAGCGCCACCGCCAGCGTCATCCGCACCTCGTCGACCAGTGCCCGGTAGCTGGTGTGCTCGGCCGTCAACCGCCGATGCAGAGTGCGTTCGGTGACGCAGAATTCGGTGGCGATATCGGCCATCGACGGAAGCCGGCCGGGATCGCGGACCAGCCGAGCGCGGACCTGGGCGGCCATCCCGCGGCGCTGCCGGCGCGCCTGGAGCAGTTCCTCACACTGCTGTACGCACACCTGCGCGGTCGCGGCGTCGGCGGCCGGCATCGCTTGCGCCAGCACCTCATTGGGGACGGTGATGGCACTGCGGGTCGATGAGGTGTCGATCTCGATCAGCAGCCCCGGGAAATTGAGTCGTTCCAGGGGAACGTCGATGCCGGGCAGTTCCACCGTGATCGGCGTTGCCGATTCCAGTTGCCCGATCAGCAACGGCACCATGTTGAGCAGCGCGAACAGGTCTCGTTCCAGCATGAACGCCCGCACATCGGCGGGCACCTGGGTGTCATCGAACTCGATGACGGCACCGGCGGCGGTGTCGCAGCGGGTGACGCGAAGAAACGTCGACGACAGTGTCGCGTAGCGGCACGCGATGTTGACGGCGTCGCCCCAGGTCGGGCTGGCGAGCAGGGCGTAGCCGAGGATGCCCATGTTGGCGAAGTTGTACTGAACACCCACCGCGCGGGCGAAACCGTGTGAATCGTCCACGCGGCCAAGGATGTTGCGCAGGATCGTCAGTTCCTGCCCGGCCTGCACCTCGGTGGCACTGTTCGCGATGTCCGCCGGCGACAGGTCGGTGCCGGCCAGACAGTCCTCGACCGACACGCCGTAGCAGCGGGCCGCCTCGACCAGGTGCCGGCTGGTGGCCACCGGTCGCGGCACATCCCAGTCGGCCCCGGTCACCACGTGTCCGAACATATCAATCCAGACGGTCCCCGCAACGCGATTTAGGATGCACCGATGGCCAAACTCGAACTCTCCCGCGACCTGTCGCTACCCCAGGACCGGGCGTGGGAACACGCCTCGGACCTCGCAGCCCTCGGCGACTGGCTGTCCCTGCATCAGGGATGGCGCTGCGAACTGCCCGACGAACTCGCCGTCGGCACGACGCTGGTCGGGGTGGCCGGCGCCAAGGGCATGCGCAACCGGGTCACCTGGACGATCCGTGAGTTCGACCCGCCAAGGCTGCTGGAGCTCACCGGCAAAGGGGTCGGTGGCACCAAGTACGGGCTCTCGCTGGCGATCGCCCCCGCCGCGGCGGGCTCTCGCTTCACACTGCGACTGGACATGGGGGGCGCACCGCTGTTCGGTCCCATCGGGGCCACCGCCGCCCGCGCCGTCAAAGGCGACATCGAGGATTCGGTCAAGCGGTTCGAGGCGCTGTATGCCTGAGCCCGATGCAGCGCCTTGATCGGCGTGCTGGCATACCAGCGAGTACGCCTAGACGGGAACCGTATCGGTAGTCATTGCTCCTGGTCACAACTCCCGACACCAGCCCGGCTTTCTTCCAACGTGTGAATCTCGTAGTCACCCGCGGCCGGTGTCGCGGCCAGCCGCTGCAGGTACGCGTTCGGCGTCCACGGCCACAGTTCGGGCAGTCCCTCCGCGCCCAGATACCAGCTGGTGCACCCGGTCGCCCACACGGTGCCCGGCATCGCGGCACGCATGTCCGCATTGAACTGCTCGGTGGCCGCTTCAGTGGGTGCGACGGTGTCGAATTCGGCGTCGCACCACCGTTGGATCCAGCGCCGAATGTGTCCGGCCTGCGCTTCGGCGATGGCGGTCAGCGAGTAGTTGCCGACCGGGCTGTGCGGGCCGATCAGCATGAAGAAGTTCGGGAATCCCGGTAGCGCCACCCCCAGATGCGCTTTCGGTCCGCGCTTCCACAGTTGCTCCACGGTGCGCCCGTCGTCAGCGGTGATCGTCATCGGCCGCATGAATGCGTAGGCGTCGAAACCCGTTGCGAGCACGATGACATCCACTTCGTGCAGGACGCCGTCGGCGGTGACGATGCCCTGCGACTCGACGCGGTCGATCGCGGCGTCGACCAGGTGCACGTTGGGTCGCTGCACGGCCCGGTAGAAGTCGGGTGAGATCACCAGCCGCCGGCACATCGGCTGGTAGTCGGGGGTGAGCCGGCGGCGCAGCACCGGATCGCGGACGGTGCGCAGATTCAGCCGACACGCACCGCCGAGCAGTCGGCGACGCCAGCCCGGCTCGACCAGCGCCCGCGCGAAGAACTCGAACGCCCGGTGATAGCCGCGGTAGGCGGCGGTGTCCAGCACCGGCATCCGGCGGTGCAGTCCCGCGGTCCAGCGCCGGTAGTCCGGATTGGGCAGCGGCAGCACCCATTGCGCGCTGCGCTGGAACAGCTCCAGCCGGCTGACGCTGTCGACCAGCCCGCAGACCAGCTGCACCCCGGTCGATCCGGTGCCGATCACCGCGACCCGTTTGCCGGTCAGGTCGACACGATGGTCGAAGCGGGCCGAATGCATCACCGGGCCGGCGAAATCGGCCAGCCCGGCGATGTCCGGTGTTCGCGGTTCCCGCAGCACCCCGGCGGCACAGATCAAGAAGTCATGCGCCACCGTCTCGCCCGCACCGGTGGTCAATCGCCACTGCCTCCCGTCGAAGACCACGTCAGTGACCTCGACACCGAAGCGGATCACCTCCCGCACACCGTGCGCGTCAGTCGCCCACCGGAAGTAGTCGAAGATCTCTCCCCCCGGTGAGAACAACTTGGTCCAGTCCGGGTTGACCGCGAACGTGAACTGGTAGAAGCGGGATGGCACATCGCAGGACAGTCCCGGATAGGTGTTGTCCCGCCAGGTCCCGCCGACCTCCTGCGCCTTCTCGTAGATCGTCACATCGTCGATTCCGGCCTGCCGCAACATGATCGCCTGGCACAGTCCCGACATGCCGGCGCCGACGATCCCGACCGAGGGCAGGCGTTTCATGCGTGGCCCCGGTCGGCTTGCGCGACGGCGCGTCGCATACTCGGCCAGCCGGCCAGTAACCGATCGCCGAGCAGCAGCGGGGTTCGCAGGTCCACCAGCAGTGGAACCCAGCCTGGCGCGTACACCCTTCGGGCTCGGCGGCGGATGCCGGCGGTGATCGCGGCGGCGGCCCGCTCGACCGGGATCGGCCGGCCCAGTCCGGGCAGGCCCGCCAGCACCGCCCCGATTCCGGAGCGCTCCAGCATGTCCCGCGCCAGTCCGGTGTCGACCAGCCCGAAATAGCCGATCCCCACACCGATTCCGGTACCGCCCAACTCGACGCGCAGCGACCGCACCAGCGACTCCACCCCCGCCTTGGCGGCCATGTACCCGCTGACCGTCGGACCCGGGATCACCGCGCCGATCGAAGCCACCGCCAGCAGGTA
This sequence comes from Mycolicibacter acidiphilus, assembly GCF_018455725.1. Classification (GTDB taxonomy): domain Bacteria; phylum Actinomycetota; class Actinomycetes; order Mycobacteriales; family Mycobacteriaceae; genus Mycobacterium; species Mycobacterium acidiphilum. Next base: position 41,991 of record NZ_JAHCLR010000030.1, read on the forward strand.
ACCGCGACGCCGCCGCAGGTACGGCAGTGCCGCGTGCGCGGTGTGGAACACGCCCACCAGGTTGACGTCGATCACTCGGCGCCAGTCGTCGGGGTCGACTGCCGCGACGGTCGCTGCGGGGCCGGCGATGCCGGCGTTGGCCACCACCACGTCCAGGCCGTCGAAGCGTTCCGCGACGGTGGCACAGGCGGCCGTCATCTCCTCCGCGGAGGTCACATCGGCGGCGACAGCCATTGCGCTGTCCCCGAGTTCGGCGGCCAGCCGCTGTGCGGCATCGAGATCCCGGTCGACGATCGCCACCCGGGCCCCGCAGCTGACCAACTGGCGGGCCACCTGTGCACCGATGCCCTGTGCGCCGCCGGTGATCAGAATCGTCTTGCCCGCCAGGCGGTTCGCGCCTCTCATGTCGCCGGCCTGGCCCGCACCGGCACCGAGACCGGCCCCTGCAGCGACGGCGTGGTCCCCCACCGCACCGGGCCGGCCAGTTCCAGGCCGTCGACGTGGTCGAGCAGGTGGTCGACGGCGGTGATGACCTCCAGCCGGGCCAGGTGCGCCCCGAGGCAGAAGTGGATGCCGTGCCCGAATGCCAGGTGCCCGACGGTGGGCCGGTGGATGTCGAAGTCGTCGGGGCGGGCGAACCTGGCCGGATCACGGTTGGCCGAAGCGTAGAACAGCACCACCCGGGCACCACGCGGAATCACCGTGTCGCCCACCGGGTGGTCGACGGTGGTGGTCCGCGCGACCCACTGCACCGGGGAGCCCCAGCGCGCGGTCTCCTCCACCGCCGCCGGCAGCAGGCTGCGGTCGGCCCGCAGTTCGGCGAACAGGTCCGGGTCCTGCGCCAGCCGCATCAGCAGCATCCCCAGCAGGTTGGTGGTGGTCTCGTTGCCGGCCACCAGGATCAGCACGGCGTAGAAGAACGCCTCCGCATCGGAGATCTCACCGTCACCGACCGCCGCGCACAGCCGGTCCAGCAGTTCGGTTCCGGAACCGCCTGCGCGCCTGCGGAGTTCGGTCGTCACGTAACTGCGATAGCCCAGGTAGGCGGGCAGCGCCGAGCGCAGCAGCGTCAGCACCTCGCGGACGGATCGGGGGCTGAAGATCTCGGCGAATTGATCGGAGACGGCCCGGAATTGGTCCCACTGGTCGCGCGGTACGCCGAGCAGGTGAGCGATGACGTTGATCGGCAGCGGGATCGTCAGTGCCGGAACCATGTCGACCACCGCACCGCCGTGCAACCGGCTCACCCCGTCCGCGGCCAGCGCCCGGATCTCGGAGGTCAGCGAACCGACCGTCTTCTTGCTGAACATCGACTGGGTGACCTTGCGCAACCGGTCGTGGTCGGGTGGGTCGGTGACGATCATCGCCGGGCCCGGCGTGGCGCGCAGCATGATTCCCGAGGCCGACGAGAACGTCTGGTAGTCGCGTGCGGCGGTGTGCACGTCGTCGTAACGGCCCAGCATCCACACGTCCAGGCGTTCGTTGACGACCACCGGATGTCGGCGGATGCGCTCGAAGTCCGGGTAGGGGTTCGCGATGCTCCGCGGCAGCGTCGGGTCGAACGTGCTGCGCGACACAGCGTCCGGAGCCCGCCGGGCGCGGGGGCGGCGCAGATCCCGGTAGGTGCCGACGACAACGGGCCGCCCCAGTTCGGAGACCGCAGCACGGAGGGCGCCGGCGATGGCTCGCGGCGGCGGGTGCAGCAGATCGGTGGGCATACGTCAACGCTAGGCTCGACGGCCGCTGCGCGGAATGCACGAACCGGACAGCTATTTGATGCCTTCGGACAGTCGGTGTCAGCCTTTGAAGTACACGACCTGGTGGCTGGTGGCCAGCAGGTGCCCGGTGCGGCTCCACACCTGGGCACTCTGGTCGAAGTAACCCGCGGAGAACCGGTTGGCGTGCGCGGTCCCGAGCACGTAGTCGGCGCCGACGCCGTCGAGTTGGCCCCGGTCGACGTGGAAGTAACTGGTCAGCGAGATGGTCCCGGCGGGCAGGAATCCGCCGCGGCGCAGGAACACCCGCGGGTAGAACATGTCGCACAGCGCCGACAGCGCCGGGTAGTCGATCTGCCGGCCGGCGGCGTCGCGGATCCACATCGTCGTCGTCGACGAGGAACTGGCCTGGCCGTCCGACGGCACCGGCCCCTCGACGAACCGCATGTCGTAGCGCTCGGGCCACACGATCCCCTCGGCCAGTCCCATCGGGGTGATGGTCTGCGGATCGGCCACGGGCGGCATCGCCGGTTCGGTGTCCGCCCAACTCTCCCGTCGGACGGCGAATACGGCGGTGGCGGTGGTCTTCACGTCCCCAGCCTGGCTGAGCTCCATGGTCCAGTGCTGGTTGGTGCGGTTGGTTCGGGCGGGTTTCACCGCGACCTCGAAGTCGCCGTCGACGATCGGGGCGGCGAAGTTCACCGTGAACGCCAGCGGATCACCGAGCCGGTCCGGCTGCACCTCGACGGCGTGCAGCAGCACGGCCGCGGTGATGCCGCCGAACGGTCCGACCATGTTCGCCCACTCCGGGCGGGTCCGTCCGCGCAATCTGCCGGGCTCGACGGGTTGCAGGTCGATGGCGGCGTCGAACGGATGCGCTGGGTTGCTCACCCCGCAATCATCACCCGGCCGGTGGTGCCTTTGACCACGTGGGTGCCGGGCAGCGTCATCGGCTCTGCGCGTCGATCCGACGGTGGTAGGTGTCGCGGGCGGCCGCGTCGACGTTGACGAAGACGGTGTCGAATCCGGCCGCATGCGAGATCGCGTACCGAGCGCGCGCCGGAATCAGCGTCATCGTCTTGATCATTCCGCCCAACGCCCTCGGCACCGTGACCTTCACCCGGTCACCGGCGGCCGCGGCCACGATGGCGGCGGCCACCTTCTCCGGGTCCACCTCGCCGATCGGGCGCAGCCAGTCCGGTGTGCTGTGCCCGGCCGACAGTTCGGTGCGCACGATGCCCGGCAGCACCGCGGTGACACCGATGCCTGCCGCGGCGAGTTCCAGGTGCAGGGTCTCGGAGAACCCGACCACCGCGTGTTTGGTGGCGCAGTAGGTCGCCAGCCCCGGGTGCGGGCTGACCCCGGCCAGTGATGCGACGTTGACGATCTGGCCGCCGCGGCCGGCAAACCTGCGGGCGGCCAGTTTGGAGCCGGTCAGCACACCGACCAGGTTGATCGCCACCATCCGGTCGGTGGCCGCGTCGGTCTCCTCGGTGAAGGCGCCGGTCGGCATGATCCCGGCGTTGTTCACCAGCACGTCCAATGGACCCAGCCGGGTCTCCGTCTCGTCGAGAAACGCCGCGAAACTTGCCCGGTCGGTGACGTCGAGTCGCAGTCCGGTCACCTCGCCGCCGGTCGTCTCGGCGAGTTCGGCGGCGGTCTTCTCCACCAGGTCGGCGTCGACGTCACCGAGCGCGACGCGAGCTCCGGCCCGCAGAAACGCCTCCCCCGTCGCCCGGCCGATGCCGCGCGCACCACCGGTGATCGCCACCGTCCTACCTCGAACATCCCTGCGCTGCTTGCTCATCGCCCTCTACCCCAGCAGTCCCTTGGCGATGTGGGTGACCTGAACCTCGTTGCTGCCGGCGTAGATCATCAGCGATTTCGCGTCCCGGGCCAGCTGTTCCACCCGGTACTCGGTCATGTAGCCGTTGCCACCGAACAGTTGCACCGCCTCCATCGCCACCTCGGTGGCAACCTCCGAAGAGTAGAGCTTGATCGCCGACGCCTCGGCCAGTGTCGGAGTCTTGCCCCGCTTGGCCTTCTCCAGCGTCTGGAACACCATGTTCTGCACGTTGATCCGGGCCACCTCCATCTTGGCCAGTTTGAGCTGGATCAGCTGGAACTGGCCGATGTTCTGCCCCCACAGGGTGCGGGTCTTGGCGTAGTCGATGCAGAGCCGGTGGCATTCGTTGATGATGCCCAGCGCCAACGCGGCCACCCCGACCCGTTCGGCGACGAAGTTGGCCCGGGCGCTGTCCCGGCCGTCACCGCCCCGATGCTCCTCGGTCTCGCCGAGCAGTCGATCCGGTTCCAGCCGCACATCGTCGAAGAACAGTTCCCCGGTCGGCGACGAGTGCATGCCCATCTTCTTGAACGGTTTGCCCTGGGTCAGTCCCGGCATGCCGGCGTCGAGGACGAACGTGAGGACCTTGCGGGCACGCGGATCGGTGCCGTTTTGCTCGTCGAGCTTCGCGTAGACGACGATGGTGTCCGCGTACGGGCCGTTGGTGATGAACGTCTTCTGGCCGTTGAGGATGTAGCCGCCCGTCCCGTCTGCGGCACGCCGGACATAGGTTTTCATCCCGCCGAAGGCGTCCGACCCGGAATCCGGCTCGGTGATCGCCCACGCGGCGACCTTGTTCAGCGTGACCAGATCCGGCAGCCATCGTTCCTGCTGGGCGAGGGTGCCGCGGCTCATGATGGTGGCGGCGCCAAGCCCCAGACTGACGCCGAGCGCGGCCACCATACCCAGGCTGACGCCGGCCAGTTCGCTGACCAGGATCAACCCCATCGACGCCTGCGCACCGAGATCGCCGAATCCGCCGCTGTCCCCGGATGATTCGGTTGCCTCCCCGGACTGCCGGGCACGCTGCTTGTCCAGCCGGGTCTTGATGGCTTCGGCGGCCAGGACATCGATGCCAAAGTCGGCGAAGAGTTTCCGCAGGATCGGATACGGCGGCAGCTCACCACTCTCCAACGCGTCGATGTTGGGCCGGATCTCCCGGTCGATGAACTCCCGGACGCTGTCACGGATCAGCTCATCGGTGTCGGACCACTCGATCATGGCAGCCTCGCCGCGATGTCGTCGATCTCCCACAGGCCGTCGGTCTCGATGGTCTCGACGTCATGCCAGCCCGCCAGCTTCGAGATGGCCCCGCCCTGCACCGCGTAGACCGTGCCGGTGACCGGGCATTTCTCGGTCGCCAGGTAGGCCACCAGCGGGGAGATATTGGCGGGCGCGAACAGATCCAACCCACCGTCATCCGGTTCGGCCATCAGCGCACCCATCCCCGGAGTCGCCAAGGTGAGCCGGGTGCGGGCGATCGGCGCGATCGCGTTGACCCGCACGCCGTAGCGTTCCAGTTCGTCCGCGGCGACCAGGGTGAGCGCGGCGATACCCGCCTTGGCCGCACCGTAGTTGGCCTGACCGGCATTGGGCACCGTCGTGCCCGACGCCGACGCGGTGTTGATCACCGCCGAGTTGGGCTGATCACCGGCCTTGGACTGCGTCTTCCAGTACGCCGCGGCGTGGTGCAGCGTCGCGAAGTGCCCCTTGAGGTGCACGTTGATCACCGCGTCCCACTGGGATTCCGCCATCCCGGGGATGAAGGCGTCACGCAGAATGCCGGCGTTGTTGACCAGCACGTCGAGCCGGCCGAATTCGTCGATGGCTTGCTGCACCAAGCTTTTGGCGCCCGCCCAGTCGGCGATGCTGTCGGTGTTGGCGACCGCTTTACCGCCGGCGGCGATGATCTCGTCGACGACCTGCTGTGCGGGTCCGGTGTCGGAGCCCTCGCCGGAGTTGCTGCCGCCCAGGTCGTTGACGACGACGGCGGCACCCTCGCGGGCGAACAGCAGTGCGTGTTCGCGGCCGATGCCACGGCCGGCACCGGTGATGACGGCGACCCGTCCCTCCAACGCACCCATCTAGGACTCCTCACTGATCTCGGCCAGGCCATCGGTGATGGCGAATTCATCACCCCGGGCGGTTTCGAAGGCGTATCGGGTGACGCCGTCGGCTGTCCCCGCCTTCCAGATGCGGGTCTCCAGGTCGTCGCCGGGGAGCACCATCTTGGAGAAGCGCACCGCAAATCGCTTGAGCCGGGACACATCTGACCCGGCGACCTCGGTGAGCACCGCCCACGAGGTGAACGCCATCGTGCACAGGCCGTGCACGATGATCCCCGGCAGGCCGGCTGATCTGGCGACCTCCTCGTCGAGGTGGATCGGCATCGGGTCACCGGATGCCGGTGCGTAGCGGAACGTCTGGTCGGCGTCCACGTGCTGGGTCACCTTGGCCACCGGGGCTGTGTCGTGCAGGGCGGGGTCGAACTTGTGCTCGGGGCTGAGCTCACCGACTGCCTTGCCGGCGTTGAAGCCACGCACGAAGCAGGTGACGTACTGCTCGTTGACCAGTTCGCCGTCTTGCGCGCGGCACTCCACCAGCATCGCCGCCCGAGTGCCCTTCTCCAGTCCCTCGTAGCCGATCATCTTGGCCCGCGACACCAACTTGTCACCCGGCCGGATCGGACGGTGGAAGTGGAAGTCCTGCTCGCCGTGCACGATCCGCGGAACCAGTTCGATCGGCATCACCTCCACCGCCGGGATCAGCATCGATTCGAACACCGGCACGATGCCGAACACCGGCGGTGCCACGTCGCCGGCCAGATGCGCCGGGATCGGGTCATTGGTGGCTTTCGCGTACTCGACGATCCGTTCCCGGGTGACGTCGAAGTGGTCTTCGTCGGACCACTTGTTCAAACCGGAGTCATCGAATTCCGGTGTCTCATCCGACATGTCAGGCCGCCGCCGCAGCCAGCGCCTCAAGCTGCGCCAGGGTCTTGTCGAGTTGCTTGGCGCCGTCCTTCTCCACGGCCTTGGCCAGGGCGCCCTTGACCAGCGCCCCCTCGAAATCGCCGGCCACGCTGAACTCCGATCCGTCACCGGACGGGGTCACGGTGAAGTTGAATTCGCATTTGACGCCGGCCATTCCGGTGCCCGACAGTGTGAGGCTGTGCGGCGCCTGCACCTGTTCGACCTTCCACTCGATCTTGTTGGCCATGCCGAGCATCATGATCTTGGCGACCAGCGTCGCGCCGGGCTCCAGAGTGGCCGGCGGCTCCTCCATCCAGCGTTCGTGGATGGTGAACCAATCCCCCCAGGTCGACGGGTCGGCGACGGTCGCCCACAGTGCGTCCGGGCTGACCGACAGTTGCTTGGTGGCTTCGATGTGTCCCATGGTCGTGCCTCCTTGATTTTCGTTGGTTGGTTCTCAGCGCTCGGCGCGCTGGTAGGCGGTGACGACGGCGGCGCCGCCGAGTCCGATGTTGTGCTGCAGGGCGGCGGTGACGTTGTCCACCTGACGCTTGTCGGCGGCACCGCGCAACTGCCACGTCAGCTCCGAGCACTGCGCCAACCCGGTGGCGCCCAGCGGGTGACCCTTGGAGATCAGCCCACCGGACGGGTTGACCACCCAGCGTCCGCCGTAGGTGGTGTCGCCGTCGTCGATCAGCTTGTGCGCCTCGCCCTCACCGCACAGGCCCAGCGCCTCATAGAGCAGCAACTCGTTGGCGGAGAAGCAGTCGTGCAGTTCGATCACCTGGAAATCTTCGGGCCCGAGCCCGGCCTGGTCGTAGACCCGTTGGGCGGCCTGGACGTTCATGTCGTAGCCGATGATGCTTTTGCAGGTGCCGTCGAAGGTGGAGGCGAAGTCGGTGGTCATCGCCTGCCCGACGATCTCCACTGCCTGCCCTGCCAGGCCGTGCTTGTCGACGAAGTCCTCACTGGCCAGGATCGCCGCGCCCGAGCCGTCCGAAGTCGGCGAGCACTGCAGCTTGGTCAGCGGGTCGTAGATCATCCGCGAGCCCAGGATGTCCTCCAGGGAGTACTCGTCCTGGAACTGCGCATACGGGTTGTTCACCGAGTGCTTGTGGTTCTTGTAGCCGATCTTGGCGAAATGCTCTGCGGTGGAGCCGTATTGCTTCATATGCTCGCGGCCGGCGGCGCCGAACATCCACGGTGCCACCGGGAACAGCACCTCGGAGATCTCCGCCAAGGCCAGCACGTGCTTCTCCATCGGCTGGGCGCGGTCGTCGTAGGTGGACTCCAGCGAACCGGGCTTCATTTTCTCGAAGCCCAGCGCGATGGTGCAGTCGGCCAGCCCGCCGCGGATCGCCTGCGCGGCGAGGTACAGCGCGGTGGACCCGGTCGAGCAGTTGTTGTTGACGTTGACGATCGGGATGCCGGTCATGCCCAGCTCGTACAAAGCGCGCTGCCCGGAGGTGGATTCGCCGTACACGTAGCCGACGTAGCCCTGCTCCACCTCGGTGAAGTCGATACCCGCGTCGGCCACCGCCTTGGTGCCGGATTCGCGGGCCATGTCCGGGTAGTCCCACGCCGTGCCGTCGTCGTTGACCCGTCGGCCGGGCTTCTCGAACTTCGTCATGCCGACGCCGACGACGTAGACCTTGTTGGCGGCCTTGTTTGACATCGCGTTCCCTTCATCGGGTTGTTCACCGTGAGTCAAAACATACACACGTGATTGTATGTGAACAAGAGGGTTGACGACGGACGCAACAGTGTGCGGGAGATGCCGAGCGTGAGGTCGGGTTCACCGTCGAGCGCGAGCGTGAACCCGACTTCACGTTCGGCGCGGGGTTGCCGGGAGCGGCACTCAGCCCAGGGCGGGCAACGCGGCAGCGAGGACGGCACGCAGATCCGTGCAGGCGCGCTCCCAGCGGCGACGCGCCCGTTCGGCATCGTGGTCGACGAAGCTCGCGACCAGGATTCCGCGCAGCGCATCCATCGCCGTATACGCCATGTTGCGCAGTTCCTTCTGCGCCGGATGCCCGGGAAGCAACTGCGCGATCGCCGCGATCAGTGCACTGTTGACAACCGGCTCCACCCGCTGGATCTGCTGAGCCAGGACCGGATCGGTACGGGCGGCGATCCAGAGTTCAATGGTCGCAACGAATAACGGCCCCTGGTGGACCTCCCACATGAAGTCCAGCACCGTTGAGATCGGATCCGGGCTGTCCGTCAGCCGGCCGAGCTCGCGGATCGCGGCCTGGGCGCGTTGCTGAGCCAGATGCTCGATGGCTGCGACGACCAGATCTTCCTTCGACTTGAAATGGTGAATCTGCGCACCCCGGGTGACCCCGGCGAGTTCGGCGATCCGCGGCGTGGTCGTTCCGGCATAGCCGTAAGAGACCAGGCACTCGACAGTGGCATCAAGCAACCGCTCCCGCATCGCGGCGCTGCGCTCGGCCTGGGTGCGTCGCGCGCGTTGCTCGTCGACGCCGCTCACCATCGCCGTCCCCCTCCGCCACGCTTCGGCGTCCAACGATACCGAGCGATCACAGTTTGATCAGCAATACCTACAATCTTGCATGTATCTGGGATGTCATCTCGACACATGGCGTCAACGCAGCGCATCGATCGATCCGTGCTCGGTCATCGCTTCGGCAACGGCGGCGTTGGACATCAGATCCACGTCGGGCCGGAGCCATCCCCTACCGATCGGACGTACCGCATAGCGGCGAGCTGGTTGCGCGATGTCCGGTTGCAGTCCCCGGCGCACTGCGTCTTCCAGGACGGCGGCCACGGCTCGCCCGGATCGGGCCACTGAGGCCTTCACCTCTTTATAGAGGTCGTCGTCCATGCGGATCGTGATGCGCATAGCTACATCTTAAAGACGCTCACAGCGTCGCTGGCCGGATCACCACGACCGACTTGGTACGCCGCCCGGAGTCTTCCAGCAGCGCGATGACCCGGTCGTCAGAGTCAGTGGCCGCGTAGATCCCGCTGATGCCGGCCGACCCCAGTGGCCGGCCGTGCCCGACGTCGACCGCCTCTTCCGCTCTCAAGTCCCGACGGGGAAACGTCTGCAAGCAGGCCTCATCGAGGGTGTAGCTCAACGCCGCGGCCTCGGCTAGATCGTCGAGGGTGCGGGCCTGGTCCAGCCCGAACCGCCCGGCTGCGGTGCGGCGCAACGCGGTCAGGTGACCGCCGACCCCCAGTGCGTCGCCGAGGTCACGGGCCAGCGCTCGGATGTAGGTGCCCGCCGAGCAGTCCACCTCGACGTCGACGTCGATCAGGTCACCGGTTCGGCGCACCGCCAGCACGTCGAACCGCTCGATGCGCACCGGGCGGGCTTTCAGCTCGACGGTCTCGCCGTCGCGCACCATCTGATAGGCGCGTTTGCCGGCGACCTTGATCGCGCTGACCGCCGACGGCACCTGCTCGATGTCGCCGCGCAGCGGTGCGATCGCGGACTCGATCTGCTCGTCACTCAGGTGGGCTGCCGAAACCGTCTGCAGCATTTCGCCTTCGGCGTCCTCGGTGGTAGTGGTCTGGCCCAGCCGGATCGTGGCGGCGTAGGTCTTCGTGGAGGTGGTCAGCAGCCCGAGGATCTTGGTGGCCCGGTCAATGCCGATCACCAGCACCCCGGTGGCCATCGGGTCCAGGGTGCCGGCGTGGCCGACCTTGCGGGTGCCGAAGATCCGTCGGCAGCGCCCGACCACGTCGTGGCTGGTCATCCCGGCCGGCTTGTCGACGATCACCAGCCCGGCCGGAACCGTAACCGCTTTCACAGCACGATCGCCGTCAGCACCAGGCCATCCACCACCGACCAGCGACCGTGCAGCTCGGACAGCGGCGGCCCGGCCAGCGCGGCGGGGTCGATCAGGATGCGGGAAACAAACCCACCGTCGGGCGTGAACGTGATGTGGGCGTCTTCGAATCCCAGCCAGCGTTTGGTCAGCGGGAACCACGCTTTGTAGGTGGCTTCCTTGGCGCAGAACAGGATTCGATCCCAGTGCGTGCCGCCCGGCAACGTCCCCAGTTCCACCCGTTCCGCAGGCAGGCTGACCGCGTTCAGCACCCCGTCGGGCAGCACGTCGTGCGGTTCGGCATCGATGCCCACCGACCGCACGCCCGGGGTGCGGCCCACCACCGCGCCGCGGAACCCCGCACAGTGCGTCAGCGAACCGACCACGCCGTCGGGCCAGTGCGGTTCGCCCTTCTCCCCCTTGAGGATCGGCACCGGCGACTGACCGATCTGTTCCAGGGCCAGCCGCGCACAGTAGCGGACGGTGATGAACTCGTTGCGCCGCTTGGCAACCGACTTGGCGATCAGCGGTTCCTCATCGGGCAGCGGGGAAAGCCCCGGCGGGTCGTCGGTGCGTTCCGCCCAGGCCAGGGACTCCCCCGATGCCCCGCCGAGCACCGTGTCCAGCAGGCCGCTCATCGTCGCTGCCGCTCGCGCAGGCGTTCCCGGAACTTCGCCGATTCGGCGCGCATCTCGTCGGTGATCGCGAAATGGCCCCCGAACTCGTTGAGGTAGCCGGGCGGGTAGTGCGGTTCGGGCAGGATCTGGCGCAGCCAGCGGTGCGGCTGACGTCGGCGCCATTCCCGCGGGTAGCCGACCGACACCTCCTCGAACCGCACGTCGTCGTAGAAGGTGGTGCGCGGGATGTGCAGGTGCCCGTAGACCGAGCAGGCAGCGTTGTACCGGGTGTGCCAGTCGGCGGTCTCGGTCGTGCCGCACCACAGCGAGAACTCCGGATAGAACAGTGCGTCGCACGGTTGGCGCACCATCGGGAAATGGTTGACCAGCACCGTCGGCGTCATCCAGTCCAGGTCTTCCAGCCGTTTGCGGGTGACGGCCACCCGGTCGCGGCACCAGGCATCCCGGGTGCCGTAGGGCTCGCAGGACAGCAGGAACTCGTCGGTGGCCACGACGTTGTTCTCCCGCGCGATCGCCAGACCCTCGGCCTTCGTCGTCGCCCCGGCCGGCAGGAACGTGTAGTCGTAGAGCAGGAACATCGGCACGATCGTCGCCGGGCCGCCCTCCTCGGTCCAGACCGGATACGGGTGCTCCGGGGTGATGACGCCCATCTGGTCGCACATCTCGACCAGGTAGTCGTAGCGGGACCGGCCGAACACCTGCATCGGGTCCTTGGTGGTGGTCCACAACTCGTGGTTGCCCGGAACCCAGATGACCTTGGCGAAGCGTTTCCGCAGCAGGTCCAGTGACCAGCGGATCTCGTCGGTGCGTTCGGCGACGTCGCCGGCGACGATCAGCCAGTCCTCCGGGTGCGCCGGGTGCAGTGATTCGGTGACCGGCTTGTTGCCCAGATGTCCGGTGTGCAGATCCGAGATCGCCCACAGGGTCGGACGGTGTCCGCGCGTCGACTCCTCGGTGATCACGAGGTTCCACCCTAGTGGCTGGCACCGAACTAGAACGTGTTCTGACTCCGGCTGTGACCGCGGTGACATAACTTGTACACTCCCGGCAGGGATCGGGCGAATTCGAAGGGGTGTCATGCTCACCAAGCTGCGTCTGTTCACCGTGCTGAGCGCAGTGGTGATGGCAGCCGTCATGGTCTTTCAGCAAACACCGTCGCTCACCGTGGGCAGCGTCGGCGTGCAGTTGCGGTCGACCGCGCTGCCGCTGGCCCCGGCGCCGAGTTCCACGGTGGTGCTGACCAACCCGCGGCCGTTCGACGCCTGCGAGGACATCCCCTATGACGCCCTCGCACAGCTCGGCCTGACCTACACCCCGCCGAAGCCGGTGGAGGGAGTTCGCTGCGAACTCGACGCCGGCAACTACCAGATGGCGATCGAGACCTACATCTGGCGCAGCTACGACGAATCGCTGCCCCGCGACGCCCTCGAGACCACCATCAACGGGCACCGCGCCGCGCAGTACTGGGTGATGAAGCCCACCGAGTGGAACAACCGCTGGTGGTTCTCCTGCATGGTGGCGTTCAAGACCAGCTACGGGCTGATCCAGCAGTCGCTGTACTACTCGCCGGTGTACTCCAACCCCGACGTGGACTGCCCCTCGGAGAACCTGAAGCGGGCCCAGCAACTGTCCCCGCTCTACAAGTACTGACCGGGTGACGCACCGGCGACTGCTCGACACCGCGTTCCGCCGGGCGTTGCGACTGCCGCCGGGTGACGGCTACACCGTCGAACGGGTCGCGATCCCGATGCGCGACGGCGTCGTGCTGCTCGCCGACCACTACGCACCGTCGTCGACGGTGCGCGGCACCCTGCTGGTCCGCACTCCCTACGGCGGGCGCTTCCCGTCGTCGCTGATCTTCGCCCGGGTCTACGCCGCCCACGGCTATCACGTGGTCCTGCAGAGCGTGCGCGGGACGTCCGGTTCGGGTGGCGTGTTCGAGCCGATGGTCAACGAGGTCGCCGACGGCGCCGACACCGTCGCGTGGCTGCGCGACCAGCGGTGGTTCACCGGCACGTTCGGCACGCTCGGGGTGTCCTATCTGGGGTTCACCCAGTGGGCGCTGCTGGTCGACCCGCCACCGGAGTTGACCGCGGCCGTCGTCACCGTCGGACCGCACGACTTCAGCGCGTCGTCGTGGAGCACCGGGTCGTTCACCGTCAACGATTTCCTGGGCTGGAGTGACGCGATGGCCCGTCAGGAAGACGACGGCGACGGGCCGGTCCAATCCGGGCTGCGCCAACTGACGGCGCGGCGTCGCCTCGCCCGGGCCACCGCGGGCCTGCCGCTGGGTGCGGCCGGCCGGGCGCTGCTGGGATCCGGTGCGCCCTGGTACGAGTCGTGGCTGGAACATCCCGACACCGGTGACCCGTTCTGGCGGCCGTACCGGTTCGGCGCCGCCCTGGATACGGTGCAGGTGCCGGTGCTGCTGGTCAGCGGCTGGCAGGACCTGTTCGTGGATCAGACCATGGCCCAGTACCGCCGGCTGGCCGACCGCGGTGTCGAGGTGGGGCTGACGGTCGGGCCGTGGACGCACACCGAGGTGCCGGTCCGCGGGCTCGGTGTGCTGACCCGTGAATCGCTGGACTGGTTCGACACCCACCTGGCCGGCGTGGGCGGGCCGGCGCGTCGCAGTCCGGTGCGGGTGTTCGTCACAGGGGGTGACGGCTGGCGGAATCTGGAGCACTGGCCGCCGGCGACCACACCCCGATCGTGGTGGCTGCACCCCGGTGAGCGGCTGGACGTCACCGATTCGGCGGTCGGGTCGGCGGAGTTCGTCTACGACCCCGCCGACCCCACCCCGACGGTCGGCGGACGGCTGCTGGCCCCGGGCGGCGGGTACCGCCGTGACGACGCACTGGCCGCCCGCGCCGACGTCTTGGTGTTCACCGGTGCTCCACTGACCGAGGGGCTCCTCGTGTTCGGTTGCCCGACAGTGGAGTTGGAGCACTCCAGCGACAATCCGCACGTCGACGTGTTCGTCCGGGTCAGTGAGGTCGACACACGCGGGCGGTCCCACAATGTCAGCGACGGCTACCGCCGCTTGGCTGGTGCGTCCGGACCGGTGCGCATCGAACTCGATCCGATCGCCCACCGGTTCACCGCCGGCGCCCGGATCCGCCTGCTGATCGCCGGCGGCTGCCTCCCACGGTTCGCGCGCAACACCGGCACCGGTGAGCCCCCGGTCAGCGCCGTCGGGTTGCGGCCCGCCACTCACACCATCACGTTCGGTGAATCGCGGTTGACGCTGCCGATCGGTGATGACCGGCCAGGGTGATCACCCGGCGCCGTTCACCGCCCAGCGCCCCGAAACCGTCCGCGCCCCGACGAACACCAGGCGGAGCACGATGAACGTCGTCAACCCCGACCAGATCCCGGCCAGGCCCCAGTCGAAAGCCAGCGCCAGCCAGACCAGTGGCAGGAATCCGAACAGCGCACTGGCAACGGTGGCGGTCCGCATGAATGCCGCGTCCCCGGCGCCGATCAGCACCCCGTCCAGGGCGAAAACGATTCCGGCAGCTGGTAATTGCGCGACCAGAAACCACCACGGCACGCCGATGCTGGCGAGCACCGTGGCGTCGTCGGTGAACAACCGGGGCAGGGCGGCACTGCCGCATGCCATCACCGCGGCCAGCACCGCGGCGGCCGCCGCCGAGAACACCGTCACCCGCGCGGCGACGGACTTGGCCTGGCCGGCGTGGCCGGCACCGAGCGCGGCGCCCACCAGTGCCTGCGCGGCGATCGCCAGCGAATCGAGCACCAGGGCGAGAAACGTCCACAGTTGCAACACGATCTGGTGGGCCGCTAGTGCCGCGGCACCGAACCGCGCCGCGACCGCGGCCGCCGAGACGAAGCACGCCTGAAACGCCAGGGACCGTACGATCAGGTCACGGCCCATCGTCACCTGTGCCCGCACCACCGCCCGGTCGAGCCGCAACGGCACCCGTTCGGCTCGGAACGCCTGCAGGAACAGCAGGGCCGCCAGCCACTGTCCGGCGCAGTTGGCGACCGCCGACCCGGTCAGTCCCCAGCGCGGGAATCCCAGCCAGCCGTACACCAGCAGCGGACACAGCACCGCCGAAAGCACAAACCCGGCAACGACATAGCGCGGCGGGCGCGCGACATCCTGCACTCCGCGCAGCCAGCCGTTGCCGGCCAGCGACACCAGGATCGCCGGGGCGCCCAGGATAGCGATCCGCAGCCACGGCAGCGTCGTCGCCGCGATCTGCGGGGCGCCAGCCACCGCCGCCACGAGCGGACCTGCCACCGTCTGGACCGCGACGACGATCAGCACACCCAAGCCGAGCGCCAGCCAGGTCGCCTGCACCCCCTCGATGACCGCGGCGGCGCGATCACCAGCACCGAAGTGCCGCGCAGCGCGCGCCGTCGTCCCGTAGGACAGGAACGTCGCCTGGGAGCCGATCAACCCGAGGATCAGCCCGCCGATGGCCAGGCCCGCCAGGCTCAGCGCGCCCAGTCGGCCGACCACCGCGGTGTCGAACAGCAGATAGAGCGGTTCGGCGGCCAGCACGGCCAACGCCGGCAGCGCCAGCGCCGTGATCTGCCGTACTTCGCTGCGCGGCCCGGCGTGTCGACCGGGGACTCCCACCCTCGTGGGCCTACTGCAGGGCGGCGACCAGGGCCGCGACCGCGTCCTCCACCGGCCCGGTGACGGTGTAACCGGCGGCCAACCGGTGCCCGCCGCCGCCGAACGCCGCCGCCGCGGCGGTCAGGTCCACCGCCGACTTCGCCCGCAGCGACACCGACCAGCACCGCGGCTCGATCTCCTTGAACACCGCGGCAACCTCGGCCTGCTCGGTGGTGCGCACCACGTCGACGATGCTCTCCACCTCCTCGAACCGGGCCGTGCGCCACTCGTCGTGGTCGACGATCGCGTAAACCAGGCCGCGGCCGCCGGCCGCCTCCGGCACCAGCCGGGCCGACGTCAGCACCCGCGGCAGCATCGTCAGCCAGTCGAACGGGTGGGTGTCCATCAGCGAACGGGTGACCGCCGCGTTGTCCACGCCGAGATCCACCAGACGAGCGGCCAGGCGGTGCGCCCGGGCACTGGCCCACCGGAACGAGCCGGTGTCGGTGACCAGCCCGGCGTACAGGCAGTGCGCTACGTCGGCGGAGATCGAGGCACCCCACACGTCGAGCAGTTCCGCGACCAGCAATGTGGTCGAATCCGCCGACGGGTCAACGAGATTCGCGGTTCCGAACAGGTCGTTCGAACTGTGGTGATCGATCACCAGCAGTTCCCGACCGGTGCTGGCGAGGCCCCGCAGCTCACCGACCCGATCCAGGCAGGGAACGTCGACGGTCACCACCAGGTCGACGTTGCGCCGCATCGCCTCCGGGCTGACCAGGAACTCGGTGCCCGGCAAGGACTGCAACGAGGCCGGCAGCCCGGCAGGACAAGCCGGGCGCGCGAAACCGACCTCGACCCGCTTGCCGAAACCGTCGAGCACCGACGCCAGCGCCAGCCCGGCGCCGATGGTGTCGGCATCCGGGTGCACGTGACAGATCACCGCGACGCTGCGCGCTGCGGACAGCAACTCGACGGCGCCGGCGGGATCGACCCGCCGGCCCGGCCGCTGCGGATCAGTCGTCAGATCGGTCACCACTGTCCGCATCGTCGGATTCGCCCGCAGGCACCCGGTACGGATTGGCGTCTCCCACCGGTTGCTTCCCCTCCCGAATCCGGGCGAGGTCGGCGTCGGCCGCCTGGGCGGCGGCCAGCAACTCATCCATCCGGTGTGCGGCGTCGGGCACCATGTCCCGGACGAACGTCAGCGTCGGGGTGAACCGCACCCCGGTGCCGGCACCGACCTTGGAACGCAGCACACCCTTGGCACTGTCCAGCGCCGCCGCCGCACCGCCGTAGTCCGGATCCTCGTCCAGACTGCGGCCCAGCACCGTGTAGTACAGCGTGGCGTCGTGCAGGTCGGCGGTGACCTTCGCGTCGGTGATGGTCACGCCGGCCAGCCGCGGATCCTTGATCTCGTACTCGATGGTCGAGGCGACGATCGTGGAGATCCGCTTAGCCAGCCGACGTGCCCGGGCCGGGTCAGCCACGGCTAGGTCCGCGCCTTCTCGACCAGTTCGTAGGCCTGAATGACGTCGCCTTCCTTGATGTCGCTGTAGGTCAGCGTCAGACCGCACTCGAAACCGTCGCGGACCTCGGTGGCATCGTCTTTCTCCCGCTTCAGCGAGGAGATCGTGATGCCCTCGGCGACGACGACGTTGTCGCGCAGCAGTCGCGCCTTGGCGTTGCGCCGCATGATGCCGGACGTGACCAGGCAGCCCGCGATGTTGCCCACCTTGGAGGACCGGAACATTGCGCGAATCTCGGCGCGGCCCAGCTCCTTCTCCTCGTAGATCGGCTTGAGCATGCCCTTGAGCGCGCTCTCGATCTCGTCGATGGCCTGGTAGATGACCGAGTAGTAGCGGATCTCCACACCTTCGCGGTTAGCCAACTCGGTGGCCTTGCCCTCGGCGCGCACGTTGAACCCGATGATGATCGCGTCCGACGCCGACGCCAGGTTGACGTTGGTCTCGGTGATGCCACCGACACCGCGGTCGATCACCCGCAGCTGCACCTCGTCGTCGACCTGGATGCCCATCAAGGCCTCCTCCAGCGCCTCGACGGTACCGGCGTTGTCGCCCTTGAGGATCAGGTTCAGCTGGCTGGTTTCCTTCAGCGCCGAGTCCAGGTCCTCCAGCGAGATCCGCTTGCGCGAGCGGGCGGCCAGCGCGTTGCGCTTGCGCGCGTTGCGCTTGTCGGCGATCTGGCGGGCGATCCGGTCCTCGTCGACGACCAGCAGGTTGTCGCCGGCGCCGGGCACCGAGGTGAAGCCGATGACCTGCACCGGACGCGACGGGGTCGCCTCTTCGACGTCGTCGCCGTGCTCGTCGACCATCCGGCGCACGCGGCCGTAGGCGTCGCCGGCGACGATCGAGTCGCCGACCCGCAGCGTGCCGCGCTGGATCAGCACGGTGGCCACCGGGCCGCGGCCGCGGTCCAGGTGCGCCTCGATCGCCACACCCTGGGCTTCCATGTCGGGGTTGGCCCGCAGGTCCAGGGCGGCGTCGGCGGTGAGCAGCACCGCCTCCTCCAGCGCGGCGATATTGGTGCCCTGCTTGGCCGAGATGTCGACGAACATGGTGTCGCCGCCGAAGTCCTCGGCGACCAGACCGTATTCGGTGAGCTGACCGCGGATCTTGGCCGGGTCGGCACCCTCCTTGTCGATCTTGTTGACCGCCACCACGATCGGCACGTCGGCGGCCTGCGCGTGGTTGATCGCCTCCACCGTCTGCGGCATGACGCCGTCATCGGCCGCGACCACCAGGATCGCGATGTCGGTGGCCTTCGCACCACGGGCACGCATGGCGGTGAACGCCTCGTGACCCGGGGTGTCGATGAAGGTGATCAGGCGCTCAGTGCCGTCGAAGTCGACGCCGACCTGGTAGGCACCGATGTGCTGGGTGATGCCGCCGGCCTCGCCCTCGCGGACGTTGGCCTTGCGGATGGTGTCCAGCAGGCGCGTCTTGCCGTGGTCGACGTGACCCATCACGGTGACCACCGGCGGGCGACTCTGCAGATCCTCCTCGCCGCCCTCGTCCTCGCCGTAGGTCAGGTCGAACGACTCCAGCAGCTCACGGTCCTCGTCCTCGGGGGACACGACCTGAACGACGTAGTTCATCTCGCCGCCCAGCAGCTCCAGCGTCTCGTCACCGACCGACTGGGTGGCGGTGACCATCTCACCGAGGTTGAACAGCGCCTGCACCAGCGCGGCCGGGTTGGCGTTGATCTTCTCCGCGAAATCGCTCAGCGACGCACCGCGGGCCAGCCGGATGGTCTCGCCGTTGCCGTGCGGCAACCGCACACCGCCGACGATCGGCGCCTGCATGCTTTCGTATTCGGCGCGTTTCGCCCGCTTCGACTTACGGCCCCGTTTCGGCGCACCGCCGGGACGGCCGAACGCACCGGCGGCACCGCCGCGCTGGCCGGGACGACCACCACCACCGCCGGGACGGCCGCGGAAGCCACCGGGACCGGCCGGAGCGCCGGCACCACCGGCACCGCCGGCACCGCCACCGGGACCGCCGCGGTAACCCCCGGGACCGCCGGCGCCGCCGGGACGACCGCCGGGACCGCCGGGGCGACCGCCGCCGCCGGGACCCGGACGGGGACCGCCGGGCCGGGCCGGCCGGCCCTGTCCGAAGCCGGGCGGGCGAGGCGGCATGTTGCCGGGCGAGGCGCCACCCGGTCGCGGCGCACCGGGCCGGGGTGCCCCCGGCCGCGGGGCCTGCGGGTGCGGACGCGGAATGGCGCGCTCCACCGGCTGCGCCGACGAGAACGGGTTGTTGCCGACGCGCGGGGTCCGCACACCGGGCTTGGGGCCCGGTGCGGGGCTCGGCGCCGGGCGGGCGCCAGGGGTCGGGGCAGGTCCGGGCTGTGCCGGAGCGGGCGCCGGGGCCGGGGCCGTCGCGGCAGGCGGG
>NZ_JAHCLR010000031.1 GCF_018455725.1 Mycolicibacter acidiphilus
TCCGCGCCGAATTAACCTCCGGCGGCAACACCGCGTAATCCATCATCACCTCCGCCCGGAGACCGGGCGCAGACCGGCCAGCCCGAGCAATGAATCGGCCGAACGCTCAAGCGCGTCCCGTTCTTTCGCCAAATCCGCCAGCAGCTCACGCAATTTGCCGAGTTCGTCGCGCTCACTCGACGTGTGCTCACCGGTACCGGGTTGGCCAGACCGCACCGGCCTGGCCGACACGTCACCACCTTTGCTGGTCGGCCTGATCTTCTCCGCATGCGCGCCGGTGTCGGATCGACCCCCCGATCCCGGCCGGCCACTGCCTCCAGTGCTGACGACGCTGGCCACCGGCGGAACACCACCGAGCATGCCGCCTGGTGCGGCCATCCCGGCTTCCGGCAAACTCGCCGCACCCGCAGCCGGCAATACTTTCGCCGCAAGCCGAATCGTTTCGGGGCTCGTAGCCCACGTTGGTGGAACCGACAATCCACCGACCGGCATTGCGCGTCCTAGGCCCGCCGACAAACCTGATCCATAGGAGCCGGCTGAGGTGGGTGCCGATGCGCCGAGCAGCGCCTGAGCGGGAGCGACGCCGGTGGACACCGACGAGGACAGAGCGGCGCCGGCACCGCCGGCCGAGAGCGTTGCGGCAAAAGCCTTTGCGGCCGTTTCAGCACCGGCGATGGTCGGGGTGAGAAACATCAGCTCCCAGAACGAGAAACCATCCGCGCCGACCGGGAAATCTTCCCAAGCAGTCACGCTCCCGATGAACGGACCCAACGCCTTGAGAGTGGGATTGGCGGCGATTTGCTGCGCCAGTTGAGTCAGTGGCCCCGGATTTGCGGCGGCGGCGCCGGCCGGGTTGGTGGTCTGCGGCGGGGCGGTGAAGGCACTACTGCTGGGGGCGGCTGCCGCAGAGTTGGCCGCGTACGTGTACATGGCGGCAGCATCCTGGGCCCACATCTGTTGGTAGTCAGCCTGATTGGCCGCGATCGCGACGCTGTTTTGCCCGAAGACGTTGGTGCTGACCAGAGTTGTCAGTGCGGCACGGTTAGCCGTAATCACCGGTGGCGGGACGGTAGCAGCAAAAGCCGCCTCGTAGGCCGCTGCTGCGGCTCTGGCCTGGTTGGCGGTCTCGGCAGCCTGCGCGGCGGTGGCGTTCATCCACGCCGAATACGGCTTGCCGGCAGCCGCCATCGCAGCCGCCGAACTTCCCTGCCAGGGCCCGTCAGTCAGTTCGGCCAGCACCGCCCGATACGAGCCCGCCGTCGATGTCAGGGTTGCCGCCAGCCGATCCCAGCCCGCCGCCGCGGTCAACATCGGCGTCGAGCCCATCCCGGCATACATCCGTGCCGAATTAATCTCCGGCGGCAACACCGCATAATCCATCACAGCGACCCCTGCTACTCAGCTGGATGAGTTTTGCTCGGAAGCAGCTTCTTGCTGCTCGTAGTTACATTTACTTACGACCATCGCACTTAGGCCTCTGGCGCAGTCTTTATAGACATCCATCATTTCCTCTGTAGGGTTGCGACCCATTCTGAGATTCCGGAAGGCTTCTTGACGCTTCCGGCACATGACCGGTAGCACGTTTGCCTCGCGTCCGGCGGTGAGTGCGTAGAAACGGCACCCCCGTCGAACCATTCTTCAATCTCGGTTCCACACCCCTCGGCACCATTCGCAGCATCGCTGTGTGCTGAACCACTCTGGAAGACGAAAATACGTCAGCTCACATTGCGGTGTCCAAGATTAATCCCCCGTGGATTTAGACATGGGATCGATTAATCGGAGCCCACGCGCTCCTCGACCGCGGTCGAGGATGCCTCGCTCGTTCGGTGACCTCGGGCCTCCGGCAACCCTGCAACACAATGGGGTGCTCGCGAGACTGTCGGCTGCCACATAGGCTGACCGACATGCCCAACTCAGGACCGCTCTCCGGCAAGACCATGTTCATCTCCGGCGCCAGCCGCGGCATCGGGTTGGCGATCGCCAAGCGCGTCGCCGCCGACGGCGCCAACGTCGCACTGGTCGCCAAGACCGCGGAACCGCACCCGAAGCTGCCCGGCACCGTCTACACCGCGGCGAAGGAGATCGAGGAGGCCGGCGGGCAGGCGCTGCCGATCGTCGGCGACATCCGCGACGGCGACTCGGTGGCCGCGGCCGTCGCGGCGGCCGTCGAGCAGTTCGGCGGCATCGACATCTGCGTCAACAATGCCTCGGCGATCAACCTGGGCACCATCCTCGAGGTCCCGCTGAAGCGCTTCGACCTGATGAACGGCATCGAGGTGCGCGGCACCTACGCGGTGTCGCAGGCCTGCATCCCGCACATGATCGGGCGGGCGAACCCGCACATCCTGACGCTGTCCCCGCCGGTCCGGCTGGAGTCGGAGTGGCTCAAGCCGACCGCCTACATGATGGCCAAGTTCGGGATGACGCTGTGCGCGCTGGGCATGGCCGAGGAGCTGCGCGAGCACGGCATCGCCTCCAATGCGCTGTGGCCGCGCACGCTGATCGCCACTGCCGCGGTGCAGAACCTGCTCGGCGGTGACGAGGCGATGGCCCGGTCCCGCAAGCCCGACGTGTACGCCGACGCCGCCTACGCGGTGCTGACCAAGCCGGCGGCCGAGTACACCGGCCACGCACTGCTCTGCGAGGACGTGCTGCTCGCCTCGGGTGTCACCGACCTGTCGGTGTACGACTGCGTGCCGGGCTCGGACCTCGGCGTGGACCTGTGGGTGGACACCGTCAACCCGCCGGGGTACGTGCAGCCCTAAGAACAGGGCATGCGCGTCACCGGTCGAGTGGCAGCGTCAGCCGGAAACTGGCGCCGCCGTCATGGTCCAGGCAGGCCAGTTCACCGCCGTGCGCTCCGGCCAGGGCGCGGGCGATCGGCAGGCCCAGCCCGGCGCCGCCGTGGTCGCGTCCGCGCGCGTTGTCCAACCGCACCAGCCGGTTGAAGATCCGCTGCCGATCCTCGGCGGCGATGCCGATCCCGGTGTCGGTGACGGTTACCTCGGCGCTCGCCCCGCTGCGCGCGACATCGACGCTGATCCGGCCGCCGGGCGGGGTGTAGCGGCGCGCGTTGTCGAGCAGATTGGACAGGATCTGCGTCAGCCGGGTCGGATCCACCCGCACCGGCAGCGCGGCCAGCCCGGTGCGCTCGATGTTGAGCTGCGGGGCCAGCATCGCGGCCCGATCGACCTCATTGGTGACGATCCCGACCAGGTCGGTGTCGCGCAGTTCCAGCGGCATCCCGGCGTCGATGTAGCTCAGATCGAGCATGTCGGCGACCAGCCGGGTGGCCCGTCGGGCATCGGAGAGCAGCAGCGTCGCGCGCCGGTGCTGGCGGCGGGCCGCATCCTCGCTCGGCGCCACCCCGCCCTGGTCGATGTTGCTGATGATCTGTTCGGCGGCGGCCTGGATGCCCGCAATCGGGGTGCGCAGTTCGTGTGCGGCGTCGGCCAGGAACCGGCGCACCTCCGCCTCGGCGTGCTGCGCTTTCTCCGCGGCGTCCTGCGCCCGGTGCTCGGAATCCTCCAGCGCGTCCAGCATGTCGTCGAAAGCGGTTGCGGCCCGGCCCAGTTCGGTGTCGACCCGGTCCGGGTGCAGCCGCCGGCCCCGATCGCCGGTGGTGATGTCACGCGCCAGTTCGGTGAACCGCTTCAGCGGCGAAAGCGTCACCCGGCTGGCCAGGACCAGCAGTGCGGCCGCCACCAGCAGGGTGGTCAGTCCGGTGCCGATCATCAGCCGCCGCAACCGGTTCAGGGTCGCGGTCGCCTCGGTGGTGTCGGCGACCAGGATCACCCGGCCGCCGTCGGCCAGCGGATGCACCAGCACGGTGGCGGTGTCGTCGGGCTCCAGCGGCGGCGGCGCCAGACTCGACCCGGTGGTGGCGTCGGGTTCGATCGCCGGGTCGCCGTAGGTCCTGCCGTCGGCGGTGACCACCAGCGCGCCCACCACCCCGCCGTTGAGCTGTTCGGCCACCTTGTCCGGCGGAATGTGCAGTGCCACCAGGGAATCGGCACGCGCCGTCGCGGAGTCCAGCCGCTGATGCAGGCTGCGGTTGGCCTGCCGCTCCAGGGTGATGTCGATGACGATCCCGACCGCCACCAGCAGCACCGCCAGCAGCCCCACCACCATCACCGCCAGCCGGCGCCACAGCGACGGCGTCGCGGTGAACACCCCGGGCGCCGCCGGCACCGGAGTCACGAATCCCTCTGCAGTTGCAGGCGATACCCGATGCCGCGAACGGTGTGCAGAACACGCGGGCCGTGCGCCTCCAGTTTCTGCCGCAGGCCGCTGATGTGCACCTGCACCAGGTTGGGGTCGTAGGCCTCGTAACCCCACACCGCGTTCAGGATCTGGGTGCTGCTGACGATCCGGCCGCGCTGTTCGACCAGGTACACCAGCACCCGCAGTTCGGTGGCCGTCAGGTTCAGTTCGCTGCCGGCCCGCGAGGCCACCCCGGCGTCGACGTCGACCATCAGGTC
Organism: Mycolicibacter acidiphilus; assembly: GCF_018455725.1. Lineage (GTDB taxonomy): Bacteria > Actinomycetota > Actinomycetes > Mycobacteriales > Mycobacteriaceae > Mycobacterium > Mycobacterium acidiphilum. The sequence goes on from NZ_JAHCLR010000031.1 coordinate 4,482, forward strand.
GCCGAACTGCACCACCGCGGGCAGTCGCCCGCGTCGGCGCAGCACCGCACCGACCCGAGACACCAGTTCGGCGAGTTCGAACGGCTTGACCACGTAGTCGTCGGCGCCGCCGTCCAGGCCGCGCAGCCGGTCCGGCAGGCCGTCCCGCGCGGTGAGCAGCACGATCCCGACCTCCCCCCAGCGCAGGATCACGTCCATCAGGGCGAACCCGTCGCGGCCCGGCAGCATCACGTCCAGCACCACCAGATCCGGCCGGAACCCGTCCAGCACCTCCTCCAGGCCGGCGCCGTCGGGCTGGGTGTCGGTGAGGTACCCGGCGTCGGCCAGCGCCTCGCTGACCATCTCCCGGATCGTCTCGGAGTCCTCCACCACCAGCACCCGCGGGGTGCCCACGCTGAAGGTCTCGGCGCCCCGCCGATTCCCGGCGGTGGAATCAACCATGACCCATTGTTAGCACTGCGGCCCCGCGGCGCGGCGGAGACGCCCTGTCGATGTCGCCGCGGTCACAATTCGGCTTCTTCAGGTTCACTTCAAGTTCACTGTTTACCGTCTGGTTCACCGACAACCGTCGGCGCGCGCCCGCTGCCCGCGGTGCGGTCGAACATCCCCCCACTCGCAGCCGACACCGGATCGAGATTGAGCAGCAATGGATTTCGCAGCATTACCACCGGAGGTCAACTCGGGCCGCATGTACGCCGGCGCCGGGTCGGGACCGATGCTGGCCGCTGCGGCGTCCTGGGACGCGCTCGCCGTGGAACTGCACACCGTCGGGCTGGCCTACGAATCGGTGATCGCGGAGTTGAACAACGGCTGGCTGGGCCCCAGTGCCGCCCTGATGGCCGCCGCCGCCGCACCCTACGCCGAGTGGATGCGGGCCACCTCCGCCCAGGCCGAGCAGACCGCCATGCAGGCCAAGGCCGCGGTCGCCGCCTACGAGTCGGCGTTCGCGATGACGGTGCCACCGCCGGCGGTCGCCACCAACCGCAGCCAGCTGACGTCGCTGCTGGCGAGCAACTTCCTCGGCCAGAACACTCTCGCGATCGCCGCCACCGAAGCCCAGTACGCGCAGATGTGGGCCCAAGACGCCGCCGCCATGTACGGCTACGCCTCCGCGTCCGCATCGGCCTCCCGACTGACCCCGTTCACCCAGCCGCCGCAGACCACCAACCAGGCCGGATCGGCGAACCGGGCCGCCGCGGTCGGGCAGGCCGGGGCCGCCGCGGCCGGCAGCAACGGCGAGAGCGTGATGTCGGCGCTGACCCAGGCTCTGCAGGGCCTGACGATGCCGGGCGTCGGGGAGACGTCCGGCCTGTTCAGCGCCGCCGGATCGGCGGCCGCGCTCTCACCGGCGATGCTGGCGTCGCTGACCGGCCTCGGGGTGGACCTGTTCGGGACGTTCGTGATCGACTCCGCCGGCACCTTCGGCTTCGACGTGATCGGCACGTTCGGCATCGACATGATCGGGGTCGGCGAGATCGGCAGTGAACTGCTGCCCGCGGTCGGCCTGATCAACTCGACGACGCCGGTCGCGGCCGGGTTGGGCGAGGCCGCGTCGCTGGGCCGGCTGTCGGTGCCGCCGGCGTGGGCGACCGCCGTCCCCACCGTCATCCAGCAGGTGAACACGGCGCTGCCGACGGCCGGGGCGGCCGCGGTGCCGGCCGTGGCCGCGGGCGAGACGGCGATTCCATTCGCGGAGATGGCCACCGCCGGGGTCGCCGGGCGGGCCACCGCCGGGATCGGCCGGGGCGTCGGGCGCGGTAGTGCGAGTCGGCCGGCGGCCGCCGCCTGCAAGCAACCGGCGGTCGCGAAGGTGGTGCTGCGCTCCGACGAGGAGAAGGAACCGCCCGCGCCGTCGCACCGCCCGCTGAACGGCCCGATCACCCGGATCTCCGGTGAACTTCGTGAACTCGCCGACCTGCGCGACGCCGGGATCCTCACCGACGAGGAGTTCACGCAGGAGAAGCGCCGCCTGCTCGGCAGGTGAGACTCATGGACTTCGCACTGTTGCCACCGGAGGTCAACTCGGGGCGGATGTATGCCGGGGCCGGTGCCGGTCCGCTGCTGGCGGCGTCGGCGGCCTGGGATGCGCTGGCCGCGGAGCTGCAGACGATGGGCGCGGCCTACGATTCGGCGCTCGCCGAACTGGCGACCGGCTGGTCGGGCCCGAGCGCGGTCCGGATGGCGTCCGCAGCCGCACCGTACGCGCACTGGATGCACGTCACTTCCGAGCAGGCCGAGCACACCGCCGGGCAGGCCCGGGCGGCCGTGGCCGCCTACGAGTCGGCGTTCGCGATGACGGTGCCGCCGCCGGTGATCGCCGCCAACCGCAGCCTGCTGATGACGCTGGTGGCGACGAACTTCTTCGGCCAGAACACCGCCGCGATCGCGGCCACCGAAGCGCACTACGCGCAGATGTGGGCCCAAGACGCCACCGCGATGTACACCTACGCTGCCGGCGCCGCCGCGGCGACTCGGCTGGCCCCGTTCAGCGCGCCGCCCAAGACGACCGATTCGACGCCGCAGCATTCGGTCGCCGCTCCGGCCGTCGGGCAGGCCGCCGGGCTGCTCGGCACCGTCCTGGAGGTCCTCACCGAGCCGACCGTGCTGGTCGACTTCCTCGGGATGGGCGGCGACGCGCTCGGCAGCTTCGGGGTGGACCTGGCCGGCCCGTTCGGTTTCGGGTTGGCCGGGATCGGCGAGATCGGCGAGGGGCTGCTGCCGTTCGAGGAGCTCAGCGAACTGGCCGGCGCGGTGGCCCCGTCGGCCGCCATGGGCGACGGGGTGCTGGTCGGCAGCCTGAGCGTGCCGCAGTCCTGGGCGTCGAGCGCACCGATGATGCTCCGCAACGCCACGCTGCCGCTGTCGGCGGCGGGCACGGCCGGTTCCGGGATCGCGGCCGCGGAGGCGGCGGTGCCGTTCGCCGAGATGGCCGGGGCCGGGCTGGCCGGGCGCGCCAGCGCGTCGCTGGGTTCCGGCGTCCGGGCGGGCGAACCGACCCGCCGGCTGGCGGTGCCCGAGCGCAAGCCGACGTCGCCGGTGGATCTGCCGGAGTTGCCGGCGGTCTCGGCGTTCGGGCTGCTGATGGGCGCCGACGTGGAATTGCGGGAGCTGGCCGAACTGCGCAGCGCCGGGATTCTCACCGACGACGAGTACGCCCAGCAGAAGCGCCGCCTGGTCAACCGCTAGAACAGTCCAGCCGCCGCGGGGTGCGGCGCTTCGAGCAGTTCCGGCCCGTTGTTGCGCACGCCGTTGACCAGGGTGGACACCTCGCGCAGTTCGATACCGCCGATGTCCGGCGGGCGCGTCAGCAACGCCGCCACCGCCCCGTCGGCCGGTGCATCCGGGTCCAGCCAGCTGTCCCAGTCGTCCGCGGGCACGATCAGCGGCATCCGGTCGTGGACGTCCGCCAGCGCTCCGACCGCGTCGGTGGTGATGATCGTGCAGCTCAGCAGTGGTGGGGTGGCCCCGCCTGCTGGGTTTTTCCATACCGACCACAGCCCGGCCATGAACAGCGTCGCGCCGTCGGCGCGGTGGATGTAGAACGGCGTCTTGCGGGTTTTGCGCCCCGCCGGGGTGGCCGGTTCGGCCCGCCACTCGTAGAAGCCGTCCATCGGGACCAGGCAGCGCTTGTGCTGCACCGCGGACCGGAACACCGGGGAGGTCGTGACCCGGTCGGCGCGGGCGTTGATCGGCTGCGGCCCCTTGGCCGCCGGCGCGCCGTCCGGGCCGGCCTTGGCCCACGGCGGCACCAGCCCCCAGCGCATCAGCCGGACCCGCCGGGTCGGCTCGTCGCCGGGCTCGGTGTGCCGGCTGACCACGGTCGTGATGTTCGCGGTGGGCGCCACGTTGTAGTTCGCCTGGTAGTCGCCGGCCGTCGCGGGTACTTCACTGACGGCCCGGATCTGCTCGGCCAGCAGGGCCGGATCGGTGGTCATCGCGAAACGCCCGCACATGCCTCCATGGTGGCAGAAATACACCGACCGGCGATGATGGAGCGGTGAACACCTGGCCGGCCCCGACCGTCACCGCCCCCGTCGACGCGACCGTCACCGTGCCCGGCTCGAAATCCCAGACCAATCGGGCGCTGCTGCTGGCCGCGCTGTCTGCCGCACAGGGCGGCTCCGGTGCGGGGACCGCCACCCTGACCGGGGCGCTGCGCAGCCGTGACACCGACCTGATGATCGACGCGCTGCGCGCCCTGGGCCTGCTCATCGACGGGCCCGGCACCGATCTGACCGTCGGCGGCGCCCTGTCCCCCGCCCCGGGCGCCCGGGTGGACTGCGGGCTGGCCGGCACCGTACTGCGGTTCGTGCCGCCGCTGGCCGCGCTGGGCGGCGCCACGGTGACGTTCGACGGCGACGAGCAGGCCCGCGCCCGCCCGATCGCCCCGCTGCTGGCCGCGATGCGCGCCCTGGGCATCGACGTCGACGGCGACGGGCTGCCGTTCCGGGTGCACGGCATCGGGTCGGTGTCCGGTGGGACGGTGCAGATCGACGCCTCGGCGTCATCGCAGTTCGTCTCCGGGCTGCTGCTGGCCGGTGCGTCGTTCGACGACGGGCTGACCGTCGTACACACCGGTGCGACCCTGCCGTCCGCCCCGCACATCGCGATGACGGTGGCGATGCTGCGCCAGGCCGGGGTCGATGTCACCGCCGACACCGCCGCCAGTCGCTGGCGGGTGCGGCCCGGCCGGGTCGCGGCGCGGCACTGGGCGATCGAGCCGGATCTGTCCAATGCGACGCCGTTCCTCGCGGCGGCGGCACTGACCGGCGGCACGGTGCGGGTGACCGGATGGCCGGCGACGAGCGTACAACCCGCCGACGACATCCTCGACGTGCTGATGCTGACGAAATCGGTGGTGACGCTTACCGGCTCACACCTGGAGCTGCGCGGGTCGGGCGCCTACCCGGGCTTCGACGTGGACTTGCGGGCGGTCGGCGAGCTGACGCCGACGGTCGCCGCGCTGGCGGCGCTGGCCGAACCGGGATCGGTGTCCCGGCTGACCGGCATCGCCCATCTGCGCGGCCACGAGACCGACCGGCTGGCGGCGCTGAGCACCGAGATCAACGCCCTGGGCGGTGACTGCGCCGAGATCCCCGACGGCCTGGTGATCACCGCGCGGCCGCTGCACGGTGGCGTCTGGCACGCCTACGCCGACCATCGGATGGCCACCGCGGGCGCGATCATCGGCCTGCGGGTGCCCGGGGTCGAGGTGGATGACATCGCGACCACCGCGAAGACCCTGCCCGGTTTCGTCGGGCTGTGGTCAGCGATGCTGGCCGGCGAGGACTGCGCCCCTTGAGGTTCGACCGCTACGACGAGTCCGACGTCAAGGTCCGCTCCGGACGGGGGTCGCGGCCGCGGACCAAGATCCGCCCCGAGCACGCCGATGCGCGACCGGCGATGGTGGTCAGCGTCGATCGCGGCCGCTGGGGCTGCGTGCTGGACGGCGATCCGGAACACCAGATCACCGCGATGCGCGCCCGCGAACTGGGCCGCACCCCGATCGTCGTCGGCGACGACGTCGACGTGGTGGGTGACCTGTCCGGGCGGCCGGACACGCTGGCCCGCATCGTCCGGCGCGGCCCGCGCCGCAGCGTGCTGCGGCGCACCGCCGACGACACCGACCCGACCGAGCGGGTGGTGGTCGCCAACGCCGACCAGTTGCTGATCGTCGTCGCACTGGCCGACCCGCCGCCGCGCACCGGACTGGTGGACCGCGCGCTGATCGCGGCCTACGCCGGCGGCCTGGCGCCGGTGGTGTGCCTGACCAAGACCGACCTGGCGCCCGCCGAGCCGTTCGCCGCGCAGTTCGCGGACCTGGATCTCACGGTCGTCACCGCCGGCCGCGACGACCCGCTCGACGCCGTCGCCCCGCTGCTGGACTCGCGGGTGACGGTGCTGCTGGGCCACTCCGGGGTCGGCAAGTCCACCCTGGTGAACCGTCTTGTGCCGCAAGCCGATCGGGCGGTCGGCGAGGTCACCGGCATCGGCCGGGGCCGGCACACCTCGACGCAGTCGGTGGCGCTGCCGCTGACCGGGTCGGGCTGGGTGATCGACACCCCCGGCATCCGCTCGTTCGGCCTGGCCCACATCGCCCCCGACGACGTGCTACTGGCGTTCTCCGATCTGGCCGAGGCGATCGGCGAATGCCCGCGCGGCTGTGGGCATTCCGGTCCGCCCGCCGACCCCGAGTGCGCGCTGGACACGCTGACCGGTCCGGCCGCGCGCCGCGCCGAGGCCGCCCGGCGACTGCTGGCGGTGCTGCGGGAGCCGTGAGGGCTCAGGCGGCGAGATCGTCGGGACGGCGGTCGCGCCGCCAGGCGCGGGCGGCGGCGATCGCGGTCTTCAGCCCACGCCGGCGGCCGGTCACCGGGTCCGCCCCGGCGTACTCCGGCCCCAGGTCGGCGAACATCCGCTCGCTGCGGGTCTCCGGGGCGTCGTCGGCGGTGTCGGTCAGGAAACGGTCCGGCAGTGACAGTTTCGCGATGGTCCGCCAGGTCTTGCCGTACTGCACCAGGAACGGGCCGGTGGTGTAGGGCAGGTCGTACTTCTCGCAGACCGCGCGCACCCGCACGGCGATCTCCTCGTACCGGTTGCTGGGCAGGTCCGGGTAGAGGTGGTGTTCGATCTGGTGGCTCAAGCTGCCGCTCATGAACCGCATCGCCGGCCCGGCGTCGATGTTAGCGCTGCCGAGCAACTGCCGCAGGTACCACTGGCCACGGGACTCGCCGGCCATGTCGGTCTTGGTGAATTTCTCTGCGCCGTCCGGGAAATGGCCGCAGAAGATGATCGCGTTCGCCCACACGTTGCGGATCACGTTGGCGATCGCGTTGGCCTTACACGTCGAACCGAAGGTCGCGCCGGGCGACAGCGACGTCAGCGCGGGGAACGCGACGTAATCCTTGAACACCTGCCGGCCGGCTTTGCCGGAGAACTCCCGCAGCCGGACCAGCGTCGCCTGCCGGTCCGACCGGCCCTTGAAGATCTTCCCGATCTCCAAGTGCTGCAACGCGACTCCCCACTCGAAGAAGACCGCCAGCATCGCGTTGAAGAACACGTTGAACATGTTGAACGGCTTCCACGGCACGTCGCGGGTGACCCGCAGCAGGCCGTAGCCCACGTCGTCGTCCATGCCGAGGATGTTGGTGAACTTGTGGTGCATGAAGTTGTGCGTGATCCGCCAGTGCTTGCTGGACCCGGCCATGTCCCATTCCCAGCCGGTGGAGTGCACCTCCGGGTCGTTCATCCAGTCCCACTGGCCGTGCATGGCGTTGTGGCCGATCTCCATGTTCTCGATGATCTTGGCCAGACCCAGCGTCGCCGTCCCCGTCCAGAACGCCGTGCGGCGCGAACTCGCGGCCAGCAGCACCCGGCCGGTCACCTCCAGCGCGCGCTGGGCGGCGATGGTGCGGCGGATGTAGCGGGCATCACGCTCGCCGCGCGACGCTTCGATGTCGGCGCGGATGGCGTCGAATTCGGCGCCCAGCTCATCGATGTCGGCGGCGGTCAGGTGCGCGAACACCTCGACGTCGGTTACCGCCATCAGACCGCCTTCCGTAAGCCTTGCACTGAGCCCTGAACCGGGCCTCGAATCAAGCGACGCAATACTAACCTACGATTCCGTAGGTTACTAACCGGTAACCGATCAGACGTCCAGCGTGCAGTCGCCGGCCGCGGCGCAGACACACGTCTGGATGCGACTTCCCGGCTCGTGCTCGGCGCCGTTGCGCAGGTCACGGACGTGTCCGTCGACCAGCTCGACCACGCAGGACTGGCAGATGCCCATCCGGCAGCCGAACGGAAGCTGCACCCCGGCCCCCTCGCCGGCCTCCAGCAGCGTGGTCGCGGCGTCGGCGGCGACGCTCTTGCCGCTACGACCGAAGGTGACGGTGCCCCCGCCGTCCGCCGCCACCGTGCGGACCGCGGCGAACCGCTCGACGTGCAGCCGGTCGGTGATCCCGGCCTGCGCCCAGAGCCGCTCGGCATCGGCGAGCAGCGCCCCCGGCCCGCACGCCCAGGTCTGCCGGTCACGCCAGTCGGGCACCTCGGCGTCGAGGGTCCCCGGGCCGCTCAGGTCGAGCCGGCCCTGATCGCGGGTGGTGCGCAGGACCAGCCGGTAGCCCGGGTGATCCCGGTGCAGCGCAGCGAGTTCGTCGGCGAACAGCGCATCGTCGGCGGTGGGCGCCGAGTGCACGTGGATGACGTCGGTGATTCCCCCGCGCCGGGCCAGGGTGCGCAGCATCGACATCACCGGGGTGATCCCGGAGCCGGCGGTGAGGAACAGCACCGTGGCCGGCACCGGATCGGGCAGCACGAACTCACCCTGCGGCGCCGCCAGCCGGACGATGGTCCCCGGGTCGACGCCGTCCACCAGGTGACTGGACAGGAATCCCTCCGGCATCGCCTTGACCGTGATCGTGATCGTGCGCGACCGGCCCGGTTCGGTGGTCGGTGGCGACGTCAGCGAATAGGACCGCCACCGCCACCGCCCGTCGACGAGCAGCCCGATCCCGATGTACTGCCCGGGGGCGTAGTCGAAGTGGAAACCCCAGCCGGGCTTGATGACCAGCGTCGCGGAGTCCTCGGTCTCCCGGTGTACCGCGAGCACCCGGCCGCGTAGTTCCCGCGCCGACCACAGCGGGTTGGCCAGCCGCAGATAGTCGTCCGGCAGCAGCGGGGTGGTGATCCGGGTTGCGATGCGCCGCACCGCGTTCCAACCGGGATGCCGGTCGGCGCCGACGACCGTCGGTCGCTTGGTGTCGCCGACGTTGGCGTTGATCGCCTGGTATTTCCTGACCACTGAAGAATTCCTGCCCACTACCGGAGAATGATTGAACCTACGGTAGCGTAACTTCGCTCGATCGCCATCAGAGCAGGTCGAGCAGGAACGGCAGCTCCTGGGTGGCGTACCAGGCCAGGTCGTGATCCTGGGCATCGCCGACGGTGAGCTCGGCATCCTCGTCACCGAGGTCGGCGTCGTCGATCACCGCCATCGCGGCGAGCACCGCCGGCTCCGCGGCCGCGGTGTCGACGTACGCGGCGACCACATCGGCCAGCGGCACCGACCCGGCCAACCGGACGACCGCGGTGTCCAGGTCCGGGCGCACCTCGACCTGTTCGACGTCGGCCACCAGCACCGCCCGCCGCACCGGCGGCGCGGCAGCGCCGGGCTCGGGCTCTTCCCCGCCGAGCAGTCGCAGCGACGCCAGTGCCGCCTCACCGAGGGCGACCTCGGCCAGTTCGTCGTCGTCGCCGGTGGCGTACGCCTCACGCAGCGCCGGGGTCACCGCGAACGCGGTCCCGCTGACCGGCCGAAGCGATCCGTCGGCGACCAGCCTGGCCAGCAGGTCCAGGGTCGCCGGAATGTAGACGCGCATGAGCTCAGACCCTAACCGGCAGCAAGGCGGCCCGCGTAGTCGTCGACGTAGTTGTAGAGCCCGCGGTCCGGGCGCTGGTAGTCACCGGTCACCACCGGAGCCGACGGCAGCGTCACCTTCTCGTGCGTCACCTCGCCGTACGGGATCGTCGACAGCAGGTGCGCCATCATGTTCAGCCGGGCATGCTTTTTGATCTCGGATTCCACGACGTACCAGGGGCTGGTCGGCACGTCGGTAGCCGCCATCATCTCGTCGCGGGCCCGGGAGTAGTCCTCCCAGCGGTACACCGCCTCGGTATCCATCGGGCTGAGCTTCCACTGCCGGCGGGGATCGTTGCGCCGCTTGGCGAACCGCCGCAGCTGTTCGGCCTGCGACACCGAGAACCAGTATTTGCGCAGCAGAATCCCGTCGTCGATGAGCAGCCGCTCGAAGACGGGGGTCTCGGTCAGGAACCGCGAATGCTCCTCGGCGGAGCAGAAACCCATCACCTTCTCCACCCCGGCCCGGTTGTACCAGGACCGGTCGAACAGGGTGATCTCCCCCGCCGTCGGCAGGTGCGCGACGTAGCGCTGGTAGTACCACTGGCCGCGTTCACGCTCGGTCGGCGCCGGCAGCGCCGCCACCCGGGCGACCCGCGGGCTCAGATACTCGGTGATCCGTTTGATCGTGCCGCCCTTGCCGGCGGCGTCGCGCCCCTCGAATAGCACCACCACCCGGGCCCCGGTGTGCCGGACCCACTCCTGCAGCTTCACGAATTCCGTTTGCAGGCGCAGCAATTCGGACTCATACACCCGGTTCCGCAGCTTGCTCACTTGGCGGCCTCCAGCAGTTCGGCCAGCGCCTCGTCCAGCAGCGCCGGCGCCATCGCGACATCGCTCATCGCCTTGCGATCGGCGTTGACGCCGTAGTACAGCGTCCCGTTGTAGGACGTCACCCCGATCGTCAGCGCCTTGTTGGGCAGCAGCGGCGGCACGCTGTAGGTCTCCAGCAGCTTCGCGCCGCAGACGTACAGCTGCCGTTGCGCGCCAGGCGCATTGGTGATCAGCAGGTTGAACACCCGGCCGGTGAACCCCGCAAAACCGGTGGCCACCCGCACCCCCATCGCGTGCAGGGTGGGTGGCGCGAAACCCGAGACGGTCAGGATCGTCCGGGCGTCCACCCGGTCCGTCGGGGTCGGGTGCGATTCGGTGGCGTAGGCGATCTGGGACAGCCGGATCACCGGATTCGGTTCTCCCACCGGCAGATCCACCAGGAACGGCGCCACCGCCCCGATCGGCTGACTCTGCCCGGCGTTGTCGTGGTGGTCGGGCCCCACCGACAGCGGCGCCATCGCCCGCACGGTCCGCGTCGAGGCGACCGGCTCACCGCGCGACAGCAGCCAGTTGCGCAGTGCGCCGGTGATCACCGCGAGCACGACGTCGTTGATGTCGCAGTCGTAGCGGGCCCGCACCGCCCGGTAGTCGTCCAGCGCCCCGTGCGCCACCGTGAACAGCCGGTTCTGGGACACCTGGGTGTTCATCGGCGTGTGCGGCGCGGTGCCGCGGGCGATCGCGCGCGCGGCGTCGACGGCCTGACGACCCACCCAGGCCAGCGGACCGGACCCGATCGCCATCTCGGCGATGTTGGACCCGACCGCCCGCAGCTGGGTCCGCGGGGTGGTCACCCAGTCCCCGACCGCGCCGAGCACCAGTTCCGCGGTGCCCGGCTCGCGCCGCGGCACCCAGATGTCCTCGTCGAACGCCGGCGGGCGCTGCGTCCGGTCGACGATCACATGCCCGATCGCCGGTGCGGCCATCCCGTTGATCAGCGCCTGATGCGACTTGATGTAGAGCGCGACCCGGTGATCGGCCAGCCCCTCGATCAGGTACATCTCCCACAGCGGCCGGTGCCGGTCGAACGGCTGCTGGCCCAGCTGGGCGATCAGCTCGTGCAACTGCCGGTCGCTGCCCGGCGACGGCACCGCCAGGTGCCGGACGTGGTAGGTGACGTCGAAATCGTGGTCGTCGACCCAGACCGGCCGGGCCAGACTCATCGTCACTTCGCGGATCTTCTGCCGGTAGCGCGGCGTCTGCGGCAGCCGCTGCTCCACGGTTTCCAGCAGCCGCTCATAGCTCAGGCCACCGCGCGGGCTGCGCAGGATGTACAGCGACTGCACGTACATCGGGGTGGTCGTGTTCTCCAACCGGTAGAAAGTCGCATCCGACGCCGACAGCCGGTTCACCATCGCCGCCCGTCCTCCCTGCCGATTCCATCCGGACGACCCGGCCCCCAATACTTCTGACCGTCACGGTAGCCGCTCAGATCAGGCGTACCACACGCGGATACGGCCGACGCGGCTTTGTGCGATGATCGCTGCAGCGTCCGCCACTCTCCAGCGGGCCCGTGTGATCCGACCGAGCCTGGAGAGTTGACCGTGCCCCTCGATTACCGTTCCGCCGCCCCGTCGTCCGCCCCCGCGGTCACCCCCGTCGCCGACTACGAACCGCCCGCAAGCACCGATGCACACCACCGGCCGTCCGGCCCGCTGCGGCACCTGCGGGGGCACTCCGCCGCGGCGCGCCCGCACCGACCCGGGCACCTCTCGCTGCCGCCGCCGCTGCAGTCGGCGGCCGTGTTCGCCGACGCGGCGCTGCGCCGGGTGCTGGAGGTCGTGGACCTGCGCCGGCCGCCGGCGCACCTGCGCCCGCTGCTCACCGCGGACCTCGCCGAATCGGTGCTGTCACGCCGGCCGGTCGGCGACGCGGCGGCCGACCCGGCGACGCTGCAGCGGCTGCGCGTGCAGGCGGTCACGTCGTGCCGCCCGGCGACGGCCGTGGAGGTGTTCGGCACCTACCGGCGCGGCCGGCGGGTGCATGCGCTGGCCGGCCGCGTGCAGCGGGTGCCCGACGGACCGGGCTGGCAGCTGGTCGCCCTGCACATCGGCTGACCGGGTGGGTCAGCGTTTGCGCAGCTTGGAGCCGCGGCCCTCCTTGCGTGCCGCCTCGCGGCGCTCCCGGCGGCTGGTGCCGGCGGACTCCAGGTCGGCGCTGTCGCGCCGCACCTCGGCGGAGCCGTCCTCGGCCGGCCCGGAATAGGTCAGCCCGCGTGCTCCGTCGGCGCCATCGGTGCCGTTGGCGCCTTTGGCCCGCACCCCACCGCCGTTGGACCCGGAGTTCCCCAGCTTCGCCAGCCCCTCGGGGGCGGCCTGCGGCGTCACCGCCGGCGCCGGGGCGGCCTCCACGGCGACGTTGAACAGGAACCCGACCGACTCCTCCTTGAGCCCGTCGAGCATGCCGGTGAACATGTCGTAGCCCTCGCGCTGGTATTCGACCAGCGGGTCGCGCTGCGCCATCGCGCGCAGCCCGATGCCCTCCTTGAGGTAGTCCATCTCGTAGAGGTGCTCGCGCCACTTGCGGTCGATGACGCTCAGCAGCACACCGCGTTCCAGTTCCCGCATGGCGCCCTGGCCGCCGATCCCGTCCACCTCGGCCTCCCGTTGGGCGTAGGCGCGTTCGGCGTCGACGAGCAGCGCCTCCAGCAGTTCCTCACGGCTCAGGTCGTCGGCTTCGCCGACCTCGTCGGCGTGCAGCAGTTCGTGGTAGTCGATCTCGACCGGGTACAGCGTCTTCAGCGCGGTCCACAGCTGCTCGAGATCCCAGTCCTCGGCGTAGCCCTCCGCGGTGGCGCCCTCGGTGTAGGCGGTGATCACGTCGGTGAGCATGTCGTGGGCCTGCTCGGCGAGGTTCTCCCCGTCGAGGATGCGCCGGCGCTCGGCGTAGATGACCTTGCGCTGCTGGTTCATCACCTCGTCGTACTTGAGGACGTTCTTGCGGATCTCGAAGTTCTGCTGCTCGACCTGGGTCTGCGCGCTCTTGATCGCGCGGTTGACCATCTTCGCCTCGATCGGCACGTCGTCCGGCAGATTCAGCCGGGTCAGCAGCGATTCCAGTGCGGCGCCGTTGAATCGGCGCATCAACTCGTCGCCCAGCGACAGGTAGAACCGGGATTCGCCGGGGTCGCCCTGCCGGCCGGACCGGCCGCGCAACTGGTTGTCGATCCGCCGCGACTCGTGCCGCTCGGTGCCCAGCACGTACAGCCCGCCGGCCTCGATGACCTCCTTGGCCTCGGCGGCCACCTCGTCCTTGATCTTCGGCAGCAGCTCGTCCCAGGCCGCCTCGTACTCCTCGGCGGTCTCCACCGGGTCCAGTCCCTTGGCCCGCAGCCGGTCGTCGGTGAGGAAGTCCGGGTTGCCGCCGAGCACGATGTCGGTGCCGCGGCCGGCCATGTTGGTGGCCACCGTGACCGCGCCGCGCCGGCCCGCCTCGGCGACGATGTGCGCCTCCCGCTCGTGGTGCTTGGCGTTGAGCACGTTGTGCGGGACACGGCGCTTGGTCAGCTGCTTGGACAGGTACTCGGAGCGTTCCACGCTGGTGGTGCCGATCAGGACCGGCTGGCCCTTCTCGTAGCGCTCGGCGACGTCGTCGACGACCGCGAGGAACTTGGCCTCCTCGGTCTTGTAGATCAGGTCGATCTGGTCGGTGCGCGCCATCGGCCTGTTGGTCGGGATCGGCACCACGCCGAGCTTGTAGATCTCATGCAGCTCAGCGGCTTCGGTCTCGGCGGTGCCGGTCATGCCGGCAAGCTTCTCGTAGAGCCGAAAGTAGTTCTGCAGGGTGATGGTGGCCAGCGTCTGGTTCTCGGCCTTGATCTCGACGCGCTCCTTGGCCTCGATGGCCTGATGCATGCCTTCGTTGTAGCGCCGGCCCACCAGCACGCGGCCGGTGAACTCGTCGACGATGTACACCTCGCCGTCCCGGACGATGTAGTCCTTGTCGCGGGCGAACAACTCCTTGGCCTTGAGCGCGTTGTTGAGATAGCTGACCAGCGGCGAGTTGGCGGCCTCGTAGAGGTTGTCGATGCCGAGCTGGTCCTCGACGAATTCCACCCCGAGCTCGTGCACGCCGACGGTGCGCTTGCGGATGTCCACCTCGTAGTGGACGTCCTTCTCCATCAGCGGCACGATCCGGGCGAACTCGGTGTACCAGTTGGAGCTGCCGTCGGCCGGGCCGGAGATGATCAGCGGGGTGCGGGCCTCGTCGATCAGGATCGAGTCGACCTCGTCGACGATCGCGAAGTTGTGCGGCCGCTGCACCAGCTGGTCCAGCGAGTGCGCCATGTTGTCGCGCAGGTAGTCGAAGCCGAACTCGTTGTTGGTGCCGTAGGTGACGTCGGCGGCGTAGGCGACCCGGCGTTCCTCGGGGGTCATGTGCGACAGGATCACCCCGACCTCCAGGCCGAGGAACCGGTGCACCCGGCCCATCCACTCGCTGTCGCGCTTGGCCAGGTAGTCGTTGACGGTGACGACGTGCACGCCCTTGCCGGAGATCGCGTTGAGGTAGGCCGGCAGCACACAGGTCAGGGTCTTGCCCTCACCGGTCTTCATCTCGGCGACGTTGCCGTAGTGCAGCGCGGCGCCGCCCATCAGCTGCACCTGGAACGGCCGCTGGCGCAGCACCCGCCACGCCGCCTCGCGGGCCACCGCGAACGCCTCCGGCAGCAGGTCGTCGAGGGATTCGCCGCCGGCGTGGCGCTCGCGGAACTCGTCGGTCTTGCCGCGCAGTTCGTCGTCGGAGAGCTTCTCGACGTCGTCGGAGAGGGTGTCGATGTAGTCGGCGACCTTGCGCAGCCGTTTGACCATCCGGCCTTCACCAAAACGAAGCAACTTGGACAGCACGGCTATGTCCCCATCTCAGATGTCAGTCTTCTCCCATTGCGAGCGCCACCCATGGTAGGTGACACCCCGCCGAAGCCCGACAACACCGCCGCGTCGGTTTCGCGCCGGGTTTATGCGGCGCCCCCAGTGTCGCCTCTCCTTCGTCGAGGCTCGCTGAACCGCCGGATCAGGTCAGCCGGATCAGCCCGTAGTCGTAGGCGCGCCGGCGGTACACCACCGACGGCCGGTTGGTCTGCTCGTCGTGGAAGAGGAAGAAGTCGTGACCGACCAGTTCCATCTCGTAGAGCGCGTCATCGACCGACATCGGGGTGGCGGTGTGCTCCTTGGTGCGCACGACGCGGCCCGGCTCGTAGTCGTTGCCGGTGCCGTCCCGGTGGTCTGGTTCGGCGGTGCCGTCCCGATTGAACGCGGCGGCGATCAGCTCCGGATCGACCGCGACGGCCCCGGTCGCCTCGGCCACCGACACCGGTGTCTTGTCCCCGTAGGAGACGTTGCGGCGGTCCTTGCTGCGCCGCAAGCGACCCTCGAGCCGGTCGATGGCCGCCTCGAACGCGGCGTAGAAGCTGTCGGCGCGGGCCTCCCCGCGCACCGCCGGGCCGCGGCCGTGGGCGGTGATGTCGATCTGCTGGCAGGACTTGCGCTGTCGGCGGTTGTTCGCGTGCTTGAGTTCGACGTCGAAGAGCCGGATGGACCGGTCCAGCCGCTCCAGGCGGGCCAGCTTCTGCGCCACGTAAACCCGGAAATGGTCCGGGATTTCGACGTTGCGGCCCTTGACCACGATCTCCGCGCCGGCCGACGCGTCGAGGGCCTCGTCGGCCTCCGCCGGTGACTGACTGGTTTCCACGAATTGACTTGCCATGCTCGACACTCTTCTCTCGTTCGTCTCGACCACGCTGTTCTCGGGTTCCCTTGATGACGACCGTAGCCCGTACCGGCGGGTGCGTGCCACCGGTTTGGCCGAGTCGTTGCCGGTTGTCGATCCGGTTTGCTGCCCGCGCGCGGGGGCGCCCGCCGCCGGGCCGTTCACGCCGCCGCGATCACCAGTGCGGCCGTCACCGGCACGCCAGCGGATCGCAGCACCCGGACCGATTCGGCGAGGGTGGCGCCGGTGGTGACGACGTCGTCGACGAGTACGACGTCACCGGGCGGGGTGCCGAACCGGGCCAGCCGGCGCCGGCGGGGCAGCACCCGGCCGGCGACGTTGCGTTCCCGGGCGCCGCTGCCCAGGCCGACGGAGTCGCGGGCCAGCGCCCGCATCCGCAGCACCGGCAGCACGGTCACACCGGGGTGGCGGGCCGTCGCCGCTGCGGCGATCCGGGTCACCGGGTCCCCACCGCGACTGCGCGCCGCCGCACTGCGGGTCGGCGCCGGGATCAGGGCCAGCGGCTCGTCGAGCAGGCCCCAGGTCAGCAGTCGGTGCAGCCCGGCGGCGAGCGCCAGCGCCAGCGGGGCGATCAGATCCGCCCGGCCGTGCTCCTTCGCCGCGATGATGGCCTGCCGGCGGGCCCCGGCGTAGCGACCGAGAGCGAACACCGGCACCTGGGGGTCCAGCCGGGGACTCACCAGCCGCGGCTCGCCCGGCCCGACGGTCAACTGCCCGGCGCAGGCCGCGCACCACCGGGTGCCCGGGCGACCGCAGCCGCCGCACTGCCGGGGCAGGACCAGGTCCAACATCCGTCCGAGTCTGCCCCCGGCCACCGACAGCGTCGTCCCGGTCAGCGGAACCGCCCGTCGCGCCCGAGCCGCACCGCGGTTAGCGTCCCGGCCGGATCACCACGAGAGGGGAATCGGCAGATGGCGGAGCTCGACGGAAAGGTCGCGCTGGTCACCGGCGCCGGCCAGGGGGTGGGCCTGGGCATCGCGACGGCGCTGGCCGAGCGCGGCGCGCGGGTGGCGCTGGTCGGCCGGACCACGGCCAAGGTCGAGGCCGCGGCGGCGGGCATCCCCGGCGCGGCGGCGTTCACCTGCGACGTGAAGGACCCGGCCGCGATCACCGCGACCGTGGCCGGCGTCGTCGCCGCGTTCGGGCGGCTCGACATCCTGGTCAACAACGCCCAGGAGGTGCCGCTGGGCACGCTGCTCGACGTCGATGACGCGGCCTTCGAAGCCGGGTTCGACTCCGGTCCACTGGCCGCGTTCCGGTTCATGCGGGCCTGCCACCCGCACCTGCGCCGCGGCAGGGACGCCGACAGCACGGTGATCGTCAACCTGACCAGTTCGGCGACCCGGCGCTGGGACATGGCCGGCTACGGCTGCTACGCGGCGGTCAAGCAGGCCGTCGTCTCACTGACCCGGGCGGCCGCCGCGGAGTGGGGCGTCGACGGCATCCGCGCGCTGGCGATCGCCCCGCACGCCGAGTCGCCCGGACTGAAGTGGTGGATCGAGCACAACCCGGCCGAGGCGGAGGCGTTCTTCGCGACGATCCCGCTGCGCCGCCTCGGCGACTGCCGCACCGACATCGGCAACGCGGTGGCCGCGCTGTGCGGGCCCGACTTCGGCTACCTCACCGGCGCGGTCGTCCCGCTCGACGGCGGCCAGGCGAACTTCAGCTGACCTCCCGGCGGGGGCTCACTGCCCGGCCAGGTCCGCCGACAGGTCGGCGACCTCGGCGCCGTCCGGGTCGCGCACCTCGACGACGGGTTCGGGCCGATCGTCGAACTCTAGGCGCAGCGCCCGGCAGATGGTGGCGTGCATGTCGTACATGCAGGTGATGTACGTCAGTTCCATGATCTGCCGGTCCGGCAGGTGCGCCTGCAGCACCGCGAACACCTCGTCGGCAACCCGGCCGCCGTCGTAGACCAGCCCGTCGGTGTAGGCCAGCACCGCACGCTCCAGCGCCGAGAACTCGTCGCTGACCTGCCAGTGCGGCAGTGCGGCGATCTTGGGCTCGGCCATGCCCAGCGACCGCATCTGCTTGCAGTGCTGGGAGAAGACGAACTGGCTGCCGCGGGCGTAGCCGGCGCGGGCCTGGCCGAGCTCGCGCAGCAGCGGGTCGAGCTCCGCGTTGCGGTACAGCGCGAAGCCCCGCACCGCGTGCCCGAACACCTCCGGCGACTGGGCGAACACCGTCCACCAGTCGCCGGGGGTGCCGTGCACGGTGCCGTGGTCGACGGCCGGATCGCGGTCGGCACCGAACAGCCGGTCGTAGAAGAACAGGATCTTCTCGTCGGTGACCTCGGCACGCGGGATCTCACGGAGTCGGGGCATTGCTGGAATCCTTTCCGACCGTAGCCAGCGGTCTACTACGCTATGTCGTATTGCTGAGTCAAGGAGGCACGCCAATCGTGACGGTAAACCCGCCAAGAGGCACCCGTGAAATCGATAACAAATCTGCGAATAATTCGCAGCGCCCCTGCTAGCGTGCCGATTCATGACAACCACGCCGACCGCGTCCGGGGCTTCCACGCCCGGATCCCCCACTGAATCCGACGGCTCCACAGCGCTGGTCGGCAAAGGCTGGGCTCAGGGCGTCGCCCTGGTGATGATCTTCGGCTTCCTGGTGATGGGCATCCTGGCCGTCCGCACCTACACGGCGTCGATGCCGCTGCCGGACAAGGTCGTCAGCGAGTCCAACCAGGAGCTGTTCACCGGCGCCGACATCACCGCCGGCCAGGAGCTGTTCCAGGCCCGCGGTCTGATGCAGTACGGCTCGGTGCTGGGCCACGGCGCCTACCTGGGGCCGGACTACACCGCCGAGTACCTGCGACTGGCCACCGACAACGTCGCCGACCAGTGGCGCGCCCAGGGGCTGGCCGACCCGCACGACATGGTGGTCGCGGAGTTCCGGACGAACCGCTACAACGCCGACACCAAGACGGTGGTGTTCACCGAGAAGCAGACCCGCGCGTTCGCCGACATCGAGAAGCACTACGCGGAGTACTTCGGCGAGGACTCCACCAAGTACGGCCTGCTGCCGCACATGATCACCGACCCGACCGAGATCCGCGACCTGACCGCGTTCTTCGCCTGGACGGCGTGGGCGTCGGCGGCCGAGCGGCCCGGCCACGCCTACAGCTACACCAACAACTGGCCGGCTGAGCCCCGCGTGGACAACGGCCCGACCGGCTCGGTCGTGGTGTGGTCAGTGCTGTCGCTGATCGTGCTGCTCGGCGGCATCGGGATCATGTTCACCGTCTACGGCCGGTGGAGCCAGAACATCGGCTGGCACGGCGCCGAGATGGGCCGGCTGTCGTTCAAGCAGCCCGGCGAGGTGCCGCTGACCCGCTCGCAGCGCGCCGCGATCTGGATCTTCGCCGTCGTCGCCCTGCTGTTCCTGGGCCAGACCCTGCTCGGCGGGGCCGTCGAGCACTACCGCGCCGACCTGAGCGCGTTCTACGGCATCGACCTGGCCAAGATCCTGCCCTACAACCTGGCCCGCACCTGGCACCTGCAACTGGCGCTGTTCTGGACCGCCGCGGCGTTCCTGGCCGGCGGAATCTTCCTGGTGCCGTTCATCACCCGCCGCGAACCGAAGGGCCAGTCGGTGCTGGTCTACTCGTTGCTCGGCGCACTGGCCCTGGTGGTGTTCGGCTCGATGGCCTTCGAGGCGCTGTCGATCTTCGGCGTGATCAAGCCCGGCAGCCCGCTGGCTCAGCAGTGGGAGTTCCTCGACCTGCCGCGGGTGTTCCAGGTGCTGCTGATCGTCGGGCTGTTCCTCTGGATCTTCATCATCTGGCGCGGGATGCGCGCGAAGCTGAAGACCACCTCGAAGATGAACCTGCCGTGGCTGTTCTTCTTCACCGGCCTGGCCATCCCCACCTTCTACGCGGTCAGCCTCCTGGCCGGGACCGAGACGCACTTCTCGGTGGCCGACTTCTGGCGGTTCTGGATGGTGCACCTGTGGGTGGAGGACTTCCTGGAGCTGTTCACCACCGCGATGGTCGCGTACATGTTCGTCCAGCTCGGCGTGGTCCGGGAAAAGGTCGCGCTGCTGGTGATCTTCCTCGACATCATCCTGTACTCCGCCGGCGGCGTGATCGGCACGATGCACCACCTGTACTTCTCCGGCACACCGGTCGAGCACATGGCGCTGGGCGCGTTCTTCTCCGCGGCCGAGGTGATCCCGCTGACCTTCCTGACCGTGGAGGCCTGGGCGTTCCTGCAGCTCGGTGCGCGCGACGAGGCCGGTGGCGACAAGAACTTCCCGGCCCGCTGGGCGGTGATGTTCCTGGTGGCCGTCGGGTTCTGGAACTTCCTGGGCGCCGGTATCTTCGGCTTCCTGGTCAACCTGCCGGTGGTGTCCTACTACGAGATCGGCACCGCGCTGACCGCCAACCACGCGCACGCCGCGATGTTCGGGGTCTACGGCATGCTCGCGGTGGCGCTGGCGATGTTCGCCTTCCGCTACGTCATCCCGGCCGACAAGTGGCCGCACAAGGCCGCCCGGATCTCGTTCTGGGGCATGAACATCGGCTTGGCGTGGATGGTGTTCGTGACGCTGCTGCCGCTGGGTGTGCTGCAGTTGTTCCACTCGGTCAACGCCGGGTACTTCGAGGCCCGTTCGCTGGGCTACATCACCAAGCCCGGCAACGCGGTGCTGGAGTGGCTGCGGCTGCCCGGTGACCTGATCCTGATCATCGCCGGCGTGCTGCCGTTCTGCTGGATCGCCTGGACGGCGCTGCGCAACTTCCGCGCCGGCTCGACGGTCGACGAACTGCCGGACGACGTGCTGTACACCGAGACCGTCGCCGGCTCGGCTTCCGCAGCGAAGGAGTGACGATGAGCGCGCCGGCAACATGGTCCTGGCTGGTTGCCGGTTACGCGCTGCTGCTGCTGGTCTTCGCCTGGGGTTTCGACCGGATGGCGCGGCACACCTCCGAGCGGGCCGCACAGTGGCGGACCGGGAAGTTCGTGTACCACGAAGATCACGACGCCTGGAAATGCCCGGAGGACCAGTGGCTCTGGCCGACCTCCTACGACTCGGAGAGCCGGGTCATGCGGTATCGCGCCACCCCGTCGATCTGCAACGTCTGCCCGGTCAAGGACACCTGCACGACGTCGATGCACGGCCGGGAGATCACCCGGGCGGTGGACCCGTGGCCACACTCCGAGACCGGCCGGTTCCACCGCGGGATCGCCTGTGCGGTGGCGGGTTTCGGGGTGATCATGCCGCTGGCCGGACTGGTCAGCAACCACGGCGCCGGTGACCTGCTGGTGCTGTTCGGCGCGGTCGCGGTGGTGATCGCCGGCGGCATCCCACTGGCCCGGCACCTGTGGAAGAGCCCCGGGAACGCCCCGGACGACAGCCCCGAGCACGCTCGACAGCTGCACCTCAAGGCGGAGTTGGAGGCCAAGGCCGCCGCAGTCATCGACAAGTACTCCACCCAGTGGGGCAGTTTCACCGACAAGTCCGCCAAGACCGAGCAGAAGGACGCCGTCAAGTGAACGAAGGGCTGATCACTGTCCTGGTGCTGGTCGTCATCGTGGTGGCGGTGCTGGGGTACTTCTCGATCAACGTGCTGCCGGAGTACGAGCGCGGGGTGGTGTTCCGGCTCGGGCACGCCCGCCCGCTCTATCAGCCCGGGCTGCGTTGGCTGATCCCGCTGGTGGACAAGATGATGCGGGTCGACGAACGGGTCGTGACGCTGACGATCCCGCCGCAGGAGGTCATCACCCGCGACAACGTGCCCGCCCGGGTCAACGCGGTGGTGATGTTCCAGGTGGTCGACCCGCTGAAAGCGATTCTGGCGGTGGAGAACTACGCGATCGCCACCTCCCAGATCGCCCAGACCACGCTGCGTTCGCTGCTGGGCCGCGCCGACCTGGACACCCTGCTCGCCCACCGCGACGACCTCAACGCCGACCTGCGCACGATCATCGAGAAGCAGACCGAGCCGTGGGGCGTGCAGGTCCGGGTAGTCGAGATCAAGGACGTGGAGATCCCTGAGTCGATGCAGCGGGCCATGGCGCGGGAGGCCGAGGCCGAACGCGAGCGCCGCGCCAAGGTCATCAACGCCCGCGGCGAACTGCAGGCCTCCGAGGAGCTGACCCAGGCCGCCGAGACGCTGTCGCGCAACCCGGCGTCACTGCAACTGCGCTATCTGCAAACGCTTTTGGAGCTCGGCGCCGACCAGAACTCGACCGTGGTGTTCCCGCTGCCGGTGGACATCATCACCCCGTTCCTCAGCGGCGCCGCCAACGCGCTGAAGGCTGCCGGCGGCGACGCAAAGTAGTCCCGGCCGCCGCCTGAGGACTTCCTCCCCTGGGAAGATCCCGCCGATCGAACTACCCTGGGCGATACCGGGTGTCGACCGCGCCCGGCAGTCCCCCCAGGAGTCGTCATGTCCGACATCCACTCCACCCCCGCGGTCGTCGTCGGCATCGACGGGTCGCCGGCGGCCCGCAGCGCAGCGGTCTGGGCGGCGCGTGAGGCCGCCGGCCGCAACCTGCCGCTGCGCCTGGTCCACGTCATTCATGCGTCCGGCGATTCCGGCGATCCGGTGGACTCGATCGGCACCGCCCGCGACGCACTGGCCGACGCCCGGCACGCGGTCGAGGCGGCGATTCCGCGGCGTGCCGCGGTGAAGATCGAGGCCGAGACGCTGCGCGGCAACCCGCTGGCCACGCTGATCGACCTGTCCCGGTCGGCGGCGATGGTGTCGGTGGGGTCGATCGGGGTCACCCACTCCTGCCACCGGGCCGGGTCCACCGCCGCCGCGCTCGCCGGTTCGGCGCGCTGCCCGGTGGCCGTGATCCGCGGCGGCGGCGCCGCGACGCGCCCCGGGCGAATAGTTGCCGAAGTCGACGCGTCACCGGACAATGGTGCGGTGCTGGACTGGGCGATGGCCGAAGCGGAGTTGCGGGGCGTCGGGCTGCAGGTGCTGGCATCCAGCACCGGGTTGCAGCATCGCATCGACCATGCGCGGCAACGTCATCCCCGCGTGCCGGTGGACGTGGTCACCGACGTCGACGACGTGGCGCAGTATCTCGCGGACTGCCTGGCCGCCGAACCGGATTCGGTGCAGCTGTTCGTCTCCGGCACCCGTGATCGGCGCAGTCTGGGCTGGGCCGGCCAGACCGGCGGCTGCTCGGTGCTGACCGTCGGCGGGGCGCAGTGGTGAGCGGGGGCCGGGTCACGGTCTTCCTGGTCGACGACCACGAGGTGGTGCGGCGCGGTCTGATCGATCTGCTCGGCGCCGATCCGGGACTCGATGTCGTCGGTGAGGCCGGATCGGTCGCCGAGGCGCTGGCCCGCATCCCCGCGCTGCGCCCGGACGTCGCGGTGCTCGACGTCCGCCTGCCCGACGGCAACGGCATCGAACTCTGCCGGGACCTGCTGTCGCGCATGCCGGAACTGCGCTGCCTGATCCTGACGTCGTTCACCTCCGACGAGGCGATGCTCGATGCGATCCTGGCCGGCGCCAGCGGCTACATCGTCAAGGACATCAAGGGCATGGAACTGGCGCGGGCGGTCAAGGACGTCGGCGCCGGTCGTTCGCTGCTGGACAACCGGGCCGCGGCGGCGCTGATGGCCAAGCTGCGCGGCGCCGCCGACAAACCCGATCCGCTGTCGGGGCTCTCCGATCAGGAGCGCACCCTGCTGAGCCTGCTCGCCGAGGGACTGACCAACAAGCAGATAGCCGACCGGATGTTCCTGGCGGAGAAGACCGTCAAGAACTACGTGTCCCGGCTGCTGGCCAAGCTCGGCATGGAGCGGCGCACCCAGGCCGCGGTGTTCGCCACCAGACTCGAGCGTTCGGCGCTCCGCGGTGACTCCTAGCGAGAAGTCGATGGCGGCGAACAAACACGTCGATGACACCGGCGCCGAGGATGACGGCAACCCGTTGCGCGACACCCTGTCCCAGTTGCGGCTGCGGGAACTGCTGGTGGGTGTGCAGGACCGGGTCGAGCAGATCGTGGAAGGCCGTGACCGGCTGGACGGGCTGCTGGCGGCGATGCTGGTCGTCACCTCCGGCCTGGAACTCGACGCGACGCTGCGGTCGATCGTGCAGACCGCCACCAGCCTGGTCGACGCGCAGTACGGTGCGCTGGAGGTGCACGACTCCGACCGCCGGATGCTGGAGTTCGTCTACGAGGGCATCGACGATGAGACGTTCGCCCGGATGGGCCGACTGCCGGAGGGCCGCGGCGTGGTGGGGTTGCTGATCGACGACCCGAAACCGTTGCGGCTGGACAACATCGCGCGACATCCGGCGTCGGTGGGTTTTCCTGCGAACCATCCGCCGATGCGCACGTTCCTCGGTGTGCCGGTCGGGGTGCGCGACGAGGTGTTCGGCAACCTCTACCTCACCGAGAAGGCCGGCGGTCAGCCGTTCAGCGAGGACGACGAAGTGCTGGTGCAGGCACTGGCCGCCGCCGCCGGGATCGCCATCGCCAACGCCCGGCTGTACGCGCAGGCCAAGGCGCGGCAGTCCTGGATCGAGGCGACCCGCGACATCGCCACCGAACTGCTGTCGGGCACCGACCCGACGACGGTGTTCCGGCTGATCGCCGAGGAGGCCAGCAAGCTCACCGGGGCCGAATCCGCGCTGGTCGCCATCCCGATCGACGACGATCTGCTCGCCGAGGCCGACACCACGGAGTCCGAGGTTCACGAACTGCTGGTGGTGGAGACCGTCGGCGAGGCGATGGCCCCGGTCGCCGGGGAGACCATTCCGGTGGCCGGCACCGCGATCGGGGCGGCGTTCGCGTCGCGTACCCCGAGGCAGGTGGACCGGTTGCAGCTGACCGGCGTCCGCAGCGGCCCGGCGCTGATCCTGCCGCTGCGCGCCGCGGACGCGGTGGCCGGCGTCGTCGTGGTGCTGCGGCCCGGCCCGGCGATCCCGTTCAGCATCGAGCAGCTCGACATGATGGCGGCGTTCGCCGATCAGGCGGCACTGGCCTGGCAGCTGGCCAGTTCGCAGCGCCGGATGCACGAACTCGACGTGGTCACCGACCGCGACCGGATCGCCCGCGATCTGCACGACCACGTCATCCAGCGGCTGTTCGCGGTCGGGCTGTCGCTGCAGGGCACGATCCCCCGGGCCCGCTCGGCCACCGTGCAGCACCGGTTGAGCGACGCCGTCGACGACCTGCAGGGGATCATCGAGGAGATCCGCACCACGATCTTCGACCTGCACGGCACCTCCTCGGGGGTGACCCGGCTGCGACAGCGGCTGGATCACGCCGTCGCGCAGTTCGCCGGGTCCGGGCTGCACACCACCGTGCAGTTCGTCGGGCCGCTGTCGGTGGTCGAGGCCGCCCTGGCCGATCACGCCGAGGCGGTGGTCTCCGAGGCGGTGAGCAACGCCGTCCGGCATTCCGGGGCGAGCACGCTGACGGTGCAGATCAAGGTCGAAGATGAGTTGTGCATCGAGGTGGCCGACAACGGGTGCGGCATGCCCGACGTCGTCACCCGCAGCGGCCTGGCCAACCTGCGCCAGCGGGCCGACGAGACCGGCGGCACCTTCGCCGTCGAATCCGCGCCGGGCGGCGGCACCACGCTGCGCTGGTGCGCGCCGCTGGTGGCGCAGTAGGCCGGTCAGCCGGCGGCGAGGTGGCGGTCCTCGATCACCGTCACCGCGCAGCGTGACCGGCCCGCCAGCCGCCGGCCTATCGAGTGCGCCCCGACCACCAGCAGTTCGGCGTCGTGAGACAGCGTCACCAGGGTCGCCACCGGGTCGGTCCCCGCGATCTTCGTGATCACCTTCGCCGGCCCGCCGCCCCGGCAGCTGGCGTCGACCACCGCGAGGGTGTCGTCGACCATCCGGTGCGCCCGGCGTGCGGTCTGCAGCCGCGGTCGGACGTAGACGACGGTCAGCGGCAGGTTGCGCTGTTCGGCGTCGCGCGCCGCGCACCGCAGCGCCAACACCCAGTCCGCCGACCCGTCGACGGCCACCACCAGTCCGAACCGCCCGTTAGACATAGACCTCACCGACCTCTCCACCGGGGCACTCGGCGCCCGGCTCGGCTTCGACCGCCCAGTCGACGGTGTCGTCGAGGGAGCGCCGGGGGGTGGCCGGCAGCGGGTCGGCGTTGATCGGCGCCCAGCCCACCCGCAGCAGCATCTGCGGGTAGCCGCTGGTGCCGAAGACGTCGCCGCGGACCACCGCCCGGGTCTCGGCGATCTCCAGCGGTTCGGTGATCGGGCAGCTGGCCAGCCCCAGCGCCGTCGCGGTCAGCAGCACCACGCTGGTGGCCTCCCCGGCGCGCAGCTGTGCCAGCCGGTCGTCGTCCTCGGTGCCCAGGGCCAGCATCGCCGCGTGGTCGGCACCCGGGGCGGCACCGGCCGGCTGCGCCAGAGCGGGGCCGGCGAAGATGCGTCCCGTGATCGGCGAATCCGCCTGCGGCGCCGGGACACTGCCCGCCGGGACGCCGGCGACCGAGCCGTGCCGTCCGCTCCAGGTCGTCAGCTCACTCAGGTACTCGTAGTCGGCGAGGTGCTCGGAGACGGCGCGGTTAACTACCGCGCTGAGCCGGTCGAGTGCATTGATCTGGCGGAGCATCACCCCGGCTCGGGCGGCGCGGGCGCCCATCAGCGCGATGTCGGCGGTCGACACCGGCCAGTCGCTGTAGCAGCGGCGGTCGGTGCGCCGCCGCGGGATCGCCGCGGCCAGCGCGACGTCGACCTGCTCCGGTGCCTGGTCGGTGTTGGACGCCGACAGTTCGATCGACGCCAGGAGGTTGCGATCGGTCGGGTCGGGCAGTCGGTGCACCCGGAACTGCCGGCCCAGCGCGGCCAGCGCCACGGTGCAATGATGCAGTGCCGCACCGCAACTCAGCAGCAGGCCGCGGCCGTCCGGGTCGACGCTGGGCAGCTGCAGGTCGGGGACGGCGAACAGTTCCAGCGTCCGCCCGCGCACCCGCCAGTGCCACGGCTGGGAGTTGTGCACCGACGGGGCCCGGGTGGCGAGTTGCAGTGCGGTCCGGATCGACGTCGCGATCGGGTCGCCGGGGGGTGCTGGTTGTCCGCTCACAGTTCCGGCCCCCTTTCCCTCGGTCGCCGGCTCCGGTGAGCCGCGTCTCCACCGTCTCGCAGCCCACTCAGGCACGGCCAGAGCAGGAAGACCCCGGCCGGAGGGGACTTTCGGACGATGGCGCTCGAACTGCGGATTCGCACCGTTCTACCCCGGGATTCGGGACTTCTGGCCCTGCCGCTCGGACCGCTGAGCGGAGCATGATAACAGCCGGGCGCAGGCAGGAGGTCCGATCGTGGAGCAGTTGACGACACTGGACGCAGGGTTCCTCGAGGCCGAAGATTCCGATCGCCACATCAGTCTGGCGATCGGTGGTCTGGTCATTCTGGAGGGACCGCCGCCGGATTACGGCTCGCTGCTGGCGACGCTGAGCGCACGGATCAGCGAGTGCCGACGGTTCGTCCAGAAGCTCCAACTGCACCCGTTGGACCTCGTGCCGCCCCGCTGGGTGGACGACCCCGACTTCGACATCGCCCACCATGTGCGGCGCGTCGCGCTGCCCTCCCCCGGCGATGACGCGGAACTGCACCGGTTCGTCGCCGATCACATGGCCCGCCGGCTGGACCGGGATCGCCCGCTGTGGCACATCTGGGTGATCGAGGGGCTAACCGATGGCCGGTGGGCGCTGCTGATCAAAGTGCACCACTGCGTCGGCGACGGGATCGCGGCGTCGCAGTTGTTCACCGGGCTGTGCGACGACAGCGGCGTCGGCAGCTTCGCCGGCCACATCCACGGCTCGCACGACGCCGACTCGACCGGGTTCCACCTCTCCCTGCCGAGCATCAGCGCGAACCCGATCCGCTGGATGACCGACCTGTGGAACGTCTCCACCGCCGTCGGCAGCGCCGCGATGCGGGCCGCCCGCGGCACCTGGGAGCTGTCGGCGGGGCTGCTGCACCAGGGTGCGGTGACATCACTGAACGGCCCGATGAGCGCGATGCGCCGGTTCAGCGCGGCGAAGGTGTCGATGGACGACGTGAAGCGGATCTGCGCCGCGTTCGACGTCACCCTCAACGATGTCGCGCTCGCGGCGCTGACCGAGGGCTACCGCGGCATGCTGACCCGCCGCGGGGAACGCCCGGAAGCCGAGTCGATGCGGACCCTGGTGCCGGTGTCGATGCGCACCGAGGACGCCTTCGGCGCGACCGACAACCGGGTGTCGGTGATGCTGCCGTATCTGCCGGTCGAGGAGGAGAACCCGGTGGTGCGGCTGCGGCTGGTGCATTCGCGGCTGACCCGCACCAAGAGCACCGGGCAACGCCAGGCCGGCAGCGCGTTCGTCAACGCCGCCAACTACCTGCCGTTCCCGCTGACCGCGTGGGCGGTGCGGTTGCTGACGCATCTGCCGCAGCACGGCGTCACCACGATCACCACGAATGTGCCGGGCCCGTCGGGGATCCTGCACATCATGGGTCACCGGGTGCTCGACGTGCTGCCGGTGCCGCCGATCGCACTGCAGCTGCGCACCGGGGTGGCGATGCTCAGCTACGCCGACAGCCTGTTCTTCGGCATCCTCGCCGACTTCGACACGATGCCCGACGTCGACGAGTTCGCCCACGATGTGGAGGCTGCGGTCGCCCGGCTGGTCGCCAGCAGCAAGCGGCGCAAGGGCGCCCGGCAGCACCGGGGGTTGACGCTGGTCGCCAGCGGGTAGTTGGGCGGCGGCGCGGCGGCGCCCCTGAGCTTCGTTACGATTTCCCGCATGGGCGACACCCTGAAGGTCACCGTCGCTGGCCTCCGCGCGTTGTCGCAGTCCTGCACCGATCAGGCAGAACAACTCGTAGCGTCCCCGGCAGCGCCTGTTGCAGCGGGACCGTGGCAGACCAGCGGGACAACGGCGAACACCCTCAGCGCACGCGGCGGCAAGGTGACGGCGACGATGAACGGACGGCTGACCGCCAACGCCACCAAGTTCTCCCAGGCGGCGAACGGCTACGAGGCCGC
>NZ_JAHCLR010000032.1 GCF_018455725.1 Mycolicibacter acidiphilus
AATCCCGGTGTTGAGGTAACCGATGACGCTGCCGAGCCTGTCCGAGGTGGAGAACGCAAGCTGGGAATACCTGACCACCTGCGCCGCAAACTGGCGGAGCCTCGCGAACAAATGGGAACAGGCGTTCACCGAGGTTCGCAACCAGTCAATGCACCCCGGTGGCACCGAGTGGACCGGTGACGCCGCCGACGCAGCACAAGCCCGCACCGACAGCGACATGATGTGGGTACGCAATCCCACCGAACAATTGCGCGACGCCGCTGGGATCGCCGAACGCGGCCGCGAACAGCAAGAAGCGTGCAGGCGAACATTGGTCAGCACCGTGGAGGATGTTCGCAACGCCGGGTTCAATGTCGCCGAGGACTACCACGTGACCCCCACCGACCCGGATTACTCGTCCAGCGAGGCCCTCATGGCGCAGATGAACACCGCCGCCGAACACGAGGAGTTCATCAAATACCAGGTCGCACGGCTGGTCGAAGGCGAGAACGACCTGTCCCGCCAGCTCGATACCGCAACACAAGGACTGGACAACTTCGCGTTCCCCGCCGAAGAAGGCGACGGCGGGGCTGGTGCGGCCGGGATGCCGCGCACGGCGACGCTGGTCGATGATGTGACACGGAACCCGACGATCAACAACGACGCAAGCACGCCCGTCATGGAGCCGCAAAGCAACGACGAGCAGAAGAAGGATGACCTAGAAGCCACAATCCCGAACACCGGTATCAACATCGGCGGCGACGGCAAACACCACAAACCGACCCTGAACGGGGAACCGAATCCCCTCGATGCAGGTTTCGACGCCCGCCCTCTGCCTACAGGTACCGCGCAGGGACCAGACGGACAACTGTTGGCGTTCTACAGCATGCCGCCCTATCACATCCCCCCAGGCTCCGACGTCCCGAACGAGAGCTACGTGACTCCCAACTCCGCCATCGTGGACCTGAAGAACCCGTCCAAAGTCATCGGGAAAGCACCCGTGGCACA
Source organism: Mycolicibacter acidiphilus (assembly GCF_018455725.1). Lineage (GTDB taxonomy): Bacteria > Actinomycetota > Actinomycetes > Mycobacteriales > Mycobacteriaceae > Mycobacterium > Mycobacterium acidiphilum. The sequence continues at coordinate 988 of NZ_JAHCLR010000032.1, forward strand.
AGCGAGCGGCGTCTACGACCCCGCGACCAACACCATGTACGTCGTCGGTAACCCCGGTGACGGGCACGGGGACGTTCGAGAGTTATGGCAATCTGCACCTGTTGACCCAAACAACCCTAATAGTTGGGCGAGCAACTGGCACAAGGTTGGCGACGTTCTAGCTGGCAATCGTGAAAATCAGCTAATCAAAATGGAAGGTGGTGGATACATGTTGACTGGCGCGACGGACTTTGGTCCTGTAACTGCTGTCGCGGCGTCGTCGCCTGAAGGGTTAGTTGGGAATCCCAATGTGATCACGGTTGTCAATTCGGATGGCCCGAAAGGCGTCCCGGGTGTGTATGGACCTACCGTGGTCGCAGACCACTTTGACCCAGCAACCGGTACGGATACCATCACGCTACGCACTAGTCAATTTGCACCGCCCGACGCACCTCTCGGTCCAGATGGAAAACAGATTTATGACCCGCGGACGTTCACGTCGACCTTCACGGTGTCACAGCCACCACCCGCGCCTATAGCGCCTCCTCGTTGACCAGATAGGAGTAAATTATGAGCGTTCGATGGGTATATCTAGTCGCATCAGCGGTTACCCTCGCAAGTGCTTGCGATGCGCCTCACGGTGAAGCTCAACCGCCGGGATTCCCCGACCTCAGCGGCGCAGCGGACGTTACAGGTTCCTTCATCCAACACGGCGGACGTGGAACCGTTGGCGTGAAGTTCGCAACGCCAGATGGACTCAGTTGTGGTTTCGGGATGCCGCAGAACGTCACCTCGAACGATCAACTAGCACAATGCAATGGTCCGCTGCCAGACCTCGACCGTAAGTCCAACGGGACGTGCGACTTAGGGTATGCACAAGCGCCATCGTCTGGTCCAGGTGCAGTTAGCCATAGCACGGGGCAGTGCCCCAGCGGACCGCCTGGACTGCCCATACTCAACCCCGGCCAGAAGGTCATGTACGGCAACATCACCTGCGGTGTCACGTCTGGTGACGTGACCGCCTGCATCAATACGTCCAACGGCGAGCACGGGTTCGTGCTGCAACCGTCAGGGTCTTGGACGTTCTGAGATGACAGCCGCGCAGCGAGAAATCCAACTGGATTGGCTGTTAGCAGGTAGCGTTGCCGCAGGCGGAGTCTTCGCCGCCGCCATGGCACTCGGTGCGTGCAATGCCCATGCTGACCCGCCACCGTTCCCTGATATCGACAGCTACGCGCCGGTCAACGCCAGAGATCACCTAATCAGCTACGACACACCTGGAATAGTGGTGTCTGGAACATACTTCCTTACGCCGGACGGTATCTCATGCTCCATCACTATCGGGGCGTATGCGGGCTGTACCGGTAATAACTTCCCAGCCGTACCTCCAGCAGCGCCAACAAAAGGCGGCGCGCCCCATGTGAACACGATTAGCACCGGTTCGCAAATACGCCCCGTTAGCGACGACACCGGCACTGACGGAACCATTCACAACGAGCCGATCAAAACCCTGCCGCCGTTCCACTCCATCTCTCTCGGCGGCGTGATCTGTGGCGTCGATGACGCTGGAACGACCGCGTGCAAAGACCCGCAAGGGCGGGGTTTCATCTTGTCCCCGTCGTGGTCTGGTTGGCTGCCGCGCGTGTGATGTGTGCGGTGAGGCGGATGAGGATGGATACACACGCGAATCAACTGGTTATCCGCATTGTCGGCGTCCCACTTGCACTTACCGCCTCGGCGCTCATGATCGCGAGCGCGTGCACCGCCGAGGCTGCACCTCCCGGATTCCCCAACGTCGATAGCTACACGCCGGTCGATCCGAACACGCTCATGCATATGAACAAAAGCTGGAGGTCGGTAGTTTTCTACCCTGCAAGCAGGCATTACTCGTGCTCATATCTGTTCAGCGGAGTAGGGGTCACGGAGGATAACCGAACCTTGTCTTGCCAAGGCGATATCCCCGGAGCCGCAGACGCACCTTTTGATGGACCCGATACCGGATGTTCATTCGTGGGCGTCGCGCCGAATTGGTTGGCGCGACGTGCATCACAGTGTGTGCCCTATCAGGGCAGCAATATTGCTATACCAGGTCACGAACTGCTTCCTGGGCAGAAAGTCACCTACGGCTCCATAACCTGTGTTCAAGACCAGGGTGACCGAACCGCGTGCATCAACGGTGACCACGGCTTCGTCATCTCACCAGAGAAGACATGGGCGTTCTGATCGGTCCACGAGGTCGGAACAACACGGCCTGACAATCACCCGGGCAACACCGGCACCGCCCCGCCGACCATGAACGGTTGCACCGGCGTCCAACCCTGCTCGTTCTCCGCCGCCGACGACGACAGCTGCAGCACACCGCGCGGCTCGGCGACGAACACCGAGGACGGGTTCGCCACGATCGTCGACACCGGCAGCTGCAGGTTGCCGCTGGGCGCATCGGAGTTCACCCCGTCGATGTTGACGTAGGACACCGGGTGCTTGGGGTCCGAGCGGCTCACCACGATGTCCTCCCCGGTGCGCCAGGACAGCGACACCGCCGAGGAACCCAGCCCGAAGCCGAGCCGGCGCGGTGAACTCAGCACGAACTGACCGTCCTGGGTCTGGTTGACCTCGGCCAGGATCACCTGCCCGCCGATCACCATCGCCGCGCGGGTGCCGTCCCGGGACAGCTGCAGTTCGCTGATCGGGCCGGGGAACCGCGCAGACAGCGCCCCGGAGTCCACCGGGGTGCGGGCCGGCCGCCCGGAGGCCACCTCCTGCATCGCCCGCAGCACCGTGTTGCCGTCGACCACCACCCACACCGCGTCGTCCAACGACCAGCTGGGCCGCGACAGCAGGTGCCCCTCGGCGGCCTGCACCGCCTCCCCGCCGAGGTCGCCGATCCACAGCGTCGACACCGGATCCGGCCCGCCCGGGTGCACCACCACCGACGCCACCTGGCGCCCGCTGCGGGACAGGGCGGCCGCCGCCTGATCGGTGGCCCGGCCGAACGCGCCGGGGACGTGGTCGGCGCGCTGGCCGTCCAGCACCAGCAGCGATCCGCCGACCAGGGCGTGCATCCCGGCGCCGGCACCGTCGTCGGCGCCCGGGTCGGTGGCGGCGACATCGGAGGTGGTCCACCCGTCGGGGAACCGGTCATCGAGTGCGGCGCCGTCGGCGTCGATCACGTACGGGCCCTTGATGTCCGCGCGGGCCAGCGTCCAGATCAGTTGCGCGGCAAGCAGTTGCCGGCTGGCCGGGTCGGTCGTGGACAGGCTGTCCAGGTCCACCTTCACCCCGGCGTAGCCGCGGCCGACCCCGCTCTTGCCGCCGTCGGCGCGGGTCACCGGGCCGCGCAGCCGCAGCGGCGGGCCGAGCAGGTTGCGCACCCCGGCGGCCAGGTCCGGGCGTGGCCCGGCGATCAGTTTGGAGACCAGTTCGGTGCCCAGCTGGTCGGGATCGGACACCGCGACGTAGCGCGGGTCGGGCACCACCGTCTTGCCGGTGGGGTCGACGAAGTACAGCTGGTGACGCTTGTAGGTGGCCTGGAACTGCTGCCAGTCCAGGAACACCCCGTTCGGCAGCCGGTTGATCCGCCAGCCGTCAGAGGTCTTGACCAGTTCGATCGGGTCGGCGGTGGGCAGGGCGCCCTCGGCGGTCTCGAACACCCCCATGTCCGACAGCGACCCGAGGATGTCGGCGCGCATGTCGACCGTCACCTTGTCGGCACCGCGGGTCTCGACGAACACCACGTTGTCGATCAGCAGCGCACTGCCCGCGTCGTCCCAGGAGTCCGACGCCGACTGGGTGAGGAACTGCCGCGCCGCCCGGTGCCGGTTGGCGGGATCGGCGGTGGCCTTGAGGAATTCGCGGAGCAGCACGTCGGGGTCCATGCCCGGGGTCGGCTTGGGCAGGTTCGACGGCGGCGGCTGCTCGACGGTGCCGATCGCCTGCGGCGCCGACTCGCTGGGCACCCCGGCGCAGCCCGACAGCGTCGTGACGACCGCGACCGCCAGCACCGCGAGCCTGCCGATGTATCGCCGCATCATCCGGTCTTCTCCGCGTGCTCGCGGGTGCGCTGGCGGCGTTCCCGGCGTTCGGCGTCCACCGGCTTCATCGGAAGCGGGCTGGTCGTCACCTTGTGCCCGCGCACCAACGGCAGCGTCAACCGGAAGCAGGCACCCTTGCCGGGTTCCCCCCACGCCTCCAGGCGGCCCTGGTGCAGACGGGCGTCCTCCACGCTGATCGCCAGACCCAGCCCGGTGCCACCGGAGCGGCGCACCCGCGACGGGTCCGCCCGCCAGAACCGGCTGAAGACCAGCTTCTCCTCTCCCGGCCGCAGCCCGACACCGTGGTCGCGCACGGTGACGGCGACGGTGTCCTCGTCGGCGGCCATCGTGATGACGACCGGCTTGTGTTCGGCGTGGTCGATGGCGTTGGCGATCAGGTTCCGCAGGATGCGTTCCACCCGGCGCGGGTCGACCTCGGCGATCACCCCGTCGGGCGGCAGGTCCACCTTGAGTTCGACGCCGGCGTCGGCGGCCAGGTGCCCGACGTTGGTCAGCGCGGAGTTCACCGTCGAGCGCAGATCCACCGACTCCACCGATAGTTCGGCCACCCCGGCGTCGTGCCGGGAGATCTCCAGCAGGTCGTTGAGCAGCGTCTCGAACCGGTCCAGCTCACTGACCAGCAGCTCGGTGGAGCGGCGCAGCGACGGTTCCAGGTCCTCGCTGTGGTCGTGGATCAGGTCGGCGGCCATCCGCACCGTGGTCAGCGGGGTGCGCAGCTCATGGCTGACGTCGGAGGTGAACTGGCGCTGCAGGTTGCCGAACTCCTCCAGCTGGGTGATCTGCCGGGACAGCGACTCGGCCATGTCGTTGAACGACACCGCCAGCCGCGCCATGTCGTCCTCACCGCGCACCGACATCCGCTCGGACAGGTTGCCCTCGGCGAACTGCTCGGCGATCCGCGACGCCGAGCGCACCGGCAGCACCACCTGCCGCGACACCAGCAGCGCGATCCCGGCCAGCAGCACCAGCAGCATCAACCCGCCGGTGGCGATGGTGCCGCGCACCAGGCTGATCGTGCTGCGCTCGGTGCCCAGCGGGTAGATCAGGTACAGCTCCAGGTTGGTGATGCGCGACGTCGTCGGCGTCCCGATGATCAGCGCCGGCCCGGAGAAACCCTCGACGTGCACGGTGGCGTACTGATAGCTGACCTGACCGGCTTTGACGAAGTCCCGCAACCCGGCCGGCACCTGCTCGACCGGGCCGACGGTGGTGGCGGCACGCGGCCCGTCACCGGGCACCACCAGCACCACCTCGAACGCGCCGGCCGTCGCACCGGACGGATCGCTCTTGGACATCAGGGTGCTGCGCGCCAACTGCAGGCTGGACGACAGCGACCGGGACTCCTCACCGCCGACGATGCCGCCGACGGTGACCCGGGCCCGTTCGATCTGCTCGGTGGCCGCCCGAACCTTGACGTCGAGCACCCGGTCGGTGATCTGGCTGGTCAGCACGAAGCCGAGCGCCAGGATGACCGCCGCGGACAACCCGAGCGTGAGCACCACAACGCGAAGTTGCAGAGAGCGGCGCCAGGCGATCTGCACCGCACGCCGCAGTACGCCGACACCACCCAGCAGCGGACCGGGCCGGCCGGGACGGCGTTTGGAACTGAAGATCACGCGCGCCCCGCCTCGATGACGCCAGGGATCACGGAGGTCCGGCCTTGTAACCCACTCCTCGAACGGTCAACACCACGGTCGGGTTCTCCGGGTCCTTCTCGACCTTGGCTCGCAGCCGCTGCACGTGCACGTTCACCAGCCGGGTGTCGGCCGGGTGCCGGTAACCCCAGACCTGTTCGAGCAACACGTCCCGAGTAAACACCTGCCGCGGTTTGCGTGCCAGCGCCACCAGCAGGTCGAACTCCAGCGGGGTCAGCGAGATCTGCTCACCGGCGCGACTGACCTTGTGCGCGGGCACGTCGATGTCGATGTCGGCGATCGAGAGCAACTCGGCCGGCTCGTCGTCGTTGCGCCGCAGCCGGGCTCGCACCCGGGCCACCAGCTCCTTCGGCTTGAACGGCTTCATGATGTAGTCGTCGGCGCCGGACTCCAGGCCGAGCACCACGTCGACGGTGTCGGTCTTGGCGGTCAGCATGACGATCGGCACGCCGGAGTCCTTGCGCAGCACCCGGCAGACGTCGATGCCGTTCATGCCGGGCAGCATCAGGTCCAGCAGCACCAGGTCGGGCCGCAGTTCGTGGACGGCGGTGAGCGCCTGGGTGCCGTCGCCGACGACCGCGGTGTCGAAACCCTCGCCGCGCAGCACGATGGTGAGCATCTCGGCCAACGATGCGTCATCGTCGACGACCAGAATCCTTTGCCTCATGGCGTCCATGGTGTCACCCGAGCGTGACAAAACCCGGCTAGTACACGCCGTGTCTTGCGGGTTAACTGCGCGGCGTGGCCGACAATTCGGCGGCCAGCCCCGCCGCGTCGACGGCCGGACCGACGACCCGCCACGGCCCGCCGAAGCCGGCCGCCGCCAATCCGCGGTACACCGCACCGGTGCGCCGTTGCAGGCCTTCGTCGCGCTCGTAGCTGTCCCGGGCGCGAGTGGCGTCGGTCGCTTCCCGCTGCCGGGCCCGCGCGTCGGCCAACTCCACCGAGACGTCGAGCAGCAACTGCCAGTCCGGGGCGGGCAGCGCCAGCCGGCCGTACTCCAGGTGGCGCACCCAGTCGACGACCTCGCCGGCCGCATCCTGGTGCAGGCGGGCGGCGCTGTAGGCGGCGTTGGAGGCGACGTAACGGTCCAGGATCACCACGTCGTACTCACGCATCAGGAGCCGGATCTGGGCGCGGGCCCCGCCCCGGTCCAGGGCGAACAGCACCGCCATCGCGTACACCGAGTCGGCCAGATCGCCGTGTCGGCCGTGCAGCGCCTCGGCGGCCAGGTCGGCGGTCTCCGAGTCGCCGTAGCGCGGGAACGCCAGCGTCGTCACCGATTTCCCGGCTGCGGTGAACGCCGCCCGCAGCCCGTCGGCCAGGGTGCGCTTGCCGGCGCCGTCGACGCCTTCGATCGCGATCAGCATGGCGCGAACACCACCTCTACCCCGGCAAGCGTGAAGCCACGCTCACGCTGAGTGCTCCAGCGTGCGCGTGGCTTCACGTTCGGCGATCTGGGAGATCAGTACCGGTAGTGGTCCGGCTTGTACGGGCCCTCGACGTCGACGCCGATGTACTCGGCCTGCTCCTTGGACAGCTTGGTCAGCGTGCCGCCGAGCGCCTCCACATGGATGCGGGCCACCTTCTCATCGAGGTGCTTGGGCAGCCGGTACACCTCGTTGTCGTACTCGTCGTTCTTCGTCCACAGCTCGATCTGCGCGATGACCTGGTTGGAGAAGCTGTTGCTCATCACGAACGACGGGTGTCCGGTGGCGTTGCCCAGGTTCAGCAACCGGCCCTCGCTCAGCACGATGATCGACTTGCCGGTGTCGGGGAAGGTCCAGACGTCGACCTGCGGCTTGACGTTCATCCGGGTCGCGCCGGAGGACTCCAGGGCGGCCATGTCGATCTCGTTGTCGAAGTGGCCGATGTTGCCGAGGATGGCCTGGTCCTTCATCGCCTTCATGTGCTCGAGGGTGATGATGTCCTTGTTGCCGGTGGTGGTGATGACGATGTCGGCCTCACCGATGGCCTGCTCGACGGTCTGCACGTCGTAGCCCTCCATCAGCGCCTGCAGTGCGTTGATCGGGTCGATCTCGGTGACCGTGACCCGCGCACCCTGACCCTTGAGGGACTCCGCGGAGCCCTTGCCGACGTCGCCGTAGCCGCAGACCAGCGCCTTCTTGCCGCCGATCAGCGCGTCGGTGCCGCGGTTGATGCCGTCGATCAGCGAGTGCCGGCAGCCGTACTTGTTGTCGAACTTGCTCTTGGTGACCGAGTCGTTGACGTTGATCGCCGGGAACACCAGCTCGCCGGCGGCGGCCAGCTGGTACAGCCGCAGCACGCCGGTGGTGGTCTCCTCGGTGACACCCTTGACCGACTCGGCGATCGTGGTCCACTTGGTCTTGTCGGTCTCCAGCCGGTCCCGCAGCCGGGCCAGGAAGATCTTCCACTCGTGCGAGTCGCCGTCCTCGGCGGGCGGCACCACGCCGGCCTTCTCGTACTGCGCGCCGCGCAGCACCATCATGGTGGCGTCGCCGCCGTCGTCGAGGATCATGTTGGCGGGCGCGCCATCCCAGGTGAGAGCCTGCTCGGCGCACCACCAGTACTCCTCCAGGCTCTCGCCCTTCCAGGCGAAGACCGGGGTGCCCTTGGGCTCCTCCGGGGTGCCGTGCGGGCCGACGACGACCGCCGCGGCGGCGTGGTCCTGGGTGGAGAAGATGTTGCACGACGCCCAGCGCACCTCGGCACCGAGGTCGACCAGGGTCTCGATGAGCACCGCGGTCTGGATCGTCATGTGCAGCGAGCCGGTGATCCGGGCGCCCTTGAGCGGGTTGACGCCGGCGTACTCGCGGCGCAGCTCCATCAGACCCGGCATCTCGTGCTCGGCCAGTCGGATCTCCTTGCGGCCGAACTCGGCCTCGGACAGGTCAGCGACCTTGTAGTCGATGCCGTTGCGGTTGTCCGCGGTCAAACTCATCAGTACGCCCCCGTGGGTTCGGTTGGATAGCTCGGGTACAAGCTACCGGCGGGGGTCAGCCGGGGGTGCGCCGGGTCAGCCGGTCTCGATGACGCCGTAGGTCTCCGCCGCCGGAGTGAACAACCGGGCCAGGTCGGCGGCGACGTCGTGGTCGGCTTCCGGCGGCATCGAGACGTAGCTCATGGCCAGCCGGACGATGGCCCGGGCCAGGATGCCGGCGTCTTCCTCACTGGCCCGCACCCAGCTGTGCATGAACGACGACGTGAGCCGCGCCGAGCAGTGGGTGATGATCGGGCCGCTGTCGGTGGTGATGATCTGCAGCAGGTCGGGCTTGGCGACCCCGGTCAGCAGCGAGATCACCAGCGGGTCGGCGGCCGAGGAGGTGAAGAAGTCCCGGAACCCCTCCAGGAACGCCGCGTGCACGTCGCCGACATTGCCGTAGATGGCGCGTTCGACGGCGTCGACGAGCCGGTCGGCGAGCCGCAGCGCGTAGCCCTGGGCCAGCCCCTGCCGCGACCCGAACTCGTTGTAGATGGTCTGCCGGCTCACCCCGGCCGCCTCGGCGACGGCGGCCAGCGTGATCGACGACCAGTCGCGGGCGGTCAGCAGCTCACGCATCGCGTCGAGCACCGAGTCGCGCAGCAGCGCCCGGGAGGCCTCCGCGTAGGGCATGCGGGCGCTTCGAGTCACGCAGGCGACATTAGTCGGCACGCTCCTCAGACTTCCACCGTCTCGAAATCCGGCTTCTCCCGCACCGCGCAGTCCGGGCAGCACCAGTCGTCGGACACCTCGCGCCAGACGGTGCCGGCCGGGAATCCCTCGCGGGGTTCACCGGCGGCCTCGTCGTAGACGTACTCGCAGCCCGGGCAGCGGTAGCGCGCCATTACGCCGCCGTCTGCTCGGCCACCGCGGCCGGCGCCCCGTAACGGGCCAGGATCGCGGCCCGGCGGCGCGGGACGATGTTGGCCCGGGTGACGTCGCCGTCGTAGTGCGCCAGCACCCGGTGGTCCATCACCTTCCGCCACAGCGGCGGGAAGTAGGTCAGCCCGATCAGCGAGGCGTAGCCGCTGGGCAGGTTCGGCGCCTCTTCCATGCTGCGCAGCGTCTGGTAGCGCCGGGTCGGGTTGGCGTGGTGGTCGCTGTGCCGCTGCAGGTGGTAAAGGAACAGGTTGGTGACCAGGTGGTCGGAGTTCCAGCTGTGCTCGGGGGTGCAGCGCTCGTAGCGGCCGTTGGCCTTGGTCTTGCGCAGCAGGCCGTAGTGCTCGATGTAGTTGACCGACTCCAGCAGCGAGAAGCCGTAGACGGCCTGGATGACGACGAACGGGATCAGCGCCGGGCCGAACACCGCGAGCAGCACACCCCACAGCACCACCGACATCCCCCAGGCGTTGAGCACGTCGTTCGACAGGCGCCACGACTTCTTGCCGAGTCGGTCCAGCCGCGCCGCCTCCAACTGCCAGGCCGAGCGCAGGCTGCCGAGCACCGTGCGCGGCAGGAACTCCCAGAACGTCTCGCCGAACTTGCTGGACGCCGGGTCTTCCGGGGTGGCCACCCGCACGTGATGGCCGCGGTTGTGCTCGACGTAGAAGTGCCCGTAGCAGCTCTGCGCCAGGGTGATCTTCGACAGCCAGCGCTCAAGCCCGTCCCGCTTGTGGCCGAGTTCGTGGGCGGTGTTGATGCCGACCCCGCCCAGCACGCCCACCGACAGCGCCAGCCCGATCTTCGCCGGCCAGCTGAGCGACCCCTCGACGCCCAGCCAGCCCAGATCGGTCGCGGTGAACAGGTAGCAGCCGAGCACGACGCTGGCGTACTGGCACGGGATGTAGGCGTAGGTGCAGTAGCGGTAGTACCGGTCGTTCTCCAGTGCGGCCATCACCTCGTCCGGCGGGTTCTGCCCATCCGGGCCGAACTTCAGGTCCAGCACCGGCAGCAGGGCGTAGACCAGGATCGGCCCGATCCAGAACGGCACCTGGGCGGCGACGTGCCAGCCGAGGTGGTTGAGCCCCCAGATGATCGGCAGCACGGTGAACAGCAGCGTCGGGGCGATCAGGCCCATCAGCCACAGGTAGCGCTTCTTGTCCCGCCACACCGGTTCCGTCGTCGTCACTGCCCCAACCTCCTGTGAGTTCAACCACGTTCGGTAATGGACATTACGTGTCAGATCGTCGCCTGTCTAGACATTGAATGATGTTTTGTAAACGGATGTCGGGCGTGACGGGACGCGATGTGACGTTGATCGTGCGTTGAGGGCGGTGATCGCCGACTTTTTTCACCCGGGACGCACACTCAACGCCCGGGGCGGAAGGGGTCAGCGCGCGGCGCTGCGCCGGGCTTCGATGAAGTGCGGCAGCCGGAAGCGGCGCGGCTCGGACACCAGCGGTTTCTCGACCTCGGCCGCTCCGCCGTTCTGCGCAGCCGCGTAGGCCGCGGAGTTGCCGGTGACGGTCAGGACCTGTCCCCGCCAGTCGATGTCGGCCTCGCGGTAGGCGTCGGTCAGCGCCTGCTCCAGCAGGTCGTCGGCGTCGCCGATCGACAGTGCGGTCAGGTCGATGAACTCGCCGTCGCGGGCGTCGAGTTTCAGCTTCGTCGGCGCGGCCTCGACCAGGTCGCAGCCGGCCCGCAGGCTCAGTTCGGCGTTGGCGCGCACCAGCCCGGCCAGCGCGTAGGCGGCCAGCAGCGCACGGCAGGCGTCGTCGCCGGCCGGTCCGCAGTCGAACCGCAGTTGGCGCAGCGCGGCGAAGCTCAGCACCTGGGTGCGGATGATCCGGCTGCAGCACACACCCGTGTCGGCGGCCGACCGGGCGTCGGTCGGCGCGCCGTCGATCAGCACGCCGATGATCTCACCGGACAGCGCGCCGCGGAAGCGCTGCTGGGCGGTAGCCCGCGCCGGGTCGACTGAACCGAACACCAGGCTGCCGGGGCTGAGTTGCAGCAGTGCTCGGGCGTTGTCCGGGGTGCTCTCGCGGGCCGCCCGGTACGCCGGGTGGGCGATCGCCGGCTTGCCGTCGATGGCACCGGTCAGGAAGTGGCCGTCGAAGATGCGCTGCGGCAGCTCCAGGTCGGCGTAGACCAACCGCCCGCCGTCGTAGGACACCTGCACGCGCGGCGCCCGGCCCAGCACCGGGTGCTGGTCACGCACGGCCTGCAGGATCGCGGCCTCGACACGCTGCAACTGGCCGGGGTTGTCGTCGACGATCACCGTCGCCGCCGCCTCGCCGTCGATCAGGCGCGTCTCGTAGCCGAACGCGGTGGCGCCGCGGTGCCCGGGCCGCGGGGCGGGTGCGATCGCGGCATGCGACCCGCCGGCCGCCGCCAGTTCGGTGGCGACGGTCAGTGTGTTGGCGCCGCCGGTCTCGCAGGCGGCGGCGAGCTCCCGGTAGGAAAGTTTGGACAAAGCGATCAACCCTTCTGCTCCGACGAGTCTGTCACAGCCGCCCGCATCACATCCGGCTCGAGATAGCTGACCCGCACCGCGGGCACCGCGGCCCGCACATTGGCCTTGGCGGCCTCGATGGCGGCGGTCACCGCGGTCAGGTCGGTCTGCGGGGCGAACCCGACCTTGGCGACGACGAGCAGTTCGTCGGGCCCCAGGTACTGGGTGCGCAGTTCCGACACCCCGGTGATGTCCTCGGCCCGGGTCAACGCCGCCCGGATGGCCCGGTCCTCGGCGGCGGTGGCGCCCTCCCCGATCAGCAGGCTCTGCATCTCGATCATCAGGAACACCGCGACGACGCCCAGCAGCACCCCGATCCCGAGGGTGCCGACGCCGTCCCACACCGGGTTGTCGGTGAGCACGGCCAAACCGACCCCCAGCAGGGCGAGCAGCAGACCGACCAGCGCGGCGCTGTCCTCAAGCAGCACCACCGGCAGTTCCGGGTTGCGGGAGTTGCGGATGAACCGCCACCAGCTGCCCTCGGTCTTCAGCGGCCGTGACTCGCGCAGGGCGGTGCGGAAGCTGAAGGTCTCCAGCGCGACCGCCACCCCGAGGATCACGATCGCCACCACCGGGGAGCTCAGCTCCGCCGGGTGTTTGACCTTGTGGTAGCCCTCGTACAGCGCGAACATCGACCCCAGGCTGAACAGCACCAGCGCCACCACGAAAGACCAGAAGTAGCGGCTGCGGCCGTGCCCGAACGGGTGCAGTTCATCGGCGGCCTTGGTCGCCGCACGCTGACCGAACAGCAGCAGCGCCTGGTTGCAGGTGTCGACGACGGAGTGCGCGGCCTCGGCGAGCATCGCCGCGCTGCCGGTGATCGCCCAGCCGACGAACTTCGCCGCGGCGATCCCGAAGTTGGCGGTCAGCGCCGCGACGATCGCCCGGGTGCTACCCGCTGCCGACACTCACAGACCGATCGTCGCGCGGAACAGGGTGGCCCGCCGTTCGGCGGTCAGCCGGATCGGGCCGTCGTCGCTGGGCACCCAGGCGGCGGCGCCGCGGTTCAGCGTCAGCGTGGACGACTTGGCGTGCACGGTCACCGAGCCCTCGGTGGCCAGCAGCAGCTGCGGGCCGTCATGGTGGGCCGGCGCGTCCACCTCGTGGCCGAGGTAGGCGCCGTCCAGGGTCAGCCGCGACACCGCGAATTCGTCGGCGGCGGTCCGATAGCTCAGCTCCGGCCCGTCGACGCGGGTGGCCGGGCGCAGCGCCGCCTCGGTGGTGGGGGTGAAGTCCAGCACCCGCAGCAGCTCCGGGACGTCGACGTGCTTGGGGGTCAGCCCGCCGCGCAGCACGTTGTCGGAGTTCGCCATCACCTCCAGCCCGACGCCGTGCAGGTAGGTGTGCAGGTTGCCGGCCGGCAGGAAGATCGCCTCGCCGGGCGCCAGGCTGACCCGGTTGAGCAGCAGCGCGGCCAGCACCCCGGCATCCCCCGGGTAGCGCTCCCCGAGCTCCAGGACGGTCTTGGCCTCGGCGGCGAACTCGGCACCACCGGCGTTGAGGTAGTGGATGGCGCCGTCGAGCACGGCCGGCACCAGGATGTCGAGGTCCGGCTGCGGCGCGGTGATCCAGGTGGTGAACAGCGCCCGCAGCCCGTCGGCGTCGGATTGGTCGCCCAGCAGGTCGATGAACGGGTCCAGGTCGGAGACCGCGAGCGCCCGCAGCAGGTCGGCGCTGCGGGCCGCCGGCCGGAACCCGGCCAGCGCCTCGAAGGGCTGCAGCGCCACCAGCAACTCCGGCTTGTGGCTGGTGTCGCGGTAGTTGCGGATCGGCGACGACACCGGAACCCCGGCCCGCTCCTCGCTGCGGTAGCCCTCCAGCGCCTGCGCGGCACTCGGGTGGGCCTGCAGTGACAGCGGCTCGTCGGCGGCGAGCACCTTGACCAGGAACGGCAGCGTGTCACCGAAGCGCGCGCAGGCCGCCGAGCCCAGTTGCCCCTGCGGGTCGGCGGTCAGGCTGTCCAGCAGCGAGACCTCGCCGGTCGGGGTCTCCAGGAACGCGGGGTCGCCGGGGTGCGCCCCCAGCCACAGTTCGGCTTCGGGATGCGCGGTCGGCACCGGCCGCCCGGTGAATTCGGCGATAGCGGTCCGCGACCCCCAGGCGTAGGTCCGTATCGCGCCGCGTAGTAGTTCCACGTCTTCTCGTTATCCCCGCAAAAGTCGCACGTAGGCGGCGGTCATCTCCAGTCGGACCGCCAACACCGCCAGCTGTTGCTCCACCGGGCCCGGCCCGGCCGGCGCATCCGGCGCCCCCGGCACATCCCCCGCACCGACCAGGTCGACACCGTCGAGGCCACCGATTCGGGCCGCCACCACCGTACGCTCTGCGGCCAGTGTCAGCGCCAGCACCCACCAGCGCTCACCGGCCGGCCCGTCGATCTGTTCGTCGTGAAAAATATCGGCGGCGTCCCGACCGGCCGCGGCCCGGGACCGCAGCGCCGCCACCGCGTCCGCCAGGCCGGCCGCCGCCGCCGGTGTCTGACCGATGCGCAGCAGCGCCGCCGAACCGTGCCGGGCCAGCGCCAGAGTCGCCGCGCAGTCCCCGACCAGGGCGACGCCGCGGCCGCGAATCCGGTCGGCCAGGGCTTTCGCCGGGTTGGTGAGCAGGTCACGCCCGGCGCTGTTGCGCAGTGTCTCGGCGTCGAGTTCGTCGGCCAGGGTCGCCAGGTCGGTGCGCGCGGTCAGCACGTCGACCGCCGCCAGCACCGCCAGCCCGGCCGCCAGGTAGCGGGTCAGCCCGAATTCCTCGGGGACGCCCAGCCGCGGCGCCAGCACCGCGGCCCGGCCGGCCGTCGCATCCCGCAGTGGTCCCTCGTAGGGGGCGGCCACCACCACCCGGGCGCCGCGGCGCACCCCGGCGGCGGCCGCGGCGACCAGCGCCGGATCCCCCGGGTCGTCGCCGGCGACCACCAGCACGTCCAGCGCCCCGATCCACGGCGGCACCTCGGCGGTGAGCACCAGCGGTTCGGCGATCACGTCCCCGAGCGCGGCGGCCAGCAGGGTGCCGGCGGTGGCGGCGGTGCCGCGGCCGGCCAACCAGATCACCGAGCGCGGCCGGCCGTCACCCCGCACCGGCTCCAGCGCGCCTTCGGCGACCGCCGCCGCCACCGCCCGCACCTGCGCCCCGGCCATCGATGCCGCCCGCAGCACCCCGTCGCGGTCGGCGGCCAGCAGCGCGTCGGCGTCGTCGAGGTCGACGGCCTGGTCGGAGAACGAGCCCGAGAAGGAGGCGCTCACGGGCCCGGCTTGCTCGCGTCCGCCGCGTCGATCCCGGCGGCGACTCGGGCCACCACCGCGGCGACCCCGTCGGCGTCGGGCGCCTCGACGTTGAGCCGCAGCAGCGGCTCGGTGTTGGAACTGCGCAGGTTGAACCAGCTGCCGTCGCCGAGGTCGACGGTCACCCCGTCGAGGTGGTCGACCGCGCGGACCCGCTCGCCGAACGACTCGATCACCGCCGCGGTGCAGCGCTTCGCGTCGGCGACGGTGTAGTTGATCTCACCGGACGCCGCGTAGCGCTGGTAGTCGGCGGTCAGCTCCGACAGCGGCCGGTCCTGCTCGCCGAGGGCGGCCAGCACGTGCAGCGCGGCCAGCATCCCCGAGTCCGCGCCCCAGAAGTCCCGGAAGTAGTAGTGCGCGGAGTGCTCCCCGCCGAAGATCGCGCCGGTCTCGGCCATCAGCGCCTTGATGAAGGAGTGTCCGACCCGGGAGCGCACCGGGGTGCCGCCGCGCTCGGTCACCAGTTCCGGCACCGCGTGCGAGGTGATCAGGTTGTGGATGACCGTCGCGCCGGGTTCGCGCGCGAGTTCCCGATCGGCCACCAGCGCCGTCACCGCTGACGGGGAGACCGGCTCGCCGCGCTCGTCGACCACGAAGCAGCGGTCTGCGTCGCCGTCGAACGCCAGCCCGATGTCAGCACCGACCGCGACGACATGTTTCTGCAGGTCGACGAGGTTGGCCGGGTCGAGCGGGTTGGCCTCGTGGTTGGGGAAGTTCCCGTCCAGCTCGAAGTACAGCGGCAGCAGCGTGATCGCGCCGACCGAGCCCAGCACCGCGGGCGCGGTGTGCCCGGCCATCCCGTTGCCGGCGTCGACGGCGACCCGCAGCGGGCGCGAGCCGGAGACGTCGACCAGCGAGTGCAGGAACGCCGCGTAGTCGGCGAGCACGTCACGCTCGGAGATCTGCCCCGTTCGCCCGCCGCCGGCCGGGACGCCCGCGATGACGTCCTCGCTGATCCGGCCGAGCCCGGTGTCGGCGCCGACCGGTTTGGCGCCGGCCCGGCACAGTTTGATGCCGTTGTAGGCGGCCGGGTTGTGGCTGGCGGTGAACATCGCGCCAGGGCAGTCGAGCAGGCCGGAGGCGAAGTACAGCTGGTCGGTCGACGCCAGCCCGATCCGGACCACGTCGAGACCCTGAGCGGTGACGCCGTCGGCGAACGCGGCCGCCAGCGGCGGCGAGCTGTCGCGCATGTCGTGTCCGATCACCACCCGGTCGGCGCCTTCGGCGGCCATCAGCCGGGCGAACGCGGCACCGACCTCGGCGACCAGGGATTCATCGATTTCAGAGCCGACCAGGCCGCGTACGTCGTACGCCTTGATCACACGGTGGACAGCCGCAGCGGGCCGAGACATGGACGGGCGCTCCTGACGACGGGGGATCACGATGGGGGGACTCTCGCCCGCCAAGCCTAACGCCGCGAAGTGGATCAGTCCGACGGGTCGGGCAAGACCCGCAGGTGGCCGCGGCGCCGGCCGTTGCTCTTGGCGTGCGACGGCGCCAGCACCGCCGCGCTCGACTCGGCCGGACCGCTCCCGGCCGGGGCCGGCTGCGGATACCACCCGCTGGCGGGGGCGGCGCGGCCCGATTCACGTTCGCGGACCGCTTCGGCCAGCGCGATCAGGTCGTCGTCCTCCGGAGAGACCAGCGGGCCCGGGTGGCGCACCAGCTCCCAGCCGCGCGGGGCGGTGATCCGGCTCGCATGGTTGACGCACAGGTCCCAGGAATGCGGTTCGGCCGCGGTCGCCAGCGGACCGACCACCGCGGTGGAATCGGAGTAGACGAACGTCAGGGTCGCCACCGCATAGTGCGGACACCCTGGCCGGCAGCAGCGGCGGGGAACGTTCACGCTCGTGAGGCTATCGCGGCTGCCGGTCGGCACGGCGCCGGACACGCGCAGGCGCCCGGCACCCTATGCGCAACCGTTACCATCGCCGGGTGACCGCCTCGCGCCGCTACCGGCGCGGCCGCGATGCCCGCGGACCGCTGCTGCCGCCCACCGTGCCCGGTTGGCGCACCCGGGCCGAACGTTTCGACATGGCGGTGCTGGAGGCTTACGAGCCGATCGAACAGCGCTGGCGACAACGACTCTCGGCGCTGGACGTCGCGGTCGATGAGATCCCCCGCATCGCGGCGAAGGACCCGGACAGTGTGCAGTGGCCGCCGGAGGTGATCGCCGACGGACCGATTCCGCTGGCCCGGTTGATCCCGGCCGGGGTGGATGTTCGCGGCAACCCGACGAGGGCGCGAATTCTGTTGTTCCGCAAGCCGATTGAACAGCGCGCGAACGACAGCATGGAACTCGAGGATTTGTTGCATGAGATTCTGGTGGCGCAGGTCGCCACCTACCTGGATGTCGAGCCGTCGGTCATCGACCCGACGATCGACGACTGACGACTCCGGGCGATCACCAGCGTGGCGGGTTGCCCGTCGGCAATAGCGTTCGCTAGATGATGCCGCGCTTGAGGCGGCGACGCTCACGCTCGGACAGGCCGCCCCAGATGCCGAACCGCTCGTCGTGCGCCAAGGCGTACTCCAGGCACTCGGCGCGCACCGGGCAGCGCTGGCAGATCTTCTTGGCCTCGCGAGTGGAGCCGCCCTTCTCCGGGAAGAACGCCTCGGGGTCGGTCTGCGCGCACAGCGCACGCTCCTGCCACTGCTCATTGGTGGCGGATGCGGGGTCGAACGAGTCGAACTCGTCGTATTCCTCAAGTTCGGGAACCAGACTCAGGTGGGGCCGGCCGGGCACCCCTCCGGTCTCCGATGCAGCGGTCAAGCCGGCATTGGCGTGCGGTGTGCCGCCCATCACTCCCCGAAGGTGTTCATAGGACATGCTCCGCCTCCTCACCTCGTTGCACGATCCTGAAATATCGCCCGCTATTGTGATGTGTTCCATCTCAATTCGAACAAGTGATCGAATCCCGGTCTGCGACACCGAAATCGGCTGGCTAATCGAGAAATGACACTGATGTGATTAGACACGCCTGGATTGCGGCGGTCAAGCCGAACGGCCAGATTCCTTACCATCCCGTAATCGTTTTACGGCGTGTCCGACATCGGCGCGTCCCTGTCATCTAAGCCACATCGGGCCGACGGCGTGTCTTGCGCCGCTCCCGGGCCACCGTCGGGCAGCCCTCCGCCACACCGGCCGCGGCACCGGCGGGCTAGGGTCGAGCGCTGTGAAGGTCACGGTTCTCGTCGGGGGTGTTGGCGGCGCTCGGTTCCTGCTCGGCGTGCAGAAACTGCTGGGCCTCGGGCAGTTCGCCGACGGGTCCGACAGCGGCGATGAGCTGACCGCCGTGGTCAACGTCGGCGACGACGCCTGGATGCACGGCGTCCGCATCTGCCCCGACCTGGACACGTGCATGTACACCCTCGGCGGCGGTGTCGACCCCGAGCGCGGCTGGGGGCACCGGGACGAGACCTGGAACGCGATGGCGGAGCTGGCCCGCTACGGCATGCAGCCGGACTGGTTCTCCCTCGGCGACCGCGACCTGGCGACGCATCTGGTCCGCACCCAGTCGCTGCGCGCCGGCTACCGGCTGACCCAGGTGACCGCGGCGCTCTGCGAACGCTGGCAGCCCGGCGCCCGGCTGCTGCCGGTCACCGACGAGCCCTGCGAGACGCACGTCGTCATCACCGACCCGGCCGACGACAGCCAGCGCGCCGTGCACTTCCAGGAGTGGTGGGTGCGCTACCGCGCCGAGGTGCCCACCCACGGGTTCGGTTTCGTCGGCTCCGAGAAGGCCACCGCCACACCGGAAGTCGTCGAGTCCATCACCGGCGCCGACATCGTGCTGATCGCCCCGTCCAACCCGGTCGTCAGCATCGGCCCGATCCTGGCCATCGGCGGCATCCGCGCCGCCCTGCGGTCCACCCCGGCGAAGATCATCGGCTACTCCCCGATCATCGACGGAAAGCCGTTGCGCGGCATGGCCGACACCTGCCTGAACGTGATCGGGGTGGACACCACCGCCGCCGCGGTCGGCAAGCATTACGGCGCGCGTTCCGGCACCGGCATCCTGGACGGCTGGCTGGTGCACGACGGCGACGACGCGCAGATCGACGGCGTGACAGTCCGATCAGCCCCACTGCTGATGACCGACCCGGCGACCACAGCCGAAATGGTGCGCGCCGGACTGGATCTCGCGGGTGTAGGCGGTGGCTGAGCACGGCAGCGCCGCCCCGGTCGAGATTCTGCCGATCACCGGCCTGGGTGAGTTCCGCCCCGGCGACGACCTCGCCGCGGCGCTCGCCGGCGCCGCACCGTGGCTCACCGACGGCGACGTGGTGGTGGTCACCAGCAAGGTGGTGTCCAAGTGCGAGGGCCGGATCGTCCCGGCGCCGACCGACCCCGATGAGCGCGACGCGTTGCGCCGCAAGCTGATCGAGGACGAGGCGGTGCGGGTGCTGGCGCGCAAGGGCCGCACCTGGATCACCGAGAACCGCAACGGGCTGATCCAGGCCGCCGCCGGCGTGGACGGCTCCAACGTCGGCGCCGACGAACTGGCCCTGCTGCCGGTGGACCCCGACGCCAGTGCGGCCACCCTGCGCGCCGGCCTGGCCGACCGGCTCGGCGTGACGGTCGCGGTGCTGATCACCGACACCATGGGCCGCGCCTGGCGCACCGGGCAGACCGACGTCGCGATCGGCGCCGCGGGGATGCGGGTGCTCAGCGGCTACGCGGGCGCGGAGGACCGGCACGGCAACGAACTGGTGGTCACCGAGATCGCGGTGGCCGACGAGGTCGCCGCGGCCGCGGATCTGGTCAAGGGCAAGCTGACGCACGTGCCGGTTGCGGTCGTGCGCGGGCTCGGCAGCCGCACGATCACCGACAACGGTTCCGCCGCACGAGATCTGGTGCGCGCCGGCGCCGACGATCTGTTCTGGCTCGGCACCGCCGAGGCCATCGACACCGGCCGCCGCCAGGCCCAGCTGCTGCGCCGCTCGGTGCGCCGCTTCGGTACCGACCCGGTACCGCCGCAGCTGCTGTCCGACGCGATGGCCGAGGCGCTGACCGCCCCGGCGCCGCACCACACCCGGCCGGTGCGCTTCGTATGGCTGCAGAACCGGGACGTGCGCACCCGCCTGCTGGATGCGATGGCCGAGAAGTGGCGCGCCGACCTCGCCGGCGACGGCCGCACCCCCGAGTCCATCGCGGCCCGGGTGGCACGCGGCCAGATCCTGTACGACGCACCAGAAGTCGTCATCCCGATGATGGTGCCCGACGGCGCGCACCACTATCCCGACGCCGCCCGTACCGCCGCCGAGCACACCATGTTCACGGTGGCCGCCGGCGCCGCGGTGCAGGGGCTGCTGGTGGCGCTGGCGGTGCGCGGCGTCGGCAGCTGCTGGATCGGGTCGACGATCTTCACCCCGGATCTGGTGCGCGCCGAACTGGACCTGCCCGGAGACTGGGCGCCGCTGGGCGCGGTCGCGATCGGCTTCCCCGTCGACGACATCACGCAGCCCCGGCCGCCGGCGGCCACCGACGACCTGGTGGTGCTGCGGTGAGCGTGCGTGATTCGGCGATAGCACTGCTGACCGACTGGGCGGCACCGGATTCCGGCCAGGACGCGCTGCGGCACGCGGTGCTGGCGTTTCTGCACGCCCGGCCCGACGCCTGTGTGCGGGAGTGCGTGCCCGGGCACATCACCGCCTCCACCTGTGTGCTCGACGACGACGGGGAGCGGACGCTGCTGACCCTGCATCCGCGGATCGGGCGCTGGGTGCAGCTGGGTGGGCACTGCGAGGACGGCGACGCCGACATCCTCGCCGCCGCCCTGCGGGAGGCCACCGAGGAGTCCGGCATCGACGGTCTGCGCCTGGACCCGAATCTGGCTGCGGTGCACGTGCATCCGGTGACCTGCTCGCTGGGGGTACCGACCCGGCACCTGGACCTGCAGTTCGTCGCACACGCGCCGGCCGGCGCCCGGATCGCGATCAGCGACGAGTCGGTCGACCTGCGCTGGTGGCCGGTGGATGCGCTGCCGCCGGACACCGACGACGCGCTGGCCCATCTGGTGGCGCGGGCCGTGGCCCTGCACCGGGCGTCACGCTAGCGTGGCGCTCGACGGTCCGGAACCCGCGGTGCCAGCGTGACCGCCGACGCCGCGAGCGCCGGGCGCGGCCACCGGTAGCCGGCGGCGCGCTGCACCTCCCCCACCCAATCCTGTTGTCCCCGGCACGAATCCACCAGATGCGCCAGCACCTGCGCGGTGGCGCGGGCGTCGCACAGCGCCGAGTGCGCGTCGTCGAGGTCGATCCCGAGCACATCGCAGCAGTCGGCCAGCTTGCTGGCGCCGACGACGCGGCGTGACCATTTCATCGAGCACACCGCCGCCGGGCGCTCGGGGACGGTGTAGCGGGCGCGCTGCAACTCCGAGTGCAGGAACCGCATGTCGAAGCTGGCGTTGTGCGCGACCACCGTGCGTCCGCGCAGCAGTTCGATGAGTTGGCCGCTGATCGTGGCGAACTCCGGCGCGTCGACCACGTCGGCGGCGGCGATCCGGTGCACGTGCGAGGCGCCGACGCTGCGGCCGGGGTTGACCAGCGTGGTCCATTCGCACTCGACCCGGCCGTCGTCGTCGGTCAGCACCACCCCGACCTCGATCACCCGATCGGTCCGCTCGGGCACGAAGCCCGTCGTCTCGAAGTCGATGACCGCGAACGCCATCAGAGCACTGTAGCCAGCCCGGCCATCGCGCAGGCGGTGCGGCTCACACGTCCGACGAGTAGCGGATCCCGCAGTCGGGGATGTTCACCCCGGGCCACACCCGCGCGCCGCGCAGCAGTTCGCAGCGCGCCCCGATGTCGGCGCCGTCGCCGATCACCCCGTCGCGGATCAGTGCCCGCGGCCCGATCCGGGCGCCGGCCCCGACGATCGAGCGTTCGATCACCGCGCCGGCCTCCACCCGCACCCCGTCGAAGATCACCGCGCCGTCCAGCCGGGCCCCGGCGCCGATCTCCGCGCCACGACCGACCACGGTGCCGCCGATCAGCACCGCGCCGGGTGCCACCGCGGCGCCGTCGTGCACCAGTGCTTCCCCGCGGTGCCCGTCCAGCGCCGGCGACGGCGCGATACCCCGCACCAGGTCCGCCGAGCCACGGACGAAGTCCTCCGGGGTGCCCATGTCCCGCCAGTAGGTGGAGTCGACGTAGCCGCAGACCTTCACCCCGTCCGACAGCAGCGCCGGGAACACCTCCCGCTCCACCGACACCGCCCGCCCACGCGGGATCCGGTCGATGACCTCCCGGGACAGCACATAGCAGCCGGCGTTGATCTGGTCGGTCGGCGGATCCTGCGTCTTCTCCAGGAACGCCGTCACCCGGCCGTCGGAGGTGGGCACGCAGCCGAACGCCCGCGGGTCGCCGACCCGGACCAGGTGCAGGGTCGCGTCGGCCTGCTGCTCACGGTGGTAGGCCAGCAGCTCACCCAGGTCGGCACCGGAGAGCACGTCACCGTTGAACACCATCGCGGTGTCGTGCCGCAGCCGCGGCGCGACGTTGGCGATGCCACCACCGGTGCCCAGCGGCTCCTCCTCGGTCACGTACTCGATCTGCAGGCCCAGCGCCGAGCCGTCGCCGAATTCCGCCTCGAACACCCCCGGCTTGTAGGAGGTGCTGAGCACCACGTGCTCGACGCCGGCCGCCGCGATCCGCGACAGCAGGTGGGTGAGGAACGGCAGGCCCGCCGTCGGCAGCATCGGCTTGGGCGCCGACAGCGTCAGCGGGCGAAGCCGGGTGCCCTTGCCGCCCACCAGGACGACGGCGTCAACGTTCTGCAATGTCATGAGCGCTCCTTGATCAGCTTCCGCCGGGCGCTGCGCACCACCAGGCGCGAACGGGCCGCCAGCGCCCCCCGGATGGTCCAGCGGAGCGGCGCGCGCCACCAGCCCGGGTGGCGGTCGGCCAGGTAGGTGTAGGTGCTGCGGTGATGCGCCGCCAGGTTCGCGGCCGGGTCGCGGCCGGTGGCGTGGCCCTTCTGGTGCAGCACCTCGGCGGCGGGGACGTAGACGTTGAGCCAGCCGGCTTTGCCGAGCCGGTCGCCGAGGTCGACGTCCTCCATGTACAGGAAGTAGCGCTCGTCGAAGCCGCCGATCGCGTCGAACGCCGACCGTCGCACCAGCAGGCAGGCCCCGGACAGCCAGCCGACCGGCCGTTCGCTGGGCTCCATGCGCTCCTGGCGGTAGGCGCGGCTCCACGGGTTGGTCCGCCACACCGGGCCGACGACGGCGTGCATGCCGCCGCGGATCAGGCTCGGCAGGTGCCGCGCCGACGGGTACACCGCCCCGTCGGGTTCGCGGATCATCGGGCCCAGCGTCGCGGCGTGCGGCCACCGCTCGGCGGCCTCAAGCAGGGCGTCGATGCTGCCCGGCCCCCACTGCACGTCCGGGTTGGCGACGATCAGGAACTCACTCGGCGCCGCGGTGCGGTCGAGTTCGGCCACCGCCCGGTTCACCGCCCCGCCGTAGCCGGGGTTGCCGCCGGTCTCGAACAGCTCCACATCCGGGTAGCGCTGCACGGCCTCCTGCGGGGTTCCGTCGGTGGAGCCGTTGTCGGCCAGCACCACCCGGACCGGCCGCTCGGTGGCCAGGGCCAGCGACGCCAGGAAGCGGTCCAGGTGCCATCCCGGCGAATAGGTCACCGTCACCACCGGCAGGGCCTCAGTCACGGCTAGAGATTATCCGGCTGGTCGACGTGTGCTGGCGCACGCCTGCACCAGTGCGCTGTGCCAGTCCCGCAGCGGTGCCAGGCCGGCGCGGGCGGACTCGACGCCGGACAGCGCGGAGTACGCCGGCCGGGCCGCCGGACGGGGGTGGACGGCGCTGCCGACCGGTCGCACCCGGTCCGGGTCGGCGCCGACGGCGGCGAACACCGCGCGGGCCTGCTCGTAGCGGCTCACCGCGCCGGCGTTGGCGGCGTGCAGCAGCCGTGCGGTGGGCGGCGTGTCGACCAGGGCCAGCAGCGCATCGACCAGGTCACCGGCGAACGTGGGCGAGCCGACCTGGTCATCGACGACCTCGACCGTGCCGTCACCGGCGGCCAGTCGCCGCATCACCGCTGCGAAGTCCTTGCCGACGCCGGTGTAGACCCAGGCGGTGCGCACCACCACGGCGTCCGCTGCCCCGGCCAGCACCGCCTGCTCGCCGGCGAGTTTGCTGCGGCCGTACACCGACAGTGGGCCGGTGGCGTCCGCCACCTCGTAGGGGCGGGGCGGCGCACCGCCGAAATCGCCGCTGAACACGTAGTCGGTGGACAGGTGCAGCAGCCGCGCTCCGACCCGTGCACAGGCGTCGACGAGGTGGCCCGGTCCGGTCGCGTTGACGGCGTGCGCGCGCTCTTGATCGGACTCGGCGCCGTCGACGTCGGTGTAGGCGGCGCAGTTGATCACCACGTCACCGGGGAGCACGGCCTGCGCGACGGCCGTTCGATCGGTGATGTCGCAGCGCGCCGACGGCAGCGCCAGCACATCCCGGCCCTGCTCGGCGGCGCGCGCCGCCAGCAGGCTGCCGACCTGGCCGCCGGCGCCGAAGACGACGATCCTGGAGGAATGACTCACAAAGCCGGAGTTTATGCGGCGGTTCCAGCTTCGCCTCTCCTCCGTCGAGGCTCGCTAAACCGCCGGAGCTTATGCGGCCCTGGCTACCAGCGATACAGCCGTGACGCAAGTAGCCTGACGTGATGCCTGCGCAACGAGTGATTCGTGTGATCGCGACGGTGGCGGCCGTCGCCGTCGTGCTGGGCACCGGGGTGGCCTGGAGCCAGGTCCGCTCCTTCGAGGACGGGATCTTCCACATCGCCGCGATGGCCCTGGGCAAAGGCGGCGCCGACGGCGCGGTCGACATCCTGCTGGTCGGCAGCGACAGCCGCACTGACGCCCACGGCAACCCGCTGACCCCGGAGGAGCTCTCGGCGCTGCGGGTCGGCGACGACGAGGCCACCAACACCGACACGATCATTCTGGTCCGCATCCCGAACAACGGCCGTTCGGCGACCGCGATCTCCATCCCCCGCGACTCCTACGTCGACGCGCCGGGGCTGGGCAAGACCAAGATCAACGGCGTCTACGGCGCCGTCCGGCTCAACACCGCGGACGAACTCGTCGAGTCCGGCATGGCCCCCGAGGAAGCCCAGGCGCGCGGCACCGCCGCCGGCCGCGAGGCCCTGATCCAGACGGTGGCGTCGCTGACCGGTGTCACCGTCGACCACTACGCCGAGGTCGGCCTGCTCGGCTTCTCGCTGATCACCGACGCACTCGGCGGCGTCAACGTCTGCCTCAACGGGCCGGTCTACGAGGAACTCTCCGGCGCGGACTTCCCGGCCGGCTGGCAGAAGCTGTCCGGGGCGCAGGCGCT
The DNA here is from genome assembly GCF_018455725.1 of Mycolicibacter acidiphilus. Taxonomy (GTDB): domain Bacteria; phylum Actinomycetota; class Actinomycetes; order Mycobacteriales; family Mycobacteriaceae; genus Mycobacterium; species Mycobacterium acidiphilum. The sequence continues at coordinate 26,660 of NZ_JAHCLR010000032.1, forward strand.
GAGCTTCGTCCGTCAGCGCCACGAACTGCCGCATGGCGACCTCGACCGGGTCCGCCGCCAGCAGGCGGTGATGGCGTCGCTGGCCCACCAGGTGATCTCCGGCAAGACGCTGTCCAGCCCGGCGACCCTGTCCCGGCTGCAGGCGGCCGTGCAGCGCTCGGTGGTGCTGTCGGCCGGCTGGGACGTGATGGACTTCATCAAGAAGCTGCAGGACCTGGCCGGCGGCAAGGTGGCGTTCGCCACCATCCCGGTGCTCGAGGAGTCCGGCTGGAGCGACGACGGCATGCAGAGCGTGGTCCGCGTCGACCCGACGATGGTCGCCGACTGGGTGGGCGGGCTGCTGCACGAGCAGGACGAGGGCAAGACCGACGACCTGGGCTACGTGCCGGCCCAGACCACGGCCAGCGTGTTCAACGACACCGATATCAACGGGCTGGCCGCCGCGGTGTCCACCGCGCTGAACGCGAAGGGTTTCGGCACCGGCAACGTCGGCAACAACGAGGGCGCGCACGTCAGCACCAGCCAGGTCCAGGCGGCCAAGGCCGACGACCCGGGCGCGCAGGCCGTCGCCCGCGACCTGGGCGGGCTGCCGGTGATCACCAACGAGTCGGTGCCCCTCGGCACGGTGCGGGTGGTGCTGTCCAGCGACTACACCGGCCCGGGCTCGGGCCTGGGCACCGGTGGGTCGGCCGCGGCCGCGGCCGCGACCTCCGCGGACGACGAGGGGCCTGAAATCCCGGTCGTGTCACCGATTCTGACGGCGGGCTCCAACGATCCCCAGTGCGTGAACTAACCGGCACCGTCCACTAACGTCTCTCGGTGTGATCAATTTGAGCACCGTGATCCTCGAATCCATGCTGCGTGCCGATCCGGTCGGTCCGCGCATCACCTACTACGACGACGCCACTGGCGAGCGCATCGAGCTGTCCGCGGTCACGCTGGCGAACTGGGCGGCCAAGACCGGTAACCTGCTGCGCGACGAACTCGGCGCCGGGCCGGGCAGCCGGGTCAGGGTGCTGCTGCCGGCGCACTGGCAGACCGCGGCGGTGCTGTTCGGGACGTGGTGGATCGGCGCCGAGGCGGTGCTCGCCGGCGACGGCCCCGCCCCGGCGGACATCGCGCTGTGCACCGCCGGCCGGCTCGCCGAGGCCGACGCGGCGGTCGCCGAGACCGGCGGCGAGGTGGCGGTGCTGTCACTGGACCCGTTCGGCCGCCCCGCCCCCGACCTGCCGGTCGGCGTCACCGACTACGCCACCGCCGTACGGGTGCACGGCGACCAACTCGACGCCGAGCGGCATCCGGGTCCGGCGCTGCCCGGCCGGTCACCGGAGGACGCGCTGGCCGAGTGCGAGAAGGCGGCGGCCGCGGCCGGCCTGACGGGTGCCGATCGGGTGTGGTCGGTGCGGTCCTGGGACACCACCGCCGACCTGGTGACCAACGCGCTGTCGGTGTTCGCCGTCGGGGCATCCCTGGTGCAGGTGGGCAACCCGGACCCGGCGGCTCAGGAGCGCCGGCGCGTCACCGAGAAGGTGACTCGGTCTTTCGACTGAGGAGCGCCGCGGATGTCCGCTCAACATCCGCACTGAATTTCGAGAACGCCCCGGCACGCGCCAACTCCAAGGCCACAGTGAGGTCGGCATCGTCTAGCCAGCCGTCGTCGATCCCGTCGCGGAAGAGATCGTAGGCCGCCAGCCAGCCGTCCCCATCAGCGATCAAGGCCCGCGTGTCGTCCATCTGAACCGCCGTCAACGCAACCGAATGACTGCGGAGCAGCTCAGTAGCCCAGTCGGTCGCGTTCATCGCCCCAGCGTAACGCGTCGTACGGATGAACCGTGGCGATGCGCCATCCGACGTTCTCCTCGAAGCGGACTCGAATAACGGCGGCCACTCCACGGAAGGTTCCATACAGACTGAACGAATCGCGGCGCCGACCGCGAAGCCCATCAGTCGGATGATCGAACACGGCGTACGTGAGCGCGACGACGTCGCCGGCCTGCCAGCCGGCCGGAAACTCATCTCGTTTGATGCCCAATCCATCTCGGTGATAGCCGTGACCGCCCGGTGTCCCATCACCGTCGAGGACGACCTCGGCATCGTCTATGCCGAAGGTTTCAACCTGACTGCGGTCAGCAGGCAGCAGCAGCCCTCCAAACAACGGAAACGCGTCAGGCGTATCGGGCCCCAGCATGCCTTTCGCTCGCGGCCACGGGCGGTCCGCACGCGCATCCCCGGGTCGGCACCACCCCTCATCGGCCACCACGGGAACCATTCCGCTGAACGCACCGCACCGCCACTCACCCGATATATGCACGAATGCTTATATGCTGATACCCTCACTGCTCAAGACAGTCAGAACGAGAGGATCAGCCATGCCCATCCAGGGATTCATCGCCAAGGCCGCTACCACCGTGGTCACCGGACTGGTCGGCGTCAGCGCCTACGAGATCCTGAAGAAGGCGATCGACAAGGCCCCGCTGCACTCCGCCGCGGTCACCGCCACCGAGTGGAGCCTGCGCGGCACCCGCCGTGCCGAGGAGGCCGCCGAGTCGGCCCGCCTCAAGGTCGCCGACGTGGTCGCCGAGGCCCGCGAGCGCATCGGCGAGGAAGCCACCCCGCCGGCGGCGGCCGTCGCACACGACCACGACCACTGAGCACGGCCATGACGGTCGAAGCTGAACTGACGGTCGTCTCCGACGCGGCCGGCCGGATCCGGGTGCAGGTGCCCTGGGTCCGGTCGGATTCGCGGCGCGCGGTCGCCGTCGAGGAGTCGACGGGCCGCGTTGCCGGGGTGCGCACCGCGCACGCCTACCCGCGCACCGGCTCGGTGGTGATCTGGTACTCGCCGAAGCGCTGCGACACCGCCGAGATCCTGGCCGCGATCGAGGAGGCCGCCCACGTCGCGGCCGAGCTCATCCCGGTCCGCACCCCCCGCTCGGCCGACATCCGCAACACCGACGTGCTGCGGATGGTGCTGGGCGGGGCGGCGCTGGCACTGCTGGGCATGCGCCGCTACGTGTTCGCCCGGCCGCCGATGCTCGGGCCGAGCGGCCAGCTGGTGGCCACCGGCGCGACGGTCTTCATGGGGTACCCGTTCCTGCGCGGCGCGCTGCGCTCGATCCGGTCCGGCAAGGCCGGCACCGACGCCCTGGTGACCGCGGCGACCGTCGCCAGCCTGGTGCTGCGCGAGAACGTCGTCGCGCTGACCGTGCTGTGGCTGCTCAACATCGGCGAGTACCTGCAGGATCTGACGCTGCGCCGCACCCGCCGGGCGATCTCGGATCTGTTGCGCGGCAACCAGGACACCGCATGGGTGCGCCTGGCGGACGGTACCGAAGTCCAGGTGCCGATCGACACGCTGCAGATCGGCGACCAGGTGATCGTGCACGACCACGTCGCGATCCCGGTCGACGGCGAGCTCGTCGACGGCGAGGCGATCGTCGACCAGTCCGCGATCACCGGGGAGACCCTGCCGGTCAGCGTCACCGACGGCGCCCGCGTGCACGCCGGTTCGGTGGTGGTGCGCGGCCGGATCGTGGTGCGTGCCACCGCAGTCGGCAACGACACCGTGATCGGCCGCATCATCAGCCGGGTCGAGGAGGCGCAGCACGACCGGGCGCCGATCCAGACCGTCGGGGAGAACTTCTCCCGACGGTTCGTGCCGGCCTCGTTCGCGCTGTCCGCGCTGACCCTGCTGTTCACCGGGGATGTGCGCCGCGCGATGACGATGCTGCTGATCGCCTGCCCCTGCGCGGTCGGCCTGTCCACGCCGACCGCGATCAGCGCCGCGATCGGCAACGGCGCCCGGCGCGGCATCCTGATCAAGGGCGGCTCGCACCTCGAGCAGGCCGGCCGGATCGACGCGATCGTGTTCGACAAGACCGGCACACTGACCGTGGGCCGGCCGGTGGTCACCAATATCGTTGCGATCCACAAGGATTGGCAGCCCGAACAGGTGCTGGCCTACGCCGCGAGCTCCGAACTGCACTCCCGGCACCCGCTGGCCGAGGCGGTGATCCGCTCCACCGAGGAACGGCACATCAGCATCCCGCCGCACGAGGAGTGCGAGGTGCTGGTGGGCCTCGGGATCCGCACCTGGGCGGACGGCCGCACCCTGCTGCTGGGCAGCCCGAACCTGCTGCGGTCGGAGAAGGTCCGCATTCCCAAGAAGGCGGCGGACTGGGTGACCAAGCTGCGGGCGCAGGCGGAGACCCCGCTGCTGCTCGCCGTCGACGGCATCCTCGTCGGGCTGATCAGCCTGCGCGACGAGGTGCGCCCCGAGGCGCACGAGGTGCTGACCAAGCTGCGCGGCAAGGGGATTCGCCGGATCATCATGCTCACCGGCGACCACCCGGAGACCGCCGCGGCGGTCGCCGGCGAACTCGGCATCGACGAGTGGCGCGCCGAGGTGCTGCCGGAGGACAAGCTGGCGGTGGTCCGCGAACTGCAGGACGAGGGCTATGTCGTCGGCATGGTCGGCGACGGGGTCAACGACGCCCCGGCGCTGGCCGCCGCCGACATGGGCATCGCGATGGGGCTGCAAGGCACCGACGTCGCGGTGGAGACCGCCGACGTCGCACTGGCCAACGACGACCTGCGGCGACTGCTCGACGTCCGCGACCTGGGCGGCCGCGCGGTCGACGTGATCCGGCAGAACTACGGGATGTCGATCGCGGTCAACGCCGCCGGGTTGCTGATCGGGGCCGGCGGGGCGCTGTCGCCGGTTCTGGCCGCGATCCTGCACAACGCGTCGTCGGTCGCCGTCGTCGCAAACAGTTCCCGGCTGATCCGCTACCAGTTGGACTGACCGGGAACGTGGCGCCGGTCACCACCGCGGCGTAACGTCATCGGAGTCCCGACTGTCCCCGTCGAGCACCACCACCAGCTCCGGGGCAGTCGGGACTTTGCGATTTCGGCGCGTTAGACGTCGCTGAGCGAGCCTGAGCGCGCCGAACTCACAGCGCCGGTCAGCAGCCGCAGCCCTCACCGCGCCAGGACCGGAAGCCCTGCCAGACGCAGACCGCCGCCACCGCCAGCCCGATGAGCGGGTCCAGCCACCAGCCGCCCGGCCAGTTGGCGGTCAGCAGCAGCCCGACCAGCACGGCCGCGGCCTGGATCGCGCACAGGTAGTTCTGGATCCCCTCACCGTCGGTGGCCGCCGAACGCAGCCGCGCCGCCAGCCGGCGCTGCGCCCGGCCCACCCCCGGCATCACCAGCACCGCGGTCGCGGTGAGTGCGATGCCGATGATGCTGGATTCGGCCAGCTCGTGATCGAGCAGGTGATGCACGGATTCGGCGGCGATGTAGGGGGCGTTCAGCCAGAACGAGATCGCCACCGCGATCTGCGCCCGCCGCTCGGAGGTCGCCGCGTGCGCCCGGGCGCCGGTGAACCGCCAGATCACCGCGGCACCGGCCATGCCCTCGGGGATCGCGCCCAGCGCCCAGCCGGTCAGCGCGATCGACCCGGTGCTCAGGCCCTGCCAGAGCCCGATCGCCCCCTCGGCGCCCACCAGCGCCAGGCTGATCCAGGCCAGCCGGCGAACCCAGGCGGCCGCGCGCTCCCAGCCGGCGTCGTGCACCGGACGGCCATGGTCGTGATCGTGTCCATCGTGGTCGTGGTCGTGCCCGTGGTGGTCATGCCCGTGCCTGACTGCGCCACTGACCCCGTCGCCGACCGGTCCCACCAGGCTGTCCACACCGCTGTCCACCCCGAAAATGCTACCGGGAACCCGGAAGCAGGCGAACGAGTCGTTGGTTACACGAGCTAACAGTTACCCGCATTCCTCAGGAGGCCGGCCATGACCCGCACCGACAACGACACCTGGGACCTGGCCAGCAGCGTCGGCGTCACGGCGACCATGGTCGCCGCCGGCCGAGCCCGGGCGACCCGCGCCGGCCTCATCGACGATCGGTTCGCCGAACCACTGGTGACCGCGGTCGGTGTCGATTTCTTCACCCGGTGGGCCACCGGCGAGATCGCCGCCGGCGACGTCGACGTCCCCGGCCAACCGTGGGGCATGCAGCCGATGACCGATCTGCTGGCGGTGCGCACCCGGCACATCGATGAGTTCGTCGCCGCCGCCGCGGCAACGGGCATCACCCAGACCGTGATCCTGGCCTCCGGCCTGGACGCCCGCGGCTACCGGCTGTCCTGGCCGGCCACGGCGACCGTATTCGAGATCGACCAGCCGCAGGTCCTCGACTTCAAGCAGTCGGTGCTGGCCGGTCTGAACGCACAACCCACGGTCGATCTGCGGTTCGTACCGATCGATCTGCGCGACGACTGGCCCACCGCGCTGCGCGCCGCGGGCTTCGATCCGAACCGGCCCACCGCCTGGATCGCCGAGGGACTGCTGGCGTTCCTGCCGCCCGACGCCCAGGACCGGCTGCTCGATGCTGTCACGGCGCTCTCGGCGGAGCGCAGCCGGCTGCTGGCGGAGGTGTTCCTGACCTCCCCCGACTCCGATCAGGTCCATCAGCAGGCCGAGCAGCGCTGGCGCGAGCAGGGCCTCGACGTGGAACTCGGTGAGCTGACCTACCAGGGGCCGCGCAGTGACGTCGCCACCCACCTCACCGGCAACGGCTGGCAGGTGGAGCGGGTCCTGCTGCGGGAACTGTTGGCGGACAGCGGTTTCCCGGTGCCGACGGCCGGTGACGGCACGGTCGCCGACAACTACTACTGCACCGCCGTCCGGACGGCCCGCTGAGCTCAGCCCTGGGTGAGCCGCACCACCCGGTCGTTGCCCCGATCGGCGACGTACACCGTGCCCTTCTTGTCCACCGCGACGTCCAGCGGGGTGTTGAGCCCGTCGAACCCCAGGGTGGTCGGATCGGTCGCGCCGGCCGCCAGCTTGAGCACCTTGTTGCTGTCGTGCTCGGTGACGTAGACGTCGGCGTTGGCGTCGACCGCGATCCCCCATGGCACCGCCACCCCGGTGAACGGCAGCACCGCCTGGCTGGTCGCCCCCGCGCTCAGCTTCAACACCCGGTTGTTGTCGGTGTCGGTGACGTACACGGTGCCGGTGCCGTCCACCGCCACCCCGTCCGGGTCGTTCAGTCCGCTGAACGGCAGCACCTTCTGGGCGCTCGCCCCGGACGGCAGTTCCAGCACCCGGTCGTTGCCGCGGTCGGCGACGTAGACGTTGCCGCCGGAGTCCACCGCCACCCCCTCGGGGTAGCTCAGGCCGCTGAACGGCAGCACCGTCTCCGCGTTGGATCCCGCGGTCAGCTTCACCACCCGGTTGTTGAAATCGGAGACGTAGACGGTGCCGTTGGCGTCGACCGCGATGCCCTGCGGCTGGTACAGCCCGCTGAACGGCAGCACCGTCGGGGTGGTCGATCCCGGCGCCAGTTTCAGCACCCGGCCGTACATTCCCTGACTGGTGACGTAGACGTTGCCGTCGTCGTCGATCGTCACCCCGCCCGGCGACAGCCGGAAGTTGATCCCGGTGATCTGCAGGTCGCTCTGCCCGGCCGGCACCGACGCGGTGGACTTGTGCGACGGCCGGACCAGGTAGGCGATCAGGCCCCCGACGGCCAGCAGCGCCAGCACCGCGGCGCCGATCAGGATCAGCCGGTTGGGGCCGGCTGCGGCCGCGGGCGCCCGGTCGAACTGCGGCGGTTGGGCCGGCGGTGGCGTGTACGTCGGCTGCTGGGCCGGCGACGGTGCGTAGATCGGCTGCGCCGGCGGTGAATACGCCGACTGGGGTGCGGACTGGGGACGCCAGCTGGTGACCTGGCTGTCCGACGGCGTCGGCACCGCCATCGTCTCGGTGCTGAACGCCGCCTCTGCGCCCTTGCGCAGAATGGTGGCGGCCTGGTCCTGCTGCGGGGCGGTCAGCGCTTGGTGCGCGGCCGCGGCGAGTTCACCGGCGCTGCGGTAGCGGTCCTCGGGCCGCTTCGCCATCCCGCGGGCGATCACCTGGTCGAACCCGGGCGGGATGCTGCCGGGCCGTTCGGCACTGGGGTGCGGGGGCGGTTCGGTCAGGTGCGCGGCGATCATCCGTTCGATGGTCTCCGACCGATACGGCGGCGCCCCGGTCAAGCACTCGTTGAGGACGCACGCCAGCGAGTAGATGTCGGCGCGGTAGGTGACGTCGGTTCCGGTGAACCGCTCCGGCGCCATGTAGTTGTAGGTGCCGACGGCGGTGCCCATCTGGGTGAGCCCCGGATCGGTGGCCGCCCGGGCGATGCCGAAATCCACCAGGTAGGCGAAGTCCTCGGCGGTCACCAGGATGTTCTCCGGTTTCACGTCGCGGTGCATGATCCCGGCGGCGTGCGCGGCGTCCAGCGCGGCGGCGACCTGCCGCACGATCGCCACCGCCCGGGCGGGGCTCAGCGGGCCGTAGCGGCTGAGCAGTGTCCGCAGCGATTCGCCGTCGATCAGCCGCATCTCGACGAAGAACTTCCCGTCGATCTCGCCGTAGTCGTGGATCGGCACCACGTGCGGTTCGGTCAGCCGCCCGGCGATGTCGGCCTCGCGCTGGATGCGGGCGTGCAGCACCGGGTCGCCCGCCAGATGCGACGAGATCAGCTTCAGCGCCACCACCCGGTGCTTGCGGGTGTCCTCGGCTTCGTAGACCTCACCCATCCCGCCGCCGCCCAGCAGCCGGATCAGCCGGTAGGGCCCGAACTGGGTGCCGGCGCGCGAGCCGGGTTGGTTGTTCATACGGTCCTCACCGGTCCGCCGTTACCTTCACCACCCGGTCGTTGCCACGGTCGGCGACGTAGACGTCCCCGCGCTGATCGACCGCGACGTCCAGCGGTGCGTTGAGGCCGGTGAACGGCAGCACCACCGGAATCGCGGCGCCGGCGGCCAGTTTCACCACCTTGTTGCGGTTGTGCTCGGTGACGTAGACGTTCCCGTCGCCGTCCACGGCGATCCCCCAGGGCGAGACGATCCCGGCGAACGGCAGCACCACCTGCTCATTCGTGGCGTTCATCAGCTTGAGCACCCGATTGTTGCCGGTGTCGGTGACGTAGACGTTGCCCGAACCGTCGACCGCCACCCCGTCCGGGTTGTTCAGCCCGACGAACGGCACCGTGGTCTGGTTGTTCGACGCGGCGTCCAGTCGCACCACCTGGTTGTTGCCCCGGTCGGCGACGAAGACGTTGCCGGAACCGTCGACCGCCACCCCGTCCGGGTTGTCCAGGCCGGAGAACGGCAGCACCGTCTGGGTGTTGGAGTCCGCCGCGAGCTTGACCACCCGGTTGTTGACGTCGGAGAAGTACACGTTGCCGGCGCCGTCGATGACCAGGCCGCGCGGCTGGTAGAGGTCACTGAACGGCAGCACGTCCGACTTGGTCGACCCGGCCTGAAGCTTCACCACCCGCCCGTGCATGCCTTCGCTGGTGACGTAGACGTTGCCGGCGCCGTCGAGTGCCACCCCGCCCGGCGACAGCCGGTAGTCGAGGTCGGTGAACGGCACGATGTCCTGCGGCGGTGCGGCCACCGGGGACTTCGCCGACGAGCCGCTGATCAGATGGCCCGCGCCGGCCAGCACCGCGCCGGCGAGCAGCACCGCGGCCGCGACCAGGACCGGCTTGCGTTTGATCCGGTGCCGGCTCGGCGTCGGGATCGGCCGGAGGGCCGTCGGGAATGCCGGGGTGAGCAGCGGCGACGGCGGGAGGGTCACCACCGGCGCGATCCCGGTGCCCGCACCGGTGTCCGGCGGCGTCCAGCCCGGCCAGGTCAGTGGAACCGCGCCCGGCTGCGCGGGAACCTGCGCCCGGCCCCGCCCGTTGCCGTCACCGCGCGTCTCCGGTTCGGCTTGCAGGCCGCCGGGCAGGTGCATCGCGGGCTCGCCGCGCCGCAGGATCCGGCCGACCTGGTGCCGCTCGGGTTCGGTGAGCGCATGGTAGGCGGCATCGGCGAGTTCCCCGGCGCTGCTGTAGCGGTCCTGCGGCTTCCTCGCCATACCGCGGGCGAGTACCTCGTCGAGCGCGGCCGGGACCCGCCCGGGCCGCAGCTTGCCGGGCCGCGGCGGTGGTGTGCTCCGGCGCTCGGCCAGCGCGTCGTCGACGTTGTCTGCCGAGAACGGTGCGCTGCCGGTCAGGCACTCCGCCAGCACGCAGGCCAGTGAGTAGATGTCGGCGAGGTGGGTGACCTGTTCACGGCTGAGCCGCTCCGGTGCCATGTAGTGGTAGCTGCCGGCCTCTGGGTCCGCGATCGCCGCGGCCACTCCGAAGTTCGTCAGGTAGGCCAGGTCGTCACCGGTCACCAGGATGTTCGCCGGGCAGACGTCGCGGTGGATCACGTCGGCGTTGTGCGCCGCGTCCAGCGCCGCGGCGACCTGGCGGACGACGGCCACCGCCCGCGGCGTGCTCAACGGCCCGGATTCAGCCAGCAGTGCGGCCAGGTCGATGCCGTCGATCAGACCCAGCTCCAGGTAGAGGACGTCATCGATCTCACCGTAGGCGCGGATGGGCACCACGTGCGGTTCGGTCAACTGCCCGGCGGCCTCGGCCTCGTCCTCCAGCCGGCTGCGGAACGCCTCGTCGGCGGAGAACGTCTCGGAGATCAGCTTCAGTGCCACCGACTCGTCGTTGCGGGTGTCCTCGGCCTCGTACACCTCGCCCACGGCACCGCCGCCGAGGAGTCGGTCGAGTTGATAGGGGCCGAACCGCGACCCTGCCCGCGAACTCGGTTCGGTGTTGTTCACCGACGACACTCCCTTCACCAGACCACCTCGCACCACCGGCTCAGCCGCGGCGGAAAACTGACCACCAGCCTAACCGGCAGCGGCTCGTCTGACGGCCAACAGATGGCGTTCACGGATACCGGTTGTGTCGCACACAGGCTTGCGGTGGCGGATCCGACCCGTGTCGGCCGCACCACCCCTGACCGGGTCCGATCGCAACCTGCGGGAACGCCCCCGCGGAGTCCGCGGCGCAGTGCCGCGTTCGCCGATCAGCCCGCCTTCAGCTTGACCACCTGGTCATCGCCGCGGTCGGCGACGTACACATATCCGGACTTGTCCACCGCCACGTCCAGCGGTGTGTTGAGCCCGGTGAACGGCAGCACCGTCGGGCTGACCGCGCCGGCCGCCAGCTTGAGCACCCGGTTCGCGTCGTGTTCTGTGACGTAGACGTTCCCGCCGTCGTCGGCGGTGATTCCCCACGGCACCGCCACTTCGGTGAACGACAGCACGGTCTGGGTGGTCGCGCCGCTGGCCAACTTGAGCACCCGGTTGTTGTCGGTGTCGGTGACGAAGACGTTGCCGGCGGCGTCGACCGCCACACCGTCGGGGTTCTTCAGTCCGCTGAACGGCAGATCGGTCTGGTCGTTGGACCCGGCGGCGAGCTTCACCACCCGGTTGTTGGCCCGATCGGCGACGTAGACGTTGCCGCCGGAATCGACCGCCACCCCCTCCGGGTAGTTGAGACCGTTGAACGGCAGCACCTCCTGGCTGTCCGATCCGGCCGCCAGCTTCACCACCCGGTTGTTGAAGTCGGTGACGTACACGGCGCCGGAGCCGTCCACCGCCAGGCCCTGCGGCTGGTAGAGGCCGTCGAACGGCAGCAGGCTGGGCTTGTTGGAGCCCGGCGCCAACTTGAGCACCCGACCGAACATGCCCTGGCTGGTGACGTAGACGTTGCCGCTGGTGTCCAGTGCGACACCGCCCGGGGAGAGCCGGAAGTTGATGCCCTCGAACGGCAGCACGGTCTGGCCGGACGCCGAGGTCGACGAGCCGTGCGACGGCCGGCTGACCAGGAAGCCGACCAGTGCGATGACGGCGACGAGCGCGGCGGCGCCGATCAGGATCGGCTTGCGCTGGTACCACGGCACCCCGGCTGAAACACGCTGCGCCGGTGAGCTGAAATCCACCCGCGGCGGGGGCCCGGCCGGTGCGGGAGCCGCGGGTGTGCCGCGCCAGGCGCCTTGGCCGGCGGCGGGCTGCGGCGGCCGCCCGGAGTGGTCGACGCCCGGTATCGCCGGGCGCATCATCGTCTCGGCACTGGTGTCCACGGCGTCGGTCGGCCCATACCGCGGCTCGCCCCGCCACGCGGTGGTGGCCCCCTGGGCCGGCGCGGGCCCGGCCAGCGCCTGCTGGGCGGCGATCGCCAGCTCCCCGGCGCTGCGGTAGCGGTCCTGCGGGTTCTTCGCCATGCCCCGGGCGATCACCTCGTCGAGCGCGGCCGGCACCCGCCCGCCGGTCAACTGGCTGGGGCGCGGGGCGGGTGCGGTCAGATGTGCGCCAACCGCCTGCTCGATGCTCTGCGCCGCGTAGGGCGGCGTCCCGGTCAGGCATTCGCACAGCACGCACGCCAGCGAGTAGATGTCCGCGCGGTAGGTCACTTCGCCGCCGGAGAACCGCTCCGGCGCCATGTAGTTGTAGGTTCCCATCGCCGTTCCGGTCTGGGTCAGTCCCGGATCGGTGGCGGCGCGGGCGATCCCGAAATCCACCAGGTAGGCGAAGTCGTCCCGGGTGATCAGGATGTTCTCCGGCTTCACGTCGCGGTGCATCACCCCGTTGGCGTGCGCGGCGTCCAGGGCAGCGGCGATCTGGCTCACGATGGCCACCGCCCGGGTCGTGCTCAGCGGCCCGAACCGCTTCAGCATGGTGGACAGGTCGACGCCGTCGATCAGGCGCATGTCCAGATACATCAGGCCGTCGATCTCGCCGTAGTCGTGGATCGGCACCACGTGCGGTTCGTTCAGCCGCCCGGCCTCGTCGGCCTCCCGCCGCATGCGCTCACGGAACACCGGGTTGCCGGAGAACTGCTCCGAGATCAGCTTCAACGCCACGACGCGCCCCTTGCGGGTGTCCACGGCCTCGTACACCTCGCCCATGCCGCCGCGGCCCAGCAACCGCCGCAGCAGGTAGGGCCCGAACTGGGAACCCGCCCGCGAATCCGGTTCACCGTTAGACACCGCCCCGCCTTTCCCTCACCCGGCAACTCGGTACGGCAACCCTCATCCGTGGGTCACGAGATGGCATTGATGGCCGTCAGCAACTTGGCCTTGAACGAGTCCGGCAGTGGAATGGACCCGTACTGGTCCAGACCGTCCTGGCCCGGACCGACCGCGGCCTGCATGAACGCCTTCACCGCTGCGCCGGTGGCGGCGTCGGGGTATTTGGAGCAGACGATCTCGTAGGTCGCCAGCACGATCGGGTAGGCACCCGCGTCGGTCGGCCTGTAGAACGACGACGTGTCCAGCACCAGGTCGTTGCCCTGGCCCTGGAACTTGGCCCCGGCGATCGTCTTGCCGACCGACTCGCTGCTGATCGACACCGGGTCGGGCCCCGCCGACGTGATGATCCCGGCCATCTTCAACTGTTTGCCCACCGCGAACGACCACTCGTTGTAGGTGATCGACCCGTCGGTGCTCTGCAGCAGGGCCGACGTGCCGTTGTTGCCCGCCGCGCCGGTCCCCACGCCCCCGTTGAAGGTCTCGCTGACTCCCTTGCCCCACGCGCCGTCGGCCGCGCCGTCGAGGTATTTCTGGAAGTTGTCGGTGGTGCCGGACTTGTCGCTGCGGTAGACGACGGTGATCGCGGTGGCCGGCAGGTTGGTGCCCTTGTTCAGCGCCGCGATCGCCGGGTCGTTCCAGGTGCTGATCGCGCCGGTGAAGATCTTGGCCGTGGTCGGCCCGTCCAGGTTCAGCTTGCTCACGCCGCTGATGTTGAAAGTGACCGCGATCGGTCCGAACACCGTCGGCAGGTCCCAGGCCGGCGAACCGCACCGCGACGCCGCCTGGTCGGGCTGTCCCTTGGCCGGATCCAGCGCGACGTCGGAGCCGGCCAGATCGGTCTCGTTCTTGACGAAATCGTCTACGCCGGCGCCGGATCCGTTCGCGCTGTAGTCGAGCGTGTGGCCCGGGCAGGCACGGATGTAGGCGTACACGAACTGCTCGATCGCGTTCTCCTGTGCGGTCGAACCGCTGGCGTGCAATTCCTGCTTACCGCCGCAGTCCACCCCCGAACTGCTCGATGATGCCGAGTCGTTGCTGCTGCCGCCGCAGGCTGAGAGCACCAGTGCGCTGGCAGTCAGCAGACTCAGTGCGACACCACATCTGCTGAACTTCACGGAACTCCTCTGGTGAGGCGGTCAAGACAAGGCCCGACCTTACCGTGCGAGTCGGTGCGCGGAAGTAGCATTGCGCCGATGGAGCCCAGACCGCAACGCCGAGCCCGCGCCGGCACCGTCCTGCTCACCCTGGCCGCGCTGACCGCGGCGGGCTGCGGATCGACCGGGACGGAGAATTCAAGTCCGCCTTCGGCTTCGACTTCGACGTCGGCCGGCGCGGCGCCCGTGCCGGCCACCGCCGCGGTGTCACTGGCCGAGACCGGCAGCACCCTGCTGTACTCGCTGTTCAGCGAGTGGGGGCCGGCCTATCAGCAGCAGTACCCCAACGTCACGATCAGCACCGCCGACAGCGGTTCCGGGGCGGGCATCGCTCAGGTCGCCGCCGGTGCGGTCGACATCGGCGCCTCCGATGCCTACCTGTCCGAGGGGGATGTCAAGGAACACCCCGGCCTGGTGAACATCGCGCTGGCGATCTCCGCCCAGCAGGTCAGCTACAACCTGCCCGGCCTGACCGGCGATCTGAAGCTCAACGGCACGGTGCTGGCCGGCATGTACCGCGGCGACATCAAGACCTGGAACGACCCGCAGGTCGCCGCGCTGAACCCCGGCGTCACGCTGCCCGCCACGGCGGTGGTGCCGCTGCACCGCTCCGACGGCTCCGGTGA